>DAOKYY010000042.1:0-10374 GCA_035325905.1 Aggregatilineaceae bacterium | reverse complement strand
CATGACGAATAGAAAGGAGGACAACCGGCCAGCTCTGCCATCGCCAGGCCAGCGCGCTCGCGATCGGGCGGGCGATCCAGGGGCGCAGGACTAACCCCTATCCTGGCACTTTGCATGACCGCAGCAAGGAACCAACCATCGTACGACTTCAGGTGATCTGAGGGAGACAAAATAACATGAAACTCAGCAGACTGTTTGCCATGCTTTTTGTTCTGGTTTTTGCGCTGACCCTCTCCGTGGGCGTCGTCTATCCGCAGAGCGACAGCACCCCTGAGCCGACTGAAGAGCCTGAGGAAGAGGCTGAGTGGGTGCCGTACTGCACCGAAGAAAACCGCGCTGAGATCGAGGCCGAGGAATACTATATCCCGCTGATTTCGAAGGGCTTCCAGCACCAGTTCTGGCAGGCGGTTAAGCTCGGCGCTGAGCAGGCTGCCGAGGCGTGCGGCGTGACCATCACCTTCGAAGGCCCGGAGTCCGAGTCGCAGGTCGATAAGCAGATGGAAATGCTCCAGACTGCGCTCGACAAGGACCCCGACGCGCTGGGCTTCGCCGCGCTGGACAGCCAGGCCGCGATCCCGCTGCTGGAGCGCGCCCAGGAAGAAGGCATCCCGGTGATCGCCTTTGACTCCGGCGTGGACAGCGATATCCCGCTCACGACGGCGGCGACGGATAACGTCGCGGCGGCGGCGCTGGCGGCGGACAAGATGGCGGAGCTGATCGGCGGCGAGGGGCAGGTGGCCGTGATCGCGCATGACCAGACCAGCCGCACCGGCATCGACCGCGTGGACGGCTTTGTGAACCGGATCGAGGAAGAGTATCCCGACATCGAGATCGTGGACGTCCAGTACGGCGGCGGCGACCACCTGCGCTCGACCGACCTGGCGAAGGCGATCATCCTGGCGCACCCGGATCTCAAGGGCTTCTTCGGCGCCAACGAAGGCTCGGCCATCGGCGTTCTGAACGCCGTGACAGAGCTGGGCATGGAAGGCGATCTCGTGGTGATCGGCTACGACTCCGGGCAGGCGCAGATGGATGCGATTCGCTCCGGCGTGATGGAGGGCGCGATTACCCAGAACCCGATCGGCATCGGCTATCGCACCGTCGAGGCGGCGGTGATGGCGCTGCGCGGTGAAGAACTGCCTGAGCAGATCGACACCGGCTTCTACTGGTACGACGCCACGAACATCGACGACGAAGAGATCGCGGCGGTTCTGTACGAGTAACCGGTATGTCGCATAAACCGGGCGCGCATCGCCCGGCGGAGACTGAAAACCTCCTGGGCAGGCCGCCCAGGAGGTTTTTTCCCGGCTTATGCGGCTGTGTGCGCCTGGCGGGACTGAATATGCTCAAATGCCGCGCAGGCGGATTGTGACTTCCGCCGGGGGCAGGCGCGGCGTGGTCGCGCGGATACGCACCTCGCCCGGCTCGCGCCGCGCGCGAAGATAGACCGCCGCCTGCCCTCCGGCCAGCGCGAACGGATTCTCCCCGATCAGGTCCGCCGGGCCTTCGACTTCGAGCGTCACGACCTGGTTGGTGTACGGCAGGCGGTTGCCGAAACGATCCACGATGCGGAACGCGACGCGGGTCATATCGGCGCCGTCCGCGATCAATTCGCCGTGGTCCGCTGCGAGCGCCAGCGCGCGCGGCAGGCCGTCGGCGGCGATGCGCTGCTCCGCGACGGCCTCGCCGTTCAGATGACCCATCAGGCGCAGGTCGGGCAGGGTCCGCCCCCACGTCAAGTGCTGCTGCGGCATCGGGATCACATAGGGCGCGTGCGGCAGATGCGGGAAGGTTTCCCGGTCAGGGGAGAAGCGCCCGATCCGCTCGTCGCCGATGAAGACCTCAATCGCGTCGCAATTGCTGAACACGACCAGCGGGTTCACCCCGCCGCCGCTGCGATCGCCCATCGACCAGACGGTCGCCGCCTGGAGCACGACGCGCCGCGCCGGGTCGATCTGGCTGCCGTAGAAGTAAGCGGCGTATTTCGGCAGGCGGAAGATGTCCATCACGCCGTGATAGCAGACGCGGTCGCCGGAGCCGAATTCCTGATGGGTGTTGTAGTCGAAGGCGCACCACCCGATCGCGCCAACCACGTCCGGCATCCCGATCTGCCGGTCCTGGATGCGGGCGTGGCGCAGGGCGTGCTCGACGGCGCGCTCCTCCTGGTCCCAGCTCTTGGTCGGGAACATATGCCCGTTGAACTCAGTGACCATGTGCGGCGTGTGCTTCGGCTCGACAACCGTGTTGGAGAAGTCGTTGTAGGTGAACACGTCTTCCAGAAACTGGCTGTCCTGGAAGTAGCGCACCCCGCCGGTCTGGCGCGTCGGGTCGAGGCGGCGGGCGAGCGCGTTGGTCGCGGTGTAAAACGCCTCGTCGTCGGGCGATTCGTTGACCCGCACGCCCCACAGAATGATCGCGGGACGGCTGCGGTCGCGCACGATCATGGCGCGCAAATAGTCCAGGCTGAGCTGCTTCCAGTCGTCGTCGCCGATATGCTGCCAGCCGGGGATTTCCTCGAAGACCAGCAGCCCGATCTCATCGCACCGATCCAGGAAGTGGCGCGACTGCGGGTAGTGCGAGGTGCGGACGAGATTGCAGCCCAGCTCCCACTTGACGATCTCGGCGTCGCGACGCTGCAAGCGCGCCGGGGCCGCCGCGCCGATGTACGGATAGGTCTGGTGGCGGTTGAGGCCGATCAGCGGCAGGCGCTCGCCGTTGAGGTAAAAGCCATCCGGCTCAAAGCGCGCTTCGCGGAAGCCGAACCGGGTGTCCACGCAGTCAGTGAGTGCGCCGCGTTCTGCCAGCGTGACGCGCAGCGTGTAGAGCGCCGGGTTGTCGAGCGTCCACCGCCGGACGCCGGACGCCTGCATCTCCAATGTGTAAAGCGCCTCGCCGGGCGCCAGCGCGATCGCTTCGGTGGCGTCCGCGAGGCGCTGCCCCTGCGCGTCGAGCAGTTCGGCGCGCAGCGTCAGCGCGCGCGGCGCGTTGGTCAGGTTGCGCAGCGTCGTGTCGGCGGCGACGCGCGGCTGCCCGGTCAGCACGTCACGCGTCTGGACAAAAACGTCCTCGATGTGACAGGCATCGACCACGCGCAGCGCGACCTCGCGGTAGATTCCCCCGAACGTCAGGTAATCGACCACGAAGCCGTAGGGCGGGATGTCGGTGCGCTCGCGCGAGTCGAGATGCACGGTCAGCAGATTCTCGCCGGGAACAAGCTGATCGGTCAGGTCGAACGAGAACGGCGTGAACCCGCCGCGATACTCGCCCAGCCGCACGCCGTTCAACGCGACGGTCGAGGCGATCATCGCGCCTTCGAAATCGACAAACAGGCGCTGCCCTGGCTCAAGCTCCGGCGGCGTGAAGCGCCGGCGATAGGTCGAGACGAACTGGTATTCGGCGTTGTCAAAGTTGTGATGCGGCAGCACGACGTTGGCGTGCGGGAGCGTCACCGGCTCGAAGCGGCTGTCCGGCGCGGTGTCGTCCACCGGCTCAGGGTGGTACAGCCAGCCGTCGTTGAACGGAATGAGGGTGCGCAAACCAGTATCCTTTCACTGCGAAGGCGCGCAGCGCGCCACCGATTACTTGCCCGATCCGAGGGTCAGCCCCTGAATAAAATACCGCTGCAAGAAGATAAACACGAACACCGTCGGCAGGGTCGCCAGCAGCGCGCCGGCGGTGATCAGCGGCCAATCGGTGACGTACTGCCCCTGGAGCGTCGCCAGCCCCGCCGTGACCGGGCGCAGCGAGTCCGACTGGAGCAGAATTAGCGCCCACAGAAAGTCGTTGAAGACCCAGGTGAATTCCAGCGTCGCCAGCGCCGCGAGCGAGGGCAGGCTCAGCGGCAGCATAATCTGCCCGTAGATACGGAACTCGCCGCAGCCATCGACCCGTGCCGCGTCGAGAATCTCGCCCGGCACGGTGCGCATGAAGTTACGCATCACGAACGTGCAGAAGCCAAGCTGGAACGCGATGTGAATCAGGATCAGCGCGCCGTAGGTGTCGTACAGCCCAAGCCGGTTGGTCAGGCGGAAGACCGGTAGCAGCAGAATCTGGAATGGCAGCATGGTTCCGGCGACGTACATGAAGTAGATCAGCAGGTTGCCCTTGAACTTGAAGCGGGCGAGGGCATAGGCGCTCAGCGACGAGAGGAACAGCATCCCCAACAGCGACGGGATGGTGATGATGAAGCTGTTAAGCAGGTATTGCCGGACGCGCGCCGCGGTCCACGCCTCGATGAAGTTCTGGTACACGAATTCGCGCGGGATGCTCCAGAACCCGTTGAGCGTGATGTCATCCATCGTGCGGAACGAAGTCAGCAAGGTGGCGAACAGCGGCAGCAGCCATGTCAGCGTGAACATCGTCAGCAGGATGTACTTGGCCGCGCGGTTGAAGCGCTCGCGCATGGGCGCGACGCCGCTGACCTGGCTGGCGTTCTGGGTGCGGGCGAGGGTCGCCATGGCTAATACTCCAGCTCGTCTCTGAGGGTGCGCCACAGGTAGAAACCGACGAAGATGATGCTGATCGTGAACAGCACGACCGCGATCGCGGCGCCGTAGCCCATCCGGTAGTTGTTGAACGCCTCGATATACATGTAGTTCGCCAGCACGCGCGTCCCCTGGTTGCCGCGCGTCATGACCTGCACCAGGTCGAAGGAGCGCAGCGAGTCAATCACCGAGATAATGAAGACGATCGTCGTCACCGGCGCCAGCAGCGGCAGGATCACATGCCGGAATAACTGCCAGCGGTTCGCGCCGTCCACCAGCCCGGCGTCGATCAGAGTCGGATCGACGTTTTTCAGCCCCGCCAGGTACAGCACCATCACGTAGCCGACCTGGCGCCAGGTCGCCGCCGCGATGATGCAGTAGATCGCCAGGTCGCGATCCGCCAGCCAGCCAGGCGGGTTCTCGGTGATCCCACCCTGGATCAGCAGCGAGTTAATCAACCCCTTGGTCGGGTGATAGACCCACGACCAGACCAGCGCGATCACCGGCCACGACAGCACCAGCGGCGAGTAGAAGCTGACCTTGTACCAGCGCCCGCCGCGCATGTCCGTATTGAAGATCAGGGCCAGCCCCAGCCCCAGGGTGGTCGGCACGGTGACGAACGCGACCAGCCAGCGCAGGTTGTTGCCCAACGCTTCAGCCAGCGCGCTTTGCTTGAAGAGGACTTCGTAATTTCGCAAGCCGACGTATTCCGGCGTGCTGACGCCGTCCCAGTTGGTCAGACTCAGATAAAACGTGTAGACCGTCGGCGCGATGATCCAGACCAGGTACAGAGCCAGCGGCACGGCCAGGAACAGGTAAGGAATCAGTTTCTGCGGCACCGGCGGCCTGAGCGCCGCGAGCCGCCGGCTGATCCGCTGCGCGGCGATGTTCAGGTTGGGAACCAGCAGGATGACCTGGGCGACCAGTCCCACCAGCGCGACAAACACCACCTGCGAGCCGGTGCCAATATTGGCGCGGATGTATTCCGCCACCTCGCCCTCGCGGACGAAATAGAGATCAGCGTAGTACACCAGCCCCAGCACACCGAACCCCATGGTCAGGATGGAGGCGAGCGCGCCTCGATGCGGGGTTAGCAGCCCCCATAGAGAGAAGCCCATAGTCAGCAGCGCGGCGAGCGGGATCAGGACGATCTGCCAGGTGCTGAAGTTCTTCAGGCTGCCCCCGGTCAGCACATCGGACATCAGGCGCGCGCCGTTATACTTGATTTCCGTCCACATCCAGGGCATGAAGATAAACGTGACCAGGACGACGACCGCGAAGATCAGCCCCAGAAAATTCGCGTTGGCGAAATCCAGCGGCTCCCGCAAATTCCGCGCTTTCACTGCTGTAGCCATAGTCCGCTCCTTGTGACGATGGTTTGGAGCGGCACGGCCACCCGTGAGTTGGATGACCGTGCCCAAACGTCAGGGGGGCCTGACCGGTGAACGGGAGGGCTTACTCGGCCGTTTCTTCCAGGATACGCAGGCGCTCGGCCTCAAGGTCTTCCAGAATCTGGTCAATCGAGGACGGATCGCTCCAGAATTGGGAGAACCCGTTCAGCCCGGCCTCGGCCATGGGGGCGGTCGTGTCGCGATCGTAGAACTGCGCGACATAGTCTGCGGTCTGGATCAGCTCGATGCCCTTCTGGGTGGCGGGCGACGCGCCGCTCACATCGACATCAGTGCGGGTGGGCAGGCGGCCCATCTCGTCAAACGCCTTCTGCTGCATCTCCAGCGAGCCGATGAAGGCCAGGAATTCCTTGCCACCATCCAGGTTGCGCGCGTTCGCCGCCATGAAGTACCCGTCGGTTGGGGCGTCCTCGCCGATTGGCACGCTGGGGTCGATGATCGGGAAGCGGAAGAAGTCGAGGTCCGCTTCCAGCTCGTCGGGGTACGAGTCGACGATGAACTGGCCCATCAGGTACATCGCCGCCGTGCCTTCAGTCATCGGCGTCAGGGCTTCCTGCCAGGCGTATGCGGCGGCGTCTTCAATAAAGCAGTTGTGATCAAACAGCTCCTGCCACTTGGCGAAGACGGCTTTGACGCGTTCGTCGGTGTAGGACTCCTTGAGCAGCATCAGGTCGATGTGGAACTGCGGGCCGTTGATACGCATATTGAGATAGTCGAACCAGGCAGCCGCCGTCCACGGATAGCGGGTGCCGATCGTGATGGGGGTGATCCCCGCCGCGTTGAGCGTGTCGCACGCGCCCAGGAACTCTTCCCAGGTCTCCGGGACTTTGGTGATCCCGGCCTGCTCGAACAGCGAGGGGCGATAGTAGACCGCCCACCAGTAGTACGAGGTTGGCAGGAAGTATTGCTTGCCATCCACCGAGGCCAGCGCGACGAAGCCCGGCGCATACGCCTCGTTGAAGCCGTAATCGGCGAAGACATCGGAAATGTCCGCGATCAGGCCCTTGTCGATGAAGAACCGGGCGCGCTCGCCAGCGAACCAGGTCAGCACGTCAGGGGCCGGTTCGGCGGTCAGATAGGCGCGGATGGCCTGCTTGAAGTCTTCGTGCGCGATGATCGAGTGCTCCACCGGCACCAGCGGGTGAGCCTCGTTCCACATGGCGACCATTTCTTCGTCGAAGGCGCGCGGCTTGGGGTCGCCGTGCATCGAGTTGTAGGTGACGTATTCCGGCCCCTGCGCGGCGGTCAGACCAGCGGGGAGCGCGAGCACCACGGCGATCAGCAACGTCACGAAAAGGCTGCGCTTGGAGAACTTGGAACTGGACATGGCACCTCTCCTTAAAAGACCGAAAGCATCTGTTGTGTTTGCTTGCCATCCAGCCGCGCGGGCGGATGGTTCCGGCGGATTCCTTACGTAGCGCCTCGGTTGTCAGTCGGCTGTGTCCTCCTCTCTTGGCTCAGGGAGCATCGATGCGACCGATCGGTTAGGGACAGAGTCAGGAGCGGAGTAGGGCGCGGCGGTGGATTCCCTTTCAACGAACCGGACCGGGAGCACGGCGTTGTCAGGTGTGGCGCCTGCGAGGATGTCGAACAGCATGTGCGCGGCGGTCTGGCCGCTTTCCGGGGCGCGCTGATCGATCGTCGTCAGCGGTGGCGCGAAGCTGGCGGCGGCGGGGATGTCGTCATAGCCCGTCACGGTCAGGTCGCCGGGCACGCGGCGGCCCATCAGCCGGGCTTGCTGGATCGCGCCCAGCGCCATGCGGTCGTTGAGGCAGATCAGCGCGGTCAGCTCCGGGTGGCGGCTGAGCAGATCGGCGGCGCCCGCCGCGCCGCTTGTGGTCGAAAAATCCCCGTCGGCGCGTGGCAGCCGGTCGAAGTCCAGCCCGGCGGCCTCAGCCACCGTGCGCAGCCCCTTGAGCCGGTGCTCCAGCGCCATGTTGATGTTTTCCGGCACGGTGATCAGGCCGATGGCGCGGTGCCCCAGCTCCAGCACGTGCGTCATGATCTGCTCGCCGCCGGAAACGTCGTCGCTGTGCACCCAGTTATCGCCGTCGCGAACGTCGTAGCCGATCACCACCGAGGGCAGCCCTTTCTCGCGCGCCACGTCAATCACGGACACTTCCGGCACGTTGTCGATCGCGATCAGGCCGTCCAGATAGCCGCTCTGCACCAGTTGGAGATAGTGCGCGTCCGGCGCGGCGCGGGACAGGCGCGGCGTGCTGAGCAGCATGTTATACCCGCGCTGCGTGATGACGGACTCGATCCCGCCGAGAATGCGGAGCGTCAGCGGGTCGCTGAAAATCGGCTCGTAGACGTAGGGGAAGACCACCGCGACGATATGGGTCTTGCCGGCGGCCAGGGCGCGCGCCGCCAGGTTTGGGACATAGCCCAGCTCGTCGACGGCGTGCATAACTTTGCGGCGCGTCTCTTCGGTGAAGTAGGGCGTGTTCGAGAGGACTTTGGAGACGGTAGCGGTCGAGACCCCGGCGCGCCGCGCGACATCCTGTAAGGTAGGCACTCTTGCTCTCCAAACTTATAGTTAAGCGGTTAACGAGTCGAAGAAAAAAAGAGAACCGGCCATAGTTAAGCCTTTAACTACAGCATACAACCGTTTATTCTGCGTGTCAACGGGTGCAGGCTGAACCCCTCGCCTCAGGGGTGGATTCCTGCCGTCTAGAAAGTCAAAAAGACTGTGGATGACCTACCGTGATGGGAACGGCTCCCGGTCGCGCTTGACCAGCCGGTTGAGAACCGGCGCGGGCAGGCGTCGGGTGCCTTCCCTTGCCAGCGCCAGGACTAGCCCAAAGCTAAGCAGGGTGTTCGTCAGCAGGAAGAAGACGGCTTCTTCAAGCGGCAGCGTCCCGCCGAGCAGGATGCCAAGCGAGCGGTCCAGATTGATGGTCCACGTGCCGCTGTGGATGGCAAGCGTGTCCATGGCGCTAAGGTAGAGCGTGGCCGGGCCGATTCCCAGGACGACCAGGCGGCGATAGCTCCACAGGATGTCCGCGCCAAACGCAAGCTGAAGACCGATGGGCGGCAGCGCCCAGACCAGTTGCAGCGCGAGATAGGTCCCTGGCGCCCATCCCGACAGCAGCACGATCGCGGACGCAAGCCACGTCGCGCCAGTAGCCCCTGTTGCCACGGCGCGCAGACGTGGGCGGGGCGTGACGGGGCCAAGCGGCACGCGTCGCGCCAGAAACACCAGCCAGAGACCGGCCAGCACTGGTTGAAGCGCGAAGAAGACGTATTCTTCCAGCGGAACCCAGCCGAGGGTAATGCCGGTCACGAGCGCGGGGTCGTACCCCCACACCTCGGTTGCGACCAGGTAGTTGTCCCACGGCGCGGTGTAGACGACCGCGATCACGATCAGAACCGCGAGCGCCGCCCACGGCGATAGCGATCCGAGCGCAGGCGGCAGCGCGCGCCCCTGCCGCCGGTCGCGGTAGGTCAAGACCAGCAACACGGCGATCGGGATCACCAGAAAGCGGAGCAGAAACCCGAAATACGTCACGCGCCCAGGCTCCTGGCCGCGACGAGGCTCGGCACCGCTTCGGCAACCGGATCGCCGATCAGGTTCTCGGCGATGATGGCGGACGACAGCACGCCCGGCAGGCCCGCGCCCGGATGCGTCCCCGCGCCAACGAAGTACAGGTTCTCGAAGTCCTCCGAGCGATTATGCGGCCGGAACCATGCCGACTGCGTGAGGACCGGTTGCAGCGAGAAAGCCGCCCCCTTGTGGCTGTTGAGCGCGGTATGGAAATGGCGCGGGTCGACAAAGTGCTCGGCTACGAGATTCGCCTGAAGGTCCGGCAGGTAGTTGTCCTCCAGGAACTGCATGATCGCGTCGCGATAGGGCCGCGCGGCTTGCGCCCAGTCCACGCCCGACTCAAGATGCGGGACGGGCGACAGCGCGTAAAAGGTTTCGTGGCCGGGCGGCGCGACCGACGGATCGGTCAGGCTGGGCATGTGCAGGTACAGCGAGAAATCGCCGGCCAGATGCTTGCGCGCGAACAGGTCCGTCAGCAGGCCCTTGTAACGCGGGCCGAGGATGATGTTGTGATGCGCCAGCCCCTGGTCGCGGTACTGGCGCTTCGTGCCGAAGTAGATCACGAACAGCGACATGCTGTACTTCATCCGGTCGATTTTCCGGTTGGTGTACTTGCGCCGATACTGTTCCGGGATCAGGTTGCGGTAGGTGAACGCCACGTCCGCATTCGACACCACGTAATCGGCTGGGTGCCACGTGCCGTCCGCGAGGCGGACACCGGTCACGCGCCGCTTGCGCTCGTCCACGGTGATCTCGGCGACGCTCGTATTGAGCCGCACGCGCCCGCCCAGCTCGGCGAACAGACGGCCCAGCGCCTGAACGATCGCGCCGGTGCCGCCCATCGCGTAGTGGATCCCCCACTCGCGCTCCAGATAGTGAATCATGGCGTAGATCGACGGCGCGTCGAACGGGTTGCCGCCGATCAGCAGCGGGT
>DAOKYY010000041.1:0-28838 GCA_035325905.1 Aggregatilineaceae bacterium | reverse complement strand
GCGAGCGTGCTCTGGGAAGCTCCCCGCTTTAGCGGGGAGAGTCGTCACCGAAGCAGGAGTGTCGCCGTGAAGCGTTCAGGCGCGTGGAAAGCGTCTCTCGCCGCAATCCTGCTGAGCCTCGCCGTTGCGCTCAGCGCGTGCGGCGCGCCCGCCGAAGCTTCACCGCGCGCCTCGCTGCTCCAGCCGACGCCGACGCGCCCGGTGCGCGTCGCCAGCTACACGCCGTTGCCGAGCGATACGCCAACCATCACGCGCACGCCGTCGCCGACGGCTACGCCGGACGCTTCGGCCACCCCGTCGCCGGACGCGATCCAGCAGACCAACACCGCGATCGCGACCTATCGCCCGCCCACACAGCCCTCGCCGGCGATCCCACCGCCGAGCAGCACCCCCGCGCCGCCGACCGCGACATCCACGCCGCCCGACCCGCCGGTGGTCTTCTATAGCGACCGGCGCGGCCAGGAGGATATTTTCCTGTTGCTGCCGGATGGCACAGTCCGCGCGCTGACCGGCGCGGCCTCGAACGAGCGCGAGCCATCCTGCTCGCCGGATGGGCAGACGCTGATCTACGCTTCGGACGCGAGCGGGCGCTTCCAGATCGTCGCGCAGCGGCTCGACAGCGGCGCGGCGGTCGCGCTGACCGACTCGGAAGGGATGAACTTCGCGCCGGTCTTCAGCCCGGACGGCAGCACGATCGCGTTCGTCTCGACGCGCGGCGGGGGCGTCCCGGCGATCTGGCTGATGGATGCCGATGGCAGCCGCCAGCGCCCGCTGACCAGCGGCTGGGGGCGCGCGACCTCGCCCGCCTGGGGGCCGGATGGCCGCCAGGTCATCTACGCGGGTCAAATCGCCGCCGAGCAAGCCGATCGCTGGCGGCTGATGCTGACGATCGTGCAGGGCGAGGGCGCGGACCTGGGCGAGTTCCCGGTCCTGCCGCCGGAAATAGCCCTGGGCCATGAGGTCTGGCCGGTATTCGACCCGGCGGGCGTGCGGATCGCTTTCAGCGCGTGGGACGACCTGGCCGATCCCCAGACCGCCGACCTGTACCTGCTCGACTTCGAGCAGCCGGGGCCACTACCGCTGCGCGCCGGAGACGAGGCCGAGATCGCGTGGTCGTGGCTCGACGCGGCGCGGCTGCTGGTCTCGGTCGGCGGGCCGGGCGACGTGCGCCTGGCCGCGCTCGACGTGGCGAGCGGCGCGCTGACCCCGCTGACCGGCGGCGGCAGCTTTAACGGCGGCGCGCGGCCCTGCCCGGCCAACCCCGCGATCCTGCCGCCGGAGCCGCCGCCCCCGCCGACCGTCACGCCGTCGCCCAGCCCCACCCCCAGCCCGACCCCCGGCCCAACGTCAGCCATCCCGCGCGTGCGGGGGCGCCCGCATATCGTCCAGCCCGGCGAGAACCTGCTCGGCATCAGCTACCTGTACGACGTGCCGCTGCAAACGCTGGTCGCGGTCAACGCGCTGCCCAACCCCGATCTGATCAGCGTCGGGCAGCGGCTCACCATCCCGATCCCGCCTGCCAACGCGAGCTATATCTACCGCTTCAGCCGCTACCAGGAAGAAGACCTGGCGCAACTGGGCCTCTCCGCGACGAGCGGCAAGAAGATCGTCGTGCGCCTGGGCGCGCAGGAGGTCGAGGTCTACGAGAACGGCCGCCTGCTGCGCACGCTGGTCGCCTCGACCGGCCTGCCCAAAACGCCGACCGTCCAGGGCAATTTCAAGATTTACCACAAGCTACCCGCGCAGACGATGGCCGGGCCGGACTACTACCTGCCCGACGTGCCCTGGGTGATGTACTTCTACCAGGGCTACGGGCTGCATGGGACGTACTGGCACGACAATTTCGGCCACCCGATGTCCCACGGCTGCGTGAATTTGCGCACCCCTGACGCGCGCTGGCTGTACGGCTGGGCGGAGATCGGCACCCCGGTGATCGTCCGGCCCTGACGCGGTATACTGGCGCGCACGCTCCGGCGCAGCGGCTGCCAGCCCACCCACCGGCCAGCGCCCTGTCCGCAACAGATCGCCGCGCGGCGTGTTACACTCACCAAACACTCAAGGAGGCAGACGATGGGCATACTGGAAGGAAAGAACGCGCTGGTCTTCGGCGTTGCGAATAAACGCTCGATCGCGTGGGGGATCACCGAGGCGTTTCTGCGCGAAGGGGCGACGGTCGGCCTGAGCTACGCTGGCGAAGTGCTGGAAAAGCGCGTCTTCCCGCTGGCCGAGGAGGCTGGGATCGACTTCGTGGAGCAGTGCGACGTGACCTCGGACGAGCAGATCGAGGCGGTGTTCGCCAAAGCGCGCGACCGCTTCGGCACGCTCGATATCCTGGTCCATGCCGTCGCGTTTGCCCCGCGCGAGGACCTCGACGGCCGGTTCCGCGATGTGACCCGCGCGGGATTCATGAAGGCGCTGGAAATCTCCGCCTACAGCCTGATCCCGCTGGCGCGCCACGCCGCCGAGATGATGCCTAACGGCGGGAGCATCATGGCGCTCAGCTATTACGCGGCGGAAAAAGTCGTCCCGCGCTACAACGCGATGGCGATCGCCAAGGCCGCGCTGGAGAACACCGTCCGCTACCTGGCCGCCGACCTCGGCCCGGAAGGCGTCCGCGTCAACACCCTCAGCCCCGGCCCGATCAAGACGCTGGCGGCGGCGGGCGTGCCTGGCTTTCGGATGATGCTGAATTACTGCGAGAAGATCGCCCCGATGCGCCAGCCCGTGACGCAGGAAGATGTCGGGGAGGTCGCCGCCTTCCTGGCGAGCGACGGCGGCCGGCTGATCACCGGCGAGACGATCTACATCGACGGCGGCTACCACATCCTGGGGCTGACCGTGAGCGAGGATGAACTCAACGCAACCGAGTAGAACGCGGCGCAGGGGCGGCTCGCCAACCGGCGCCGCCCCTGCCGCGCCTGCCCCGGACAGGCGCCCTAGAATTTGGCGACCGGGCGCTCCAGAGGCTCAACGCGCGCTTCGGCATACTCGTATTTGACACCCAGCTTGCGGCGCGAGGGCGGGCCGGAGTAATCGCGCTTGTCGAGCGTGTCCACATCGGCCTTCTCGACGAGCGTGATCTCCACCCCCTCGTTCGGCAGCAGCCAGAGGGTGTGATACTCGTCCCAGATCGAATTGCGAAAATACTTAAGGACGGCGTCACGGTCAATCCTGCGCATTTCCCGGTGCGCATTCTTAAACGACATGCCGCTCAGCCGGTCGGCCAGTTGCCGGCGTTCCGTTTCATTCATGCTCTCGTTCCCCCAGAATCGGTGGTGCGGCGCAGCCTCTCGCTGGCCGGGCGCTGTGACGGCGAGGACCGGCAGCCCGGCCAGGCAGTGACGAATTTCGGCCATTGTAGCACACATGCATCCTGATCCGTAGCCGAGAGGCCCGCCTTACGCTACAATTCGTATAAAGACTTTGCCGCCGGAGCCGACAACCCGCCATGCACGAACCGTTGACCGTGCGCCAGATCACGATTTACATTCGCGACCTGATCGATCAGGACCCGCGCCTGGGCGACGTGTGGGTCCAGGGGGAAATCAGCAACTTCACGCGCGCGTCGTCCGGTCATCTGTACTTCACGCTCAAGGACGAGTCCGCCGAGCTGCGCTGCGTGATGTGGCGCTCGCAGGCGGCCTGGCTCGGCTTCGAGCCAGCGCACGGCGACGCGGTGCTGGCCCACGGCCAGATCTCGGTCTACGAGCAGCGCGGGCAGTACCAGCTCACCTGCGACGCGCTGCAACCCGCCGGGCTGGGCGAGCTGAACCGCCAGTTCGAGCTGCTCAAGGCGCGGCTGTTCGAAGAAGGGCTGTTCGACGAGGCGCGCAAGCGCCCGCTGCCGCTCTTTCCCCGGCAAGTGGGCATCGTCACCTCGCCAACCACCGCCGCGTTTCAGGATATCTTGAACGTGATCCGGCGGCGTTTTCCGCTGCTCTCGATCGTGCTCTGTCCGGCGCTGGTGCAGGGCAAAGAGGCTCCGCCGCAGTTGATTGCGGCGCTGGAGCGGCTGAACCGGCGCGACGACATTGACCTGATCCTGCTGGTGCGCGGCGGCGGCAGTATGGAAGACCTGTGGTGCTTCAACGACGAGGCGCTCGTCCGCGCGGTGGCCGCGTCGCGCATTCCGGTCGTCACCGGCGTCGGGCACGAGATCGACTTCACGCTGGTCGATTTCGCCGCCGACCGGCGCGCGCCAACCCCTTCCGCTGCGGCGGAGATGGTGACGCCGGATGGCGCGCTGCTGGCGCAGCAGGTGAGCGGGTTACAGGCCCGGCTGGACGGGGCGCTAAGCGGTCGCCTCGACTCGATGCGACAGGATGTCGAGACCGGGCGGCGCTGGCTGGCGCGGCTCTCGCCGATCTACCGGGTGCAGAACACGCGCCAGCGCGTCGATGACCTGACGGCGCGGGTCGAGACGTCAGCCCGCCACAGCCTGCTGGCCGGGCGCCAGCGCGTCGAGGCGCTGACGCGCGCGCTCCACGCGGCCAGCCCGCTGGGGCTGCTGGCGCGCGGCTACGCGATTGTCACGCGCGCCAGCGACGGCGCACGGGTCAGCAGCGCGCAGGACGCAGCTGAAGGGACTTCCATTACGGTTACGCTGCGCGACGGACGTTTGATTGCCGCCGTCCGGCAGCGCCAACTGGGCGGCTAGGCGGCCTAAGCGAGCCACACGATGAGCGATCCGATCCTGATTGGCGGACGATACCAGCAAGGCGAATTGATCGGCCGGGGCGGGATGGGCGATGTGTTCATCGGCGCCGATACCGTCTCCGGCGATCCGGTCGCCATCAAGCGCCTGCACCCGCATATCGTGCAGGAAAACCCCAGCATTCTCGACCGTTTTCAGCGCGAAGGGCAGGCTCTCAGCCAGCTCAACCACCCCAACATCGTCAAGATGCTGGCCGCCGTTCAGGAGAACGACTATCACTACCTGGTGATGGAATACATCGGCGGCGGCTCGCTGCGCGAGCTGATCGACCGCGAGAAGCGGATGCCGGTCAAGCGCGTGCTGAATATCGCGCTCGACCTGGCGGACGCGCTGACCCGCGCCCACCGGCTGAGCATCATCCACCGCGACATCAAGCCTGATAACGTCCTGATGAAAGCCGACGGCACGCCCTGCCTGACCGATTTCGGCGTGGCGCACATGGGCGACCGCACGCGCCTGACGCAGACTGGCTCCGTGATCGGCACCTACGCCTATCTCAGCCCCGAAGCCTGCAACGGCATGGAGCTTGACGAGCGGGCGGACATCTGGTCGTTCGGCGTGATGCTGTTCGAGATGCTGGCCGGGCGCCCGCCGTTCCACGAAAACAGCACGCCTGCCGTATTGACGGCCATTCTGACCAAGCCCGCGCCCGACCTCAACCGCTTGCGCGACGACATCCCGCCCGCGCTGTCGGCGCTGATCACGCATATGCTGGAAAAGGACCGCGACCGGCGGATCAGCAGCGTGCGCGTCGTCGGCGCGGAGCTGGAGGCGCTGCTGCGCGGGCTGGATACCCCGCTGCAAGGCTTGCTTGGCCCCGGCGACGCCGCCGTGCTCTCGCGCCGCTTCATCACGCCGTCCGAAGAGCAGCGCCAGGCGGCGATGGAAGCCCAGCCGCCGCCGAAAGTCCAGACGCACGGCCTGTCGTCGATCTATCCGGCGCCGGGCACGCCGCCGCCGCCGTACCAGTACCCGCCGCCAGGGACGCCCCTGACGCCCGGCATGACGCCCGGATACCCTCCTGGCATGATGACACCGCCTGAGTACCTGGCGCAGCGGTCCAACAAGTGGCAGTGGATCACGGTCATGGTCGCCGTGATCGTGCTGTCGCTGGCGACGGTCGCCATCGTCAGCATCGTCACCCTGCTCGGCGATGATACGCCGGATACACCCCGCCTGGCGCAGGAAACTCCCACCCAGATTTCGACC
Source organism: Aggregatilineaceae bacterium (assembly GCA_035325905.1). Taxonomy (GTDB): domain Bacteria; phylum Chloroflexota; class Anaerolineae; order Aggregatilineales; family Aggregatilineaceae; genus DYGX01. The sequence goes on along the minus strand of DAOKYY010000041.1, from coordinate 22,915 downwards.
GAAATCGCCGCCGTGCAAACGGCCGCCCGCGTCGAGCCGGTCGCGCCTGGCGACTATATGGTGCTGATCGCGCCCTTCGAAGAAATCGGCGGCATCGAGCAGATCGCCGGGGTGCGCCGCCCGGCGGTGACTCGCTTTATCGCGGACGAGCTGCGCCAGACCCTTGAGGTGTCCGCGCCGTTCTCGCACATCAAGGTGCGCGACTATCCTGAGGAGATCGGCAGCCGCGAAGAGGCGCTGGCGGTCGCCGAAGCCAACGGGGCGACCATCGTGATCTGGGGCAGCTACACCTCGACCGCGATCGAAGCCGAGGTGCAGATTGGCGTCTTCAACGCGTTCCCGCATCTGAACTTCGAGCGCGAGACCCTGGAGCGCGCCATCAATGTCCGTCTCAGCCTGACCGACGAGCGTCACGAGTCGCTGGCCCCCTATGTGCTCAACGCCCTCTCACTCCTGCAAAATGCCGGGGGTGAGGCCTTTGAGACGATGCGCACGCTCGCCATCAGCGATCTGATCCAGGTCAGACCGGCCCAGATCGCCAGCACCTCCGCCTCGGCGCTGACCCATCAGGCGCTGCTGGACCAGTTTGAGAACCCGGAAGCAGCCGTCGCGGCGCTGGATCAGGCGCTGGCGCTCGATCCCGGTAATGCGCTGTATTATGTGCTGCGGGCGACGCTCCAGCAGCGCCTGCAAAACCCCGATGAGGCGCTCCGCGATGTCGAGACGGCCACTCGCATCGGGCCGGAGGGCTGGACGATGCCGCTGATGGTCCTGGCGAACATCAGCACCAACGTCAACGAGATTTTCGACGTGTTCGATCGCATCATCGCGCAGCGCCCGGACGACTGGCTGGCGCTGTTTTTCCGTGGCTCAATCGCCTACCAGACGCTGCGCTTCGACATCGCGCGCGCCGATTTTGAAGCGGCGATTGCGCTCAGCCCGGACGCGAACTTCCCTTACGTTTACGCCGCGCTGCTGGCCCTGCGGGAAGGCCGCGTAGCCGACGCCGCCGCTGCGGTCGATGTGATCCTGCGCGAGTATCCTGACGCGTCGTTCATGAACCGTCTGCTGACCGCGACCTTCGGCGAGAACACGCGCAATTCGTATGGGACGATTGTCGCGTCGTTCAGCAGCCTGGTGCTGGGGCGCTATCAGGACGCCGTCGACGCCGCGCGCACCGGATTGGTGTACTTCGCGAATAACGCCGATCTTTTCCTGGTCGAAGGGCTGGCATCCTGCTCTCTGGGCAGCAATCTCACCGCCGATCGCGCCTACTCGCAGGCCATCGCGCGCGCCCCGGATCATGTCATCGCCTACGTGCTGCGCGCTGAGACGCGCCTGAAGCGCGGCGAAACCGAAGCCGCCGAAGCAGATTTCGAGAAGGCCCGCGCGCTTGACAGTACGGACACGCTGGAACCGCTGATCGAAGCCATCCGCGCGCGGGATGTAGGCTGCCAGAACTTTTTCTCAAGCGCCAACCCGCTGCTGGCGGGATAGCGCGACCGGTCAAACGGGCGGCAGCTACACGCCCGGAGAGGGTAAAGTGTGAACGACGAGCAGGAACTGAGCTTTGAGCAGGCCTACGCGCGCCTGGAAGACATCGTGACCCGTCTGGAAGCGGGCGACCTGTCCCTCGACGAGTCCGTCGCGCTGTATGAGGAAGGGCAGCGGCTGGCGCGGCGCTGCGGCGCGCTGCTCGACGCGGCGGAGCTGCGCGTGCAGCAGCTGAACGAAGACGACTCGCTCAGCCCATTCGGTAGCTGAGAGATAAGGTAAGCTCTTTGCTAACCGCTAATTGCTAACCGCTGTTCTTCGCTGCTTTTCGCTCAGCGCAGCAGCCCTTCCAGCGGCGCGCTGACGATCTGCTCCGGGTCGTGGCGCTGATCAACTTCATCCGGCGGGCGCAGCGCGTGGCGGTTCTGGCGTACCAGCCTCCGCAGCTGCTCCCCTTTCTGCATCAGATAGCCGTCGAGCAAATCAAAGCGATCCGGATCGACCACACGATCAAGCAGCACCTGGAAGCGGCGCAAGTCAATCCCGCGATACTGCGCGACGAGGTTGCGCGTCTGCTCGCGGATCGTATCGTCCACAAACAGGTCGGTGGCGCGGATCGCCCAGTCGAGCGCCCACCACTTCGGCGCCATGCCATAGGCGCGGTCGTAAATCTCGGTCGGCACGTAACCGGTCCCGAAGGAATAGAGCGTCACCTGCGCCGGGTCGTAGCCGCGCGCCTGGCTCAGCGGCTCGCACATCTCCCACGCGACCACCAGCGCCGGGTTGCCGAAATTCCCGACGCCGCCGTCGACCAGCCAGCGCGTCGGGCGGGCACCGGGCGGCGGCGGAATCGGGATCGGGTCGAAATAGGTCGGGATGCACGACGACGCCAGCAGCGCGTCGGCCAGCTTCATCTGCCCGTAGGTCTCGCTGGGGGTGGTTTTCAAGAAGCGCGTTTGCCGCGCGCCGACCTCAACCGCGGTGATGATCAGCGTCGGGCGGTTCGGCTTGGCCTGGAGGTACGCGCCGACTTCCGCCAGCGTCGGGTCCGCGCCGAGTACCGCGTGCTTCGCCAGCGTCTCGCGGATGATTGCGCGCAGGGGGTCGAACGAGTAGCGCGCCGGCATCAGCAGATACAGCAGCACCTCGCCGATCGACAGCGGCAGCTTTTCCAGCGCCCGCACCGTGCCGATCGGCAGCCGCGCCCGGCTGAGCAGCGGGATCCGCGCGCCGAAGGGCCGCAGCGTCCCAGCCTGTGAGAAAGCCCGCTTGCCAAGCTGCGTGTAGAGCGCGAGGATTTCCTCACCGGTCAGGCCGAGCGCCAGCCCCGCCGCGATCAGCGACCCGGTGCTGGTTCCGGCCAGCACCTTGACGCGCGGATCGTCGATCAGCGGGCGCGCGCCGAGGATGTTCTCCAGCTCGATGATCCCGTGCGCGACGATTGCGCCGCGCACGCCTCCGCCATCCACCGCGATGCCGATATGCTCCCGCAGCCCATAGTCGCCCGCCGGTCCCGCCATCGCTTTCGCGCTCCTCGCGCTACCACTCGCCCTATAAGACTGCCGCCGCGAACGCTTCGAGGCGGCTCAGGTCGTCGTATTCGACGTATTGAAGCATCACGCGCTGGACGCCAGCCTCGCCGAGCGCCGCGAGCTGGTCCTTGATCTCGCTGGCCGTGCCAACGATCCACCCGTGGGCGCGCGCCTCGTCGGGGCTTCGACCGTTCAACTGGCGGCGCACGTCTGCGTCGTCATACCCGAAGACAAGGTCGGTCATGAGCGAGCGGCGCACACTTTCCGGCGCGCGCCCGCGCTCGCGCAACAGATTGTCAAGCCAGCTGTTGCGCGCAGCGAACTGCTCCGGCGTCAGGAAGACGCCGTTCCACTCGTCCGCGAAACGCGCCACCAACTGCGGCGTGCGTTTTGTGCCGTTGCCGCCGATGAGGATCGGGATGCGTTGTTCCGGCAGCGGCAGCAGAACCGCGTCGTCAAACCGGTAATACTCGCCGGAGAAGGTCACGCGCTCCCCCGCCAGCAGCCGCGTGATGACTGTTAACGCTTCCTCAAGGCGCTTCATGCGCCCCGGCACGTCGAGCAGATCGTAGCTGAAGTTCTCATGCTCGCGGACCATCCAGCCCGCGCCCAGACCGAGCGTCAGCCGCCCGCCGCTCAAGTCCTGCACCGCCGCTGCCATGCGAACCAGCATCGCCGGGTGGCGGAATGAGACAGGCGACACCAGCGGCCCGAACTCGATCCGCTCGGTGTGGCCGGCCAGCCAGACGAGCGAGGTCCATGCTTCGAGCGAGTCGTCATCCGGCGGCTGGGGGTTGGTGAAGTGGTCAGAGCGGTACAGCCCCACAAAGCCCAGGTCTTCGACCGCGCGCGCCATCCGCTGCCAGCGCGGCCAGGTCAGGCCCATCTGCCCCTCCACCATGATCGCGATCTCAGGCTGCATGATCGGCTCCTTTCGGGTGCATCATTCCATAACTTGGCATTGAGGCGCCGCCGCACCGATCATCGCACAGCCCCCGGCGCCGGGCCACCTGATCAACCGCGCCGCAGCCGCGCCAGCACCAGCCGGGGCAGCGCTTCGGCCTCGGCCACGCCGAGCAGCAGCGCCGCCGCCCAGAACGCGATCGCGCCCAGGCCGACCGCTCCGGCCACGCGCAGCAGCGCCGGGAGATCGGATGCTGCTCGCAGGAAGGCGCCGGCGACCAGCGCCATCGCGCCCGCCGCCAGCAGCGTCCGCGCCGCCCCGCCGAGCACGCGCCGCTCGTCCAGCCCGCCGATCCGCCGCCGCAGGATGATCCACAGCGCCGTGCTTTCGAGCGCGGTCGCAATTGACATCGCCAGCGCCAGCCCGCCGAACGGCCCGCGCGCGAACTCCGTCTGGCCGGGATAGCCGAAGATGCGGATCAGGCCCAGGGCGAGCGCGATATTGAGCAGCATCGTCAGCGTGCCGATCTTGACCGGCGTCCAGGTGTCGTGCAGCGCGTAGAAGGCGCGCACCAGGATTTCGAGCACGGTGTGCCCCGCTAGTCCCAGGCTGAAAAAGGCCAGCGCCCAGGCGGTCCCGGCGGTGTCGGAGGCGGTCCACGCGCCGCGCTGGTAGATCAGCGCCACGATCGGCTCGGCGGCGACCGCCAGCCCGATCCCGGCCGGGATCGAGAGAAAGAGCACGCTGCTCAGCGCGCCGGACAGCGTGCGCCGTAGCTCGGCGGTGTCGCGCTGCGCGCTCAGCGTCGAGAGCGTCGGGAAGACGGCGGTGCCGACGCTCTGTCCCAGCACGCCGATCACGGTGAACATCAAGATAAAGGCATTGTTCAGCGCGGCGACGCTGCCCGCCTGCATCCCGGACGCCAGCGCCGTGTTGACCCAGAAATTGACCTGCACAATGCCCAGCCCCAGCACGCGCGGCCCCATCAGGCGCAGGACTTCGCCCAAGCCGGGCACGCGCCAGCTCGGCAGCGGGCGATAGCGGAACCCGATCCGCGCCAGCGCCGGGACCTGCACCAGCAGGTGCAGCGCCGCGCCGATCACCGCGCCCCACGCCAGCCCGCGCACGTTCCCGCCGCGCGCCAGCACGAGCGCGCCGAAGATCAGCCCCAGGTTGTAGGCGCTCGGCGCGAGGGCCGGTCCGAGGAAGTGCTGGTGCGCGTTGAGCAGCCCCATGAACAGCCCGCTGATGGCGAAGATGATCACCGTCAGCAGCATAATTCGCATCAACTCGATGGCGAGCGCCTGCGTCGCGGGGTCGGCGCCGCGCAGCAGGGTCAGGCGCACAATCGGCCCGGCGAAGATCGCCGCCCCCAGCGCCAGCGCCCCGGCGATGATCGCCAGCCAGGTAATCACCGCATCGGTCAGGCGGCGCGCGCTGTCTTCATCGCTCTGCGCCAGGAAGCTCGCCAGCACCGGGATGAAGGCCGAGCCAAGCGCCCCGCCCGCGACCAGCACAAACAGCGTTTCGGGCACGCGCTGCGCGGCGACGAACGCGTCCAACTCCGCCCCCGCGCCGAACGCCGCGCCAATCGCCGCCTGCCGGACGATGCCCAGCACGCCGCTGGCGACATACGCCAGCATCACGATCCCGGCGGCGCGCGCCAGCTGGCGCATGTTCAGCGCCCGCGCTCCGGCGGACGGCCTGTGAGTCATACCGGTTCCTTCGGGTGACGGTCCTCGCAGGCGCTAAGTATAGTCCGCCCAGGAAGGAAACAAAACAGGCAAACAAAAAGGGCGAGCCGTGCGTGGCCCGCCCCGAAAAAACGCGCTTCGCGGCTAGGGCGTGTACGTCAGCCGGTACTGCGAGCTTGCCAGCTCGTAATTCCAGTCCCACGACGACAGCGCGAGCTGGACGTAGTAGAAATCGACCGGCTGAGCCGGATCCGGCTCGATCAGGAGGGTGCTCTTGCGGAAGTTGGGGCCAAACAGCGTGCTCACCAGCTCCAGCTCCCCATAATCTGCCAGCACGTTGATCGTCAGCTCCGGCGAGAAATCGCCCGACAGGCGCTCGAACTCCAGCGTGAACGGCGCATCCGCTGGGACCGCATACAGCCGGGTTTCCTCGTTCGTCATCTCGCCTTCGACCGGCCCGGCTTCGGCCAGATTGACGACTTCGCTTAGCGTGAGCGTGTACTTGCCCGCGCTTTCGCCGGTGCGCCCGCCGGTGCGGCTGGCGAGCAGGATGTAATCGCCATCGGCGGGCAGAGCGGTCAGCAGCGTGGCCTCGTACCAGCCCTCAACCGAGGTCAGCAGAGAGTTCTCAGCGTCGAGCAGAATCAGGCTCGGCTCGTAAAGCTCGCCAGATTCGTCCGAAACCAGGTGGACATGCACCACATCGCCCGCCGCGCCTGTGAAGCGGTAGGCGACCTCGTACTGCGCGCCCGTGATCTCACCCTCGACCGTGTCGCCGTAGGCAATCGGCGTTTCTGCGCCTTGCGCCAGCGCGGGACCGGCCAGCGCCAGCGCCAGAAGAACCGCGATCAGTGTGACCCAACGCTTCATGTCTGCTCCTTGTGCTACGAAAAATAAGCGACTGCCAGAAGCGCAGTCCGCGAGGACGATGGTCATGCCAGGAAGCACCAGCCAAACTATAATGTAGAACGCCACCCCGCACAATTGAGCGAAACGCGGCCCCGTCACGCGGGATCGCTACGGCCCCGGCGCGCCGCTGGCGATCGCTGCCGCCGTCGCCGCGACCAACTCGGCGGCCTGCTCGACCTGCGCCGGTTTGACCGCGCGATACACGTCGCGCTGCGTGTGCATCACATCGCCGTCACGTGTTTCCTGGCCCCACCAGGGATCGCCGGCATCCTCCCACAACCACGCCTCGAAATAGGCGACCGGCACGCCCGCCTTCACAAACGGGTAGTGATCGCTCCAGTCGCCAATAAAACCGTCCCACGTCTCGCCGGGTGTGGTGCGCAGAGGGATATTCATTTCGGCGGCGAGATCGAGCGCGAGGTCCCGCACCCACACCGGCCCGCCCGCGATCTCCGGCGCGGCGTTCCGGCCATCCGGCCACGCGACTTCCGCCCCGGCGTAGACGTACAGCGCCGCGCCAACGCCGACCGAGTCGATATTGATCATCGCGAGAACGTCCGTCGCACCGCCGCCAAGCGAGTCCAAAAACACCTGCGCGCCGCTCGGCGAGCCGCTTTCTTCCGCGCCGAACGCGACGAAGACGAGCGTATGCGCCGGCTCGAAGTCGCGGAGCGTCTCCGCCGCGCCCAGCAGCGCCGCCACCCCGGAAGCGTTATCGCCCGCGCCGGGGCCGGACGGCACCGAATCGAGGTGCGCGCCCAGCACGACCGGCGGAGCAGTTGGGTCGCTGCCGCGCCGCGTCGCGATCACGTTGCGCGAGGTGACGACGCCCCGGCCAGAGGGCGCCAGCGTCTCAAACTCCTGCATCTCCACCGCATAGCCCCAGCTTCCGAGCGCCGCCGCGACGTACTCCGCCGCCCGCGCTTCGGCCTCGCTGCCCATCGGGCGCGGGCCGATCTCGACCGCGAGCGCGTGGACATGCGCCATCACGCCCTCGGCGCCGATCAACGCGAGAAAATCGGGCGGGTCCTGCGCCCGCGCGCGCCCCGCTGCCAGCGTGAGCAGCGCGGCGGCCAGCAAGCCGCCCAGCCAGCGGCGCACGCGCAACCGCGACGATCGGTGGACGCTCACTCCGCCTGCTCCACCAGCCGCGCGAAGCGCACATCCTGGGCGACCATGCGCTGCAAGCCCTCGCGCAGAAAGACCTTCGGCGTATAGCCGAGCAGCGACCGGGCCAGCGTCAGGTCGGCGCACATGCGGCTGACGCCGCCGCTTTCGGCGCCCACGTTCAGCAGGTGCACGTCGCGCCCGATGACTTCGCCGACCGCCAGCGCCAGCTCGCGGATGCTGGTCTCGACGCCGCTGCCGACGTTGATGATTCGCCGGTCCACATCGGGCGCGGTCGCCGCCGCGACGAGCGCGTCCACCACGTCGTCGAGGTAGACGAAGTCCCGCGTCTGCGCGCCGTTGTTGTGCAGCACCAGCGATCCGCCGCCCAACGCCTGCCAGATAAACTGCGGGATCACTGGCGGGTGCGCGTTCGGAAGCTGCTGGAACGGTCCGTAGGCGTTGAACACACGCAGGCTAACCGTCTCGACCTGCCACAGCCGCCCCACCGTGTGAATGTAGTGCTCGGCGGCGAGCTTGCTGACCGCGTAAGGCGACAGCGGGTCGGGCGGGAGCGCCTCGTATAGCGGCTGGTGCGCCTGGTTGCCGTAGATCGCGCCCGACGAGGCGAACACCAGCCGCTTGACGCCTACATCGCGCATGGCTTCGAGCACGCTGACCGTCCCGCCGACGTTGACGGTGTTGTACTCGCGCGGGTAGCGGACGCTCTCCGGCACGCTGACGCGCGCCGCCAGATGGTAAACACAATCGACGCCTTGCAGCAGGGTCCACAGGCGCGGCACGTCGTTGACATCCCCGCGCGCAAACACCGCGTCTTCGGGCAGGCGGCCCGGGTCGCCCGCGCTCAGGTCGTCCACCACGCGCACGCCGTGGCCGTATTCCAGCAGCCGCCGGGCCAGCGCATGCCCCAGGAACCCGGCCCCCCCCGTGATCAAGAACTGCATTGATGCCTCCGCCGGGCTTGCCGCCGCCCGGTATGGGTGTTACGCTTCAGGTGAGCCACAAGCTCGATCTGGCATTATAGCACGACCCGGCGCGCCAGCCGTCGCGGTCCGCACGCCATTCAGAAAGCGCCCTGCCGATGCACGACTCCAGCCCGCCGCCTTCGCGCGCCCCGTCCGCCGCCTATCCGCGCCTGCTGACCGCCGCGCTGATCGCGACCACCGCTCTGATCGCGCTGGTGTGGCTCAGCATGACGCCGCCCGGCGCGCTCGGCAAGGCAGGGGCGATCGGGTACGCGGTGTGCCATCGTATCGCGGCGCGCTCGTTCCACATCCACGACGAGCCGCTGCCGCTCTGCGCGCGCTGCACAGGAATTTACCTCGGCGTGGCGGTGGGGCTGGGCGTCTTCGCGGCGCGCGGTCGTCTGCGAGCGGCGCGCCTCCCGGCGCTGCGCCTGCTGCTGCCGCTGCTGGCGCTGGGGGGAACGGTCGCGCTCGACGGGCTGAACAGCTATCTCTCGCTGTTCGACTTCTACACGCCGATCTACACGCCGCAGAACACCCTGCGCCTGATCACCGGGCTGCTGGCGGGCGCGGCGATGATCACGCTCGCGCTGCCAGTCTTCAACGCGACGGTCTGGCGCGCGCCCGGCGCGGGCGCGCCGCTGAATAGCTGGCGCGAGCTGGCTCTGCTGCTCGGCGCGCTGGCGGTTGTCGGGGCGCTGGTGCTGGCGCAGCAAACAGCCATCCTGTGGATCGCCGGGATGGTCAGCGCGCTGGGCGTGCTGTTGATGTTCGCGCTGATCGGATCGGTGCTGTTCCTGAGCGTGACCCGGCGCGAGAGCGCGGCGCAACGCTGGCGCGATCTGGCGCTACCCGCCGTCGCGGGGGTGGGGTTCGCGCTGGCGCTGATCGGCGGAATCGACGCGCTGCGCTACCTGCTCACCGGGACATGGGACGGCTTCAACCTGCCGGGGTAGCTTGCGCGGCCTGTCAGCCGGGAAGCGCGTCGAACGGGGCGCGACGCCCTGCCACCATGCCGCGCAGCTCATCCAGGGCGGCGCGGGCGGCGCGGCGCGTGCCCTCGTCGATCGGCAGCGCGTCGAACTCATCCTCGTCCAGCACGGTGAGCGCGCCGTCTGGTGCGACAAACAGGTCGAGCGCCAGGTCATCCGCCGTCACTATGCCATCGCGGATCATGGCCGGGCGGCTGATGTTGCAGTACCAGCCCACCAGCCGGTCATCGTCCACGTCATGCATCTCAAAGACGCTGTACCAGCGATCCGCGTAAAACCACTCGACGAAACGATCGCCCTGGCGGAAGGTGTGATAGGGCGTCACGCGGTCGGGGCGGTCAAAATGCGCTTCCAGCTTGACCCAGCCGGAGCCGCGCTCCAGCAGCGTCCCCTGATAGCGCCACACCTCGGCGCCCTCATGATCGTTTTTGATGACCGTGATCCGCATCGAGCGCGTTATCTCACCTCTCGCTGGATAATTCCTCGGCGGCGCTGTCGTAACAGCTTGCGCACTCCAGCAGCCGCACCTCGAACACCGTTCCGCGCCCGGCGGCGTTGCGGGCCGTCAGCGTCCCCTGATGAAGCTCCACGATCTGCCGCGCCAGAGTCAATCCCAGGCCGACGCCGGCGCTGTGCGCGCCTTGCGCGACCCGGTAAAAGGGGTCGAAAACGTGGGGCAGTTGATCGGGCGGCAGGCCCGGCCCGTTGTCGGACACGCTAATCACTGCCCAGTTGCCCGCCTCGCCCGGCTCGACCGCCAGCGACACCTCGACCACGCCGCCTTCGTCCGTCGCGTCGAGCGCGCTCGCCACCAGCCGGACGAGCGCCTGCCGAAGGCGCTCCGGGTCCGCCCAGACAAACACTGGCCCGCCGGCCATCGAAAGACGAAGCCCGGCCTTCTGGTGTTCCGCCGCCGCCTGGCACGCGGCGACTACGTCGTCAAGCAGCACGCATAGCTCGACATCCTCGCGGCCCAGCTCGTTCGTATCGCGCTGCAAGCGGAACACGTCGAGCAGGTCTTCGACCAGCTCGTTCATCTCGTCGGACACGCGCTCCATCACGGCCAGATGGCTGAACAGGCGCTCTGGCTGGCGGCGCAGCAGGTAAAGCCGCGTTTTGAAGTTCGAGAGCGGCGTGCGCAGCTCATGCGCGGCGTGCCGCAGAAAACGCTCGCGTTGCTCGTTCAGGTCCTTCTCGTGGCTGATATCGCGCAGCACACTCACCCGCCCCAGTCGCTCGCCGGTCGGGCCGCTGACCTGGGCGGTAATCACCGCCACATCGACGCGCGTCCCGTCGGGCCGCTCCAGGCTTAGCTCACCGCTCCACAGCGGGTCGCGGTCCAGCACGCTGTCTATCACGGTGCGCAGGTGCTCGTAGGTGGGGCCAGAGCGCACCACGCGCCCGTACAGCGCGGGCAGATCGCGGCCCAGCAGGCTGTCCGGCGGCAGACCGAGCATCTGCCCCAGCGCGCGGTTGCTGTAGGTGATCGTCCTGCCCTCGACGTAGAGGACGCCTTCGGTCATCGCGTCCAGAATGGCCCGCAGCAGCGCGCGCTCGTGCTCAAGATCGGCTGTGCGCTCCGCAACGCGCCGCTCCATTTCCTCGGCGTGAGCGCGCAGCGCGTCTTCGGCAGCCTTACGCGCGGTAATATCTTCCTTGAGCGCGATATAGTGCGTGATCTGGCCGTCCGCATTCTTGATCGGCGCCATCAAGGCGGATTCCCAATACCGCTCGCCGTTCTTCTTGACGTTGTGCAGCACCCCGCGCCACTCGCCGCCGCTGCTGATCGTGCGCCACATACGGGCGTATTCTTCGTCGGGCGTGTGGCCCGATTTCAGAAAGCGTGGATTGCGCCCGCGCACTTCGTCAAGCGTGTAGCCGGTTAGCTCGGTGAACTTCGGGTTGACGTACTCGATGTTCCCCGCGAGATCGGTGATCATGACCGTACTGGGGCTTTGCTCAACCGCCCGCGAGAACTTGCGTAGCTCGGCTTCCAGCTCGCGCTCGCGCTGAGATCGAGCGCAAACCAGGCGACGCAGTGCGGCCCTAAGCGCGGCAAGAGGCTTTGGCATGATTAAATGCACGCTTTCGGCTGGCGCGGCGACATAACAACAGACATAGTTCGGTGAACCATTGATGGGTGAATTATAGACCGTTCGCGCTGAAACCGCAGCAAATGCTGAGCCAAAAAAGGGAGTGGCAAGCGGAGAAGCAGTCGTCGCTCAGGCGCGTGGCGCGAGCGGGACCCTCGCGCCCAGCGCGTGGAATTGCGCGCTGAGCGGCGTGGGCAGATCAGTGACCGGAACCTCGAAAAACAGCCCGCCCACCAGCGCCCCGTCCCGGTAGACCTCGACCCGCACGTGGATCGACCGCCCCTCGTGCGGCGTCAGGCGGAACTGGACCGGGCCGGCCGGCTTGCGCGCGGGAACGTGCAGCGCGTGCTCGGGCGGGTCGATCAGGCAGCCGGACGCCTGCACGCGCAGGACCAGCGGCTGCGCGGGGCCAGATGCCCCCGGCTCAGGCGCGGCGTCGAACCCGACCATGAGCTTGGCGGGCAGGTGGCGCACCCACTCGCGCGCGACCAGCACCGACAGCCGCCGCTCGTCGCGCCCGGCAAGCGCAGCAGGAACCACGCCCGCAGCGGCCAGCGTGTCCGTAACCGGGTCTGGGTCGCCCGGCGCGCCCTCGTCGATCGTCTCAAGCGCCTGCCGCCCGCGCTCGGACAGCCGGTACATGCCCGGCTGCGGCATCTCCGCGAAGCGCCGCGTGACAAGCGCGCGAATCGCCTTGCCAAAAGCGCGCTCGCTCAGGCCCGTGGCACCGGCGATGTCGCTCGCCGCCGCGCGCTCGCGCCCGGCCAGAAATCGAATGACGGTTAGCGCCTGGGGAGGAAGTCTTTGCAAATCGTCGATCACGGTTGGCCCACCCTCGCGCTGCGGGACGCGCGGCTCATCTTCGTACTATAGCGGCGGACAAGCAGATCGCGCAATGCAGAAAAAGTACCAGCGGGCGCGCCGGGCGCCAGAATATCCGTCACGCCCGGCCGCCCGCCGGTAGGGAACTGTCTGTATTGTGCGCTTAGCGGACTTTCACGCCTCCCCGAACCGGGGTTTCGCGGCGATAATCCACCAGCCAGCCGTGACGAAGCGGGTCGCTCATCACCAGGCGATCGAGCGCCTGCGTGTCGTACCAGCGCCGCACGGCGTCGTTCACCAGCCGCGCGTAGCCTTCCTCGTCCGACCAGTTCGAGCCACGCTGCTCCAGCAGCGCGCGCAGTTCTTCTTTGGCTTCCTCGGTGCGGGCGTTTAGCGCCTCGATCCGGCGGTTATTACCGCGCACCGTATCGACCAGCTCAGCGATGCGCTGGTCCAGCAGTTCAAGCACTTCCGGCGACATCTCGGTCGCATCAGCGGCGAATGGCGCTGCCATCGTTCTTCCCTCGATCTACTCTGCGGTGAGCCTTCGACGGCCGGTATAGCCCCGGCCCGGCGACGCACATATCATACGCGATCAAGGTTAGAATCAGATTATCGCCCGCGTTAGAAGCGCATCAGTTTTTCAAAGCTGAATACAGCGAAAAGCAGCGAAGAACAGCCAAAACTCCCGCCCGCTATCCGCCCCTGCTTCTCGGAGCTTCCGCTATCACTTTTGCTGATCCTCCCCGGTTTTCACCGCTCAGCCGCGAAACACCACGCGGAAGCGCTCGCACACCACCGGCATCGTCTCGCTGGCCTCGCGCCCAAGCTGCTCGCAGGCGCGCGTAAAGAAGCGCCAGTGCCCTTCGCGCCAGTGGTCATACGAGCGATCGCCTTCGCCCTCGTCATAGGCGAAGCGCGCATCGACCGTGTTGAACGGCTGCACCGTGACCTCGGTCGCCTCGATGACGCACAGCGGCCTGCCGTCGCCGGCAGCGATCACGCTCAGATCGCCGACCTTCGGCAGGGCGTCGCCTTCCGCCTCGTATTCCCACAACAGGCCGCAGGTCGCGGTCTTCGTGCCCCCGACGACCAGCGCGCCCAGCTCGTCGGCCATCTCCGGGCCGTCGCCAAACGCCCACGCCGTGTAACCGGCTGGGCGCGGCGCGTCGGGGGGCAGCGTCGCCAGATAGCGCCGCCAGAAGGCGTCAATCGCGGACCACAGGGCATCTTCAGCAAACATCGGGCAAGCTCCTTCAGGGTGCAGGTTCAGGCTGGCGGTTGCCGTCTTCCAGCGCCTCGATCAGCTCCACTTCCAGCTGCCGCAAGTCTTCGGACAGCAGCGAAATCGCGCTGCGCGGGCGCGGCAGATCGACGGTCAGGATTTTGGTGATACGGCCGGGCCGCGCGCTGAAAACCAGCACCCGGTCGGCCAGGTAGACGGCTTCTTCTACGTCGTGCGTGATAAACAGAATCGTCTTGTCGAAGCGGCGCCACATCTCCAGCAGCCAGCGCTGAAGCTCGCGGCGGGTGAGCGCGTCGAGCGCGCCAAACGGCTCGTCGAGCAGCAGCACGTCACGATCGGTCAGAAAGGTACGCAGCAACGCGGCCCGCTGGCGCATCCCGCCCGACAGCGTGTCGGGATAGGCGTGCTCGAAGCCGGCCAGCCCAAAGAGCGGCATCAGTTCGCGGGCGCGGCGGCGCGCGGCGCGCTTGGACACGCCGTCCAGCTCCGGGCCGAGGATGACATTGTTCAACACGGTGCGCCACGGCAGCAGCAGGTCGCGCTGCGGCATCAGGCCGACCAGCCCCGTCCGCCCGGCGACCGGCTGCCCGGCGATCAGCACCTCGCCCGTATCCGGCGCGGTCAGGCCGGTGATCAGGTTGAACAACGTGCTCTTGCCGCTGCCGCTCGGCCCGATGATCGTCACGAACTCGCCGGGGCGCACGGCAAAGCTGACATCCGCCAGCGCCTGGACCGCGCGCCCATCGTCGCGAAACGTTTTGCTGACCGACCGCACCTCGATGCAGGGCTGCTCGCTCATGATGCTAATCGGCTGCTTCCTCGACGGTCCCCGGCAGGAACTCGTTGGTAAACGCGTTTTCGGCGTCGATTCCCTCGGCCAGAATCTCATGCTCGACCAGGAAATCGCTGAAGCCGCGCCAGACCTCGACCGTCTGCTGGCCCCAGCGCGGCGCATCGGCCTGGTACTGCGGCGCGAGCCATTCCGCGCTGGCGCGCACCAGGTCGGGGTCAAGCTCCGGCACCGCCGCGATCAGGTGCTCGGCGGCCTCCGCCGGATAGGCGATCGCGTAGGCGAAGCCGCGCGCCGTCGCCTCGACAAACGCGCGCACCAGCTCCGGCTGCTCCTCGACCAGCGCGCGGCTGGTGATCAAAATCGGCGTGTAGTAGTCCGGCACGCAGTCGAACCAATCCATCAGCATCACCGCGTCAAGGTCCACCCCGCGTAGCTCGGCGTCGATGCCGGTCCAGCCATAGTACATCCACGTCAGGTCGAAGCGATCGCGCTGCATCAGTGGAATCGGGTCGGCGTAGCCCACATCCACGTACTCGATTGTCCCCGGCTCGGCGCCATCGCATTCTAGCAAGCGGTCAAGGACGGCCAGCTCAAGTTGCGGCTGGCCGAAGCCGCCATACACCATCCCCGCCATATCTGCCGGGCGCTCGATCGGGTCCTGCTCGTGGAGCGTCACAAAGCCGGACGTGTTGTGCTGGATGATCGCCGCCAGCGAGACGATCGGGGTGTCGTCGGCCAGCGCGTAGGTCGCCAGCTCCTGATAGCTTACGCCGAACTCCGCCGCGCCGCTAACCACGACCGTCTCGACCTGGAGATCGGTCGGCTCCTGAAAGGTCACGTCGAGGTTGGCTTCATCATAGTAGCCAAGCGCCTGAGCCGCGTAGAAGCCCAGGTGATTGGTGTTCGGCACCCAGTCGAGCAGCAGCGTGACGGCGGTCCGCTCGTCCACGCGGGCGAACTCGGTCGCGCCGCCGAGATATTCGGACAGGTCCTTTTCCTCGTCTTGCGCGCTCACCGGCACAACAAGAGTCAGCGCCAGCAGCAGCGCGAGCATCCAGAATACATTCCTGCGCATTTCTCGCTCCTCCATCCAGTAATCATCCACCGATAACGACTGGCCCAGGTGACAAGAGCAATGAGCGATTAGCTCCTAGCCAAAGGCTAACTGCTAACCGCCGCTTTCAGTAAATCCCCGGCCCGCGCCAGCCCTTGCGGCGCGCGCTGTAGTACCAGCGCAGCGTCAGCCGCTCGACCAGGTTGACCAGCAACACCAGTAGCAGGCTCAGCAGCGCCGTCAGCAGAATCGCCAGATACGCCTGGTCAAGCTGGAAGCTGGCGTATGATCGCTTAAGATAAACGCCCAATCCCTGCTGCGCGGTAATGTACTCGCCGAAAATCGCGCCCACGACGCTGTAGGTCGCGGCGATCCGCAGCCCGCTGAAAAACGACGGCATGGCGGCGGGCAGCCGCGCCTTGGTCCAGGTCTGAATCGAGCTGGCGCCCATCGCGCGCAGCAGCGAGAGCAGCTCCGGGTCCGCCGCTTGCAGCCCGGCGAAAGTGTTGAGCGCGATTGGAAAAAAGCAGAACAGCACGACGACCATGATCTTCGGCCCGCTGCCGAACCCAAAGATCAGAATCAGCAGGATCGCGATGGCGAAGATCGGGATCGTCTGCGAGATAACCAGGATCGGATACAGAATCCAGCGCAGCACGCGCGAGAAGTCCATCAGCGCCGCGATCATCAGCCCCAGCACCAGCGCGATCGAGAGACCGGTCAGCGTTTCCCACAGCGTCTGGGGGATATGCTGGTCAAGCAGCAGGTCGCGGTGGAGTTGCCACGCGTCCGCCAGGGCGCGCGGCGTCGGGAAAATATCCTCAAAGCTCAGGTTCTTGGCTTCGGCGGCTTCGCGGGCAAGCTGAGCCGTGCCGGACGCCGCCATCAGCAGCACCAGCCCGCCGGCCACAACCAGCACGACCGCGCGCGTCAGGTCCTGAAACAGCGTCTGCCAGCCCTGGCCGGGCGGCACAACCGGCTCATTCGCCATCGCTACGCCCGCCCCTGCGTGTGCACAACCAACAACAGCCCTTCGCCGAGCGTCACGCGCGCCTGGGCCGCCTGCATCACGTTGCTGACTCCGCGCGCCGCGCCGATCCGCAGCGTTTCGCCGCGCAGCGGGTACACCAGCCCCTCGGTCACGATCCTGGCGGCTTCGGGCGTCAGTGGCAGCAGCGAGACGGTGTCGCCGGGCGCGCCCTCAAGCGCGTGCTCGCCGGGGCCGATCAGCCACAGCGTCTGCCGCCCGGAAACTGCTCGCACATCGCGCCCGCGCAGCTCCGGCATGGCGAGCAGGTAGATATTGGCGAGCATGTGATCGAGCCGCCCGCCTGCCGCGCCGATCAGAAGGATCGGGTTAGCGCCGCGCCGCGCCGCTTCGAGCAGCGCCAGCTCCAGGTCAGTCTCATCCTTCTCGGCGCGCACGCGCGTGATTTCGGCGCCGCGATCGCGCAGCGTCGCGATCGCGCCCTCAGACAGCGAGTCCAGATCGCCGATCACCAGCGCGGGAGCCAGCCCGCAGGCCAGCGCCAGCCGCGCCCCGCCATCGGCGGCGACGATCAGCGCGTCTTCGGCGGCGACTAGCGCGGCCTGGACCGCCGGGCCGTCATTCAGATCGCCATTGGCAAACACCAGCGCCCGCATCCTGCCTCCCGCGCGATCCGGCGGGATCGCGCCCAACAAAAAACCACTCGCGGCGTAGCGAGTGGTTCCTGGTCGTGTGCCAAGCCGCGCCTCCCCACGCCGGAATTACCCGGATCAGGTCCTGGGGTCGGCATCGTCTCGCGGATGCGCCTCTCAGCCTGGCTAACCCAAGCTCCCCCGGGCGAACTGAGTCGTCTCGATTCAAACTATAGCAGGGCGAGCCGGTTCTGCCAAGCCGTCAGCGGACGCGGCGCTCCCAGCGTTCCTTGATGCTCACCTGGCGCATATCCACCGCTTCGAGGAAGTCCATCAGCAAGCGGTTGAAGGCGGCGATATCGTCCAGCATCGGGAAGTGACGCAGGCCGCGCATCTCGATTGCGTGGAAGGGGCGGCCCCCGTCGCGCAGCGCGCGCAACATCGCCTCGTCCGGCGCAGGCAGCAGGGTGTCGCCGCCGCCGAAGACCATCAGCGCAGGCAGCGTCAGCCGCTGAAGCTCACGCAAGGTGTCCACCCCGGCCAGCGATTCGACCGTCTCAACGAAGGCCGCCGGGTCGGCCTTGCGCACTTCAACCAGCAGCTTGTTCAGGTTCGCGCCGGGATCAACGTGGCGTTGCAACAGCGCCACAGGGTCGAGCGGGTCGAAACGGTCGCGCAGCGGGTTCGGGCGCGGACTGGACGGCTCCGGCGGGGTGTCCGTCTGTGGCGCGGCGGCCCCGGAATGGCGCTGCGCCTCGCGCTCGAAGGCGGCCCGCAGGCGCGCGTTCATCGCCTCGGTGCGCAGGCCGATTGTCTCAGCCTCGCTGTCCACCGGAGGCACGCCTTCACCCGGCGTGACGCCATCCGGCGGGGGAGCGGGCGGCTCTGGTGGCGGCAACCAGAACAGCGGCGGGCTAACCGCCATCAGGCGCGGGACGCGATCCGGCGCGCGCAGCGCGTAGCGCGTGGCAACCGCCGCGCCCAGCCCGTGCCCGACCAGCGCGGCCTTGCCGATCCCCAGGCGCTCCATAAACTCGGCCAGCAGGCGCACCTGGGCCTCGAACCCATACAGGCGCGGCTCTTTGGCGCTCTCGCCGAAGCCCCACAGATCGAGCGCGTAGGTGCGATACTTGACGCTGATCTGCTGCATGGCGGGAATCCAATAGCGCCACGAGCCGAGCCAGCCGTGCAGCAGGATCACCGGGCGGCCCCGCCCGAGAACCTCGTAATGCACCAGGTCATGGTCAACCGTCAACGCGCTCATGCGGAATCCTGCCGCCACACGTTACCAGGCGGGCGGCGAGCGGCCATCTCAGGCCCCGTCGATGCCAAACTTGGCGAGAATCTCGGCGATCCGGCGCGTGAGCGTATCCGGCGCGAACGGCTTGAGGATGTAATCGAACGCCCCGGCGTCGATCCCGACTTCCATCTCATTCTGCTGGCCCTTGGCCGAGAGGAACACGATCGGGGTGTGCTTGACCTCCTCGTGCGACTTGAGGATGCGGCACGCTTCATAGCCGGTCATGCGCGGCATCCGCACGTCGAGCACGATCAGGTCCGGCTTGACCTGCGGCGCGATCTCGACCGCCTCGGCCCCATTCTTGACCTTGATCACTTCGTGTCCTGCGTAGGTGAGCGTGAAATCGATCAGGTCGCGGATATCCCGCTCGTCTTCTGCGATGAGAATCTTCGCCATGCGTGCGCTCGCTACTCTCTGCTCAGCGGGCCGGTCTCGAAGCCGCGCTCAAGCTCGCTTTCCGTCCCGCGGCCGGTATCACTCGCGGCCTTCAACGTTTCAGTGTCCGGTGTGGCGGCGCCGGTAGCCGGCAGCTCGACGTAGAAGGTCGTTCCCCGTCCTGGCTCGCTTTCGTACCAGATGCGACCGTGAAGCATCTCGACGTATTCCTTGACGATTGACAGCCCCAGGCCGGTGCCGGGCGTGTCCATCACCAATTCTTGGGCTTCGTCGCCCCGGAAGAACCGCTCGAAGACGCGGTCTCCCACCTCCGGCGGGATGCCGATCCCCGTGTCGGCGACGCTCAGGATCACGGTGTCCGTATCCAGACCGGGCCGCGCGCCGAGCGTGACCGTGCCGCCCGGCAGCGTGTAGTTGAAGGCATTGTCGGCCAGGTTCGCCATGATCTGCGCGAGCTTCCTGGCGTCGCCCCACACGGTGAGATCGGCGGCTTCGGGCCGGTCGAGCGCCAGCGTCATCTCGCGTTTCTTGTCTTTCACACGCTCGCGCAGGTGCTCCAGCGTCTCTTGCAGCACGTCGCTGGCGGCGACCCGCTCCAGTTGCAGCACAACGCGCTGCTGGTCAATGCGCGAGATGTCGAGCAGGTCGTTGACCAGCGTGCTCAGCCGGTCCGCGTTCTGCTTGATGACTTCCAGGAAATACTGCTGTTGCTCCGAGACCTCGCCCGCCGCGCCCAGCAAGAGCAGGTCGGCGTAGCCCTTGATCGAGGTCATCGGCGTGCGCAGCTCGTGTGAGACAGTCGCCACGAACTCGCTCTTTAGCCGGTCCACCTCAACCTCGCGCGTGATATCACGGAAGACGGATACCGTGCCCAGGAACTGCTCGCCCAGGTAGACCGGCGAGAGGCGCACGCTGATCACACGGCCATCTTCCAGCGACAGGCGCTCTTCCAGAAATTCGCCCGGCTGGTAGTCGTGCGGCTGCTTCAGCCAGCGGCTGACCGTGTCCAGCCAGCGCCCGCCGCTGCTGTACAGCCCGGCGACGATCGAGGTCGGACGGCCCAGCACCCGGCTGCCGGGAATGCCGAGGATGCGCTCGGCGGTCGAGTTGAAGCCGATCACCTGGCCGTGCTGGTCCGCGACCATCACGCCGTCCGCGACCGAGTCGAGGATCGCGCTGCTCTTGGTCGCTTCGACCTGTTCCTGGCGCAGCATGGCGCCCAGCCGCTCGGCCTGGTCGCGGATCAGGCTGTACAGCTCGGCGTTGTTCATCGCGTTGGCGATCTGGTTGGTCGAGGCAGCCACCAGCCGCAGGTGATCGACCGTGAAGGCCGACGGCTGCGCGCTGCCGAGCAGCATCACGCCCAGAACTTCCTCGGCGGCTTCGATCAGCGCCACCAGCGCCGAGCGCGGCGCCTCGTCCGCCGCGCCACCGAGCCGCCAGCGCGGATCATCTCGCACGTCATCCACGATCACGTTCTGGTGCTGCTGGATCGCCCAGCGTGCCAGCCCTTCGCGCAGCGCGAGCGCCGGAGACCCCTCGCCAGCAAGCGCGTCGAGCGGCCCGCCCGTGTGCGCGCGCAGCGCCAGCCGGTCGTCCGCCGGGTCCAGCGCGAAGATCGCGGCCTCGCTCGCGCCGGTCGCGTCCGCGACCATCTCCAGCGCGCGGCTCAGCAGGCGCTCGATGTCGAGGCCGGTCGCCAATTCAGTCGTGATCTGGTAGAGCGTCGAAAGCTGCTGGCGCTCCTGCACCAGCTCGACTGTGCGCTCTTCGACGCGCCGCTCCAGGTCTTCGGCCAAGTCGCGCGTCTGCTGAAGCAAGCGGGCGCTCTGAATAGCAACACCCAACTGCGAGCCGACAGTGGTCAGCAAGCGCTGGTCGTCGCTGCTAAAAGCCAGCGGATCGTCGTCGTCGCGCACCGCCAGCACGCCGATGATCTGCTCTCCGGCGAACAGCGGCACGCCGACAAAGCTCTGCGCTTCGGGCGGCAGGATCGTCTCGATGCCCAGGTTGCGGCGCACCGCCTGCACCTGGTCGCCGACCAGCAGCAACGGCGTCTGCCGGCGCACGATCACCGAAAACTCGTCGTTGCCAAGCGAGCGCGGCGCCAGGTCCAGCGCGCGGCGCTCCGGCCTCTGATCCTGCACGGCTGTCGCCAGCGGGAACGAGAGCGTGTCCGTCGCGGCGTCGTAGAGCGCCACGTAGATCGCCTCGGCGTGCGTCAGGCTCGGAAGCTGTGCGTCCAGCACGGCCAGCAATTCGTCGAGGCGGGTGGCAGACGACAGCGCCGCCGACAGGTCGTTGATGATGTACAGTTCCTCGACGGTGCGGCGCGTCTCGGTTTGCAGGCGCGCGTTTTCAATCGCGATCGCGGCCTGCGAGGCCAGCGTCCGCGCGAGGCGCATCTCCTCCGACTTGAAGAACCGCTTGGGATCGAGCGTCTCGACCTCGACCAGCCCGATCGACACCTCGTTGACCACCAGCGGCAGCAGCAGCCGGCCCGACGCGCCACGCGCCGCGAACAACGCCGCCTCGCCCGGCGCCAGGTCCGGGTCGCCAGCGCGCGCCGCGATCAGGCGCCGCTCGCGCAGGGCGCGCTCGCGCAGCGGGTAGTCGAGCACGTTGGACCGCTCGCCCAGCGGGGCCGGTGGCCCGCTCTCCGGCTCGGCGCGGGCCGCGCCGCGCAATTCCAGCCGGTTATTGACATCGTCCCACAGGAACACGCCGGCGGCGTCCGCCCGCAGCGCGCCAAGCACCTGCTCCGCGACGCGCCGCGCGACTTCGTCCAGGTCGAGCGTGACCGCGGTCGCCTGGGCCGATTCGAACAGCGTTTCCAGCTCGCGCGTGCGGATCGACGATTGCTCGAACAGCGAGGCGTTCTGGACCGCGATCGCGGCCTGGCTGGCGATGGTTTGCGCCAGCTCGATCTGCGCCAGCGAGAACTGGCGCGGCTCGACCGAGTCCAGCCGCACAATGCCGATCACGATCCCGCCAATCACCAGCGGCACAAGCATCGTGCTCGAAACGTCAGGGCGGCGCATCATAGCGCGTAGCTCGTCGCAGTGCGGGTCGGCGGCGACGTTCTCAATCACCAGCGGGATCAGGCTGTCGCGCACCCGCTCGAAGATGGGGCTGTCCGCCAGCTCGAAGGCCTTGTCGGGCGGGGTGTCGCCGCGCGGGTAATCGACGACGGCGCGGCCCACCTGGCCGGGATGGTCGATCTGCATGGCCGAGCCTTCGGCCACGTCGAGCGCGATCGCGGTTTCGCGCAGCGCGATCTCGAGAATATTTTCCATGTCGAGCGACTGCGCCAGCGCCAGCGAGACGCGGTTGAGCAGGGCGAGACGCTGCGCCTGCTCGTCCAGGGCGGTGGCGCGGGCGCGGGTCTCCTCGAAAAGCTGCGCGTTGTCGAGCGCGACCGCCGCCTGGCTGGCGAAGGTCAGCGCCAGCTGCTCGTGAATTGCGGTGTAATAATGCGGCTCGCGTTTTTCGAGCGTCAGCACGCCGACGACGCGCCCCTTGCTGATCAACGGCGCGCCGAGCCAGTTCTTGTACACCGCCGCCGCGCCATACGGAAAACGCTTGTCCCCGGCGCTGACGTCGCCCGCGTTGATCACCTCGGCCCGCTCGGCCATCTCGCGGAACAGCGGGCTATGCGCGATCTCGACGCGCAGTCCGGCCAGCTCGGCGGCGTCGGGCGAGTCGGGGTCACGGTAGCCGCGCGCGGCGACGATCGCCAGCTCTTCGCGCTCCGGCGAGCGCAGCCAAAGCGAGACGCCGTCGTAGGGGATGACGCGGTCGAGCGCGTCGAGGATCAATTGCACGACCTGGTCGGCTTCGAGCGTCGAGGTGATCTGGCTGGACACCTCGGACAGCGCCGCCATCTGCATCGCGCGCGAGCTAAGGTCCGCTTCGAGCAGCGCGCGCTCGGTGATGTCTTCGACCAGCAGCACGATGCCGGTCACGGTGCGGC
>DAOKYY010000040.1:0-29467 GCA_035325905.1 Aggregatilineaceae bacterium | reverse complement strand
CAGGGCGCGCGCGTCGAGGCGACCGTGACGCACCTGCTCGACGAGGTCGCCCGGCTCGAAGCGCCGCTCGAAGACGGGCGCGCCGTCCTGACGTGGCAGCCGCCCGCCGAGGCTCCGCGCGGCTATGGGCTGGCGCTGCGCGCGCTCGATGCCAGCGGCGCCGAGATCGCCACCGCCAGCGCCGCTTTCGACGTGCTCGCAAGCTGGCTGCAAGCGCCGCGCTACGGCTTTCTGAGCGAGTTCGCGCCGGGGCGGGACGACATCGACGCGACGATGGTCTGGGCCGCGCGCTACCACCTCACCGGCCTGCAATTCTACGACTGGCAGTACCGCCACGAGCAGCTTCTGCCGCCCGATGACCCGTACACCGACCTGCTGGGGCGGCGCCTGTCGCTCGACACGGTCACGCGCCTGATCGACGCCGCTCACGCGCGCAACATCGCCGCCATGCCCTACACCGCGATCTACGGCGCGTCCCCGGCTTTCTATGAGGCGCACCCGGACTGGGGGCTGTTCCAGGCGGACGACGTCGTGTTCGACTTCGCCGATGGCCTGCTGAAGATTATGGACCCCACCCCCGGATCGCCCTGGGCCGATCACCTGCTGGACCAGTTCGCGCAGGTGCTGGACCGGACCGCTTTCGACGGCATCCATCTCGACCAGTACGGCGCGCCGAAGACCGGCCGCAACCGGGCGGGCGAGCCGGTCGATCTGGCCGAGGTCTTCCCGGCGTTCATCGACCAGGCCGCCGCGCTGGTCAAAGAGAAGCGCGACGGCGGCGCGATGATCTTCAACGCGGTCGGCAACTGGCCGGTCGAGACGGTCGCGCCGTCCGATCAGGACGCGGTCTATATCGAGGTCTGGCCGCCTTATCGCGACTTCATGGACCTGCACCAGATCATCGCCCAGGCGCAGGCGCTCGGCGGCGGCAAGCCGGTCATCATCGCCGCCTACATCCACCCGAACAACGCGCCCAACGTCCGGCTGGCGAACGCGGTCATCTTCGGCAGCGGCGCCTATCACCTGGAACTGGGCGAGCCGGGCGGGATGCTGGCCGACCCGTACTTTCCGAAGTTCGGCCAGATGAACGCGGAGATGCAGGCCGCCATGCAGCGCCTCTACGACTTCGTGGTGCGCTACGAGGAAGTGCTGAGCGCCGGCACATGGGACGCGACCGAAGCCCGCGCCGGGGCGCTGGCGATCGACAGCGTGAAGACCGATGGCACGCTCTCGAAAAACCGCGTCGCCGTCATCGTGCGCCAGAGCGAAGGGCGCGAGACGTTCAGTCTCGTGAACTTCATGGGGCTGGCGCATGGCAAATGGCTCGAAACGCTGTTCGCCGGGCCGCAGCCGCAGCGCGACCTGGCCGTGACCCTGCGCGTCGAGCGCCCGGTCGAGCGCGTGTGGCTGGCCTCTCCCGACGCGGCGGACATCGCGCCGCAAACGGTCGCGTTTGAAGCGGGCGACGACGCGAGCGGCGCGTTCATCCGTTTCACCATGCCGAGCCTGGACGCGTGGACGATGATCGTGGTGGAATACGAGAGCGGGACATGACGCAACTGACGCTTTCCGAAACGCTCGCGGCGCGCAGCCGCCGGGTGATCCTCGATCACCAGCAGCCGGGCGGCGCGTACCTGGCCGGGCCGCGGATGCCCGACTACCAGTTTTCCTGGTTCCGGGATGGCGCGTTCATCGCCTACGCGCTGATGATCGACGGCCAGACCGCGCCGGTCGCCTACAACGGTAGCGCGGCGGCCCAGTGGGAAAGCGCCCAGAGCTTCCACGACTGGTGCGCGCGGATCGTCAACCAGCGGGCCGAGCGGCTGGAGCGCGCCATCGCTCAGGCCGAGGCCGGGCGGCCGGTTGACCCGCGCGACACGCTCAACGCGCGCTACGACGCTCAGGGCGAGGTCGGGCCGGACGGCTGGCCGGAGTTCCAGCTGGACGGGCCGGGCGCGTGGCTCTGGTCGCTGGCCGAGTTCGCGGACCGCTTCCGCCTGCGCCCGCTCCCGGTTGAGTGGGCGCGCGCCGTCCGCCTGACCGCGCGCTATCTGGCCGCGCTGTGGCGCCAGCCCTGTTACGACTGCTGGGAGGAGTTTCCCGACCAGGTGCATACCAGCACGCTGGCCGCGATCCACGGCGGGCTGCGCGCCGCCGAGCGGCTGGTCCCGGCGCTGGACTTTTCGGCCACGACCGAGGCAATCCGCGCTTTCGTGCTGGACCATAGCTTGACCCCCGGCGGCGAGCTGGCGAAATGGGCCGGGAGCGACGCGGTCGACGCGAACCTGATCGCCGCCGCGACGCCCTTCCGCCTGCTGGAGCCGGACGACCCGATCATGGAGCGCACCATCGCGCGCATCGAGCGCGAGCTGCGCGCGCCAGGCAGCGGCGTGCACCGCTACCTGAACGATGTCTACTACGGCGGCGGCGCGTGGGTCCTGCTGGCGCTGTGGCTGGCGTGGCACTACGCCGAGCGCGGCCTGGCTGGCCGGGCGGCGGCGCTGGTCGCCTGGGCCGAGCGCCAGGCCGACGACGCCGGGGATTTGCCGGAGCAGGTCGCCCCGCCGGTGCTGGCCGCGGAGCATTACGCGCCGTGGGTGGCGCAGCGCGGCCCGATCGCGCGCCCGCTGCTGTGGTCGCACGCGAAATACCTGATCGCCCGCCACGCCCTGGACCGCTGACGCGCAGGATCGTTTTACTTCATATTGGCGCAGGGTAAAGGCCGGCGCAGGAGAGCAGGGGGGATGAAGCAGACCTAGAGCCGTTCTCCACGCTCGGTTACGCACGCCGCCAAAATACTTTCGCTCGGGGCAGAGGCGAGCGATCTGCTGAGCAGCAACCGCGCTTTCAAAACACTGGCAGATCGAAAAGCAAAAAAGACTACCGCCAGCATAACTTGACAAGCGGCTCCAATTCGTGGTTAAATCGGTTTAGTAAACCGGTTTAATCCCCCGCTCTGGCTACGCGCGAAAGGAGTCTGCTTGCCATTCCTGACCGTTTCTCTCTTGCGCTGGTTGGATGGACGGCCCGCTTAAAGTCTTGAGGAGAATGCGAACGCCATGAAACGCACTGTCTTGAGCCTGATCGCTGCGATCCTTGCCGCTGCTTTTGTGCTGCAAGGCGCCGGGCTGGCGCGCGTCGCCCGCGCCCAGGACCCGATTGAACTGACGTTTTGGAACTACTGGGACGGCAAGAACGGCGAAGTGATCCAAGCGCTGGTGGATCGCTACAACGCCGAGCATCCCGACGTGAAAATTCAAAACGTCTTCGTGGGATGGGGCGAGCTGCTGCCCAAGCTTCAACTGGCGGTGACGGGCGGCGACACGCCCGATCTGGCCGCCGCGGATATGGTCTGGATGCCGTACCTGGCGACCTCTGGCGCGCTGGCGCCGCTCGACAGCTTCGTTGAGGCGTCGGGCACGGACCTGGCCGATTTCTACCCCGCGCTACTGGCGGTGAACACCTACGACGGCCAGCTTTACGGCCTGCCGGTGAGCACCAATAACCTGGAACTGTTCATCAACACCGGCCTGTTTGAAGCCGCTGGCCTCGACCCTGCCGCGCCGCCGGCCACCTGGACCGAGCTGAAAGATGCTGCCGTTCAATGCGCTAACCCGGAGCAAGGCGTGATCGGGATGGAGTTGTACACGCAGCCTGGCGAGGGCCTGACCTGGCAGTTCCAGGTCTACCTGTGGCAGGCGGGCGGCGAGTTCCTCACCGAAGACCTGACCGCCGCGGCGTTTAACTCCGAAGCGGGGCTGAAAGCCCTCAACTACTGGCTGGACCTGATCGACTCCGGCGCGTACACGCTCTCGGATTGGGGGCTGTTCGGCCAGGGGCAGGCGTGCATGGTCATGGACGGCTCGTGGATGGTCGGCATCTGGGCCGAGTCCGCGCCGTTCGCTTGGACAACCGCGCCGATGCCCAGCCCTGAAGACGGCCAGCCGGCGACCAATATGGGCGGCGAGCACATCTTCATCATGGCGGACGACGAAGCCAAGCAGCAGGCCGCCTGGGACTTCATCGACTGGTTCACCAGCACGGAGGTCCAGCTTGAATGGGACCAGGAAACCGGCTTCATGCCGATTCGTGACTCGGTTGCCACCGACGAAGGTTATCGCGCCTGGATCGAGGAGACCGAGCCGCGCCTGCTGCCGTTCGTCGATATGCAGCAGCACGCGCACAACCGCCCGCCCGTCGAGCAATACGCCGAGCTTTCGGACGCGTTCTCCTCGGCGCTGGAGCGCGCGCTTTACGGGCAGATCAGCCCCGAAGACGCGCTGGCCGAGGCGGAAGCCGCGGTCAACGCTCTGCTACAATAAGCCTGCAAGTTTGCGCACGGCTGGGGATAGAGACGCTGTCCCCAGCCTGCTCTTGCCCATAGCCCCGATTGAGGTTCAGCATGTCTGTCCTAGCTCCGGTGCGCGCCGGGTGGCGGCGAGCGAATCGCCAGGGCGATCTGTCCGCCGCGGCGCTGGCGCTGGCTCCGGCGGTGCTCCTGTTCGCCGTCTTCAACATCTACCCGCTGATCTATTCCGGCTTCCTGAGCGTGATGGAGTGGAACGGCTTCAGCCCGGACCGCACTTACGTCGGGCTGGACAACTACCGCGCGATCTTCGCCTCGGCGCAGTTCCGCAACGCGCTGGCCGTCACGCTGAAATACACCGCTGGCGTTACCGTGTCGAGCGTCGCGATCGGGCTGGTGATCGCCGTGCTGCTCAACGCCGACATTCGCGGGCGGAACCTCTACCGGCTGCTTTACTTTCTGCCAGTTGTCACGTCAACTGTCGCGGCGGCGGTCGTGTGGCGCTACCTGATGACGCCCGGCACCGGCTACGCGGACGTTTTCCTGCGCAACCTCGGCTTGACGCCGCCCTCCCCTGCGTGGTTGCGTAACCCCACCTGGGCGCTGCGGATCGTGATCCTGGTCGGCTTGTGGAAGCGGCTCGGTTTCAACATCGTGGTCTTTTTGGCGGGGCTGCAAAATATCCCGAAAGACTTCTATGAGGCGGCGACGGTGGACGGCGCGGGGCCGTGGGCGCGCTTCCGGCACGTGACCATCCCGCTGATCGCGCCTATTACCCTGATGCTGGTCATCATGTCGGTCATCGACGCCTTCCTGATTTTTGACGTGGTGTACGTCATGACGGAAGGCGGCCCGGTGGGGACAACCGAGGTCGTCGGGCTGCTGCTCTACCGGCAGGCGTTCCGCTACTTCAACCTGGGCGACGCGTCCGCGATGGGCTGGGTGATCTTCGCGATTGTGTTCACGGCGACCCTCATCCAATGGAAGCTTTTCGGGGCGCGGGAGGCGGGGCTATGAGCGCCGAGACCGCTTCCCTGACCCAGGCGATCCGGCTGCGGCTGGCGCGCCCGACCTGGCGCCTCCTGCTGATCCACGCCGTGCTGATTGCCGGGGCGCTGGTGATGATCGTCCCGTTCCTGTGGATGGTCACGCTCTCGCTCAAGCCGGTCGCGCTGACGCACCAGCCGCCATATCTGATCCCCACACGTTTCGAGGTCGCCAATTATGAGGCGGCGTGGCAGGCGGCTCCGTTCGCGCGGTACTACCTCAACTCGATCGTGATGACGGCGGGGATCGTGCTCGGGCAGGTGATCCTGTCCTCGCTGGCCGCTTATGCATTCGCGCGGCTCAAGTTCCCTGGGCGCGACGCGCTGTTCTTCGCGTTCCTGGCGACGATGATGGTCCCGTTCCACGTCATCCTGATCCCGTCGTATCTGATCATCGACCGGCTCGGCTGGATCGACTCCTACGCGGCGCTGATTGTGCCGCGCATGGTCAGCGCGTTCGGCATCTTCCTGCTGCGGCAATATTACCAGGGCATCCCGCGCGAGCTGGACGAGGCGGCGATGATCGACGGCGCGAGCCGCCTGGGCATCTGGTGGCGGATTATCATGCCGCTGTCCGGCCCTGGGCTGGCGACGCTCGGTATTTTCGCCTTCATGTTCGCGTGGAATGATTTTCTGTGGCCGCTGGTCGTGGTCAAT
This sequence comes from Aggregatilineaceae bacterium, assembly GCA_035325905.1. Classification (GTDB taxonomy): domain Bacteria; phylum Chloroflexota; class Anaerolineae; order Aggregatilineales; family Aggregatilineaceae; genus DYGX01. The sequence continues at coordinate 23,458 of DAOKYY010000040.1, read as the reverse complement.
GACCCGAATATGCGGACGGTGCAGCTTGGGCTGGCGATGTTCCAGGGCCGGTATGGCACGCAGTGGACGCTGCTGATGGCCGGGACGGTCACGGCGACGCTGCCCACGCTGATTGTGTTCCTCTTTGGGCAGCGGTGGTTTATTCAAAGCGTGGCCCAGTCGGGCGTGAAAGGCTAGCGCATGATCGAGCAGTGGGCCGCGCCGGAGTGGGCGCGCGACGCGGTGTTTTATCAAATCTTCCCGGAGCGGTTCTGCAACGGCGATCGGGCGAACGATCCGCCGGGCGCAGCCCCCTGGGGCGCGACGCCCACGCGCGAGTGCTTCCTCGGCGGCGATCTGGCGGGCATCCGCGCCAAACTCGGCTACCTGCAACGGCTTGGCGTGGACGCGCTGTACCTGACGCCGTTCTTCAAGGCGCGCACCAATCACCGCTACGACACGTCCGATTACCTGCAGATCGACCCCGCCGCCGGGACGCTCGACGACTTTCATGCGCTGGCGGCGGACGCGCACCGGCGCGGCATCCGCCTGGTTTTGGACGCAGTGTTCAATCACTGCGGGGACGGGTTCTGGGCGTTCGAGGACGTGGTCCGTCACGGCGCGGCGTCGCCCTATGCGGACTGGTTCCTGGTGGACTCGTACCCGGTTCAGACGGCGCCGCCGTCGTACCAGACCTGCGGCGGCGCGGCGTTTCTGCCCAAGCTGAACCATGCCAACCCCGCCGTGCGCGAGTACCTGCTGCGCGTGACGCGCTACTGGCTGGACCAGGGCGCGGATGGCTGGCGGCTGGATGTGCCGTGGAAAGTGCCGCCGGACTTCTGGCGCGCGTTCCGCGCGGAAGCGCTTGACGCGAAGCCTGACGCGTATCTCGTAGCCGAGGAGTGGCGTAGCGCGGCGCCGTGGCTCGGCGGCGACACCGTGCACGGCGTGATGAATTACCGGCTGCGCGCCGCGATCCTCGACTATTGCGCGTGGGATCACATGGATGCTGAAGATTTCGACCACGAGCTGGCGCGGCTCCGCGCCGCGCACGGCGCGTCCGCCCCGTTTCACCTGACGCTGCTGGGCAGCCACGACACCCCGCGCATCCTGACGGCGTGCGGCGACGACGTGGCCCGCGCGCGGCTCGCGATGATTTTCCAGTTCACGTATATTGGTATCCCGATGATTTACTACGGGGACGAGATCGGGATGGCGGGCGAGAATGACCCGCTGTGCCGCGCCGGGATGGTCTGGGACGAGCAGCGGTGGAACCGCCGCCTGTACGAGACGACCTGCCGCCTGATCGCGCTGCGCCGCGCGCACGCCGCGCTGACGGGGGGCGCGTTCGAGCCGCTCAAAGCCTTCAACGGGGTGTACGCCTACCACCGGTGGCAGGATGGCGATCACGTGATTGTGGTGCTTAACCCGCGCGAGGCGCGGGAGCGAATGCGCGTTCCGCTCGGGCACGCGGCGGGGCGTGCGGATACCTGGGAAGACGCGCTGAGCGGAGCGCGCTTTTCCGCCCGTGACGGCGTTCTGACGCTGGACACGCTCCCTTCCGGCGCGGGGTACGTGTTGCTGCCGCTGAAAGGTGCCGATGGCTAAAATCACTATCTCTGAGATCGCCCGCCGCGCCGGGGTGTCGAAGACCGCCGTCTCGTTCGCGTTCAATTATCCTGAGCGCCTCTCGGAAGACACGCTGCGCCATATCCTGGCCGTGGCCGACGAGGTTGGCTATGCGCCGGACCCGGTCGCCAGCAACCTGAAGACCCGCCGCACCGGGTGCGTCGGCATCCTGGTCCCGCAGCCGATTCCGATCATGACCCGCAATCCCTACCTGCTGACTTTCATCGAAGGCGTCGGTGAGGTCTGCCACGAGAGCGGCATGTCCTTAATGCTTGTCCCGCCGCTCAAGGGCAATCTGCGCCGGGCGATTGTGCGGGCGGCAGTCGATGGCTTCCTGACGCTGGGGCTGGAGACCTTTCGCGGGACGATGGTCGTGTTGCAGCAGCGCGGCGTGCCGTTCGTGATGGTGGACAGCGATCCGACGCCCGATATTCCGTGCGTCAATATCGATGACGAGGCGGGCGCTTATGCGGCCATGTCGTATGCGCTGGAACGAGGCCACCGTGAAATTGCGGTCTTCGGCATCCGCTCCGGCCATCACGGCGATTATCACAAATACGCCGGGACGCTTCAGCGCCGCATCACCGGCTACGCGCGCGCGCTGGCGGAGCATGGGCTGTCGCTGGACGCGCCGGGGATTCAGCTGCACGAGTGCGAGTGTGACGCGGCCGGAGGATACGAGGGGCTGCATGCGCTGTGGCAGGCGCGCTGGCGGCCTACGGCGATCGTGTCGATGGCGGATGTGATTGCGATCGGCGTGATGCAGGCGGCGCGCGAGCTGGGGCTGCGCGTCCCCGACGACCTGTCGCTGATCGGCTATGACGATATCGAGGCCAGCCGCCTGACGTGCCCCGCGCTCACGACAATCCGCCAGCCGGCGGTTGAGAAAGGGCGTATCGCGGCGCAGCTTCTGCTCCAGCGCATCGAGGAGCGATCGCTCGCCGCCGAGCACGTCGTGCTGCCAGTTGAGCTGGTCGAAAGAGAATCATTTTCAGCGCGGCCTGCGGCGCAGTAGCGCGCGTATCGCAGGACCCCGCACCTAATCGGGGGCGTTCCAGCGGGCCAGGATCGGCCCGTTTTGGGTTGCGTCTATTCAACAGGGGCTGTTTCACCCTGCTAGAGGCGCCAGGGCTATCCCCGGAGACACGGAACCCCGCAGCGCCACAGCGTCTCAAATCGCTCTTCGTCTGCTTCGCAACCCGAACGCTTGACAACCGCTCCAAAGGCGCATATGCTTTAGATGACTTATTTCACTGAGTGATAAAAGTGCCATGAACAAACCCCGCCGTGGCAACCGCGACCTGATGCGCGCGATGAATCGCAACCTGCTTCTGAACATGATTCGGACGCAGGGACCCTTGTCGCGCACCCAGCTCACGGCGCTGTCTGGCCTGAGCGCCGGCGCGGTTTCGCAGATTGCCGGCGATCTGATCGAAAGCAACTGGATCACCGAGGCAGGCGAAAGCGACTCCACCGGCGGGCGCCGGCAGGTGTTGTTGCGCCTCAATCCGACGGCGGCGTATGTCGTCGGCCTCAAGCTGATGGAAGACCGCGCGGTCTGCGCCGTCACCGATCTGGAAGCAACCGTTCTCCACTATGCCAGGCGCGCTTTACCCGCAACGCAAAAGCCTGAAGGCATCGCCCAGGCGCTCGCACAGATTGTGATCGACGCGCTGGCACAGGCCGGAGTTCAGCAGGATCAGGTGCGCGGCGTGGGAATCGGGCTGGCGGGGGTTATCGATGGCGATACCGGGATCGTCCATTACTCGCCTTTCTTCCACTGGAAAGATGTCCCGCTTGCCCGCCTGGTCGCGGCAGATTTACGGCTGCCGGTCTATCTCGAAAACGACGTGAACACGCTGACGATCACCGAGCAGCTCTTCGGCCTGGGGCATGACCTGTCGAGCTTCGCGGTCGTGACGATTGGACGCGGCATCGGAATGGGCGTCGTCATCAACCATCAGCTTTATCGCGGGCACAAGGGCGGCGTCGGAGAGTTGGGCCACATCAACGTGCAGCGGGATGGCCCGCTTTGCAGTTGCGGGCGGCGCGGCTGTCTGGAAGCGCTCGCTGCTGATGAGGCGGTCGTGCGCGAAGCGCAGGGCGCATTTGATACCCCTATGACCATTGACCTTGTCGTTCAAGCCGCGCAGCAAGGGCACAAAGCCGCCTGCCGCGCGCTGGCGCACAGCGGCCACTATCTGGGGTTGGGTCTTGCGGTGGTGGTCAACCTGTTCTGCCCGGAGCTGATCATTATCAGCGGCGAGGGTGTGGCTGCTGGGCCATGCCGCCTCGATCCCATGTTCGACATGCTGCGCGCCAACACGTTCAACGGCTTGCTCGACGGCATCAGAATCCAGGTAAAACCAACCGACGATCTGGCCTGGGCGCGAGGCGCTGCCGGGCTGGTCGTCGGGAAGCTATTTGCGTCTCCGCTGGTGGACAGCGTCGAGTCCCCTGCGGCACCCTAGCGGTTTCTTCAGCGAAAGAAGGGCGCGGTGCCTGGCGAGAGTGGATTAAAGAAACGACTGTGGATTCTGTTGTTTCTGGGTCCCAGCCTGACCGGGTTACTCATCTTCATCCTGGGGCCGGTGCTCTATTCCCTGGGCCTGACGCTCTACGACTGGAATCTGCTCTCGCCGCCCCGGTATGTCGGGCTGAACAACTTCGCCGAGGTTTTTCAGGACACGCGCTTTCTTCAGGCGTTCGAGCATACCCTCACCTATCTAGTGCTGTATGTCCCGTCGGTGCTGGTTCTGGCGTTTGGCATGGCGCTGCTGCTCAACCAGCCTTTGCGTGGGCGGGCGTTTTTCCGCATGGCGTTCTTTATTCCGGTCGTGTCTTCGTGGGTCGCGGTGTCGGTAATCTGGCGCTGGATTTTCAACCCGCGCTTCGGTCTGATGAACTACCTGCTGGGTCTGGTTGGAATCGAGGGGCCGGGCTGGCTGTTCGACCCTGACTGGGTGCTGTACGCAATCGTCATCGCCAGCGTATGGAAGGATACGGGTTTTGTCGCGGTGTTGTTTCTGGCCGGGCTGCAAGGTATCCCCGGCATCTACTATGAGGCGGCCAAGATTGACGGCGCAAACGCGCGCCAGCGTCTGCGCCATATCACGATCCCGCTGATCACACCGACCACTTTTTTCGCCCTGATCACATCGCTGATCAGCTCGTTTCAGATGTTTGACCAGGCGTGGCTGATGCCCGAACGCTTTGCGCGCAGCGGCGCCAGCGTCGTCATGGAGCAGATCGTCAACAATGCCTTTCGCTATCAGCGGATGGGTTACGCCGCCAGCATGTCGTGGATTCTGTTCGCGGTCATCTTCGTGATCACTGTGGTCCAACTGCGTTTGCAGCGGCGCTGGGTGCATTACGACCTATGAAAACGCAACTCGCCAACCTTGACCGCCACCCCCCGTCGCGGGCGATCCCCCTGCCCCGGATGACGCTCGCCTCTGCCGGACTGTCCGCGCTGCGCGCGGTGCAGTATGGGCTGCTGATCCTGCTTGCGCTGCTCATGCTGACGCCGTTTATGTGGATGCTCAGCACGTCGCTGAAGACGCAGGAATACATCCTGCAAAGCAAACCTCAGCTCATCCCGAACCCGATCAATTTTGACAGCTACACCGCGCTGTTCGACATCATGCCGGTCGGGCGGATGCTGCTGAACAGCGCCGTCGTCGCGGTGGTGGGAACGGCCGGGCAGGTGCTGATGGCGGCGATGGCGGCCTACGCCTTCGCGCGGATGCAGTGGCGCGGGCGGCAGGCGGTCTTTCTGCTGTATCTGGCGACGATGATGATCCCGTCGCAGGTGACGATCATCCCGTTGTTCATCCTGGTTCGCAAGCTCGGCTGGATGAACACCTATCAGGCGCTGATCGTGCCGAGCCTGTTCAGCGCGTTCGCCACCTTCCTGCTGCGCCAGTCGTTTATGACGATCCCGCGCGATCTTGAAGAGGCGGCGTTTATCGACGGGGGAACCCATTTCACCGTGTTCCGGCGGATCGTGCTGCCGCTGTCCGGCCCGGTGCTGGCGACGCTATCCGTCTTCGGGTTCATGGCGCTGTGGAACTCGTACTTGTGGCCGCTGTTCGTCGCGCGGGAGCAGGAAATCATGACTCTGCCGGTGGGGCTTGCCGCGCTCCAGGGCAGCAACCAGTCCCTGACGGAATGGAATCTGGTCATGGCTGGCGCCGTGATCACTGTGCTGCCAATCCTGGTGGTCTACCTTCTCGCGCAGAAGTGGTTTGTTCAGGGTGTTGTGCTCAGCGGCATCAAAGCGTAACGACAAGCAAGCACTTTCTTCCCGTCTGATTGGTTTTTCAAAAGGAGAAACACATGTCTCGCAAGTGGTTAGCTCTCGCAATGGCTCTCGCACTTCTGGTTGGGTTGATGCCGGCGACGGCCTCGGCGCAGGACCCCGTGACGCTGAAATACGCGACCTTCACGGGATCGGGCGATCGCGCGGAAGAACTCGATCTCATTATTCAGGCGTTCCAAGCCGAAAACCCCCACATCACAATTGAAGTGGTTTCCGCGCCGTTCAACGACTACTTCACGATGCTCCAGGCGGATTTTGTAGCAGGCGAGCCGCCCGACGTGCTGGAGCTAAACTATGAGAATTTCGTGGCGTACGCGGCCAGCGGCGTGCTGTTGGATGTCGGTGAGTACATCGATCCTGAAACGCCCTACTATCCCGGCGCGCTGGCAGCGTTCCAGTATCAGGGCGCGCAGATGGCCCTGCCCGAAACGTTCTCGACCGTCGTCTTGTACTACAACAAGGACTTGTTCGACCAGGCTGGAGTCGCCTATCCCACCGCTGACTGGACGTGGGACGATGCGCTGGCTGCCGCCGAGCAAATCCGCGCGCTCGACAGCGACATCTGGGGCATCTACGCACCGATCCAGTTCTGGGAGTTCTACAAGCGCGCCGCGCAGAACGGCTGCTCGTTCTTCAACGAGGACATGACCGAGTCCACCATTAACGCGCCGGAGTGCGTCGAGGCGCTCGACGTGATGATGCGCTTCCTTGAGACGGATGTCATGCCCGACGCCGCCGAGTCAGCCGGAATCCCCGACACCGAGATGTTCCAGAACGGATCGGTTGGCATGGTGGTGCTCGGCATCTGGATGTTCCCCGCCTACGCCGAGCTGCCGTTTGAGTGGGATATCGAGTTGGAGCCGGGAATCTCGCAGAAGGCGTACCACTTCTTCTCCAACGGCGTCGCGATCGCGAAGGACACCAAACATCCTGCAGAAGCGGCGCTGTGGGCGCAGTTCCTCACCGCCAGCGAAACCGCCGCGACTGTTCGCGTGGAGAATGACTGGGAGCTGCCGGCGCTTGACAAGCCCGAATACTTTGAGGCGTTCCTGACGCAAACGCCGCCAGCCAACCGCAGCGTTGTATTTACGTCGCTAGAAGCGCCGGTTCCCCCGCCGGTGATCGCACGTCAGAGCGAGATGCAGGACATCTTCGAGGAGCTGCTCACCGCAGTCGTGAACGGCGATCTCGACAGCCAGACGGCGCTCGACATGGCGAAGACGGAGATTGACGCACTGCTGCAATAGCGCGCCCCTTGTATCCTGCTGCGGCGGCGTGAACCGCGTCGCCGCAGCACTAGACTTTCTCACCCCAAAACCCTGGGCCTGAACGGGATCAGACAGTGCTGCGGAAGAAAATCATGGTCGACATCCTCCACACGCCGCTCGGCCACGAGCATCCTTACATGCAGCAGCCGGAAGAACGCTTCCCGCGCGAGCCGCTGGCCGGCGAGCCGTTCACGATCGGCATCATCACTCGCCCGCAAGGCGCCGCTCGATCGGTGACAGTCCACACGCGGATCGACGGCGCACCCGGTCCGTCCGTCGCGGCTACATTCGTTTCCGGCTGGGAATATCGGGACGAGGGCCTCGGCGCGGACACGCTGGCATCGATTACGATGGCCGAGCAAGACCTGTGGCGCGCGCCACTGACCGCTCCTGAGCGGGGCCGCACGCTCACCTACTGGATCGAGGCTGACGGCCAGCGCGGGCCGCAGTTTACGCTGCGCGGCGAGGCATGGCAGCTTGAGCCTGGCGGCATCGCGCTGGAAGCAAGCGAATCCGGCCGGTCCGTGATGCAGCTTCGCCGGGATGTGACGGTTGCGCCGCCCGAAGTCACCCCCCTGCCCCGCGTCGAGTCCGTCGAGTGGCTGACAGATGGGCAGCGCGCGCGGCGGGTGCGCGTCACTTTCGCGTGCGCAGCGGACGAAGCCTTTTTCGGCTTTGGCGAGCGATTCAATGCGCTCAACCAGCGCGGGGAAATCCTCGACATTCGCTGCTACGAGCAGTACAAGAACCAGGGCAAGCGCGCGTATTTGCCGATCCCATTTATGCTGTCGTCCGCCGGATATGGCCTCTACGTCGAGAGCAGCCGGTGGATGCAGTTCGACCTGGCGGCCACACACTCCAGCCGCTGGGTGCTCGAAGCCGATCTCGGCCCGGACGAGTGCCTGTCCTTGCTCTGGCTGACGGGCGACTCCCCGCTCGACATCATCGCGCAGTTCGCGCGGCTGACCGGCCCGGCCAGCCTGCCGCCGGAGTGGGCCTTCGGCCTGTGGATAAGTAGCAACGAGTGGAACTCGCAGGAGCGGGTTATGCGCGAAGTGCAGCAGTCGCTTGCGCATGGGATCGCGCCTGCGGTCGTCGTGATCGAAGCGTGGAGCGACGAGACGACGTTCTACATCTGGAACGACGCGCAGTACGACCCTCTGCCTGGGCACGCCGCGCCGCGCTACGAAGATTTCACGTTTCCGCCGGACGGCAAGTGGCCCAACCCGAGAGAAATGATTGGCTGGCTGCACGCGCACAATATCCGCGTTGTGCTGTGGCAAATCCCCGTGCTCAAGGCGATTGATGGCGCGCATCCCCAGCATGACGCCGACCGGGAATACTTCGAGCAACAGGGCTTCGGGGTCAGAGAAGCGGACGGCAACCTGTACACCGTGCGCCCGCTGTGGTTTCGCGGCAGCTATTTGTGGGATGTCACGAACCCCGCCGCGCGGGAGTGGTGGCTGCAAAAGCGCGCTTATCTGCTTGAGGACCTGGAAATCGACGGGTTCAAGACGGATGGCGGCGAGCACCTTTGGGGCAGCGACACGCGCTTCTACGACGGACGGCGCGGCGACGAGCTGGTGAACGTGTATCCGCAGCTTTACACCGAAGCCTATTATCAGTTCGCCAGCGAGCAGCGCCGCGGGGACGCGCTGACCTTCAGCCGGGCCGGGTTCGTCGGGTCGCAGCGGTCGCCCGCACACTGGGCCGGAGACGAAAATTCCACCTGGGACGCTTTCCGTCACTCGATCCTGGCCGGGCTGTCCGCCGGGATTTCAGGGATTCCCTTCTGGACGTGGGACCTCGGCGGCTTCAGCGGGGAGCTACCGCCGGCAGAGCTATATCTGCGCAGCGCGGCGATGGCGGTGTTCAGCCCGCTGATGCAGTACCACTCCGAGTTCAACCATCACCGCGAGCCGTGCCACGACCGCACGCCCTGGAATATACAGCGGCAAACCGGCGACGAGCGGATCGTGCCGATCTTTCGTGCGCTCGTGCAGCTGCGGCACCGGCTGATGCCGTATATCTGGCGGGAAGCGCAACACGCGGCCCGCACCGGAGAGCCAATGATGCGCGCGCTGGCACTGTGGGACAGGCAAGCCTCGCCATACCACTATTTCTTTGGGCGCGATTTGCTGGTCTGCCCGGTCGTCGAGCCTGGCGCTGAGAGCTGGCCCGTCGCCCTGCCGCAGGGGGACTGGATCGATTTCTGGACCGGCGAGCGGCTCACCGGCCCGCGAACGATTGAGGTAGCCGTGCCGCTGGATCGCATCCCGGTCTTCGTGCGGGCCGGGGCGGCGCTTCCGCTTGCGCTGGCGGCGGGCGCGGAAGGAAACTCCCTCGCTTGACGTGGGTAGGGCTGGCAGCAACCAACCGCCGCCAGCCCATTTTGTTCTGCAAGTGACGAATTCTAGCCAGTTACCGGCTCAAGCAGCATCGGCAGCACACTCCCCTGCGCTTGCGCGGGGACGTCAATGCCCAGGATCGCCGCCACGGTGGGTGCCAGGTCCATCGCGGTAACGGGGCCGATCACGATCCCCTGATCAATTGTCGGACCCGCAGCCGCGAACACCGACCGCGACTCAGGGCTAGTCGGCAAAAACCCGTGCTGCCCGTAGATCGGCGTCGGTGCGGTCACTTCGCCCGCCATCGCCGCGTCGAACTGGTACGGGGGCTTCGAGAAGACCACGACATCCCCAGTGCGATCGGGGTGGAGCATGTTCCACGAAACCTCGTCCGTGATCGGGATCGACTCGGTTTCTTCCTTCAGCAGCGCCCGGTCGATCACGTCCGGCCCCAGGTCCTCGAAGGCGCTCACGATCTGCTCCCGCAGCAGCTCGTAGTCTTCCTCCGCCACGACGCCATCAGGATTGCGCCCGACGACCTTGATATAGACCTGCAACAAGCCCCCTGCCCCAAACGCGACCACCTGGCTGCTGGCCGGGTCAGCCGGGTTGTAGAGGCCGATCGATTCAAGGACCAGGTTGGCGTTGATAGCCATCCCCGTGCTGTGGAACCCGTGATCAGAGGTGACGAAAACATGCGCATCCGGCATCTCGTCCCACAGGGCACGCACGAAGTCATCCGTGGCGCGGTAGGCGGCTTCGAGATAGCCGTAGTAGGCAGGGCCGTTTTCCGCGTCGTATTGGTCGCTGCCTTCGATGGCAAGCGAGAGGAACCGGTGCTGGATGGCGTCGGTCGCCTCGCTCCCCGCGAGCACCAGGTCAGGCTCGTAGGTCCGGATCAGGTACGGATAAATCTCCTGGCCGAGCAGCTCGGCGTTGTCGATCTGCTGCTCGACGAACGTCTCAGCGTCGATCATGCCCAGGATGTAGGGCGAGTAGTCGATGGGCTTGATCGCGTCGAAATTCGCGACAACGTCCTCCTCGACACTCTCCGGCCAGGCCCGGGCGCGCGTCACCGGCGTGAAGTACAGGCGGAACTGAGAGAGGTCCGGCGCCAGCTCCAGCAGCTTGACGTAGAAGCCGCCCGCCACATCATCCACTGTCGCCGGAATATCCTCTGACCATTCCCCGACGCCGACGATGGCCGTTCCCTCTGCCGCGTCCTTGCCCGGCGCGACCATGACGCGGTCATAGTTCGTCGTTCCGTCATCCGTGCTGTCGAAAATGTACAGCAGGTAATCGACGGGCGTCCCACTGAACGCCAGCATCGCAAGCGGCGCTTCTTGGGCAGGGCTGAAGCTGTCAGGCGCGTTAGTCCAGCCCTCGGCTTCAACGAACTCGACCACCGTATTGGAGAGGTACGGCCCGGTGGCGAGCAGGTCAGTCCACTGGAGCGGAACCTCGTAGTTGGCGACGATGCCACGCCCGGTAGACCAGTCTGGATACGAGTCCATCACGACACCGGTCGGGATGCTCGCCGTGTCGAAGGTCTGCACGCCCAGCGACATGACCGTCAGGCCCGCATCTTCCGCCGCGTCCAGGATGGTCTCGGCCTGGTTCACCCCTGCGGTCCACGCGCTGACGCCCCACGGGCTAACCGGCTGCGTGTTGTCGTGAAAGGTGTTGTTCGTGACCCCATTCACGGCAGGCGACGCTCCGGTGATCAGCGCAGCCCAGCCGGGGCCGGAGTTGGCCGGGACATTGGGGATCATCCCGCCATCGGCTTCAGCGCCGGTGGCGAGAATCTCGGCGTAGGCCGGCATGACGCCGTCCGCGACGAACCGCTTCATCAGGTCATGGCGCATCCCGTCTGAAATCACGACCAGGACGCGCTCGCCGGATGCTGCGCTGGCGGGCGCGAGGACAGACACAGACGGGGCCGCAAACCCGACCGCAAGCGCCAAACAGAGAAGCCCTACCAGATATTGCCTCACGTGGTTTTTCACAAGTTTTCTCCCTGCGCCTTATAGGCGCTGAAATCTTCCCCGCGCGGCCCATCTCCCGTTTGGCGTGGCGCCCATTGTAGCCGAACGGCACGGTTGTGCCCAGGCGAAGTAGGGAATACATGCGGGAAAGCAGCAGGCGCGGTGCGCCGTAGTGACTTCGAGTATCCGAGGCATTAGGCCGTAGTCTTGTGCCAGCGCAGGGCCTTCGCGCGTGCTGTCCACGCCTGAAGGCGAGCGCGCGATCCTGGCCCTTTGCCCCTAAATAAGGGGAGAGTCGTCACTCCGCGCTTTTCCTTCCCTCGTCCTGGGGGAAGGAGCGCCGGCCGAAGGCTGAAAGGATAGGAGGATGAACCGGAAGCCTGCCAGCGAAGTTCATCACGGCCTCTAGCGCCGCTCGCCTACGTCTTCAGGCGCGCGCACGCCGCCCAACTGCGCGATCACGGCGCGGTAGCTCGCTTCCAGCCACGCTTGCGCGCCAGGGGCGAACCCCGGACGGCCCAGCAGGGCTTCCAGGTGGTCGAACACAGCGCGGGCTTCCGCAACGTCCAGATTGAAGTGACCGGCGCCTTCGCGCGCGGCGCGCGTCGCGTTGAACGTCGTGCCGCGCACCCGGTTGATGGTCGCGCCTTGCTCGGAATGCGGACCGGCTGAGACGTAGAAGCGCCAGCCGCGCCCCCGCGCCACTTCGATCACGGCGCCGATCTCGTCGCCCCAGACCACCTGCGCGTAGCCGCAGCCCCCGCGATAATGCGCCGCCAGGTCCACCAGCCCCGCGTCGTCCAGCCGATCCGCGCCGTGCTCGCCGAGCTTGTCGTCAATATGAAAGGCGCATTCCAGCCCGGCCCGCCGCGAGGCGCGCTCCGCCAGGTCAAAGGCAGGCAGGCGCGGCAGCCCGGCCAGCTCTTCCAGCGCGCGGACAAACAGCAGCGTCGCGCCGGGGAACTGCGGGCCGAGGTCGCGCCAGGCGCTCGGCCCGCGCCGCCGCACAATCCACTCGCTCCCAGCGCGCGCCACGATCGCCGCGACCGGCCGGCCATCGACGCAGCGCGGGTAGCGGCTGTTCTGGCGGGTCCAGTAATGATCCAGGGGCATGAGAGGGGGTCCGTTTCGGGAAATGGAATGAAGCAGGATAAGAGGGATGTCCGGCGCAGGCTACTGGTCTGCGCCGGGGTAGAGCGTTTCGTCGTCCAGGCCGTCGAGCGGAGCGTCCGGGTCGCGGTCGATCAATCCGATCTGCACTGCGTACCGGATCAGCTCGCGGAAGCTGTGCACGTCGAGCTTTTCCATGATATTCGCGCGGTGTTTCGCCACCGTTGCCGGGCTGATGCACAGCAGCTCGGCGATGGCGCGGTTCGGCTGCCCGCCGACCAGCAGGTGAAGAATCTCCTGCTCGCGCTCGGTGAGCAGATCATAATGCGAGTTAAAGACCGGGGCCTGATTGCTCCTCAGATATTCCTGGATCACCCGGTTGGAGATGTCCTGGCTCAAGTAGTAGTTGCCCCTGGCCGCGCTGCGAACCGCCTGGATGACTTCCGCGCTGGGCGAGGTCTTGGTCACAAAGCCGACCGCGCCCGCGTTCAGCGCCCGGACGACCACGCTCTCGCGGTTGTACATCGTCACGATCACGACCCGGATCGGCCGGTCCGGCGTGGCGCAGGCCCGGATCTGCCCGACCAGCCCCAGCCCGCTGACGCCGGGCAGCGAGATGTCGAGCAGCACCACGTCGGGCAACCGCTTGCGGATGACCAGCAATGCCTCGTTGCTGTCCGACGCCTGCCCGATCACCTGCATATCCGGCTGCGAGTCGACAATCGCCGCCAGCCCCTCGCGGATCAGCGGGTGATCGTCGACCAGAACCACGGTGATGCTTCGCTGGTGTTGGGCCGTGCCAGGCATACTTCATCCTTTGAATGGCGACTGGCTCACCGGGACAGGCTCGCCAGCGCCGCTACGTCGATAAGCGTCTGCCCGCCCTCAAAGGGCGGCGGGCTGCTGACCGGGCCGGCGTTGGGAAGGACCACGCGCAGAACCGTGCCGCTGTTGACCTGCGACCTGATTTTGAGCGTACCGCCCAGCTCCGTCACCCGCTGCTGCATGATCCGCAGGCCCGTGCCCATCTGGAGGTGCGCCGGGTCAAAGCCCCGCCCGTGGTCCTGGATCATGGCAATCAGCCGGGGGTGGTTAAAGATCAGCCGGCACTCGACCTGCCCGGCCTGGGCGTGCTTGACGACGTTGTTCAGCCCTTCCTGGAAAAAGCGGAAAAGCACGACCTCAATCTCCGGCGCGAACCGCTTGTTCTGCATGCCGAAGAACTGGCAGTCGACCGTGATGCCATAGAGCGACTTGTAGCAGCCTGCCATCCAGGCCAGCGTTTCCTCGATGCCGAACGGCTTGAGCGTGGACGGCAGCAGGTCGCTGGAGATGCGGCTGATCTCGCCGCCGACCTCTTCCGCGCGGCGGATAATTTGCGCTAGCCGGTCTTTCACATCGCTTAGGTTGTCGTGGTCGCTCAGCGTAGCGTGCAGATTTTCGAGCGAGAAGCGCAGCGCGATCACGGACTGCCCCAGCTGGTTGTGCAGGTTGCTGGCGATGCGCGCCTTCTCGCGCTCTTGCACCTGCATGAACTGGGTGGAAATCCAGTTGATCTCCTGCTCCGCCTGGATCCGCTCCGTCACGTCGAGGTAGACCTCGGCGCGCCCGCACACCTCGTCATCCTGGCGCACGGGCTGGCTGTAATGCTCCAGCCAGCGCTCCTCGCGGCCTTCGCCCGGCAGCAGGTGGCACACGAAACGCTCGACATAGGCGTTCTGGTCATATGTCGCCAGCACCCGCTGGCGGAAATCCGCCGATCGCTCCATCAGGGGCGAAATCCGCTCCTGGACCAGCCAGCGTTTGTCCTGCCCCAACAGCTCGTCGCGCGGAATGCCCAAAAACTCGGCCATCCGGGTATTAACCCGGATCACGCGAAACTCACCGTCGAGGATAAAGACGCCTACCGGCAGCGTATCCAGCACGTTCAGTAACACGGTTGCACCGCCTCCACTGATAAAGAGATTATTTGTATTGTATCCCGGCTGTGACCGCCTTCACAGATGGCCGTTTGCAATGGCCGCTCGCTCGTCGAGGCTTTTCAGCCAGCGGGCGCAGCAAGCTGCGCCCCTCGGAGAATACGCACTCATTGGCGCGCCTCGGCTTCTTCGTCGGAGCGCGTGACGGCGGCTATACCCAGAAACTTGGGAAGCGACGCTTGGCCCAGATGTTGTTGTACACCAGGCTGACCACCAGCACGATCAGGCAGCCGACCAGCACCGGTGAGAGCAGCCAGTCGAAATCGGTGATCCCGCCCAGGACGGGCAGCAGCGAGGTCGCGCCGGCCGGCGGGTGCACCGTCTTGGTGGCGACCATCGCCATGATGGCGAGGGCGTTTGCCAGCCCCAGGGTCCACCAGGTCGATTCCTTGAAGATAGCGTAGATGACCAGCCCGGCCAGGCCGGAGAGCAGATGCCCTCCGAAGAAGTTACGCGGCTGCGAGAACGGCGCGGCAGGGGCGGCGAACACCAGCACCGCCGTCGCGCCGAACGGAACGATGAAGCACTGAAGCAGATTCCACTCGTACTGGATGAGCTGCAACAGCGAAATAACAATCAGCCCGCCCAGGCCGGAGATCACGACATCCTGCCAGCTTGGGTAGGGCAGGCCAGAGCGGACTTTAACGCCTTTGAATTTCTCAAGATAGGATGGTGCGACGGTCTCGGACATACAAGCCCTCCGTGAAGGGGTATCATGAAGGGCACGTCCGCTTTCAGGGTGGCGAGACGTGCCCCTTCGATCCAGTCAGGTCAGATGGTGGTGCGGAGCGGCGGCTTAGTATTTCTTGTAGACGAGCCACTTGCCCTGGAACACAAAGTTGGCGCGGGCCACGTTCTGCTCGTCGTAGACTTTCTGGATGTCGAAGAAGCAGTCGATGGCGCTGATGATGCCGTCGCCGAACAGCTCGTGGCAGACATCCTTCCAGACCGGGCCGTAGAGCATCACGATCTCATAGAAGCGGTAGACGAAGGGGTCGGTCGGCGGCCAGGGCTGAACCGGCTTGCGGTGCGGGGCGGCCATCAGGGCCTTGGCGGCTTCCTGCGGCAGGTCGAACATGGCGACGATCTTCTCGGCTTCGTCCTTTTCCGCCGCGCCATAACCGTAGCAGATCATCGCGGCGCCGACGTTGCGACGGCCCAGTTCCTGGCCGATCCCTTCCCAAGTCAAGCCTTTGGCTTCCTTGGCCTTCAAAATCAGCTCGCGGACTTCATCTTTTGTCATTTCTTTTGCGCTCCTCAGTGAAAATTTGCACAAGCTGTAGCCCCATTATCGGCTGCGCGGGCGGCGTGCGGAATGCGCCATTCGATGTATTTTTGTGAAAAGTGCGGTGTATCCAGCCGTCAAAAGGTATGCAGACCGCGCCGCCCGGGCAGAGCGCAAGCCTTGCGCCCGTGCCTGCTGGCGTTCATTGCTGGCCCGGCGTTGCGGGGCGGCATCTGGACCGCGACAGAAGCTCAGATGGCGGAAGCCGGTGACGCCGGGATGGCGACGCCACCCAGCAAGCGATGCCATCTGCTTTCGCGCCCAACGGCGGCTATTTTCCACCATGCGGAAAATTTGCTTGACGAGCTATATTTTCTCCGCCTAGCATAGAAGTGTAGGCGCTGTTCTTTTCCGCATGGCGGTATCCGGCGGAGGACGCAGCACGGCGCATGTCCCGTGGGCGAAGCGGGCGCGCGCCAGATTGTATGGCCGCTGCCCCTTCTCTGTCCGCCTGTTCCGGCGATAACCGGCGAGTGCTGTGATGGACGCGGTTCAATCTGTCAGCCGGGCGTTTGCGCTGCTGGAGCTGCTAGCCCAATCCAACAACGGGCGCAGCATTTCTGAGCTATCTGAGGCGAGCGGCTTGCCGCTCGGCACCGCGCACCGCCTGTTGAGCACGCTCGTACAGCTTGGTTATGTCGAGCAGGACCCTGAAACGCGCCTGTACGGGCTGGGATTGCGCTTTTTGCATCTGCACGGCCATGTCATCCGCCGCCTCAACCTGGCCGAGCAGGCGATGCCGCAAATGAAAGCCCTCATGCGCCGCGTCAACGAAACAGTTCATCTGGCCGTGTTCGACAACGACGAGATTCTGTATATCGACCGGGTGGAGGGATTGCAGACGGTGGGTATGTACACCCAGATCGGCAAGCGGGCGCCCGCGCACGCGACCGCGCTGGGCAAGGCGATGCTGGCCTTTATGCCCGACAGCGTGTGGCGCAGCGTAGTGGAACACAAGGGGCTGCCCAGGCTGTCGCCAACCACCATCACGACGGTTGAAGCGTTCGAGGAAGAGCTGGCCCGCACCCGGCAGCGCGGCTACGCGATCGACAACTCCGAGGCGGGCGAGAACGTCCGCTGCGTCGCCGCGCCGATCTACGACTACACCGGGCAGGTCATCGCCGCAGCGAGCATTTCTGGCCCGGCCAACCGGATGCGCCCCGACCGTGACCCATTTCTGGCGGAGATGATTTGCGAAACCTGCCGCACCGTCTCCGCTGGCCTGGGCTATACCCCGTACCGGACCTAACTCCGCGCGAACCGCGGCGAGCGAAAGGAGCGCACGAACCGCACCAGATGTTGTTGATCGCTCGATGGAACTGAAGGACTCTTAGCCTGTGGAGGACCGAACATGAAAAAGCTGCTTATCCTGATCATTACGCTGATGATGCTGGCGCTTCCAGCCAGCGCGCTCGCCCAGGGTGGCGGGACGCTCGTCGGCGGGTTCGACGTGGGGCCGGGCGGCCTGGCGCAGACCACCCCCTGGATTCAGACCGCCGGGAATACCTGGCTGATCAAAATTTGGTCGCCGCTCGTCAGCTACAACGAAGACATCAGCGGGCTGGCGCCGCAGTTGGCGACCGGGTGGTCCAGCAACGACGACCTGACCGTCTGGACGTTCAACCTGCGCGAGGGCGTGCTCTGGCACGACGGCGAGCCGTTCACCGCCGATGACGTCCGGTTCACGTTTGAGTTCGTGCTCAGCCCTGGCTCGACGGCCACGGCCCCGGTCGGCCTGGCCGGGATTAAGAACCTTGCCGGCGCGGACGCTTTTTCCGCTGGCGAGGCCGAGTCGATCGAAGGCATCAACGTGATCGACGACCTCACGATCGAGTTCACGCTGGTCGCGCCCGATCCGCGCTTTCCCTACCGGCTGGTCGAGTCGTACATCCTGCCGGAGCACGCCGTCACCTTTACGCCTGCCGACATCGCCACCGCCGAATGGTGGTTCACCAGCCCGGTCGGGACCGGTCCCTTCATGCACGACGAGTTCCAGCGCGACCAGTTCTGGGCTGTGGTGCCGAACCCGAACTACTGGAATGGCGCGCCGAAGCTCGACCGCCTGATCAACCGCTACTTCGAGGACGAAACCGCCGCAACGCTCGCGCTTGAGGCAGGCGAAATCCAGTTCACCTATGTCAGCGGCGACGTGGCCTTGCGCCTGGCCGAAGACGAGAACTTTGTGATTTACCAGGGTCCGAGCGGCGTGACCAATTACCTGATCTTTAACCTGCGCGAAGACCGCTTCCAGGACCTGCGCGTCCGCCAGGCGTTCCTCTACGCGATTGACCGTCAGGCGATCACGGAAGCGGTGCTCGGCGGCACGGCGACGGTGGTCCCCTGCCTGGCCGCGTACCCCGCGATGTGGCCGGAAGAGTACAACGACTACGCCTACAACCCTGACCTGGCCCGCCAACTGCTTGAGGAAGCTGGCTGGACGCAGGACAAGCCGATCGAGATCGTGACGTACTACGGCAGCCAGTTCCACGCGGACGCGATGGCCGCGATGCAGCAGTTCCTGGCGGACGTGGGCATCGAGACGGTGCCGCGCGTGGACGCGGAAGGCTACAACTCGTACTTTTACACCGGCGAAGGCTGGTCAATCTCGTATCGCGGCCTGGGCCACACCGCGGGCAACTACCCGTTCCAATACTATGAGACGGGCGGCTATCCCGACGCCGTAGGCGACGCCAAGACGCTGTCCGGCGCCAGCTATCCTGAGCTGGACGCGCTGATCGCGCAGGCGCGCACCGAGTCCGATCCGGACGCCTACATGGCCCTGCTGCAAGACATCTGCGCGTTCCAGAACGCGAACGCCATCGAAGGCTACATGTGGACGGCGATCCGCTTCGGCGTCACCACCGACGAGGTGCAGGGCTTCTACTGGTTCCCCGGCCCGGCGGGCGGCCCTTACGAGGACCATGCCGAGCTGTGGACGGTAGCGGCTGAGTAGCTACTGGCGCACGTTCCGCAAGGGGAGCCGGGGCTGCCCGGCTCTCCTCGCCCTGCCCTGACCGAGTCAGCCGGAGAGAGGACGCGATGCTGAAGTACCTGGCGCGGCGGCTGCTGGCAAGTATCCCGGTGCTCATCGCCGTGACGATCATCATCTTCGCGCTGGTCGAGCTGGCGCCGGGCGACGTGGCGGACCGCTACATCAACCCTGAGATCAGTTATTCCGAAGAGGCGCTGCGAGCTATCCGCGAGCGGTTCGGCCTGGACGATCCAGCTCCGGTGCGCTACGTCAAGTGGGCGACCAACGCGCTGCGGGGAGAAATGGGCCGCAGCTACATCAGCGGCGAGCCGGTCACGCAGATGATCGGGCGCCGCCTGGGCAACAGCCTGCTGCTGATGGCGACCGCGCTGGCGGTAGGCGTGCTGGTCGGAGTCTCGCTCGGCGTTTTCGTCGGGCTGCGGCAGTATTCCTTCTGGGATATGTCGCTCACGACGCTGTCCTTTATCGGGATCTCGCTGCCCGCGTTCATCAGCGGCATCCTCGCGCTGTATCTGTTCACGATCCACTGGCGGATTTTTCCGTCGGGCGGGATGCGCTCGGTCCACACCGCGCCAAGCGTAGGCGATACGGTTTACCACCTGATTCTGCCCGCCGGGATCCTCAGCCTGGGGTATATCGCGACGTTCATGCGCTACACGCGCTTCAGCATGCTGGAGGTCATTAACTCCGACTACGTGCGGACGGCGACCGCCAAAGGGCTGAAGCGCCGCACCGTGATCTGGCGGCACACCGTCCCAAACGCCCTGCTTCCGGTCATCACCATGATCGGTCTGAGCGTGCCGAGCCTGGTGGTGGGTGCAGTCTTCATCGAGACGATTTTTAGCTGGCCGGGTATGGGCACGCTGTACCTCGACGCGGTTGGCAGCCGCGACGTGCCGCTGATCATGGGCATGAACACGGTGATCGCGGTGGTGGTGCTGGCCGCCAACCTGCTGACCGACCTCGCCTACGGGCTGGTAGACCCAAGGATTCGCTATGACTGATCCCACCCCCGGCGCGCCCGCTGCACCCGCCGTCGAACCGGCTGCCCTGGCGTGGGCATCGAGCGAGGTGCTCGACCTGACCAGGAAAGCGCCCGCCTCGCCGGGGCGCCGGATGCTGCGACGCTTTTTGAAGAACCGCATGGCGATCGTCGGCCTGCTGGGGCTGACCACGATCGTGCTGCTGGCCGTGTTTGCGACGCAGGTGGAGCGTTTCCCCTACGAGCAGATGGACCTGCGCGCCAGCAAGTCCGCGCCGTCAAGTGAGCACTGGTTCGGCACGGACCGCATCGGGCGCGACATCTGGAGCCGCACGATCCACGGCGGGCGCGTCTCGCTGGCCGTCGCGGGCGCGGCGACGCTGCTCTCGACCGTGATCGGGCTGACGCTCGGCTCGCTGGCGGGCTATTATGGCGGCTGGGCCGACATGCTGATCATGCGCCTCACCGACGTGGTGATGACTCTGCCCCCGATCGTGATTATGATTACGCTCGCCACCTTCCTGCCGCGCACGCTGACCACGCTGGTGATCGTGATCGGCGGGCTGAGCTGGCCGGGGACCGTCCGCCTGGTGCGCGGGCAGTTCCTCTCATTCCGCGAGCAGGAGTTTGTGACCGCCGCGCACTGCCTGGGCACGCCGAACTGGCGCATCATCGCGGTTCACATTCTGCCGAACGTGATCGCGCCGATGGTGGCGATGGTCAGCTTCACCGTGGGCAACGCTATTCTGACCGAGGCTGGGCTGAGCTTCCTGGGGCTGGGCGTCGCGCCGCCCACGCCGAGCTGGGGCAACATGCTCGAAGCCGCGCGCAACCTGGAGATTCTGAAGCAGCTACCGTGGATGTGGATTCCCCCGGCTATCTTGACCGTATTGACGGTGCTGTTCGTGAATATGGTGGGCGATGGCCTGCGCGACGCCGCCGATCCCCGGATGGTGATGTAGAACGAGCAACGCAGCGGTTAGCGGTTAGCAAGAGCAAAGGCGGAGAGCGGGGAATGGGAAGTTGAGAATAGAAGCGGGTGGAGCTTGCTGCCCCCTACAAGAGACGCTGAGCGGCTTGACGCCTTACGAGTACGTTTACCAGCAGTGGCAAGAGCAACCGAACCGCTTTACTGCTGATCCGTCCCATCTCACTCTGGGACTACACACCTAATCGCCAGCCGCTAATCGCTAATCGCTTGATTGGAGCCAATGATGACGACGCTGCAAGGGACCTGGCCCGCGCTGATCACGCCATTCGACCGGCGCGGTGAGGTCAACACCGCCGCGCTGCGCGATCTGGTGGGCTACCTGCTCGACCAACGAGTAGACGGCTTTTACGTGTGTGGCTCGACCGGCGAGGGCCTCACGATGTCGGTTGAGGAACGCCAGCGGGTCGCGGAGAGCGTCCTGGCTCAGGTGAGCGGACGCGTGCCGGTGATCGTGCATGTCGGCGCGGTCGCCGTGCCGGACGCGGTCGCCCTCACCCGCCACGCGCAGGCGCACGGCGCGACCGCGATCAGCAGCATCATCCCGCCGCGCTATGGCGCGCTTGAAGCGGTCGTGCGCTATTTCGAGACGTTGATCGGCGCCGCGCCCGGCCTGGGCGTCATGCCGTACCTCATGAACCCGCAGATCGACCCGCTCGCCTTACTCCACGCGCTACTCGACCGCCCGGCTGTGATCGGCACGAAGTACACCGGCGCGGATATGAACCTGCTGCGCCAGATCGTCGACCTGGGCCGCGAGCGGGGCTGGACGGTGATGGCCGGGATGGACGAGCACAGCGTCTACGCGACGATGTCCGGCGCCAACGGGCACATCGGCTCTACCCTGAATCTGATGCCGGGCGCGTACCGGCGCATCCGCACGCTGGCAGAGAGCGGCCAGCACGCCGAGGCTCAGCGGCTTCAGGAGCGGGCCAACGCGATCATCAACCTGATTTACAGCACGGGTCGTTTCCCCGCCGGGCTGAAGATTGCCATGAGCACGCTGGGGCCGGACTGCGGCGATCCGCGCCTGCCGGAGCTTCCGCTCTCCGACGCGCAGAAGGACGACCTGCGCGCCCGCCTGGCCGCGAGCGACTTCGCCGGGCTGGCGGCGATGTAGCCGAAAGCAGCGACCAGCAGTGAGCGGTTCGCTGAGAACTAACCGCCAGGAAGAGAGGGCAGGATGGATCGGGCACGCCGCGAAGAACTCAAGCACCTGCACTACCATACACTGGTGGACGATGTCGTCCCCTTCTGGCTGAACCACGCGCTCGACCGCGACTATGGCGGCTACCTCAACTGCCTGGACCGCGACGGCTCCGTGTACGACACAGACAAGGCGATCTGGCTCCAGGGGCGGGGCGTGTGGCTGTTCTCAACCCTGTACAACACGCTGGAGCCGCGCGCGGAATGGCTTGAGGCGGCGCGCATCGGTTACGAGTTCCTGGCGCGGCACGGCTACGACAGCGACGGGCGGATGTTCTTTCTGGTGACGCGCGACGGCCGCCCGTTGATCAAGCGCCGCTACTTCTTTTCCGAGACGTTCGCGGCAATCGCGGGCGCGCAGTACGCCAAAGCGACCGGCGACGACGCGGCGTGGGACCTGGCGCAGCGCACCTTCCGCCTGATCGTGGACCTCGTGCGGAATCCGTCCCGCCTGACGCCGAAGGTCAACCCGGCCACGCGGCGCACCATCAGCCACGCCATCCCGATGATCCTGCTGGCGACCGCGCAGGAGTTCCGCCAGGTGGACTCCGACCCGCTCTATGACGAGGTGGCGGGCGAGGCGGCGGAGCAGATTCTCACGCGCTTCATGCGGCCCGATCAGCGCGCCGTGTTCGAACACCTCAACCACGACGGCTCGCTGATGCTCGACACGATTGATGGGCGGCTGGTCACGCCGGGCCACGCGATCGAGTCCGCCTGGTTTCTGATGCACGAGGGCCAGCGCCGGGGCGACGACCGCTATCTGCGGGCCGCGCTCGACATCATCCGCTGGATGCTCGACCTCGGCTGGGATCACGAGTATGGCGGGCTGCTGTACTTCGTGGATTACCTGGGCAAGCCCCCCACCCGGCTGGAGTGGGATCAGAAGCTGTGGTGGCCCCACACTGAGGCGCTTTACGCGCTGCTGCTGGCGCACGAGCTGAGCGGCGAGGTGTGGTGCGCGGAGTGGTACGAGCGGGTCCACGCGTGGTCGTTCGAGCATTTCGCGGACCCGGAGCATGGCGAGTGGTTCGGCTACCTGCACCGCGACGGCTCGCTTCTGACGCCGCTCAAAGGCGGCATATGGAAAGGGCCGTTCCATCTGCCGCGAGCGTTGCTTTATAGCTATAAACTGTTAGCGGCGAGCGGTTAGCGAAGGACATCCCGATCCCTCGGCGGCTGTGTCGCGGGGGCGGGCGGAACTGGCCGCTCAGCCAGCGCAGGCTGTTGGCGCGATCGGGGCGGCCCGGCGCTGCGCCGCTCGCGCTGGAATTCGTGATCGACCTGAGGATGGCGCTGCGGCTGCAACAGAATTTCGGAGAGCGGAACCTGCTAGAGCTTGTGATGCACTTTACCCGGGTTCAACCGGGCATCCGGTCTGTTTTT
>DAOKYY010000039.1:0-29692 GCA_035325905.1 Aggregatilineaceae bacterium | reverse complement strand
TTCCTCTCAGGGTCGCTCGCACGTCTTGTCTGTCACTATGCTGTTGTTAAGGTGCGCCACCGAACGGGGTGGGGAACAAAAACGCCGTGTGTTCAGGACAACGCGGCGGGCGCACAAGCACTCATGAAAACACTGCGGTTCTCAGTTGGCTTTAGTGCTCCAGGGTTGCCCCCTTTCTGACGTTCGGTGTTTCAGAACCTGCCACCGTTTGGGCGGTGCGGTGTTCTGGTCAAGCGTGGAAACATCTTACCACCCCGGCGCAGGGTAGTCAAGGCCAATTTCGTTAACTTTGCGTAAATGTCTCAAGCCTGACCAACCACCGGCCCGCCGGGGCGGAAAAAGCCCCCTCGTTTCCCTCACATTTCGTGCCGGCCTTGCAGCGCGCGCAGCAGCGTGACCGAGTCAACGTATTCCAGGTCGCCGCCGGTCGGCAGGCCGCGCGCCAGCCGCGTGACTCGCACGCCGGTCGGCGCGAGCTGGCGCTGGACGTACATCGCCGTCGCATCGCCTTCCATGCCGGGATTGGTCGCGATAATCACCTCGCGCACCGTACCACCTTGCACCCGCGCCACCAGCTCGCGGATTTTCAGGTCTTCCGGGCCGATGCCCTCGACCGGCGAGATCGCCCCGTGCAGGACGTGATAGCGCCCGTCATAGGCTCCGGTGCGCTCGACCGCCAGCACGTCGAGCGGGTCTTCCACCACCACGACCTGCGAGGCGTCGCGCGCTTCGTCACGACAGATCGGGCACGGGTCCTGTTCGGTGATGTTGAAACACACCGAACAATAGCGCGTCTTGGCCTTGAGATCGGTCAGCGCCGCCGCGAGCGTTTGCGACAACTCGTCCGGCGCGCGCAGCAGGTAATAGGTCAGGCGCGAGGCCGTCTTCGGCCCGACGCCCGGCAGGCGCGAAAACGCCTCGATCAACTGCGTGACTGACTGCGGAATCGCCTTGCTCAACGCATCCCTCGTCCAGCGCGCGCCGCGCTCTAGCCGAACAGGCCGCCCAGGCCGCCCGGCAGCATGCTATCCAGCCCGCCGGTCACGCCGCCCATGCGCTCCGAGGCGAGCTGCTGGCTCTGCTCGATCGCCTGGTTCACGCCGACAACCAGCAACTCCTGCAGGTCGGCCAGCCATTCCGGGGCAGCGGTGTCGATCAGATCAGGGTTGATCTTGATCGCCTGCACCTTCTGGCTGCCGGTAATCGTCACCGTAATCGCGCCGCCGCCCACGCTGACATCAATCGTCTCGGTCTCAAGCGCCTGCTGCGCGGCCTGCATCTCTTCCTGCATTTTCTGAATCTGGCGCATCATCGATCCCCGGTTCGGCATCCCCCCACCGGGCATCCCCATGCTCGGCCGTTTTCCTTTGCTCATGCTTTTCTCTCCTCGTTCCCGGTCTGGCCGGTTACGCTCGGTTGAACTCAGATTATAGAGGAATGCGCCAAGCCGCCGCCTACTCGTCCAGCGGCGAGATCTCGCCGCCCAGATCGTTGACCCCGAAGGCCAGCACGTCGTCTTGCGCCAGCAGATCGTCGCGCGCCTGGTCATGCTCGCCGGTCGGACCAGTCACCACGATCGACACTTTCAATTCGGCGCCGAGCGCCTCGGCCAGCGCATGCTCAAGCGCGTCGCGCTTATCTTCCGCTTCCAGCTTCTGCTTGAAGACCCCCGCCTGAACGCCCAACACCAGCCGCCCGGCCTTGATGTCACGCGGCGTGGCGTGCTCCAACAGGGCCGGGAGCGACGGGTGATGGCGGCGCGCGATCTTCTGAATCTTAACCCATTGGGCTTTCACATCCGCCAGGCGCACCGCCGAGGAATCGCTGGCGACCGGCGGCTGCGCCGGGGCGGGAGGCGCCGGCTCGATTGGTTTGGGCAGATCGTCCTGCGTGCGCACGTAGGGCGGGGGCGGCACAGACGGCGGCTCGTCTTCGACCACCGGCTTGATGCTCTCCAGGAAGGCCAGCTCCAGCGGAAGCTGCGGCTGCCAGCCGCTCTGCCATTCCTGGAGCGCGCCGTTAAAGGCGCGCAGCGCGTTCAACAGCACCTTGCGCCCGATCGCCTCCGCCTGCTGGCGGACGATCGCGCGCCGCTCGGCGCTCACGTCGAGCAGATCGCTGCCGCCCATCTTCGCCAGCATCATCTGGCGCAGGTGCTCGACCATCTGCCGCCCCAACTGGCGCGGGTCAGCCCCGCCGTCCACCGCCGCGTTGATCAGGTCCAGTCCGCGCGCCGCATCGTTGCCGATCAGCGCGTCCGCCAGCTCGACGACATTGTGCCCGCTGGCCGTGCCCAGGATCGCCTCAGCTTCTTCCAGCGTGATGTGCGCGTCCGGGTCGGCCAGCAACTGGTCAAGCAGGCTAATGCTGTCGCGCACGCTGCCCGTCCCCTCACGCGCGATCAATTCCAGCGCGGCGCGGTCAATCGACACGTCTTCTTCCGCGCAGATCGCCTGGAGCAGATCGGCCACTTCGCCGAGCGAGACGCGACGGAACTCGAACATCTGGCAGCGGCTCTTGATCGTGGCGGGGACTTTCGCGATCTCAGTTGTCGCCAGCACGAAGATGGCGTGCGGCGGCGGCTCTTCGAGCGTTTTGAGCAGCGCGTCGAACGCCGCGCCCGAAAAGCGGTGCACTTCGTCGATGATATAGACCTTGTACTGGCCCTCGCTCGGCGCGAAGGCGATCTT
This sequence comes from Aggregatilineaceae bacterium, assembly GCA_035325905.1. GTDB lineage: Bacteria > Chloroflexota > Anaerolineae > Aggregatilineales > Aggregatilineaceae > DYGX01. The sequence goes on along the minus strand of DAOKYY010000039.1, from coordinate 27,002 downwards.
CTCGCGCAGGTCGCGCACGTCGTCCACGCCGGTATGCGACGCGGCGTCGATCTCGATCAGGTCCATCAAGCGGCCTTCGTTCACCGCCTGGCAGAAATGGCACTCGTTACAGGGGCGCCGGTCGGGGTCGGGATCCGCGCAGTTGACCGCCTTCGCCAGCAGGCGCGCGGTCGAGGTCTTGCCGGTGCCGCGCGGGCCGCTGAACAGGTACGCGTGGCGGATACGCTCCTGGCGCAGCGCGTTGCGCAGCGTGCGGGTGATGTGCTGCTGCCCGATAACGTCTTCGAATGTCTGGGGCCGCCACTTCAAATACAGCGCCTGAGCGGGCACGATCCATCCTCCCCACGTGATCCGTCGGCCTAGTGTAACAAGCGGCGCGGACCGTCCGCAAATCTTCTGGCGACCGGTCACGAGAGCGATCACGCGCCAGCATGGCCCTGGTATGCGCACCATCACCGATGCGAGGTGACGATCAGCACTCGTGGCCCACAAGTATTCCCTATCGACCAGGAGTTGGTATAATGAGGGCACACAAAGGCCAGGCCAGACGAAGGAGCTGATGATGGGTCAACTGGGCACAACGGAGCTAGTGTTAATCCTGGCGGTCGTAGTGCTGCTGTTCGGTGTCGGGCGCGTGTCGCGGATCGGCGGCGAGATGGGTTCGGCCATCCGCGAGTTCCGCCGGGGCCTGAAGGGCAACGAAGAAGAAACGGCCGAGTCCAAGCCCGAAACCACGACGAAGAGCTAGATCAAAAGACCTAACTCACCGGACCACGCCCGGCACACCGCCGGATCAATTGCATAGGCACGTCTCAAAATGCCCTCATGTGCACTGTACTGAGGGCATTGTTCTTTATGGATTAGCGAGAAACAGCCAAGAACGGACCTTTGCTGCTTCTCGCCGCGCTTGTCCTATCCCGGCGCGAGCGCGCCCGCCTCGCCGACGCGCGCCGTCGCCTGGATCATCCCCAGCGCGTCGTTGAGCGTCACCACTTCGCCGGCGGACCACACCGCCGCGTCGCGGCCCCAGTAGAGCGCCGCCGGGGTGTTGCTGCCCTGGCGCGTGTAGACCCGCACGCCGCTGCCTTCCGGCATGTAGAAGCCGGGGAAGGTGAAAGTGTTGCCCTGCTCGTCGACCAGCGTCCAGCCCTGGAGGTTCAGGCGCTGGCCGACGTTACGCAATTCGATCATCTCGGTGTTGATGTCGCCGTAATTGGCGACCGCCACGATCTGAATCTGCGCGTTCTCGGCGGCGGGCGGCAGCGTCACCGTCGCGGCGACGCGCGTCAGCGAAAACGGCGTGTTCGTCGGGCTGGGCGCGGGCGTCGGCGTGTAGAGCGCCGCGCAGCCGGAGGTCGGGATAATCAGCACATCGCCGATATGCAGAATATCTTCCGGCTCCATCCCGTTCGCCGCCAGCACGTCGCCGGGGAAGACGCCGTATTCCTGCGCGATGAGCGAGACAACCTCGCCCGCCTCGACCACGTGCCGGATGCAGCCGTCATCCTGCGCCGCGCCCGCCGCGACCAGCGGCTCGGCGCCCGGCGGCAGATCGGTCGGAACTGGCGGCAGCAACGCCGGGTCAATCGTCGCGACGATCGGTCCCTCGGCCACGCCCGCCGGTTGCGTCGGCGTGATCGCGCCCACCATCGGCGCGCCACCTTGCGCGTCAACGATGCGTTGCAGCGCGTCAATGGTGGCCTGATACTCACCCGCTTGCAGCGCCGCGCCCGCCTCGACGCTGGGCAGCGGCGTCGCGGTGAGAATCACGATCTGCGTCGGCCCCATCAGCGGCTCGGCCTGCGGGCGGCGTGCGCGATCCCACGTGACCACGATCGCGGCCACCGCCAGCGACACGATCACGTTGACGAGGACAAAGCCAAACAGCACCCGACGACTCATCCGTCCAACTCTTTTCTGCCTGCGGGCACGCCGCGCGTCTCGCGCGCCGGGGATGGCCGCGATCTTAGCACACGCCTCCGGCGCGGGCAACGGGGCTGCGCCGGGTGGCTGGACTTGAGCCGCAATCCGCACTACACTTGAAAGGACTAACCGATTCCTAACGCGGCCGTCCGGGGCAGGCTCGGACACGGCACGATGCAGCACGCAGCGCAGGCTGCGACGCATGATGGAGAGTGGGCGATGCCGGTGTGGCCTCTTCCTCGCATCACGGTCCAGGCGCTCAGCGCCATTCAAGAAACCCGCCCGATCGCGCTGTTGACGACTGAAGATACCTGGGCGGTATTAGGCAGCGATCTCACTCTGCCGATCTTCATCCAGGCCGAGCCAGCACGCGCGAACCGCGAACTGCTCGACTACCTGGCCGATCACCTGCCCTCGCGAGTGGAAGCGGTCTATGCCGTCGGGCAGGGCGCGCCGCTTCAGGCCGGTAAGATCATCGCCGCGCGCCACCGCCGCCCGCTGGTAGTCATCCCGACCGCGCTCGACAGCGACGCGCCGTTCAGCCCATTCGCGATAGTCGATGAAGAGGTGGACGGGCAGCGCCGCCGGACGGAGATCGAAACCGGCCCCGCCGCCGAGGTCGTGATCGATTGGGACGTGCTGCGCGCCGCGCCGGACCACGCCCGCGCCGCCGCGATCGTCGATCTGGTGTCGATCGTCACCGGGCTGCTCGACTGGCGCTTCGCCGCGCAGAAGGGCAAAAACCCGCGCGATCAGCGGTTCGCGCCGTGGGCCGCGAGCATCGCCGCCGGACTGGCCGGGCAGACCATCAAGCACGCTCCGGCGCTGCGCCAGGGGCGCCAGGACGCGCTCGAAACGCTGCTCAACCTGCTGCTGATGACCGTCCAGTTGGGCAATCAGCTCGGCCACCGCCGCGCCAGCCAGGGCGGCGAGCATTACCTGGCGCGCGTGCTCGCCACGCAGACCGAAGACCGGCTGGCGCACGCCGAGCTGGTCGGGCCGTGCCTGCTGTTCGTGGCCGCGCTGCACAAGCAGGACGTATCCGCGCTGCGCGACACCCTTCAGCACGCCGGGGTCCGCCTGGACCGCGTGCGCGCCACTGATTTCGGGCTGATGCTCGACCTGCTGCCAGAATCCATCGGCACGCTCGGCCTGCCATACAGCATCCTCAACGAGCTGGACCCGACCAGCGAGGAAGTCGCGCAGGCGCTCGACGCCGCCGGGCTGGCCGTCGCGCAGGATACGTGGACCCTGCCGGACGAGGCATTGGCCGCCCCTGAAGTCGAGACCGACACGGAGCGGGTCGAGGCGCCGCACGAAGCCGAGCCGGAGGCCGTCGCCGAAACGGAGGATGCGCCCGGCAACGAGCCGGACCGTGAGAACACGAGCAACGCCTAGCCGCGCCGCTTTCCGAGAAAAACGCGCCGTAAGGAGCACGTCCCTGTGGCGCGTTCGTGTTCGATGAACGGGCAGAGGCTCTCAGCCCTGCATTTCCTCGGCGGGCGCGCCGGTCTTCTCCAGCGCGGTGATCGGCATGTACTCGTCGGTCGCGCCGTGCTGCCACGTGATGCGCGGGATGATCGAGTCGTGGATAATGCGGTCCCGGTACTGCACCACGCGCCGGATCACGCTCTCGATCAGCGAGTCGGAGAGGTAATGCGGCTGAAGGCCCAGGTCAAATAACTCTTTGTGCGCCGGGTTGTAGTAGTGCTCCTCGGCCTCGACGCGCGGGTTTTCGTAGTGCGCGATCGCCACGTCGATCCCGACCTGCTGCGCGGCCTGCTGCACGATATACGCCAGCTCCGACACCGAGAAGCTCTCGACCCACTGGTTGAAGACGCGCATCTTGCCCGGCGCGGGCGGGTGCAGCGCGGTTAGCTCGACGCAGCGCAGCGTGTCGCGGATGTTGAGATAGCCGCGCGTCTGCTGCCCCTTGCCGAACAGCGTCAGCGGGATACCGGCCACCGCCTGCACGCAGAACCGGTTAAGGGCTGTCCCGAAGGATTCATCATAGTCGAAGCGGGTGATCAGCCGGTCGTCGAGGTTCGCCTCGTCGGTCTCGATGCCGTAGACCACGCCCTGGTTCAGATCGGTGGCGCGCAGCCCCCAGATTTTGCAGGCGAACATGATATTGTGGCTGTCGTGGACTTTGGTCAGGTGATAGAACGAACCGGCCTGCTTGGGAAAAGGCAGCACATCCCGCCGCCCGTTATATTCGATCTCGAAGTAGCCTTCAGGGATGTCGATGTTCGGCGTGCCGTACTCGCCCATCGTGCCCAGCTTGACCAGATGCGCGTCGGGCGCGAACTGGTGGATTGCCCACAGGACGTTGAGCGTGCCGTTGACGTTGTTTTCGTGGACGCGCACGGCGTGGTGCACGTCGATCATCGAGTAGGGCGCGCTCGGAATCTCGCCGTAGTGAACGATTGTATCCGGCTGGAAGTCACGGATCACGTGGCTGATGAAATACCAGTCCTGGATGTCGCCCACGAAGGGTTCGATTACGCGGCCAGTGACTTCCTGCCACGCGGCGAGACGCACTGGCAGCGTCTGGATTGGCGTGAGACTGTCGGTGCCGCGCTCCAGGTGCATCAGGCGTCGCGTGAAGTTGTCAACCACCGCGACCGTGTGATCGCGCTGGCTGAAGTACAGCGCGCTCGCCCAGCCCAGATACCCGTCGCCGCCCAGGATCAGAATCCGCATCGCGTTACACTCCTCAGGTCGCCACAGATCGCTGATGGCAGGCGAGACACGTCACGACGCGCGCCGCCTGCCGGGTCCGGCCACATTATACCGTGCGCCGGTTTGACCGCGAGTAGCCGCCCGGCAGCGCGTCCCCAGCCCGACGCTACCTTACGCGATTTCCTATCCTCGGCTATAATTTGCGGTCACGATACCGCCATCAATGCTTACGGACTTTTCACCCGGCTCTCACCGCCTGGCAGTCCATTTATGGGTTAATCGAAGGACTTCCGTTGATGAGCACAACCACCGAAGCGCAGCGCCCTCCGGCGCGCTCCCGTCCCGTTTTTCTATTTTCCCCGCGCCTGCTGTCCGCCCTGGAAGGTCTCCTGATCCCGACGCTCTCGGTCTTCACCGCGATCCTGGTCGGATCGGTCCTGATCCTGTTGAACGGGCGCGACCCGATCACCGCGTTTGAAGGGCTGTTCGAGGGGGCGTTTCTGGAGCCGCGCGGGCTGCTGGCGACCTTCCGCAACATGACGCCGCTGATCCTATCGGGCCTCGCGGTGGCGTTCGCCTTCAAGAGCGGCCTGTTCAACATCGGCGCGCAGGGGCAGTTGATCATCGCGTCGGTCGCAGCGGCGTGGGTCGGCTTCTCGGTGGAAGGGCTACCCCCGGCGCTGCACGTCACGCTGGCGATGGTCACGGCGGGCCTTGCGGGCGCGCTGTGGGGCGCTATCCCCGGCGCGCTGAAAGCCTTCGCCGACGCGCACGAAGTGATCACGACCATCATGCTGAACTACATCGCGATGCAGTTCGCCGGCTGGCTGATCTCGACTGGCAGCGCCGACGGCACGATCAAGCCCGGCCCGCTCTCGAACCCGAACTCGATGGACGCCATCCCGCGCACGCCGGATATTCTGCCCAGCGCAGAGCTGCCGGTGATCTACACCGTCCCGCCGAACTTCGACCTGCATATTGGCATCTTCATCGCCATCATCGCCACGGTCGCGATCTGGTTCCTGCTGTACAAGACGACCTTCGGCTTCCAGCTGCGGATGGTCGGCCTGAGCGCCACCGCCGCGCAGTACGCCGGGGTCAACGTCAAGCGCAACATGATCCTGACGATGGCAATCGCCGGGATGCTGGCCGGGCTGGCGGGCGGAATCCAGACCCTCGGCGTGAATCACGGCTACGAGGGCAACCAAAGCCTGGCGCTCGGCTTCGACGGGATCACCGTCGCCTTTCTGGCGGGCAACAACCCGATCGGCATCAACTTCTCCGCCTTTCTGTTCGGCGCGATGGACGCCGGGACGACGCGCATGTCGCGCAACGCCGATGTCGCCAAAGAGCTGATCCAGGTGATCCAGGCGCTGATTTTGATGTTCGTCGCCGCCGATCAGATCATCCGCCGGTTGTACCGGCTGCGCGGCGTTGGCGGACGGCCGATTATCCGGCGCGACACGCAGTAACGGAGCGGAGAGCGAGCTATGAGCGAAGTCGAGTTCGGTCTGGCGATCGTCGCCACCATCAACGCCGCAATCCGCTTCTCGGTCCCCATTACGCTCGGCGCCCTGTGCGGCCTGCTCAACGAGCGGTCAGGGATCGTCAACATCGGCATCGAGGGCATGATGCTGATGTCGGCCTTCACCGGGTTCATGACCAACGTCTTTCTGAGCCGCCCAGAGGTCAGCGCCACGCTGCAAGACGCGCCCGTCCGCCTGACGATCGCGCTCGCCGTCGCGCTGCTGACCGGCGCGGCCCTGGGCCTGCTGCACGGCGTGCTGTCGATCCAGTACAAGATCAACCAGATCATCAGCGGCACAGTGCTCAACATCCTGGCGCTGGGCCTGACCGGCTACTTCTACCAGCGCGAGGCGCCCACCCTCGGCAAGCTGCCCGATCTGATCCGCAACCCCTGGCCCAAATCCGACTCGATTACGCTGAGCCTGGCGGACAACTTCACCTTCTATCTGCCGCACGATATCGGGCGCATCCTGTTCGACAAAGACCTGATCACCTACCTGTCGATCGGGTTGGTCTTTGTGATCGGCTGGGCGCTGTTCCACACGACCTGGGGTCTGCGCACGCGCTCGATTGGCGAGAATCCGCGCGCCGCCGACACCCTGGGCATTGACGTGTACCGCTTGCAGTACACTAACCTGGCGCTCGGCGGGCTGCTGGCCGGGCTGGCGGGGGCCTTCCTGACGCTGGCGGCGGTCGGCCTGTTCGAGCAAGGGATGACCGCCGGGCGCGGGTTCATCGCGCTGGCGGTGATGATCTTCGGGAATTGGCGGCCATCCGGCGCGCTGAAAGGCTCGCTGTTGTTCGGCTTCGCGATGGCGCTGCAAAACCAGCTCCAGCTATTCGGGATCAACTTCCCGCACCAGCTTGTCGGGATGCTGCCGTACATCCTGACGATCGTGGTTCTGGCGGGGTTTGTCGGACGAGCGCATCCCCCTGCGTTTGCCGGCAAGGCGTACGAGCAGGAGTAAGAGCGCATGTCCGACCGGGCCGATTCTCAGGTCATTCTTGAAGTTGACGACATCACCAAGCAGTTTCCCGGCGTGCTGGCAAACGACCGCGTCAGCCTGTCCCTGCGGCGCGGCGAGATTCTGGCGCTGCTCGGCGAAAACGGCGCGGGCAAGAGCACGCTGATGAACATCGTCTACGGGCTGTATCGCCCGGACTCTGGCGTGCTGCGCGTGCGGGGGCGCGAGGTGCGCTTCGCCAGCGCGCGCGAGGCGATTCAGAACGGCATCGGCATGGTCCACCAGCACTTTCAGCTGGTAGACGTGATGACGGTCGCCGAGAACGTGGTGCTGGGCGAGGAACGGACGGTCGCCGTCCAGGGGCGGGGCAACCGGCTGATGGGGGCCGTGCTGCGCTGGCTGCCGAGCATTACGATCTTCGTCTTCAGCCTGATCATCGGGTTCGCGCTGGGCCAGCCGAAGTACCTGCTCGGCAGCGCGGTAGTTGGCCTCGGCCTGGGGCTGGGCGTCGCGTTTCCGGCGGCGGCCCGGCCCGTGTGGGGCGTCGTGTGGAGCGTCGGGCTGGCGCTGCTGGCCGTCTGGATCGCGGCGCGCGTCGAGCTGATCACGCAGGTCGCGCTGACCGACGTCGCCCTGCGCCAGACCATCGAGACGGTGGACGAGCGGACCGCCGAGGATGGAACCAAGATCACCGTCGTCCAGCGCGAGCGCATCCGCTTCGACTGGCGGCGCGAAGCGCGCGACGCCGGCAGCGTCGAGAACCTGATGGCGACCGCCAAAGCGCGCCTCGAGGAATACCGGGGACGGGGCGTGCCGGGCTGGCTGATCGACGCGATCGACGATTGGCCGCCGCGCACGCGGGCGCTCAGCGCCGCGCTGTTCCTGCTGGTCTTCGGCTGGCATAGCCTGAAATCGTGGCGGGGCACATCCATCCGTCCGGCGCCGCTGCGCCCGCCGGACCAGGCCGTGCTTGGCGCGCTGGTGCTGTTCTACGGGTTCATCGCCTGGACCAACCTCGATCACGTGTCGGACGCGCTGCGCGTGGCCCTGACCGCGCTGGTGATCGCTGGATTGGGGTGGGCGCTGGTCCGCACGATGCAGCGCCGCCGGGCGCGCGGCGCGGGCGAGGTAGCCCCCATCTCGCCACTGGACGGCGCGCTGGACGCGTTCAACAACTTTCTGCACACCGTCACGCAGATTCGCGACGAGCGTCTGGCCGCCGAGCGCGTGCGTGAGCTTTCGCAGCAGTACGGGCTGGAAGTGGACCCGGACGCGGTGATCGAGCGGCTGCCGGTCGGCGTGCAGCAGCGCGTCGAGATCGTCAAGGCGCTCTATCGCGACGCCGACATCCTGATCCTCGACGAGCCGACCGCCGTGCTGACGCCGCAGGAAAGCCGCGAGCTGTTCAAGATCATGCGCGAGCTGGCGGCGCAGGGCGTGTCGATCATCTTCATCACGCACAAGCTCAAAGAAGTCTTCGAGGTCGCCACCCACATCGTCGTCATGCGCGACGGGCGCGTGGTCGGCACGACCACCCCCGCCGAAGCGACCGAGGCGTCGCTGGCCGCGATGATGGTGGGCCGCGAGGTCATCCTGGAGATCGACAAGGGCGAGGCGCAACCGGCCGGGCCGGTGCTCGAAGTCTCCGGCTTAAATGCCCTCAACGACCGGGGCGCGCAGGCGCTGAACGATGTCAGCTTCACGGTGCGCGCGGGCGAGGTGTTAGGCATCGCGGGGGTGCAGGGCAACGGGCAGACCGAGCTGGTCGAGGTGCTCACCGGGCTGCGCGCCGCGACGAGCGGCTCGGTCCGGCTGCTCGGCGTCGAGCTTCAGCCAGATGTGCAGCCGGTCGGCGGGCTGTGGCAGCGCGCCGCCGCGTTTGTGCTGGATATGATTGTCGTCGGGCTGATCGCGTATCTGCTCGGCTACTTCGTCGCCTACTTCGGCGAGAGCACCTTCCGCAACGCCTCGACCGCGACTCGCGTCGCCGGTGCGCTGATTGCCTTCGTCGTGGTAGACGCGCTGTACTTCCTCGGCAGCTGGAAGGTGGCCGCGCGCACGCTCGGTATGTCAATCTTCTCGCTGGAGATCGCCGACGAGCAGGACCATCACCCCGCCACGCTGCGCCTGGCGCTGCGCTACCTGATCTGGCTGGCGCTGCGGCTCCCGGCGGGCATCCCCGCGCTGATCTCGTTCGCGCAGACCGCGCAGGACCCCGAACACCGCACCTGGTTTGACCGGCGGCTCGGCCTGCGCGTTATCCGCCGCGCCCGGATCACCGCGCGCGACATCAAGGACGTCGGCTCCAGCCACGTGCCCGAAAACCGCCAGCGTCACGGCCTGGTGTCGCTCTACTCGGTGGCGGACAACCTGATTCTCAACGACTACTACGCCAAGCCCTTCGCGCAGGAGCCGACGCTGGTCACGGCGCCGCTGGCGCTGGGCTGGTATGCGCTGGTGTTCGGAGCGGTCGTCGCCGGGCTGATGGCGGTCGCGTTGTGGGCGTGGGACGGCTGGCTATGGCCCGCGCTGCTTGATCTGTACAATGTTCCGCCCGATATGCGCGATTTCGCCCGCGATGTCGCCCTGGGCAGCGATCGCGCGGCGGCGCTCCAGTGGCCGCTGATCATCAGCATCCTCGCGCTGCTCGGCGCCGGGATTCTGTTCGGCATCATCGCGCACGGGGTGACGGTGCTGATCTTCGGGGCGGGGCCGGTCCGCGCCCTGCGCGAGCGCGTCCGCGATACGCTGCGCGGCGTAGCCGGTCAAGCGCCTGGCGCGCCGCAGGATGGCGGCCTGCTGCGCGACGAAGACGCCATCCTGGACAACGCGAACCGGCTCATCGAGGAGTACGACATCCGCACGCCTTCGCCCGATACGGCCGGCGGCAGCCTGTCCGGCGGCAACCAGCAGAAGCTGATCGTCGCCCGCGAGTTCAGCCGCCAGCCGCGCCTGCTGATCGCCGCCCAACCGACGCGCGGCATCGACGTCGGCTCGATCGAGTTCATCCACCGCCGGATCATCGACCAGCGCGACGAGGGCGCGGCGGTCCTGCTCGTCTCGGCGGAGCTGGACGAGATCATGGCGCTCTCGGACCGCATCGCCGTGATGTACAAGGGCGAGATCATCGACACGGTCGACGCCCGCCAGGCCACGCGCGAGCAGATCGGCCTGCTGATGGCCGGCATCCACCCCGATCAGCCGAGCGGCGAGCGATTCAGCCCGGCGCTGGCCGGGACATAGGTCGCATCGGGCGAAACCCTATCACTCCTGCGCGGGAGCGGTGATTGGCCGTTCCCGCGCGAATTTTCACCCGTCTCAGGCAGCGCGCGCTGTGCTATAATTCCCCGCCACATGCACGAACACACCCGCGAGCGATCGCGGAGAGCTGGCACAAGGACCGGGCACCGATGGCTGATTTGCTGTTAGAAAAACTGAGCGGGATCGAGGCGCGTTACGACGAATTGGAGCGGATGATCAGCGACCCCGCCAACGTGAGCGATTACGAGAAAGTCGCCGGGCTGGCGCAGGAGCGCGCCGAGATCGCGGACATCGTCAACGCCGCGCGCGCCTACCGCCAGGCGCTGGACGAATTGGAGCAGGCGCGGGCGCTGTTCGACGACGAGGACATGGCGGAGCTGGCGCACCAGGAGGCCGAGACGCTCGAAGCGCGCCTCACGGCGCTGGAAGAGCAGATCCGGCTGATGCTGCTGCCGCGCGACCCGCGCGACGACAAGAACGTGATCGTCGAGATTCGCGCCGGGACGGGCGGCGACGAGGCCGGGCTGTTCGCCGCGTCGCTGTTCCGCATGTACTCGCGCTACGCCGAAAACAACCGCTGGAAGACCGAGGTCGTCAGCGCCAACGAGACCGGCGTCGGCGGCTACAAAGAGATCGTCTTCGAGGTCAAGGGCAAGGGCGCCTATTCGCGCCTCAAGTTCGAGAGCGGCGTCCACCGCGTGCAGCGCGTCCCGGCGACCGAGAGCCAGGGGCGCATCCACACCTCGACCGCGACCGTCGCGGTGCTGGCCGAGATGGACGAGGTGGACATCGAGATCAACCCGAACGACCTGGTGATCGACACTTACCGCTCGGCGGGCGCGGGCGGGCAGAACGTCCAGAAGAACGAGACCGCGATCCGCATCCACCACCTGCCGACCGGGCTGATCGTTTCGTGCCAGGACGAGCGCAGCCAGCTTCAGAACAAGCTGCGCGCCATGAGCGTTTTGCGCGCCAAGCTGTACGACATGGAGCAGGAGCGCCTGCGCAGCGAGCAGGAAGCCGACCGCCGCAGCCAGGTCGGGACCGGCGAGCGCAGCGAGAAGATCCGCACCTACAACTTCCCGCAGAACCGCGTCACCGATCACCGCACTGGCATGACCAGCCACAACCTGCCCGCCGTCCTCGACGGGGACCTGGACGAGTTCATCGACGAGCTGGCGACGCGCGAGCAGTCCGAGCGCCTGCAAGCGATCGAGGCGTAATGGCCGGTCTGCTGCGCGCGGACGAGGCGCTAGCCTGGGCGCGGGCGCAGCTCGACGCCGCGCCGGGCGCGGAGCCGCTCGACGCCGCACTCCTGCTGGCGCACGTCCTCGACCTGCCACGCGCCGCGCTGCTGGCCCACCCGGAAACCCCGCTCAGCGCCGGGCAGCGCGCGCGTTTCGCCGCGCTGGTCACGCGCCGCGCCGCCGGAGAGCCGGTCGCCTACCTCACGGGCCGCCGCGCCTTCTACGACCGCGATTTCCTCGTCACGCCGGATGTGCTGATTCCACGCCCGGAAACGGAGCACCTGATCGAGGCGGCGCTCGGCTGGGCGCGGGAGCGAGCGGATCGCGGGGCCGGGCTGCGCGTGGTCGATGTGGGGACAGGCAGCGGCGCGATCGCGGTCACGCTGGCCGCGCACCTGCCGGATGCGCGCCTGCACGCCATCGACTGCTCCCCGGCGGCGCTCGAAGTCGCACGACGAAACGCCGACCGCGCCGGGGTGGCCGGGCGCATCGCCTTTCATCAGGGCGACCTGCTGCGCCCGTTGCTTGAAGCGGGCGAGCGCATGGACCTGATCGCCGCCAATCTGCCTTATATTCCAAGCGCCGATCTGGACACGCTCGACGTAGCGCGCTACGAGCCACGCCTGGCGCTGGACGGCGGCCCCGACGGGCTGGACGCCATCCGCCGCCTGCTGGAGCAGGCCACGGACGCGCTAGCTGCATCGGGCTTGGCGTTGCTGGAGATCGGCGCGGGGCAGGGCGCGCGCGCCGCCGCGCTAGCCGAAAATGCCTTCCCCGGCGCGGCGATTGCCGTGCTGGCCGACTACGCCGGGCACGACCGCCTGCTGCGCGTCGAAAGGAGCGGGTAAACGATGCGCGTCCTGCCGCTCGATACCCCGCAAGCCGTGGCGACCGCCGCCGCCGAAGCGGCAAGCGTCCTGCGCGCCGGGGGCCTGGTCGTGCTGCCGACCGACACGGTCTACGGCCTGGCCGCTGCAATCGACGCCGCCGCCATCGACCGCATCTTCGCCGCCAAGCAACGCCCGCCGGAGCGCGCCGTCCCGGTGCTGCTGGCGGACGCGGGGGCCGCGCCGCTGGTCACGTCGGACTTTCCCCCGGCGGCGCGACGGCTGGCGGCGCGCTTCTGGCCGGGGCCGCTGACCATCGCCGCGCCGCGCCGCGACGATCTGCCGCCGAACCTGACGCAGCTTCCGACGGTGGGGGTGCGCGTGCCCGATCACGCCGCGACGCGGGCGGTCCTGGCGGCGGCAGGCGGGGCGCTGGCCGTCACCAGCGCCAACCGCAGCGACGAGCCGCCCGCCTGCACGGTCGCGGACGCGATCGCCGCGCTCGGCGAGCGCGTGGCGCTCTATCTGGACGGCGGGCCGTGCCCCGGCGGCGTGCCCTCGACCGTGATCGCGCTCGAAGGCGACGCGCCGCGCGTGCTGCGCGCCGGTCCGATCACCGAGCAGGCGCTCCGCGCCGCGCTGGGCCTGGACGCCTGAAGGCGGCGCTGCGCTTTTCATCCTGGCGCCTGCGGCTCTCCGCTGCTTTCGACTGCCTTTTGCCGCCTTTTGCTGCGTCGCGCTGTTTTCGGCTGCTTGAGCTGTTTTCACCGCCTCCGCCAGGGGGAAATCTCCGGGTGCCAATTGCCCCATTACCGAATGATCTTTTGCACTGTTAACATCTAAGCGCCCCGTTTATAGTTGCAGAGTAAGTTGGGAGACAGCATGAGCGTCCCGGTTGCCGATCAGCTTCAGGCGTTGCTAACGTTGGTGGTCGCCGCTGCTCTGGGCGGGACGGTCGGGCTGAACCGGGAATGGACCGGGCGCCCGGCCGGTCTGCGCACGCATATGCTGGTCGCGATGGGCGCGGCGCTGGTCATGTCGATGGCGTCGCTGCACTATTCGCCCGAAACGGCGGGGCGGCTGGCGGCCGGGGTCGTGACCGGGATCGGGTTTCTCGGCGGCGGGGTGATTATCCAGCGCAAGGCCGAGGTGCAGGGGCTGACGACCGCCGCCTCATTGTGGCTGGTCGCCGTCATCGGGCTGACCGCGGGCGCGAAGCTCTATGTGCTGGCCGCGGGCGCGACGGTGTTGAGCTGGTTTGTGCTCGCGGTGCTGCTGCGGCTCACCCGCGACGACGATCTCCGGCAGAGTAAAGATGGGGATGAGGACTGAGCAAAGCCCGCTACCGCGCGCTAGTCGTCCTCGCTGGGCACGTGGCGCTCGATGTGGTTCTTGACGGCGAAAACGGCTGCTTCGGCGCGGTTGGAGACTTGCAGCTTGCTGAGAATGTTGCCGACGTAGTTGCGGACTGTGCCCTCGCCCAGGAAAAGCTGCGCGGCGATCTCGCGGTTGGTCAGCCCTTCGACCATCAGCGCCAGAATCCGCATTTCCTGCGGCGTCAGCTCGGAGAAGGCGGAAGCCTCTTTTACCTGGGCTGCCTGGCGAACTTCTTCGAGCAGGGCTTTGGTCATGCTGGGGTCGATCAGCGCGTCGCCCGCGGCAACCGTGCGAATGGCGTCCACCAGGTCGGCGCTGCCGACCCGCTTGAGGACGTAGCCGACCGCCCCGGCGCGCACCGCGTCCATCACCAGCTCGTCCTCGGCATACGAGGTGAGCATGATGACCTTGCAGCCAGGGAGCGTGCTGACGATCTGCTCGCAGGCTTCGATCCCCGACAGACCGCCCGGCATGCGGATGTCCATGACGACGATATCCGGCTGGTGGGCGACCGCCTGCCGGACGGCGTCCAGGCCGCTCTCGGCCTCGGCGATAACCTGAAAATCCGGCTGCTGTTCGAGCAGGGCCTTCAACCCAGCCCGGACAACGGCGTGATCGTCGGCGATCAGAATTCTCAAAGGCGTCACTAGCTTACTCCGGCGTGTCCGTCGAGCACCGATGACCTGCATCGACCGCATGGCTCGATGTCCGGGCGAGCGCCGAACGCTCGACCAGGATTGAGGTCCAGCTAAGTGTAAGTGAGTCCTGATTATACAGGATGGCCGGCGAAATTCCACCCATAAACCGGTACAGGAGCCGTGTCGTGGGGCTGGTTTTTTCTGATTTTATTGGTAAATAACCAGGGTAATAGTAATCCCGATTGGAACTGAGGTCAAATGGCTGCGACAATGAACCCTACCTCAACCCCTTCGCATGACTCCAACCGTCATATCCAGATGATGGACGCGCTCAGCCGCGCCGTGGCAGCGGTCACGAGCGAACTGAGCCTGCCGCGCACGCTGCAAGCGATCGTGGATATCGCCCGCGAGCTGGCGGGGGCGCGCTACGCCGCGCTGGGCGTGCCCAACGACGATGGGACGCTCAAAGCGTTCATCACAAGCGGGATGGATGTGGCTGTCACCGGTGCGATCGGCCACGAGCCGCGCGGGCGCGGGCTGCTGGGCGCGATCCTCGAAAGCGACGAGCCGATCCGCCTGGAAAACCTGCACGATGACCCGCGCTCGGCCGGGTTCTGCGCCAACCATCCTGAGATGACCCGCTTCCTGGGCGTGCCGATCATCAGCCGGGGCGAGCGGCTCGGCAACCTGTATCTGACCGACCCGCTCGACGGCGAGCCGTTCAGCGAAGACGACGAGCGCCTGATCGTGCTGCTCGCCAACCACGCCGCGATCGCCATCGAGAACGCGCGCCTCTCCGAGCAGCTTCAGCAGCTCGCGCAGAGCCGCGAGCGCGACCGGATCGGCATGGAGCTGCACGACGGCGTGATCCAGTCGGTCTACGCGGTCGGCATGAAGCTGGAGATTCTGCGCGGGCAGTTCCCGATGACGCCCGAACAACAGCATCAATACCAGGGCATCATCGAAGACCTGAACCAGATTATCGAGGACATCCGGCTTTATATCCGCAATCTGCGCACCGCCCGTGACGAGCAGGCGACCTTCGGCCAGCGCCTCGACAACCTGGCGCGGCACTTCAAAGACTTCTCGCAGGTGGATGTCGTGGTCGACGTGCCGTCGTCGCTGCGCACGCTCAACGAGAAGCAGCGCCACTCGCTCTCGCAAATCGCGCGCGAGGCGCTCTCCAACGTGGCGCGCCACGCCGAGGCGACGCAGGTCCGTGTGAAGGTGCGCGAGGCCGGCAACAACCTGGTGATGATCATCAGCGACAACGGCAAGGGCTTCGACCCGGAGAAAATCGACAACCCCAACAGCTTTGGGCTGCGCAACATGGACCAGCGCGCCCGGCGGCTGGGCGGGACGCTGCTGATCGAAAGCGGCATCGCGGGAACGACGATCAGCGTGCAGGTGCCGTTCAGGCCGTAAAGCAGCGAAAGACGGCGAACGCAGCCAAGAACAACAAAAAGCAGCGGTGCGAGTTTGCGCTATGCCGCTGCTTATAGCTGCCTTTCGCTGTTTCGCGTTTTTTCGCTCAGATCATCCTCTCCGGCGCGACGCGCTGCCCGCTCTGCGCCGCGCGGATCATGGCTTCGATCACGGCGACATCCTGCACGCCTTCGGCGGGCGTGTTGATATGCGGCTCGTCGTTGCGGATGGCCGCCGCGAACGCCGCCAGCTCGTTCTGAACGCCGGTGCGCCCTTCGACCTCGATCCGGCGCGTATGCCCGCCCGCGTCCGTGATCTCGATGGCGTGATGATCGACGCGCAGCGCCCCGGCCTCGCCCACCACGCGCAGCGCGGACGGCCAGGGCGGAGCGGCGGCGTAGGTCACGCCGTAGCTGCCGATCGCCCCACTCGCGAACTCCAGCGCGGCGCTGATCGTGTCCGCCGGTGGCAGGTCGGGCCGGTGCTGCGTCATGGCGGCGCTGACCGAGGCGATCTCCCCCGCGATCAGGCGCAGCAGCGCGATGTGATGCACCCCGCCGTCGAGCAGAAAGCCGCCCATGAAGGTATTGTCGCGCCGCCAGTCCGTTCCATAGTACGGATTCTGCGGGGTCATGGCGCTGTACGCGAGCCAGTCCAGGGTGAGCACCCGCCCGATCTCGCCCCTAAGGACGCGATCCGCCGCCTGGCAGAAAGCTGGCTCATAGCGCCAGTTCTCGGCAACCATCCAGACCAAGTCGGGATGCTCGGCGTGCAGCGCCAGCAAGCGGCGCCCCACCTCGACGCTCGGCGCGGCGGGCTTCTCGCTGACGACGTGCTTCCCGGCGCGCAACGCCCGCTCAACCCCCTCCGCCAGCCGCTGGATCGGCCAGACGACATCGACCGCTTCGATATCGTCGCGCGCGAGCAGGCCGTCCAAGTCGTCCGTCAGCTCAACCTCGCCGCCCGCCAGCCGCGCCGCCTCGGTCGCCGCCTGCGATGCCGGATCGCGCGAGTAGATCGCCACGATCTCGAACGTATCGCCCAGGGCTTGCAGGGCCGGGATATGCGCGCTGCGCGCGAACAGCCCCGTCCCCAGCAGCGCCAGCCGGATCGGTCGTGGTGAGGGCATGGTCGTCTCTCCTGTGTCTTGTAGCTGGTTTTAGCCGTCTTTCGCTGCTTTTCGCCGCATTTAGTCTAAAGGATGCGCCGGATACGCAGCGCCAGGTGCACCGCCAGCCGGGTGTCGGGATTGTCCAGCTCCAGCCCGCTGATCTCGCGGATGCGCTCCATGCGATAGAGCAGGGTGTTACGGTGGACGTGCAGGCGCTTGGCGGTGCGCGTCAGGTTGCCATGCTCCTCAAAGAACGCTTCGAGCGTGGTCAGAAACTCGGCGCTGTTCGGGTTATTCTCGGCCAGCTCGCCTAGCGTCTCGACGTAGAATTTGCCCAGCTCTGGCGATCCGGCCAGCAACGAGAGCAGGCGATAGACCCCCATCTCCGAGAAGGCGAGCGGCGTGGTCAGGCGCCACTGCTGCGCCATGCGATAGGCCGCGACCGCCTGGTGAAAGCTGTCGCGCCACGCCGGGAGGTCCACCGCCGGGCGGCCCATGCCAACTACGACCGGCACGGAATAACGCTCTAGAATGCGCGCCTGCACGGCCAGAGCCAGGTCCCGCGCGTTGTTTTCGTCGCCCTCGCAGAAGACGATCACCTCGCTGCCGTAGGGTTGCACCAGCGCGCCGAACCCCAGCGCCCCTGCCTGCTCGTTGCACAGCGCCTCGATCTGGCGCGCGCTCGGCTGGTGCTCGCGCAGGCCGCCGATGTACAGCGTGCTGTAGACCTGGTCCGGCTGGTAGCCGAGGCGGGTCAGGCGCAGCAGCGCCTCATTCTCGTTGATCATCCCGCCCAGAAACTGCTCCAGCACGTTGCCTTGCACTCGCTTCTGCGCCTCGCGGATCGCCTTCTCCTTCGCCATTTCGAGCGCGCACACCGCCGCGCCGTTGCGGGCGAACGCCATGTCGAAGGCGTCGACCGGGTCGCCTTCCTGGAACACCAGCGACAAAAAACCGCGCCCCATCTTCCCGGCGACGATCGGCGCGACCAGGCGGCGAAGCTGCATCCGGGGCAGCGCGATTGAGACCGGGTCCGGGCTGGCCTGGGCGACCTCCATCCGGTCGCGGAACAGCGCCGGAAGGGGGTTGACGTCGTAGAGCGCGTCCTCGACCGCAGGCCACGCGGGAGACTCGGTCAGCGGCCCGGCGGCGGCGAGCGTGTGCAGGCGCTTGTCCTGCACGACGACCGTCTTTCCGGCCAGGTCTGCCAGGGCCGCCGCCAGCGCGCGCAAGCCGCGATTCTCGGTCGAAAGCTGCAACAGTTGCTCGCGGACCTCGCGCCCGCGCTCCTCCGGCGAGATCGACGCGCCCATCAGGACCTGCCCGACCTGGCGCTCGATTGTGCGCAACTGCGCCGTATCGGGCAGGTGCAGCAGGGGAATGCGGCGCTCGTCGGCGGCGGCGCGCGCCGGGGCGCCGATCTCGCCCGCGACCGCGATCGCGGCGACTTCCATCTCGCTCAGGTCGTGGATCAGGCTGGTCAGGGTCAGCTTGTCGCTGAGCAGGCGCATCGCGTCGAGCGAGATCAGGGCCAGCTCGCCGCCCGCGAGGTCCGGGAAGGCGGGCGGGCGCGTGTTCAGCACGCTCACCCACTTGACGCGTCGCGCCATCCCGCTCTGCCCGGCGACGACGGTCGTGCCGACCGGCAGAGCGAGCCGCAGAAGGTCTTGCACGGTGTACCGCGACGGCTGGTTCACTTCGCGCCTCTGGCTTATAAGTGACTTCTCGAAAGGAACTGGCACACGCGCTTCGTGTGTTTAACCTCACCCCTGGCCCCTCTCCAAAATGGAGAGGGGAAAAGGGGCCGGGGGTTAAGGGGTGAGGTAAACCTAACGCGCTGATCCCATAAGCCAGCACCTTTCGAGAAATCACTCAATAAATCCCCAGGTATCGCTCCAACTCCCAGGGGCTGACGACCAGCAGGTAATCCTGCCACTCCAGGCGCTTGGCTTCCAGAAAACGCTCGTAGAGGTGCAGGCCGAGCGCCTCGCGCGCCAGCTCGCTGCTTTCCAGCTCTTCGAGCGCGGCGTCGAGCGAGGTCGGCAGCGTGGTGAGGTGGCGGCGCCGGTTCGAGACTTCGTACAACTCCTCGTCGGCGGCAGGCGGCAGCGGCAGCTCGTCACGCATCCCGCGCAGCCCGGCTTGCAGCAGCACGGCGAACGCCAGATACGGGTTGCAGCTTGGGTCGGGCGCGCGCATCTCGATCCGCGTGCCGGTCTGCTGCCCTTCCGCCAGGCGCGGCACGCGCACCAGCGCGCCCCGGTTCAGCTGCGCCCAGGTCACGTAAATTGGCGCTTCCAGCCCGGCCATCAGGCGCCGGTAGCTGTTGACCAGCGGCGCGAGCACGGCGCACATCTCGCGGGCGTGCGCGAGTTGCCCGGCGAGGAAATGCTGCCCCTCCGCCGACAGGCCGTAGTCGTGCGCCGGGTCGGTAAAGACGTTCTCGCCGGTCTCGCACGACGCGAGCCACTGGTGGACGTGCATCCCGCTGCCGGGCGCGTTGGTAATCGGCTTCGGCATGAAGCTGGCGAAGCGCCCTTCCTGGCGGGCAATCGTGCGCACCGCCATGCGCGCGGTCACGATCGCGTCCGCCGCCTGAAGCGCATCGAGCGGCGCGAGGTCCAGCTCGTGCTGGCCGCCGCCAACCTCATGATGGCTCGACTCCACGACCACACCCATCGCGCGGAGGGCGTCGCCGGCCCGCTTGCGGATCACGCGCGCCGCCCCGTCCGACGCGTCGAAATAGCTGGCCTGGTCGTCGGCCAGCAGCGGCCCCTCGCCCGGCGGATCGCGGAAGATGTAGTATTCCAGCTCCGGCGCGACGCAATAGCGCACGCCCTGCTGCGCGGCAGCCTCGACCGCCCGGCGCAGCGCGCCACGCGGATCCCCGGCGAACGGCTGCGCATTCGGCGTGTAGACATCGCAGAAAACGCGCGCTGTCCGCCCGACGTCGGGGCGGAGTGGCTCCCAGGGCAGCACGGCCAGCGTGCTGAGGTCCGGCAGCAGGTACATATCGGACTCGGCCACCCGCGCAAAGCTCTCGACCGCCGACCCGTCGAACCAGACGCCCGCCTCAACCGCCGCTGGCAGGAAGTCGAGGTCGATCGTGACCGACTTGATCATCCCCATGACATCGGTGAACTGAAGCTCCACCGCGCGTACCTGGCGGTCGTGCAGGTCTGCCTGAGCCTCGTCGGCGCGGGTGTATTTGGGAAGGGGCTGTTCGAGCATAGAGTCCATCCAGCCGCTGGACCGTGCTGTCCAGCACTCGTCTGCATTATAGCAATGTTTTGGACGGCAGGGCCGCGCGGTTGATATACGCTAGAGCCTAGCCGGGCGCGCGGCAGGCGACCACTTCTTGGTACGAATTGCCGAACCGCGTCGCAGCGAAGGGCGTATCAGGCGTTTGACCGACGCCCTACCCCCGGCCCATCCACCAGACAACTTTCGTGCTAAGATAGCCTATAAGAGGCTATAATTCACGCTCGCCGCAACACAAGTCCGGCGGGCGATGGTCCTGTCGTCTGCATGTCTTCTACATGAGAGTTGCGTGAGGGCTTCGATCATGAACCGACTGGTACGCTGGCTAGCCATCATCGCGCTCGCCGTGACCGCGTTGGGCGCGGTCGCAGGCGGTGCGCCGCCCTCGGTCTCGGCGCAGGCCGGGTGGTCTGTCCAGGTCTACAACGACCGCAATCTGAGCGTCGGGCCGGTCTGGACCGGGACAACCGGCGCGGTCAATTTTACCTGGGGGCAAGGGCCGCCCGTGATCAACGGCGTCACCACCACCCCGCAGAACGACAATTTCTCGGTGCGCTTTACCTCGACCGCGTTCTTCTCCGCCGGGAGCTACCGCTTCACGGTGACGGTGGACGACGGCGCGCGGCTCTATCTGGACGGGGCGCTCCTGATCAACGACTGGCGCGAGGCCGCGCAGCGCACGCTCCAGGCCGATTACACCTTCCCGACCGACGGCAACCACACGATCGTCGTCGAGATGTTCGACGCGTCGTATGACGCGACCATCCAGGCCAGCTGGGCGCTGACCAGCGGCGGCGGCTCGCCGGGAACGGGTGGCGGCGGCCCCTGGTACGCCGACTATTTCAACGGCCCGGACCTCAGCGGCCCGGTGATTTTCTCGACCACATACCCGGCCAGCGGGCTGAACCTCAACTGGGGCACGGCGGCGCCCGGCGGCCCGGTCCCGGCCGATAACTTCTCGGCGCGCTTCCTGCGCTATCTGACCGTGCCGAGCGATCTGCCGCAGGGTATTTACACCTTCTACGCCTATGCCGACGACGGCTTCCGCTTCTTCGTGGACAACACGCTGATCCTCGACCGCTGGGACACGCTGGCGACCGAGCGCGTCCAGGCCGACGTGACGCTGCTCAACGGGCCGCACACGCTCAAGTTCGAGTATCGCGAGCGGACCGCGAACGCCTACCTGTTCCTGACCTGGACGCCGCCCGCCGCGCAGAACCCGGTGCTGGCCCCGACGGGCGGAGCGGTCCCGCCGGTCGCGCCGCCGGCGGCGGGGGGCATCACCGCGACGGTCAACACCTCGCGCCTGAATGTCCGCACCGGGCCGAGCACCGACAACAACGTGATCACGACCATCAGCCGGGGCCAGACCTATCCGGCCACAGGTCGCACCGGTGACAACGCCTGGGTGCAGCTGACCGTCAACGCGCAGAGCGGCTGGTCCGCCGCGCGCTACCTGACGCTGAGCGGCGACATCAACGCCCTGCCGGTGGTGCAGGATCAGGGCGGCGGCGGCGCACCTGCCCCGGCGCCCCAGCCGACCGGCGTGCGCGGCAGAGTGGTCGCGAACCTGCGCCTGCGCGCCGAGGCGACCACTCGCAGCGCCCAGATCGGCGGGCTGAACTGGGGCGAGATCGTGGAGATCGTGGGCCGCAGCAGCAACCACAGCTGGTACCAGGTCGTCCGCGCCAACGGGCAGACCGGCTGGGCCTACGCGCCGCTGATCCGTATCGTGGAGGGCAGCTTCGACGCGCTACCGTACACCGACGGCTCGCAGCCGGTCTTCGCGCCGCCGCCCACCGAGGGCGTGATCGCGCAAGCCTACGGCAACATGCTGATCCGCACCGGCCCCGGCACGCAATATCCGGACATCAGCAAAGCGGTCTGGGGAACGCGCGTGCAGGTGCTCGGCGTCAGCCCAGACGGGCGCTGGCTGAAGGTCCAGCACGGCAACGTGATCGGCTGGTCGTCGGCGCCCTGGTACCGGATCGTGCAGGGTAGCCTCGCCAGCGTCCCGACCACGACGCAGTAAGCGACCTGCGATCCGCCAGAATAATGATGCGCGCTCCGGCTCGATCCGGGGCGCGCTGCTTTTAGGTGAACTATCGAAAAAACTTGGTCCATTAGCCCTCTCCAGAGCTTACCTCGCCCCCGGCCCCTCTCCAGGATAGAGAGGGGAGAAAAGCAACAGCGGGCATAGCTTGAAGTCCCCTCTCCGGTGCGGAGAGGAGATTGAGGGGTGAGGTAAACCTTGCGAAGCGCCGCATTCATCAGATCGTTTCGAAAGGTCACTTAGGACCCTTGTCGTATCGCGCGCAGGCGCTCACCCGGCTATACTGGAAACAGAAACGGACATAGAAACAAAAGCCAGCAGGCAGCGCCAGAAACCGGCATGACCGCGCCTTACCCGCTCACCCAGCCCCAGCAGATCGCCAGCGCGGCGGAGCAGTTCGTCCGCGCCCTGACGCGGCTGTTTCCGGGCGGGACGTTCGAGCAGTTCTTCCACGCCGAGACGGTGCGCCACGCCTGTTGGGCCGCGCTTCAGCAGGCGGTGGAACATTCTGCCGCGCTGGACTCCACGCCGCGCAGTAACGGCCTGGGCAAAGGCGCGCTGCTCGCGCAGCCGCGCGTCGCCGACGAGCTGCTCAAGCTGTTTCTGCCCGGCGCGCAGCCCGATTACGCCGCCGTCGCCGAGGAATGGGCGCGGCTGTTGAACCGCGCCGCCGCCGAGCGAGCCGATCTCGAAACACAGGCGCGGGCGCTGTTCGGCCTGATCGCCGAGACCATGAACCGCTCGCCCGATCTGCGCCTGGTGCTGCGCCAGATCGGGCAGCAGCGCGGTGGCGCGCCGGAAGCAGGCAGCGCCGATCTCGACCGGCTGCTCGAAGCGGCGCTGGCCGATGGCCCTGGCGCGCTGCACCGCCAGGTGCGACATCTGCTCGCGCTGGCCGTCGAGCGCGGCGAAGCGGTCGAGCGCGCCGGGACGGACGCGGCGCAGCTGCTGGCGCTGGCGCCCCTCGCGGGAGGGTTGAGCGCGGACGATCTGCGCGCGGCCTGGAAGGCGATTGGCCGCCTGGACGACGCGTCCGCGCGCGCGCGCCTCGCGGCGCGCTTTGCCCCGCATATGGCCCGCGCCGGCGAGAAAACTGACCCGCTCAGCCTGGTTCGCCAGCGCCTAGACGCCGATCCGCCTGTGTCGCCCGCGGTGCGCGTAGACGCGCTGCTCGATCTGCTGCCGCACCTGGGCGCCAGCGAGCCGGGCGTGCTGCTGCCCGCGCTGCAACAGCGCGTCTTGAGCGCGGTCGAGACCATCGCCGACCCCGCCTCGCGCGTGCGGGCGCTGAGCGCGATCATCGAGAAGCTGGCGCCGGAGGTGCAGCGCGAAGCCGTCGCGCAGGCGTTCGAGGCAGCGGCGAGCATCCCCAGCGCCATGGCGCGCGCCACCGCATTGAGCGTCCTGCCGCCCCATCTCCCGCCGGAGTTTCACAACCGGCTGCTGGCGCTGGCGCGCGGGCTGAGCGCACCCGACGCCCGCGCGACCCTGCTGACCCATCTGGTCGCCTTCCTGGCCCCGGAGCAGCAGCCCGAAGTCTTGGACGACACGCTGAACGCGATCGCCGCGATCAACGGCGACGACGCCCGCGCCCGCGCGCTGATCGCGCTGACCCGACCGATCGAGACGGCGGGCTTGCTGCGCGACAACCCGGACGGCGTGCAGCACGCCATCACCGTTACGTTCGGGATCGCCGGGGCCGACGCTCGCGCCCGCGCCTTCGCCGTGCTGGCGCCCTACCTCTCCGCCGAACTGCTGACCGAGGCGCTTCAGGCGCTCAAGAGCATCGCGGACGACCGCGACCGCGCGCGGACCCTCGCCCAGCTCGCGCCGCACCTGACGCCAGGGCTGAGCGTCGCCGCTTACAACACCGCGCAGGAGTTGAGCACGTCCGAGGCGCGCGCGGCGGCGCTCTCGGCCATCGCGCCGTACCTGTCGGCGGCGGCCCGTGCGACCGCCCTGGCCGACGCGCTGGCCGCGGCGCTCGCCATCGAAGCGCGCTACGAGCGCGTAACCGCGCTGGTGGACCTGGCGCCGCACCTGGCGGATGCGCTGCGCGCCCGCGCCTTGCACGAAGCCCTGAACGCGGCGCGATCGATTGTGAACGAGGACGAGCGCGGGCGGGCGCTGGTTTTCCTCGCGCCGCACCTGCCCGCCGAGCGGCTGCCCGACGCCCTGGCCGACGCCTACACGATCGCCGACCCGGTCACGCGCGCCCCGGCGCTCAGCGCGCTGATGGAGTACCTGCCGGACGAGCCGCGCCAGCGCGTCGCGCAGGACATGATTCAGGCCGCACGTGGAGATGACAAGGCGCAGCGCACCGCCTCGATTCTGGCGGCGATCGCGCCCGCGCTGCCGGATAGCGCGCTCGACGACGCGATCGCGGTCGCGTTGGCGATCGTGCCACCCTACGACCGCCTGCACGTGCTGACCGCGCTGCTGCCGCGCCGCCCGGAGCAGCTTCGCGACGCGGCGCTGGCCGCCGCCCGCGCCGTGCCGGACGCGGTCGAGCGCGTCGGCGCGCTGCTGGAGCTGGTCCCCTATCATCGCCCGGCGCTGCGCGACGCCCTGCTCGACGAGGCGCTGGACGCGGCGACCCGCCTGGACGACAGCTACGACCGCGCTAGCGCCCTGGCGACCATCGCCCCGGCGATCGACGCGCAGGGCTACGTCCAAAACCGGCAGCAAGACGCGCTGGAAGCGGCGCTTGAAGCCGCCTTAACTATTGATGACCCGCTGGCGCGCACCAGCCGCCTCAGTCGCGTCGCCGAGGCCAGCGCCGCGTACCTGACGCCCGCGCAGTCGTACACGCTGTGGCGCGGCGCGGTGAGCGCCCTGCGCCGTCAGCCCTACGCCGAGGCGCTGCGCGATCTGGCCGCGCTCAGCCCGCTGATCGCGCACATGGGCGGCGGCAGCGCCGTCGCCGAGATCGCGGCGGCGCTTCAGCAGGCCGGCGTGCGCCGTGAATAGCTCCCCCTCAGCCGAGCCGGTAAGCCCAGAACAGCGCCACCTCGCGCCGCTCCAGGTCCTCATTGGTGTAGTACGCGGTGCGGATGCCTTCCAGCGTGCAGCCCATCGCGGCGTAGAACTTGCAGGCGGGGACGTTGTTGCTCTGCGTCTCGAAGATCAGCGCGCGATAGCCCTGGCGCCGCGCCCACGAAGCGGCCCGCTCGAAGAATTCGCGGCCCAGCCCGCGCCCGCGCGCGTCGTGGTCGAGCATCAGGTTCCAGACCCAGGCGGTGCTGTTCCATTCCTCCGGCACCACGTCCAGCACGCCGATCAGCCGCCCGCTCTGTTCCGCGACGAGATGCAGCCCGTCGCCGCGCCGCAGCCGGTTGAGGATGTTACGCTGCTCGGTGCGGTCGAAGTCGTAGCCCGCGCCCTTGTCGAAGGGATGATCCAGCGCGCGCTCGACCAGCCGCCACCCGGCCTCGATCCCCTCGCCGATACGCTGCACGTCGAGCACGGTCGCGCTGACGAAGCCGGGGCGAATCTCGGCCAGGCGCGGGATGTCCGCCTCGGTCATCGGGCGGATGACCCAGTCAAGAGCGGGCTGAGCCTCGGAGCGGGGAGCGTCCATCGCGGGTGCGGCCTCCTGATGTGGGCAATCGAGCCGCCGCAATTGTACGGCCCGGCGAGGGGATTTTCCAACGACGCGGCGGGCGCTTTTCGCGCGCGGGAGCGAGCATGAACTCTGCGACCCGACCTAAAGGCGCGGCGTGGGGCGCGCGGCTGACCTTCGCGGCGCTGCTGCTGGTCGCGTCCGAGCTGATCGTGTGGCAAGCGCCCCTCCAATATGACCTGATGGACTGGCTCGGGCTGATCGCGGTGTACCTGGCGCTCGCCGCGATCGCGCTCGACCTCGTGGCGCGGCTGCGCGCCGCCGACGCGCCAAGCCTGCTGCTGGTGGCGGGCGTCTACGGGCTGGCGAACGGCACGCTGATCGGCCACGTCGCCACGCGCGATCTGCCAGTCAGCCTGATCGTGCGCCCGCTCGGCGCGCAGCCGCTCGCGTTTCTCGCGGCGCTTGGCGCGCTCTGGCTGCTGCTATCCGGGCGAGGAGGGCCGCGCCCGCCGCGCCTGCTCGCGGCGGCGATCGGCGGGCTGGCGTGGGGTGTGTGGGTCCGCTGGGCGCCCGGCGCGTCGGACGGCGCGATCCCGCTGGTGTCCGCCGTGACCGCGCTGGTCGCCGCCGCGCTCGGACTCGCCGCCTGCCTGCTGATCGCGTTCCTCGCGCCACGCGCCCCGGTCGAGCGGCGCGACGACTGGCTGCTTGGGCCGGTGGAGTGGATCGCATCCGGTGCCGTGCTGCTGGCTGCGTTGATCTGGGGTGTGGCGCGGGGGGACATCGGCGCGAGCGTCGTCGTCACGCTGATCGCGTACATGCTCGGCGCGCTGATCGCCACGCGCGGTTTGCGCGCCGACCGCTGCGCGTTGGACGCAGTCACGCCGCCGCGTGCGCCACACGTCGCCGGGTGGGTTGCCG
This sequence comes from Aggregatilineaceae bacterium, assembly GCA_035325905.1. Lineage (GTDB taxonomy): Bacteria > Chloroflexota > Anaerolineae > Aggregatilineales > Aggregatilineaceae > DYGX01. The sequence goes on along the minus strand of DAOKYY010000039.1, from coordinate 219 downwards.
CCAGCGCGCTCTTTCTGATCGCAGGCGGAGTCGGCTACGCGCTGCCGGGCAGCGGGGATCGCTCCGCGCAGGGCGACCTGCTGATCGGGCTGCTGACCGCGTTCGGGATACTGTGGCTGCCGGTCGTCTCGGCGCTGGTGGGAATGCGCGCCTTCGTCCAACTGGCCCGCGAGCAGGGGTAAAGGACGCGGGTTGAGACGCGATTAGAGCGCCCCTTTC
>DAOKYY010000038.1:0-29960 GCA_035325905.1 Aggregatilineaceae bacterium | reverse complement strand
GGTTAGGTTTACCGAAGTTTTAGAACCTGACTTACACTTGCGGGGCAAGCCTCCCCGTATTCGCACCACCAACCAGCTCTAAGCGACGTAACCGCTAGCTCGCTCTGTTTGGCGTTTTCGCGGCATACAGGTCCTCACCGCACCACGTGGCGAGGGTAGGCTCCGTGAATCATCTCTTGGGCTTCCGCACCGGCGATCAGTCTTTGGTACGGGACATCAACCTGTCGCTCATCATGAGCCGGCTGATCGAGCACGCGCCGCTCTCGCGCGCCGGGCTGGCGGAGACCACCGGGCTGAACAAATCGACCGTCTCCAGCCTGGTCAAGCAGCTTCTGGACCTGCAATTTGTGCGAGAAGTCGGCTTCAACCTGGGCGGGATCGGGCGCCCGTCCGTCCAGCTTGAGATCAACCCCAACGCGGGCTACATCGTCAGCTGCGAGCTGGGCGTCGAGTCGATTGAAGTCATGTTCGCCAACTTCGGCGCCGAAGTCATCTGGAAGCGCCACGAAGCGATCGACGCCCCTGACCAGCAGGATGCGATCATCAAGCAGCTTCTGGCCCTGTTGCACGAAGCCGTGCGCGTGTCCGAGCTACCGTGCGGCCACGAAGGCTGCTTGCTTGGGCTGGCGGTCGGCGCGCCCGGCCTGGCGAGCGCCGCCGACGGCACGCTGCTGTTCGCGCCGAATCTCGGCTGGCACGATGTCCCGCTTCAGGACCTGCTCCAGCGCGAGTTTGGCGATCTGGCGATCTTCGTCGAAAACGAAGCGAATATGGCGGCGCTCGGCGAATACTTCTTCGGCGTCGCGCAGGGCCACCGCGAGGTGCTGTATCTCAGCGCCGGGGTCGGCCTCGGCGGGGCTATCGTCCGCAACGGCCTGCTCTTTAAGGGCGCGACCGGCTACGCCAGCGAGTTCGGTCACATGACGCTTGATCCCGACGGGCCGCTGTGCAACTGCCAGAACCGGGGCTGCTGGGAGACCTTCGTCAGCCAGCGCGCGCTGTTCCGTCTGATTCGTCAGGCGGTCGAGGCGGGACAGCCGAGCGCGCTGACGGGGCTAGCGCGCGGCGATCTCACCGCGCTGTCGATCCCGCTCGTCGTGCAAGCCGCTGAACAGGGCGACCGGGTGGCGCTCTCGGCGCTGGAAGAGATCGGGCGCTATCTCGGCATCGGGATCGCGTCGCTCGTCAACGGGCTGAACCCCGATCTCGTCGTGCTGGGCGGGAGCCTGAGCCTCGCCGGGAAGTTCATCCTGCCCGCAGTCGAGGCCGAAGTGGACCACCGCGCGCTGCGCTGGAACCGGCAGGCTGCCAGCCTGAAGATCGCGCAGCACGGCACAGAATCGTGCGTGATGGGCGGCGTGGCGATGGTCTACCAGCACATTCTTGCGCGCCCGGGCAATCTTGAACGCTGGAACCGCTGACGGCGCGGCCTGTGCGCTGCGCGGCGTCTTCTCCCCAGGCGCCGTCGCCGGTCAAGAAAGGAGAGGCAGAGGCGAAATCGCAACCCTGACAACGAGAGTCCATGGCACAGAAGGGCATGCACGTCAACCTGTTCGTCAGCACGCTTAGGAGGACTGTGAAATGTTGAAGAGAACTCCCAGCCTTTTGTTGTTGATCGTCCTGGCGCTGGGCCTGGGCTTTGGCGGCGTGAGCGCCGCGCCGGCCAACCAGGTCTCTGAGCTGATCATTTTCTGGGCGCAGTGGCCGCCCGCCGACTACTTGCAGGAAATCGGCAACCGCTACGAAGCCGAGACAGGCATCAAAGTGACCGTCATCCAGGAGCCATGGGGCAGCTTCTATGACCGGATGTCCGCCGAGTGGGCGGCCAAGGGTGACGCTTACGATATGGTCGTGGGCGACAGCCAGTGGCTCGGCCAGGGCGCTGAGCAGGGCCACTATATGGAGCTGACCGACTTCATGGTCGAGAACAACCTGGTCGATACCGTGACCCCCGCGACCCTGAAATACTACGGCGAGTTCCCCGCCAACTCGGGCCGCTACTGGGCTTACCCGACCGAGGGTGACGCGGTGGGCTGGGCCTATCGCAAGGATCGTTTCGAAGACCCTGAAGAAATGGCCGCGTTCGAGGCCGAGTACGGCTATCCGCTGGCCGTGCCGGAGACCTGGGAACAACTGCGTGACATCGCCGAGTTCTTCTATCGCCCCGACGAGAATGTCTACGGGGTCGGCGTCTACACGCAGAAGGACTACGACGGCATGATCATGGGCTACGAAAACGTCATGTTCAGTTGGGGTGTCGACTGGCAGGACGAGAACAACAACGTGATCGGCGTCGTCAACTCCGACAGGGCGGTCGAGGCGCTGGAGTTCTACAAGGAGCTGTATAGCTTCGCTCCTCCCGGCACCAACAACGCCTTCTACACCGAGATGAACTCTGTCTTCGTCAACGGTCAGGCGACGATGATCATGAACTACTTCGCCTTCCTGCCGGACCTGCTCAACGCCGAAAAGAACCCCTACGCGGGCGTGACTGGCTTCTTCTCCGGGCCGGCCGGCCCCTACGGCGACCGCTATGTCGCGCTGGGCGGCCAGGGCATGAGCGTGCTGAACTACATCAGCGACGAGCGCAAGCAAGCGTCGCTGGACTTCATCAAGTGGTTCGCTTCGGATGACGTGCAGCAGCAGTGGGCGGATGTCGGCGGCTACACCTGCAACGTCGGCGTGCTGGAGTCGGAAGCCTTCCTGAACAACACGCCTTACAACCGGGCGTTCGCCGAGTCGATGACCTTCGTCAAGGACTTCTGGAACATCCCGGTCTACGGCGAGCTACTTGAGCCGGCGCAGCGTTACATCAACGCCTACGTCGTCGGCAACGTCGGAACCGCGAAAGAGGCGCTCGACGGCATGGCGCTCGAACAGCATGAAATCCTGGTGGATGCCGGGGTGATCGAAGACTAGGGTAGTTCTGTCAGCTCGCCGGCGAGGGAGGCAGGCGCGCGCTTGCCTTCCTCACCCTCTGATTGAAGGTACGAAGGTGCGCGCATGACCACAGTGAAAGCTCAAGCCATTCCCGCCAGCGCCGAGCGGGCGAGGCGGCATGGACGCCGCCAGATGAGCGACAAGACGATCGCGCAGCTTTTCATCTGGCCGACGCTGATCATTTTGATCGCCATGAACGTCTTTCCGCTGTTTTACAGCCTGTATCTCAGCTTCAACGACTACTCGGTGATCGCCAACGAGCCGCCGCAATGGGTCGCGCTGGAGAACTACAAGGAAATCCTGACCAATGAGCGCGCCCGGTACTGGCACAATTTCACCGTCACGGGCCGCTACGCGCTGCTGTCGGTCGGGCTGCAAATCGTGATCGGGTTTGGGCTGGCGATGCTGCTCCGCGAGAAATTCAGGGGCAGCGGCTTCATCACCACGCTGATTCTGATCCCGATGATGCTCTCGCCGGTGGTGGTTGGCCTGTTCTGGAAGCTGATCTTTGACCCCTCCAAAGGCTTTTTCAACTATTTGATCTACCTCAACCCGCGCGGGGGCGACCAGTGGCTGTCGGACCCGACACTCAGCCTGTGGTCAATCGTGATCGTGGACGTGTGGATGTGGAGTCCGTTCGTGATGCTGCTGGTGCTCTCCGGCCTCAGCGCCATCCCGAACTATCTCTACGAGGCGGCGGCGATCGACCGGGCGAGCGCCTGGTTCCAGTTCCGGCGCATCACGCTGCCCCAGGTGATGCCTCTGCTGCTGATCGCGGTGCTGTTCCGCACCATCGAGGCGTTCAAAGCGTTCGACGTGGTCATGGGCCTGACGGGGGGCGGGCCAGGAGACACCACGGAAACGGTCGCGGTCCGGCTTTACAGCGAGGCGTTCCTGGGCAAGTTCAACACCGGTGAATCCGGCGCGCTGGCCTATATCGTGCTGATCATCATTATCGCGATCAGCAATCTCTACATTCGTGCGCTCAACCGGGCGGGAGGGGACTAGGCATGTTCGGGCTGGATATTCCGCTGCCGGAGTTCTGGATCGCCTACTTTTCGCTGTTCTGGCTGCTGGTTGGCGCGACGACCGCTCCGGTCATCTTCCGCCACCGGGGGCACTCGCGACTGCTGGGTATCCTGGTTGGGCTTGTCGTCGGGCTGGTGTGCGCCGCGCTGTTTATGGCGCTGCTGGCGGCGCTCAAGCCCCTGGCCGATCTGCTCGACCAGCCCCTGCTCGGCACGTTGCTTTCGATGGTCATCAGCGCCGGGGCGATCCTGGCGCTGCTGGCCCGCGCCCGGCGTCTGGTGCCGGAAGCCGCGCACGACGCCGCCGATCCCACGCCCGCTACCGGCGGGCCGCACACTCCGGTGACGTATTCGGCGCGCGTGGATCAGGTGGACCCGAACCGGCAGGCGTGGCAGGCGATCCGGGCCAGCGTCGTGATCATGCTGGCCGCGCTGACGCTCACGCCGGTCGTCTGGATGTCGATGACGGCTTTCAAGTCGTATCCCGACGCGGTCGCCTCGCCGCCAAAGGTCGTGTTCGACCCGACGATGGAAGGCATCATCACCCTGCTGACGCGACGCCGCCAGATGACGGACGAGCAAAAAGCCATCTACGAGCAGAACGAAGACCTGAACTGGGCGGATCGCGTTATGCTGAAAAGCGGGCAAGCGATCCTCGGCCAGAGCGACTACGTCAAGCGCCTGCGCAATTCGCTGATCATCGCCAGCACCTCGACCCTGCTCTCGGTGACGCTCGGCCTGCTGTCCGCCTACGCCTTCAGCCGCTTCCGCATACCGGGTAAAGGCGATCTGCTGTTTTTCATTCTCAGCACGCGCATGCTCCCCCCGGTCGTGGTGACGATCCCGATCTTCCTGATGTACCGGCAGCTTGGGCTATATGACACGCACGGCGGGCTGATTTTGCTCTACACCGCGTTCAACCTGTCGTTCTCGGTCTGGCTGCTGAAGGGATTTATCGACGAGATTCCAAAGGAATACGAGGAAGCGGCGCTGGTCGATGGCTATACCCGGCTGCAAGCCTTCATCCGCATCGTCATGCCAGAGGCGATGACCGGGATCGCGGCGACAACGGTCTTCTGCTTCATCTTCGCCTGGAACGAATACGCCTTCGCGCTGATGCTCACCGCGGACAATGCGCGCACCGCCCCGCCGCACATCCCGTCGATGATCGGCACCGGGTTGGTCGAATGGGCGGCGATCGCCGCCGGCTCGCTGTTCTTCCTGATCCCGGTCGTGATCGTCACGTTTGCGCTGCGCAAGTACCTGCTGCGCGGGGTCACTTTCGGGGCCATCCGCCAGGGATAACCCTATCATGTGCCGGGATAACACCGCTTTGGACTGAGCTATGGCAGAAATCCAGTTAATTCAGGTCGAGAAGAAATTCGGTGAGGTCCACGCCGTCAAGCCGATGGACCTGACCGTTCACGATGGCGAGTTCGTCGTCCTGCTGGGGCCGTCTGGCTGCGGCAAGACGACCACCCTGCGCATGATCTCCGGGCTGGAGACGACCACCAGCGGCGCGATCCTGCTCAACGGGCGCGACGTGACCTGGGCGCACCCCAGCGAGCGCGACATCGCCTTCGTGTTCCAGTTCTTCGCGCTCTACTCGCACATGTCGGCCCGGCACAATATCGCCTTTCCGCTCCAGGCCCAGGGTGAGTCGAAGGAAACGGTGAACCAGCGGGTCGCCGAGGTCTCGCGCCTGCTCCAGATCGAGCACATCCTCGACGCGCGCCCCGGCGCGCTCAGCGGCGGCGACCAGCAGCGCGTCGCGCTGGCGCGGGCGCTGGTCCGGCGGCCAGCGGCGTTCTTGATGGACGAGCCGCTCGGCGCGCTGGATGCCGACTTCCGCGAGACAATGCGCGCCGAGATCAAGCGCCTGCACATCGATCATGGGGCGACGACGGTCTATGTGACGCACGACCAGATCGAGGCGATGGCGATGGGCGACCGCATCGTGGTCATGTCGGCGGCGGTCGTGCAGCAGGCCGGCACCCCAGCCGAGATTTACCACGATCCCGCCAATCTGTTCGTCGCGCGCTTCATCGGCAGCCCCGGCATGAACCTGATCACCGGCCACTATCAGAGCGGCCAGGTGCACCTGCCGGGCTGCGGGGCCTACACCGTCCCGCCGCAGTGGGTCGCGCCGCTGAACGCCGCGCTGGGCGGCGAAGGCGACGTGATCCTCGGCTTCCGCCCGGAAGCGGCGAAGGTGACGCCCCAGGGTGCGCTGTCGGCCAGCGTCTACGCCAGCGACCTGCACGGCAGCTACACTATGCTGCACCTGGAGCTGTGCGACCAGACCATCGTGCATGTGCGCAGCAGCCGCCAGTCCAGCCACCCGATCGGCGCCGCCGTGCGGTTCGACCTGGACCCGGCGATGGTGCGTTTCTTCGACCCGGCCACCGAGGCCGCGATTGTACCGGAGGCCCGGGCATGAGCGACATAGAGCTGCGCCATATCAGCAAGCGGTTTAAGGACACCGTCGCGCTGGACGATGTGTCTTTCAACGTGGCGGACGGCGAGCTGTTCGTCCTGCTGGGGCACACCGGCGCGGGCAAGACCACCACGCTGCGCATCATCGCCGGGCTGGAGCGCCAGGACGCGGGCGACGTGCTGTTCGACGGGGAGACTGTCAACCAGTACACCCCGGCAGACCGCGACGTGGCGTTCGTTTTCCAGCAGTACTCGCTGTATCCAAACAAGACGGTCTACGAGAACCTGGCCTTTCCGCTGCGCTCCCCGCTGCGGCGTGTGCCGTCCGCCGAGATCGACCGGCGCGTGCGCGATGCCGCCGAGAAACTGCGCATCACGCAATTGCTGGAGCGCAAAACGGCGAACCTGTCCGGCGGCGAGATGCAGCGCGTTTCGATTGGCCGCGCGATCGTGCGTCAGCCGCGCGTCTTTCTGATGGACGAGCCGCTCTCGAACCTCGACGCCAAGCTGCGCGAGGCGCTGCGGATCGAGATTCAACACCTGCAAAAGACGCAGGGCAGCACGACGCTGTTCGTCACGCACGACCAGATCGAAGCGCTGACGATGGCCGACCGGATCGGCGTGCTGCGCCAGGGGCGGATCGTGCAGATCGGCTCGCCGCAGGAGATCTACGACCACCCGACGACGACCTTCGTCGCCCAACTGGTCGGGATCCCGCGCATTAACTTGCTGCCTGCCGCGCGCGAGAACGGAACGCTGGTCATCAGCGACAGCGCGATCAGGCTGCCGCTCGCCAACGGCGCCACGGCGGTCCCGCCCACCTTCCTGCTCGGCGTGCGCCCCGAAGATGTGCGGATCGACCCGGCGGGCGACCTGCGCGGCGAAGTGATCCTGACCGAGCCGCTCGGCGTCGAGACAGTGGTGCACATCCGCTCCGGGCGGCAGACGCTCCTGTGCCTCGTGCCGGGCATTACGCACCTGGCAATCGGCGACACGGTCTCCTTCTCGATCGACCGGAGCCGGCTGCATTTCTTCGAGCGCGGCGGCCAGCGCGTCGCGAATTGAGGTAGACGTGGAACCCCGCACGGGTCATGCGCCGCTCGATGGAGCTTGTTTTGCGCTTGAACAAGTTTTGAACAGGAGGAAGTCCGATGAAATTTGGTGTGAATTCCTGGATTTGGGTCTCACCCCTCACCACAGACGAGATCGCGCGACTCGCGCCGCTGGCGGCCTCGCTGGGCGCGGAGTGGTTCGAGGTCCCGTTGGAAGACCCGGCGCTGATCGACGCCAAGCGCGCTGCGCCGATGATCCGCGACCTGGGCCTGGGCGTGAGCGTCTGCGCGGCGATGGGGCCGGACCGCGACCTGATCCACCCCGACAGCGCGATCCGCGACAACGGCATGGCCTACCTGCGGACCGCGATCGACGTGGCGCAGCAGCTTGGCGGGACGAACGTCGCCGGGCCGCTCTACTCGGCGGTGGGCCGCACCTGGCAGATGACCGCCGGCGAGCGCGCGCGTGACACTGACCTGCTGGTCGAGCAGCTTGGCAAGCTGGCGGCCTACGCGGGCGATCGCGGCGTGGTGCTGTGCGTCGAGCCGCTCAACCGCTTCGAGACCAGCTTCATCAACCTGGCGCAACAGGCCATCGAGGTCATCGACCGGGTGGATCACCCGTCCTGCCAGATCATGCTCGACACCTTCCACATGAACATCGAGGAGTCCTCGCTGGGCGACGCGATCCGCGCCGCCGGCCCGCGCCTGCGCCACTTCCACGCCTGCGAAAACGATCGCGGCGCGCCGGGGTCGGGGCATGTCCCGTGGCAGGATGTCGCCGCCGGGCTGAAGGCGGTCGGCTACGACGGCCCGGTCGTGATCGAGTCGTTCACCGACCAGGTCAAGAGCATCGCGCGCGCCGCCGCGATCTGGCGCCCGCTGGCCGCCAGCCAGGACGCGCTCGCCAGCGAAGGGCTGTCGTTCTTGAAGCGGCTGCTGGCTTAGGCCATGGCACGGGTTCTTTAACGCACAGGAGCAATGAGTATGGCTGAGAAGAAAGTCAACATCGCGATCATCGGCCTGGGGTTCGGCGCGGAGTTCATCCCAATCTACCAGCACCATCCCCACGCCAACATGTACGCGATCTGCCAGCGCACCGAGAGCCGCCTGCACCAGGTCGGCGACAGCTTCGGCGTCGAGGCGCGCTATACGGACTACGAGCAGGTTCTGGCCGACCCGAAGGTGGACGCGGTGCATATCAACACGCCGATCCACGAACACGCGCAAATGAGCATCGCGGGGCTGCGCGCCGGCAAGCACGTCGCCTGCACCGTCCCGGCGGCCACCTCGATTGAGGAGCTAGAACAGATCGTCCAGGCGCAGGAGGAGTCCGGCAAGAAGTACATGATGGCGGAAACCGTCGTCTACTCGCGCGAGTTCCTGTACGTCAAGGAGCTGTACGAGACCGGCAAGCTCGGCCGGCTGCAATATCTGCGCGCCACGCACCAGCAGGAGATGCTCGGCTGGCCGGGCTACTGGGAAGGGCTGCCGCCGATGCATTACGCGACGCACGTCGTCAGCCCATGTCTCGCGCTGGCGCGCAAGGACGCCGAAACGGTCGCCTGCTTCGGCTCAGGCCGCATCCAGGAGCACCTGATCCCTAAGTACAACTCGCCGTTCGCCGTCGAAAGCGCGCATATCCAGCTGCGCGACTCGGACGTGGTGGCCGAAGTGATGCGCTCGCTGTTCAACACCGCGCGCCAGTACCGTGAGAGCTTCGACGCCTACGGCAGCAAGATGTCGTTCGAGTGGTCGCTGATCGAGCACGAGCCGCCGGTGGTGCACATCGGCGAGATTCCGCACCGCGTCAGCGTGCTCGACTACGCGCACCTGCTGCCGGAGCCGATCCAGCGTTTCACGACCAAGCACGTATACGGCGGCGAGCAGCAGCACCTCTCGTTCATCCAGGGGTCGGGGCACGGCGGATCGCACCCGCACCTGGCGCACGAGTTCATCATGAGCATCGTCGAGGACCGCGATCCGTTCCCGAACGCGCGCCAGTCGGCCAACTGGACGGCCGTCGGCATCCTGGCGCACGAGTCCGCGCTGCGCGGCGGGGAGCGCATCGGCCTGCCGTCGTTCACGTTCTCGTCCTAGCCGGTTGCCGCGCGCCAGGGTTGCGCGGAAAGGGGCGCACGTATGAAAAGATTGATCCGGCCCGCCAGAGGATTTGCGATCGCGATCATCCTGGTGCTGGCGTTCGGAGGCGCGTTTGCGCTGTATACCAACGAGGGCATGTCGCAGGAGCAGCGCGACGAGGTGCTGATCAAGGCGATCCCCTTCGTCGCGGTGTTCGTCTCGATTGTGCTGGCGTTTATCTTCGTGATCGTCGCCATCGCGCTGGCGCTGCACGGGCGTGTGCCAGAGCGTTCGTACCGCCCGATCGAAGGGCTGATCATCGCGGGGATTGTGCTCGGCGTCGTCGCGCTGTTCCAGGGCTGGAAAATCTTCGCCTACGAGTACGGCTTCCTGCTCCTGCTGCTCTCGACGCTGGCTTTCCTGATCTGGAGCCACGTCACGCCGATGAGCACCGCCGGCAGCCGGCTGATGCCGCCTCTGGAGCGGCGCGCGCACCTGATCGGGCTGGTCGCGGGGGGCGTACTGTGGGCTGCGCTGGCGATCGGGCTGATCGTGGACGCGCGCCCGGCCGAGCCGTATGGCGTCCGCCGCCAGGTGTGGGACCTGATGATGACCGAGGAGGAACGCGCCGCCACCGCGGAAGAAGCTCAATCGGAGCATCGCACCAATCAGGCGCCGGTCTTCGCGCTGATCAGCCTGCTGCCCGGCGCGATTGTCTACTTCGCTACGCGCGAAGCCGTCTCGACGACCCGCCCGGACATCAGCCTGCCCGCCGAAGAGGTCACGACCGGCCCGGTCGAAGTCTCCGGGCTGCGCGCCGATTGAGCGCGCGCAGGCGCCGTTCGCGCGGGTCGATTAGAATCCGCGCAAGGTGTCGCGAAGTTTTTGTGTGGAAAGCATGTTACACAGGAGGTTGGAGCACTGATGGCACGTCCAGTGACACTTTTTACCGGGCAGTGGGCCGACCTGCCCTTCGAAGTCATCGCGGAAAAGGCCGCCAGCTTCGGTTACGACGGCCTGGAGCTGGCCTGCTGGGGCGATCACTTTGAGGTCGATAAGGCGCTCGAGAATGACGCCTACGTCCAGTCGCGCTGGGACATCCTCAACCGGCACGGCCTGAAATGCTGGGCGATCAGCACCCATCTGGTCGGCCAGTGCGTTGGCGATCACCCGATCGACGAGCGGCACAAAGGTATCCTCCCGTCGCGGCTGTGGGGCGATGGCGACCCCGAAGGCGTGCGCCAGCGCTGCGCCGAAGAGGTCAAGAACACCGCCCGCGCCGCCGCCAAGTTCGGCGTCAAGGTCGTCAACGGCTTCGTCGGATCGAGCGTCTGGCACGTGCTGGCCGGGTTCCCGCCCGTCCCGCCCGGTATGATCGAGGCGGGCTATCAGGACTTCGCCGACCGCTGGAACCCGATTCTCGACGTGTTCGACGAGGTCGGCGTCAAGTACGCGCTGGAAGTCCACCCCTCCGAGATCGCCTACGACTTCTGGACGACGCAGCGCACGCTAGAGGCGATTGGCCGTCGCCCGGCGTTCGGCATCAACTTCGACCCCAGCCACCTCTACTGGCAGATGGTGGACCCGGTCGATTTCATCTATGAGTTTGCCGATCGCATCTATCACATGCACGTCAAGGAGTCCGTGCACGTCCTCAACGGGCGCAACGGCATTCTGTCGTCGCACCTGCCGTTTGGCGATCACCGGCGCGGCTGGGACTTCGTCTCGCCGGGGCGCGGCGGCGTGCCGTTCGAGAAGGTCTTCCGCGCGCTCAACCGCGTCGGGTACCAGGGGCCGCTCTCGGTCGAGTGGGAAGACACCAACATGAACCGCGAGCAGGGCGCGATCGAGGCGGTGCAACTGGTGCGCCGCCTGGACCTCACGCCGTCGGACGTGGCGTTCGACGCGGCGTTCGCCTCGAAGGAGTAGGAGCAACCTATGTCCGAGGAAGTCGGTTTCACCAGCATGGCGGGCGCACGCGCCGCAGGCGAAGCGCCTACAATCGGAATCGGGATGCTGGGCTACGCCTTCATGGGCAAGGCCCACGCCAACGCCTTCAAGACGCTGCCCTACATGATCTATCCGCCGGTCGCGATCCCGCGCCTGGTGGCGGTCGCCGGGCGAAATGAAGACGCCGTGCGCGAAGCGGCGCGGCGCTATGGGTACGGGAAATACTACACGGACTGGCGCCAGCTCATCGCCGACCCGGACGTGCAGGTCTTCGACAACGGCGGCCCGAACGACGCGCACGCCGAGCCGTCCATCGCCGCCGCCGAGGCGGGCAAGCACGTCTTCTGCGAAAAGCCGCTGGCGCGCAGCGCTGAAGAAGCCAAATCCATGCTCGACGCGGTGGAAAAAGCGGGCGTCAAGCACATGGTCGCCTTCAACTATCGCTTTGTCCCGGCCATCGTCCAGGCCCGCAAGCTGCTGGAAAGCGGCGCGCTGGGCCGCGTCTACCACTGGCGCGCGGTGTATCTCCAGGAATGGGGCATGGACCCTGCGATGGCGACAAGCTGGCGCTTCCAGAAAGGCCCGGCGGGCAGCGGCGCGCTGGGCGACCTCGGCTCGCACATCATCGACCTGGCGCGCTTCCTCGTCGGCGAGCCGATCACCGTCATGGGCCGGACGCAGAACTGGATCAGCGCGCGCCCCTCCGGCGGCCCCGGCAGCCCAATGGTCACATCCGACGTGGACGACGCTTTCACGGCGCTGGTCGAGTTCGAGAACGGCGCGCTCGGCACGTTCGAGGCGTCGCGCTTCGCGCAGGGCCGCAAGAACTACAACCGCTTCGAGATCAACTGCGAAAACGGGTCCATCGAGTTCAACCTGGAACGGCTGAACGAACTCAATGTGTTCTGGAAGGGCGACGAGCCGCGCGAGACGCGCGGTTTCCACAACGCGCTGATCACCGAGGGCTTCCATCCCTACTGGTCGAACTGGTGGCCGCACGGGCACATCATCGGCTGGGAGCACAGTTTCATCCACGAGTTCCACCACTTCTTCGACGCGATCGTCAACGACAAGAGCGTGGCGCCCTATGGCGCGACGTTCGAGGACGGCTATCGCAACGCGGTCATCTGCGACGCGATCGTCGAGTCGGCGCAGTCCGGGCGGCTGGTGGACATCCGCTACTGACACGCGAGCCTTTCGCACCAAAACACACCGGGGAGATCGTCTTGATCTCCCCGGTCGTCTGTCCGTAGCTCCCAACAAACTAGCGCGATAGGAAATATCCCGCCGCGAAGAGCAGCGCCACGCCGAGCAGCCGCGTCGCCGTGACCGGCTGCGGCGGCACGCCGAACCAGCCGTTTTGATCGATCACCAGCGCCAGCACAAGCTGGGCAGCGATCAGCAGCGCCGTCGCGTTGGCCGCCCCGATGCGCGGCAGCGTGATATTGAGCGAAATGAACAGGAACAGCCCGAGGACGCCGGTCAGCAGGTAGGGGCGTGGCACGCTGCGCCAGGCGCGAATCTCCTGCCCGCCGAGCGCCAGCAGCAGCGCGGCGGACGCCAGCGCCCCGCCCAGGTGAATGATCAGGCTGCTCGACACCGGCCCCAGGCGCTGGCTCATCGCGCCGGAGATCGGCCCTTGCAAGCCGACCGCCACCCCGCCCAGCAATCCGATCATCAGCACCGGTAGAATCTGCCCCAGACCATTCATCGCTCGCCCTCGCCTTCTCCCGCACACGACGCGCGTCAAGTGTAATCGGAGCGCGCCGAAACGTCGAGCCGCGATCTGGACCGCCGCGCAACGCGAAAAGCCGGGATTGACAATTTGGTTCATTCTTTTTATACTTATCCCCGATGAAACACCTGCAACCAGCACTCCTCCCCTTCTTTCACCACATTCGCGTTCACCTTTATTGACCAGCGCAGTGGGTGTCGAAGTCGAAGACACGGCGGGCTGATGCCTGAGCCATGCCCTGCAACCTTGCTGTTTGGCGGCTTCCTGGTGTTATGCAACTGGTGTTATTCAAGCGTATCGTTCGTGGATTTTAAGCCGTCCGCGGGACGGCGGGAAAGCATAGGAAAGTAATGGCACAGAAACTACGTATCATCCCCCTCGGCGGCCTGGGGGAAATCGGTAAGAACATGACCGTCTACGAGTACGGCCGCAATATGATCGTCGTGGACTGCGGGGTAATGTTCCCCGAGAGCGACATGTACGGCATCGACCTGGTGCTGCCGGACTACAACTACGTGATTCAGAACCAGGACCGCCTGCGCGGCATCGTGCTGACGCACGCGCACATGGATCACATCGCGGCGCTGCCCTACCTGCTGCGGCACGTCAAAGCGCCGATCTACGGCACGCCGCTGACGCTGGGGCTGGTCGAGCGCCAGCTTCGCGAGAAGAACGTGCTGGATCGCGCCGCGCTCCAGCCGCTAACCCAGGGGCAGCCGGTGCAGCTTGGGCCGTTCCGCGTGACGCCGTTCGCCGTCGCGCACTCGATCCCGGACTCGGTCGGGTTCGTGATCGACACGCCGGTCGGCACGATCGTGCACACCGGCGACTACAAGCTGGACGAGACGCCTGCCGGTGGCTACAAGACCGATCTGGACACGCTCCAGGCGCTGACGCAGGGCGGCGTGCTCGCTATGCTGGGCGACAGCACCAACGCCGACCGCCCCGGCCGCACGCCGACCGAGCGCGTCGTCGGCGAGACGATTGATCGTCTGCTCAGCCAGGCCGGGAACCAGCGCGTGATCATCGCCACCTTCTCGTCGCTGCTGGCGCGCTTGCAGGAGATCATGCACCTGGCGCATAAGTACGGGCGCAAGGTCGCGCTGACCGGGCGCAGCCTGATCGAGAACGTCAACCTGGCGCGCGAGCTGGGCTACCTGGACGTGCCAGACGGGCTGCTGGTCGATGTCGAAGCGCACATCCCCCCGTCGCAGATGCTGATTCTGTCGACCGGGTCGCAGGGCGAGCCACGCTCGGCCCTGAACCAGATGGCGAACGACCTGCACCGCAGCCTGAAGATCGGCTCCGGCGACCTGATCATCATCTCTGGCGGCACGATCCCCGGCAATGAGGAAACCGTCGGCGAGATGCTCAACAAGCTGTTCGAGCGCGGCGCGAACGTGATCTACGGCCCGATGGCGACGGTGCATGTCTCCGGCCACGGCAGCCGCGACGAGATGCGCGCCATGATCGAAGCTGTCAAGCCGCGCTACCTGATCCCGGCGCACGGCGAGGCGCGCCATCTGCACCTGCATGCGCAGCTTGCCGCCGAGGCCGGGATGCCCGACGACAACGTGTTCGTCCTGCGGGACGGCGCGCAGTGGGTAACTGATGGCGAGACCGCCTGGACCGAGGAGCCGATCGCGGTGGACGAGGTGCTGGTCGATGGGCGGCTGATCGGCGAGATTGGCGAGATCGTGATGCGCGACCGCCGCCGCCTGTCGCAAGACGGCTTCATCGTCGCGCTGATCCCGATCGACGCCGGCAAGCGTCTGATCGGAGAGCCGCAGATCGTCAGCCGGGGGTTCGTCTATCTCAACGGCGCGGACGACCTGCTCGCCTCGGCGCGGCAGGAGATCAAGCGCCAGTACCGGCGCGGCGAGCGCAACGTCCAGCGCGCGCTGGAAGACTTCTTCTACCGCGAGACGCAGCTTCGCCCGGTCGTGTTGCCGCAGTACATCCAGGTGTAGCTGAGGGCAGCGACAAGCAGCTAAAGGCAGCCAAAAGTAGCCAGAAGCAGCAAGAAGCAACTAAGAACAGCCAAAAGCAGCGAGAATACCGCGATACGTTTCGGTGTTCTTCGCTGCTTTTTTTGCTGTATTCACATGAACTATCGAAGTGTTTGGTATTTCGGCCCGCCGCCGCGAACCTCACCCCCGCCCCTCTCCGCTGGCTGTACACTGGCGGAGAGGGGAAAAAGGCTGCGGGTTAAAGGGTGAGGTTTGCCCTGCGACCTGCCGCGTGCGCTCGCTCAATGTGATGCATCACTTCGCTGTTCTCAGCTACTTTTGCTGTACTTCGCTGTACTTCGCCGCTTGTCTACGGCTGCGGCAGATAGGGCGCCAGCGCCGGGCAAGACGCCTGCGCCGCCGCTTGCAACGTCCGGTTGTCCCAGTCGCCAGAGGCGAGCGCGGGGTTGCCGTCCGAGTCTCGGCAGATCGACGGCCCTACATCCGAGGCGTAGAGCGCCAGGGCGACGCTCAGGCGCGGCGCGGCGAACGACGTCCCGCTGACCGGGCCGAAATCGCTCGCGTACTCGCCCGGCATCATCACTTCGCCATAATTCGAGATGCGCTTCTGCTGGCCGGGGCTTTGCGATTCAGCGGTGAGCAGCGGCGTGTCTTTTTTCTTGTCCCAGGGCGCTCCGGCGTGGTAGCCCATCCCCTGGCTGGCGCTGACGCTGATCACCTGGCCCCACGCGCCGGGCCAGAACGGGAAGTCCAGCCCGAAGTTGCCCGCCGCCGCGACGGGAATGACATCCGGGCGATCCGCCAGCAGGCTCTGAAGCGGGTCGAGATCGGTCGCCTGCTGCGCCTTCTGCGACATCACCGGGAAGACCGTGCCGTCGTAGAACAGCACCGCGCGCTGAAAGATGCCGCGATAGCGGTTTAGGTCTTTGGCGTCGCGCGCGCTGAGAAGCTGCCCGCCGAACTCCGCGAAAGCCGTCAGATACTCGCACGGGATCAGCGCGAAGCTCATGTTCAGCATGTAGACGTCAGCCGGGTGCGCGTCGAGCGCGTCCTCGATCCGCTGGGCGACGACATCCGTCGCCGCGCCGTGAATATCGACTGGCACCAGGCGGATAAAATCGGCCGCGTTGGCGTCTGCCACCAGCTCTTCAAGCTCGGCCATGACCAGCTCGCCGTGTGGCGCCGGGATCGGCGCCGCCGAGACGCCGCGCACCGCGAAAGCCTGCCCCTCCAGGCTGACCGCGCACGTCGCGCCAGGGTCATAAGTGCGGCCAGCAAGGTCGGCCAGGTCCGGGCTGGTGAAGTCGTCGGCCACCAGAATCACCACCTGGTGCGCGCCCAGGGCGCGGGCCGCTCCGGCCCCAGCCGGGATCGCGGCTCCCGCGAGCGCAATGATCACGAGTAGGCGGAGCATCACGAACAGGGCGGTCAGTGTGCGTGGCATGGCAGGGTGCCTCTTCTCCGGCCAGCGGCCGGCTAGCTGACGGGATAGTTCGCGGACTGCATGTATGCGGTCACTTCCGCTGCCTTAGCGTTCATGCCGCTCTCGCGGAACAGCGCCAGCGCGCGGTCGAAACACTCTCGCGCTTGAACCGGGTCCTCCAGGCGGTGATAGTCCTCCCCCATCGACTGGAGCGCGTGCGCGCGAAAGATGCGGTTATCCTGCTCGACGGCGATCGCCAGCGCGCGACGGTGATGATCCAGCGCCTCGGCGTACTGGCCGAGCACATGCTCTGCCGAGCCGAGATTGAGCAGCGCGAAGAAGTGGGCCTCGGCGTCGCCCAATCCTTCGGCGAGCGTGACTTCCTCGGCGAAATAGTCGCGCGCCGCCGCGCAGTCGCCGCGCGACTGGGCATAATAGCCCTGGTGCTCCAGCACGAACGCCAGCAGATAGCCGTCGCCCAGGTCCTGCGCGATCTGGTACGCCGCCTCGAAGCAGGCGGGCGCGTCGTCGGCGCGCTGGTCAGCGCGGACCTTGCCGACCGCGCACAGCAGCAGCGCCTCGCGGTCAGGCCGCCCCAGGCGACGCGCGATCTCCAGCGCCTGCTGGTAGGCGTCCAGCGCGCGCGGCAGATCGCCGCGATCGTAGGCCGCGTTGCCGCGCTTGCCAAACAGCACGTGCCGTGTCTCGTCGTAGTCCGGGCCGAGCGCCGCTGCCGCCTCAATCGCTTCGTCTATCAGGCGCAGAAACGCCAGCGAGTGCCCGCGCGTCGCGAGATACGAGCCGCTCAGCGCGAGCATGATCTCAACCAGCGCGACACGATCGCCGGTTTGCGCGGCGTGCTCGGCGGCGCCGAGGATATTGCCGATCTCCACGTCGAGCGCCTCGATGTCCGCCGCGTGCGCCGCAACGAACGCGCGGCACGCCGTCACGACCGCGCCGCGATCGCGCCCCTGCCGCGCCGCGATCGTCGCGGCGTAGCTGTAGGCGAGGTCGTGCACGCGGTACAGCGCCGGGCGCGCGCCCGCTTCCGGCGCTCGCTCGGCCAGCCCGCGCCGGTGCAGCACGGTCAGCGCGCCGGCGGTCGCCGTCTCGTCGCGCCCCATCAGGCGCGCGGCCAGCTCGACCGTGACGCCGGGCGCGAACAGCGCGCCGAACGCCAGGAACACCTGGCGCGTCTGGTCGTCGAGCGCATACAGGCTGGCGTTCAACAGCTCGGTGATGCTGGAGCGGCCTTCTTCCGCAAACGCGCCGGGCATCGCCAGAGCGTGTGGCGCGGTCGCGATCTGGCGCAGCAGCGCGGGCGTGCCGATCTGGTCAACTTTGAGCATCTTCCCAGCGACTTCGAGCGCGAAAGCGTGATAGCCC
This sequence comes from Aggregatilineaceae bacterium, assembly GCA_035325905.1. Taxonomy (GTDB): domain Bacteria; phylum Chloroflexota; class Anaerolineae; order Aggregatilineales; family Aggregatilineaceae; genus DYGX01. The sequence goes on along the minus strand of DAOKYY010000038.1, from coordinate 11,958 downwards.
AGCTGGCGGCACAGTTCGCCGGCAGCGTCGTCTGGCTCATCGGGCCGCCCGGCGTAGTACGCCAGCGCGGCGCGGGCATCCGCCGGTTCCAGGCGGCCCACCTCGACGATGCTGTCCAGCGCGTAGCGGTGCTGCGAGGTGACGAGGACGCTCAACTGGCGCGGCGCCGCTTTGAGCACCTCGAACAGCGCCGGACCATCCCACACGTCGTCGAGCACGAGCAAGGTCACGCCCGACTCAGCCAGCAGGCGGCGCAGCACCTTCGGGCGCTCGGCGTCCGCCGCGCTGGCGACGGCCGGAAGCCCGTCGAGCGGGCGCGCCAGCGCCTCGCACAGGCTACGCGCCGGTTCGCTGCCCGCGTGCAGCCAGAGCGCCGCGCCCTGCCCGTCCTCGATCCACCCGGCGGCGACCGTCGCGGCCAGCGCCGATTTGCCCATGCCGCTGAAGCCTTGCAGCAGAACGCGGCCCCCATCTTGCAGCAGCCCGCGCACGCGCTCGACCATGATTTGGCGACCAATCAACTTGCGCGGCAGATTCGGGACCTCGTCGCTCTCGCCGGCCAGCACGGCGCTGGTCGCCCCCGGCCGGCGCGCGAGGCGGTCTTGCAGCCAGACCGCCAGCGAGCGACGGACCTGCTCGCGCAGCTCGTCCGGCGTCTTAAACCACTTGGGCGTGATACCCGCGATCACGTCGCTCTGCGCTTCGAGAAACGCGCGCAGGCGCGGGTCGCGCCGCGCTGAGTCGATGTCTTTGACGTAGATATGGCGGTCGATGCCCCACTCGCTGGCGCGCTCGAACTCGTCAATGGTCCACTCGCCGTACTCGTTCCAGAACAGCCCGATATACAGCGCCGACCGTTTAAGCGCGTCAAGGTACACCTCGCGGATCGAGCGGTCGGCGGCGGGGGCATCCGCCTCGAAGGTCCAGGCGCGCAGCGTAACCAGCTCGTGGTCCAGCGCGGCGAGCACGTCGCGGACCGCCTCGCGCTCCGGCGCCAGCTCGTGCATCTTGGAGCTGATGAAGACATGCAAATCGGTCGTCATAGTAGCCGCCGTGTCGGTGGCGATAGCAGGCGTCGCCGGACCCAGCCGCGCAGGCACACACCGGGTCATGGCTCATCTTCATTATACTCAAACTTACGTCCTTAACGCGGCGGCGCCGCGTAGGGCACGCGGCGCCGCCGGATTGCAGTCCGAGATTAAAGAACTTTTACCAAGATTTTAAGGGCCGTTAACCGCCGCTAAACGTCCGCCCAACCTGCGGTGAGTATAGTCTGTACCGGTGGGATGGGGATCGACAAAAGGAGTGGCCGGGGCACCCGGCGCGTATGGCGAAAGCACCTCTCCGCGCGCGGCGTCGCAGGGGATGGGCCGGCGGGCTGCTGCTTGCCGTCCTGGCGTGGGCTGCGTTGAGCGGCTGCGCGTCGTCCGCCTCCGGCGACGACCCCGGCGCGGCCTCCCGCGCTATTCAGAACAAAGGCTCCGATACGCTTGTGAATGTCGCGCTGGCCTGGGCCGAGGGATACCAGAAGGTGGCCCCGGACGTGGCGATCGCAGTCACAGGCGGCGGATCGGGCACCGGGATCGCGGCGCTGATCAACGGGACGGTGGACATCGCCAACGCCTCGCGTGACATTAAGCCCGACGAAATTGAAGCTGCGCGCGCCCAGGGGATCGAGCCGGTCGAGTTCACCGTCGCCATCGACGCGCTGGCCGTGATCATCCATCATGACAACCCGGTCGATCAGCTTACGCTCCCGCAGCTTTCGGACATCTTCACCGGGCGCATCACCAACTGGAAAGAGGTCGGCGGACGCGACGCGCCGATCGTGCTCGTCTCGCGCGAGAGCAACTCCGGCACGCATGTCTACTTCCTGGAAGAAGTCATCCGCCTGGGCGACAGCGACAACACGGACATCTTCGCCGCCAGCACGCTGATGATGCCCTCGTCGGTCGGGATCACCAGCGAAGTCAGCCGCAACGTTAACGCGATCGGCTACGACGGGCTGGGCTACGTAACGGACAGCGAGAAAGTCGTCGCCGTCGCGCGTGACGGCGCCTCGCCCTACGTGCTCCCCTCGGTCGAGACTGCCGCCGATGGCAGCTACGCGCTGTCGCGCAACCTGTACATGATCACGGCGGGCCAGCCCACCGGCGCGATTGCCGACTACCTGGGCTGGATTCTCAGCCCCGAAGGGCAGGCAATCGTCGCAGACCTGGGCTTCGTGCCGATCAGCGCGCCAGCGGGTGAGGAGTAGGCGATGGCTAACCTGACCGAGTTCGCCAGAGAACGCTACGCGCAAGCCGCCCTGCGCGCCCGCCCGGCGCGCACCTGGCTACGTCGCGGATGGTCCGAGACGGTCATCGAGCTGATGATCCGCCTTGCCGGGGTCTCGACGATCGCGATTGTCGGGCTGATCTTCCTGTTCCTGGTGCGCGAGGGGCTGCCGACCTTTCTCGACATCCCGCTGCGTCAGTTGTTCAGCAGCCGCTGGTACCCGATTGAGGGGCTGTACGGGCTGTGGCCGCTGCTGGTCGGCTCGCTGATAGTCACCGCCGGGTCGATCATCATCGCAGTTCCGCTCGGCCTGACGACCGCGATCTACATGGGTGAGATCGCCCCGCGCTGGCAGCGCGAAATTCTCAAGCCGCTGGTCGAAGTGCTGGCGGGCATCCCCTCGATTGTGCTTGGCTTCCTGGGGTGGGTGACGCTGGCGCCGATCATCCAGAGTCTCGGCGCACCGACCGGGCTGACCGCGCTGACCGGCTCCCTGATCCTGGCGTACATGGCGCTGCCGACGATTATCAGCATCTCAGAAGATGCGCTCTACGCCGTGCCGAAGGAGTACCGTGATGGAGCGCTAGCCATCGGCGCGACGCAGTGGCAGACGATCTGGCGGGTCGTGCTGCCTGCCGCCCGCTCCGGGCTGGCGATGGCGGTCATGCTGGGCATCGGGCGCGCCATCGGCGAGACGATGGCGGTCATGATGGTCACGGGCAACGCCGCGTTCGTGCCCGACCTGGGCCTGGACCTGCCGCTCAGCCCGGTCCGCACCATGACCGCGACCATCGCGGCAGAAATGGGCGAGGTCGCGCAGGGCAGCCTGCACTATAGCGTGCTGTTCGGGATCGGGATTGTGCTGTTCGTGGTGACGTTCGCGATCAACCTCGTGGCGGGCCGGTTAGTCGGCTCTGTCGTGCGGCGGCGAGGGGGCCAGGTATGAAGCGGCAGCAAACGCAGAAGCTGGCGGTCGCGGCCATCACCGGCGCGGCGGCGCTGGTCGTCATTCCGATCGTGCTGGTCATCCTGTTCATTGTGGTCCAGGGCGCTGGCGCGTTGAGCTGGGAATTCATCACCGCCCGCCCGCGCAATGGCATGACCGAGGGCGGGATTATGCCCGCCATCCTCGGCACGCTGATCCTGACGCTGGGCACGGCGATTGTCTGCCTTCCGCTGGCAATCGGCGCCGCGATTTACCTGGCGGAATACGCGAAGGATACCCGGCTGACGCGCTGGGTGCGACTGGCAATCGTCAACCTGGCCGGAATCCCTTCGATTGTCTACGGGCTGTTTGGGCTGGGCGCATTCGTGCTGTTTCTCCAATTCGGCACGTCGATTGTGGCGGGGTCGCTAACGCTGGGGATCATGACGCTGCCGGTCGTGATCAGCACGGCAGAAGAAGCGATCCTGTCCGTCCCGCGCGAATTCCGGCTGGTGAGCCAGAGCCTCGGCGCGACGCGCTGGCAGACGATCCGCCACCAGGTGCTGCCCCACGCCATGCCCGGCATCATCACCGGCGTGATCCTCGGCCTGAGCCGCGCCGCCGGAGAAACCGCCCCGATTCTGTTCACCGTCGCCGCGTTCTATCTGCCGTCGCTGCCGGGTTCCGTCTCGGATCAGACGATGGCGCTGCCCTATCACCTGTACGTCATCTCGACGCAGGTGCCGGGGATGCCGCTTTCGGTGCAGTACGGCACGGCGCTCGTGCTGCTGCTGCTCGTGCTATCGCTGACGCTGGTCGCTACCGTGATCCGCACGCGGATGCGGCGGCGCCGGGACTGGTAGGCCGCCGTGGACCCCAAAATCGCGGTTCAGAACGTCTTTTTCACCTATGGCGACGGGGTCGAGGCTCTGCGCAACGTCTCGCTAGACATCGCGCCGTTCCAGATTTTCGTACTGTTCGGACCGGCGCGCGCCGGAAAGACCACGTTGCTGAGGCTGTTCAACCGGCTATCCGACCTGATCGAGAATACGACCGTGCAGGGGCAGGTGCTGTTCAACGGGCAGAATATCTTCGAGCGCGGCATGGACATAATCGACCTGCGGCGGCGGATCGGGATGGTCTTCGCCGTTCCGACGCCCCTGCCCGGCACGATCCGCGAGAACCTGACCTATGGCCTGCGGATGGCGGGCGTCCGCAACCGCGATGAGCTGGACATGCGCGTCGAGCGGTCGCTGACCCAGGCCGCGCTGTGGAATGAGGTCAAAGACCGCCTTGACCGCCCGGCCTCGGCGCTCTCCGGCGGGCAGAAACAGCGGCTGTGTATCGCGCGCAGCCTGGCGCTTGAGCCGGAGGTGCTGATCCTCGACAACCCGACGTCGGGCCTGGACCCGCTCTCGACCGCGATGGTCGAGGAAAGCCTCCACGAGCTGAAACAACGCTACACGATTATCATGGTGCCGCACAGCGTCCAGCAGGCGGCGCGGGTCGCGACGCGCGCCGCGTTCATTCTCGACGGCGAGATCGTGGAAACCGGCGACGCCGATCAGATTTTCGGGCAGCCTCTGGTCAAGCAGACCGAGGATTACGTCACGGGACGGTTTGGCTGATGACACGAGCGGCGACCGAGCGATCAATCAAGATCGACGTGCGGGATTTCAGCTTCTACTACGGCGACTTTCTGGCGCTGGACGGCCTGACGCTGGGCATCGGCCAGAACGAGATCACCGCGCTGATCGGCCCGTCGGGCTGCGGCAAGTCCACCTTTCTGCGGGCGCTGAACCGCATGAACGACACGATCCCCGGCGCGCGACCGGTCGGCGATATCCGGCTCGACGGCAGGAACATCTACGACCCGGAAGTGGACGTGACCGAGCTACGGCAGCGCGTCGGGATGGTGTTCCAGCGGCCCAACCCGTTCCCGCAATCGATCTACGACAATGTAGCCTTCGGGCCGCGCGTGCTGGGCACAGCCCGCCGCAGCGACCTGGGCGATGTAGTCCGCCAGAGCCTGGCCGGCGCCGGACTGTGGGACGAAGTCAAGCACCGGCTGCACGACTCGGCGCTCAACCTCAACCCCGGCCAGCAGCAACGCCTGTGCATCGCGCGGACGATCGCGGTCAAGCCGGACGTGATCCTGATGGACGAGCCGTGCTCCGCGCTCGACCCGGTCGCCACGCTGCGCGTCGAGGACCTGATGCGCGAGCTGGCGGAGCATTATACGATCGTGATCGTGACGCACAACATGCAGCAGGCGGCGCGCGTCTCGGACCGGACCGGGTTCTTCTGGCTGGGGCGGCTGGTCGAGTTTGACGAGACCGAGCGGCTATTCAGCACCCCGCGCGAGGCGCTGACCGAAGCGTATATCACCGGACGGCGCGGCTAGGAATCGCCCCTGAATTCCGGTACACTAGCAAATAAGGGGGCTTGCGTGGCAAAGCCTGCGCCGGGACGGTGTCCGCCGCACGCCACGACATGTAGTTGAGACTCGCTGTGAAGAGAGCCGGTTTGACGAGTGCTGAGGATACCCTGCTATGACCCTGCGGGAGCGTTTTGACCAAGAGCTTCAAGACCTGCGCCAGAGCGTGATCGACATGGCGCAGTTGGTTTACGATCAGCTCGTGCTGGCCCTGCAAGGGATGGAAACGCTGGAGGCGGGCATCCCGGAGCGCGTGTTCGCGATCGACGAGAAAGTGAACGAGACGCGTTACGCCATCGAGGCGCGCTGCTTCCGCGTGATCGCGACGCAGCAGCCCACCGCGCGCGATCTCCGCTTCCTGATCGCGGCGATGAACATCATCATCGACCTGGAGCGCGTGGGCGACAAGGCGAAAGACATCGCCGAATCCTTCCGCCAGCTTCAGCGCTCGCCGAAGACCGCGCATATCGCCGAGCTGGAGCGCATGAGCAAGCTCGTCAAGCTGATGCTGCAAAGCTGCATTCAGGCTTACGCCAACGACGACATTGTGCTCGCCAAGCACGTTATCGAGCGCGACACGGAGCTGGACGCCCTGTTCGCCCAGGTGCTGAATCAGACCATCGAGCACGCGGTGAAATCGCAGAAGGAAAAGAAGATCACGGCGTCGTTCGGGGTGATGCGCGCCGCTCAGAACCTGGAGCGCGTCGGCGACCTGGCAACCAACGTGGCCGAACGTATCATCTACACCGTCACCGGCACGATCGAGGAAATGAACATCCACACCTACAAGGCCGGGGACTGAGTTCCCGCGCCGGAACACGCGAGAACAACACGCCCGGATGCGCGCATCCGGGCGTGTGCGTCTATGCAGGCGTCCCGCCAGAAAGCGCGCGTCAGCCGGCGACCGCCGGGGGGATCGGGAAGGCGAAGCGCAAGGCGTTATCGGGATCGTAGGCGGCCTTGACGGCCATCAGGCGCCGGTACGCCTCGCCGGAATAGGCCTCCGCCGTCCGCGCGTGCGCCTCGTGCGCGCCCAGGAAGTTCATGTACACGCCGGACAGGTGCGGCTCCAGCGCCCGCTTGAACTCGTCCATGTACTCCTGGGTCACGGCCTGCCGCTCAGGCGTCGCAGCCGAACCGATCAGGCTCAGCACCAGCGGCGCGTCGCGGTGCCCAAAGGGAGTAGCGCCCGGCGCGACGCGGCTGATCGCGCCCCCAGCATGCCGCACCTCGGTTACGGTCAGCGGCGACGACCCGTTGTCGGAGATCGCGTAGCTCAGCAGCGTGTCGATCGTCTCGTCGTCCAGGTCGCGCAGCCACGCGCCGGACACGACGCCCGGCATCGGACCTTCAGGGTCTTTGCTGATCGACGCGACTTCGGTGAAGGGCATCGCCCGGAAGCTGCTCATGATCGGCGGTATCCAGTCGAACCAGTGGTGAAACAGCGCCTCGCCTTCCTCGACCGGCCCCGCGTAGCAGCCACGCAGAATCACGCCCGACTTGCCGCGTAGCGGCTCCGGCACCGGCGGCGCCGGCGGGAAGTTCATCGTCACGATTGAGGATGTCAGCGCGTCAGGCGCGGACGCAATCCAGTCACGGTAGCGCGTGTAGACCTCTCTGGCGACCTCAATTGGGTAAAGCATGTCGCCGCCGTAAACGGTCGCCACCGGATAGACCTGAATCTCCATTCCGGTCACGATCGCGAAGCCGCCGCCTCCGCCGCGCAACGCCCAGAACAGATCGGGGTTCTTGGCGTCGCTGGCCTCGATCAGCCGGCCGTTCGCCGTCACGACTTCGAAGCGCAGCACGCTGTCGAGCGCCATGCCATACTTGCGCGCCAGCCAGCCCATCCCGCCGCCGAGCGTGTAGCCGACCGCGCCAACGCCCGGCGACGAGCCGAGCAGCGGCGCGAGACCGAACTCCTGTGTTTTCGCCAGCACGGCCCCCCATTTCGCTCCGGCGCCAACCCAGGCCGTCTGGCTCTCGGCGTCCACCTGAACATCTGCCAAGCGCGAGGTCAGGACGAGCAGCGCGCCATCCGCCGGGGTGACGACGCCATGCCCGGTCGATTGCACTGCAATCCCAAGCCCTTCGGCCCGCGCAAAGCGCACCGCCAGGACAATGTCCGCCGCGCTGGCGGCGCTCAGAATCAGCGCGGGATACTGGTTCGTCGCGCGGTTCCAGGCCAGGCGCGCCTCGTCATACCCGGCGTCGCCCGGCGCGAAGAGATCGCCTTGCAATGACTCGCGCAGAGTGTCGAGCGTGCTCTGCGCGACCTGAATGAACGGCGTTGGGATCGCGGCCATCGGGGCGCCCTCCTTGAGCGTTTTGCAGATTTCAACTCATCTGAACGCTTTCAGGATAGGTCTCCGGCGCGCCGGGCACATCCGCCCTTTGGCGGAGATGGGGTCGGACCTGCGGCTGATTAGCGAAAGGCAGCGGAAAGCAGCCAAAAGCGGCCAAGAACAGCTAAAAGCGGGAGAGACGGGAAGAGAAAAACAAGGAAGAGCGGGAAAGGGCCGAGCGTGCCAGTCCGCTGCCCGCCTGCCCTATCCCGCTCCGCAATGTCCCGGCTGTCTCCAGCCGTTCCTGGCTATTCCTGGCTGCGTTTCGCTGCCTTCGCGCTAGCCCTTGACCGCCCCGGCGGTCAAGCCCTTGATAAACTGCTTGGACATCAGCAGGTAGAGGATCAGCACCGGCAGCGAAGCCAGCGACAGCGTGCTGAGAATCGCGTTCCAGTCGGTCTGGTACTGGCCGAACAGCAGCGACACGCCATAGGTCACGGTGCGGTCGCCTTCCGCCCGCGTCAGGATCAGCGGGAACCACAGGTCGTTCCAGATCGGGATCATGTTGAAGACCGTGACGGTCGCCAGCGCGGGCCGCGTCAGCGGCAGCATAACGCGCGCGAAGACGCGGAACTCCGACGCGCCGTCCATGCGCGCCGCGTCGATCAGGTCTTTGGGCACGCCGCGCATAAACGTCGTCAGCACGAAGACTGTGATCGGCAGCCCCATCGCGACGTAGATTGGGATCAGCGCCGCCAGGCTGTCGCTCAGGCCGAGGTCCTGCACGATGGTCACGATGTTGATCGTGCCGAGCCGGATCGGGACCATCAGCCCGGCGACGAAATAGAGGTAGATCGCGGACGACGCTCGCCCGCGCCAGTTCGCCAGGGCATACGAGGCCAGCGCGCCGATCGCCAGGATGACCAGCAGCGAGGTGATGGTGACAGTCAGGCTGTTGCGGAAATAGAGGTCGAACTGCCCATCGACCCACGCGCTCTTGTAGCCGTCCAGCGTGCGGATGTCGGAAGTCGGCCAGCTAAACGGCGTGCGGAAAATCTCGCGCTTGTCCTTCAGCGAGTTGACCAGCATCGTCCACAGCGGCGCCAGCACGACCAGCGACCACACGATCAGGATGATGTGCGATGCTAACTGGCCGAGGAAGCTGTCGAACCGGTAGCGGTGGATAGTGTGGTCCAGCAGCGCATTGCGTTGGCGCGAGCGGCGCGGCAGGCGCGGCACGATCGCCAGCCAGTAGATCAGCAGCACGCCCGCCAACGCCAGGGCGCCGGCGATCTGCCCGGTCCCGCTGTCGAGCGCGCCCGCCGCGAGCGTCACGGCGGCAGCCGCCAGCCCGATCGCCGCGCCGAGCCAGGTCGCCAGGTCAAGATCGGTCGTCTCGCGCGCGAAGCGCGGCGTCAGCAGGCCCCCGACCGCCATCCCCAGCAGCAGCCAGCCCAGCGCGCCCGCGTTCCCCACGACCCATGCCAGCAGATCGATCATAGCACCGCTCCGTCTTCCCCCTTGCCCCGCGACCAGATCAGCCACAGCCCGACGCCGGTCATCAGGATCAGGAAGGTCACGGTCGCCACCGCCGCGCCGATGCCCATGTCCGGGCGCGCGACCGGGTGCTCGCCAGCGATCGCGGTGCGGTAGAAGAACGTTCCCAGGATGTCGGTCGAGTAATTGGGCGGCCCGGTCGCGCCCATCATGGCGTAGACCACGTCGAACGCGTTGAAGTTGCCGATGAAGGTCAGCACGGCGACGATGCCGATCACCGGGCGCAGCAGCGGGAGCTTGATCCGCGCCCAGATCTGCCAGGCGTTGGCGCCGTCCACGCGCGCGGCCTCAGTCAGCTCGTCGGAGATGTTGATCAGCCCCGCCAGGAACATCATCGTCGGCAGGCCGACCCATTGCCACGACGACACCAGCGACACCACGATTAGCGCCCACTTCTCGTCGCCGAGCCAGCTAGCGAACCACTCCGGGCGGTCGATAGCTTCCAGCAGCGCCTTGAGCATCCCCCAGCGCGGGTTGAGGATCAACCGCCAGAGGAAGGCGGTTAACAGCACGGACATCGTCGCCGGGACGAAGATGACGCTGCGGTAGACGTTGCGACCGAACAGGCTGGTCTGCGCCAGCAGCGTGGCGAACAGCAGCCCCAGCGTGTTCTGCACGGCCATGTGGATGCCGAAGAAGATGAAGGTGTTGCCCAGCGCGTTGAAGAAGCGGTCCTTCCACAGCGGGTTGGTGAGCAGCTCGCGGTAATTTTCCAGCCCGACGAACTCGGTCGGACGCAGCCCGGCCCCCGTGTAGAGGCTGAGGCGCATCGAGTTCACCAGCGGGTACGCCATGAAGATGGTGTAGACCACCACGGCCGGGATCAGAAACATGGCCCACGCCCGGCGGCGGGGCGCCTGCCAGTCGCCGGTGAAGCCAAGCGAGCGTAAGGATTGTGTCACGACACCCATCGCGGGCTATCTACTTTCTGGCCGGTCAAATCCCTGTCCGTAACTCTATTGGCGGCGCGATCAGCGGGGCGTCGCAAAGAAAGACCATCGCCCGACGGCTGCCGGGCGATGGATTTCGACCTTACAAACTGCCGACTGCCTCGCAGAAAAGCGCGCGCCGCGCTAGCCCGCCGGGCAGGTCTGCGCCGGCTCGAACCACTCCGCGAGACCTTCTTGCAGGCTATCGGCAGCTTCCTGCGGTGTCATCGTCCCGTTGAGAACCGCGATCGAGTTGTTCTGCATCAGCGTGTAGCCATCGGGATCGCCAGCGAGCAGCCCTTCCCACGCCCAACGCACATCCAGGCCGCGCCCCTCGTTCAGGGCGATGAAGGCTGCCGCGTGTGGATTCTCCAGCTCAGGCGCCTGCTGGTTCAGCGGGAAGAAGCCCGGCAGCAGGTTCGCGAACAGGTTGGCGAATTCGGCGGTGGTCATCCACTCCAGGAACAGGCGCGCTTCTTCGGGGTGCTCGGTCGCGGCGTTCATGCCCATCCCGGCGTCGAGGTGGAAGGTCACGTATTCTTCTTCCTGGCCCTCCGGCGCGGGCACCGCGAAGATGCTCCACTCAAAGTCGGGCGCTTCGGACTCGAAGAAGGGGATGTCCCACGAGCCGCCCATCCACATGCCCGCCTCGCCCATCAGGAAGATCTGCTGGCTGTCGTAGTAGGTCAGCGCCTGCTGATCTTCGGGGAAATACGGCGCGAGATCGGCCACGGCCTGGAAAGCCGCCACCGCGTGCTCGTCGTTGAAGCAGCGCTCGCCGTTGAGGTACGCCATACGCCCCTCATAGCCGCCGATGAAGTTCGGGGCCAGGTTCATGAAGACGATCTCGGCGATCGTCCAGGGGTCGCCGCTGGCGTTGGCGAAGGCGTCGTAGCCGTTGTCCTTGAGCGTTTGGGCAGCGGCGAGAAGCTCTTCCCAGGTCTCGGGAATCGCAATCCCCAGCTCGTTGAACAGGTCAACATTGTAGTAGATGCCGTGCGACACGGCGATGAACGGCACGCCGTACTGCACGCCGTCCTCGGTCCGCCACACCGACAGCGACTGGTCGCTGAAGGCGTCGCTCAGGCCGGGCAGGTCGCTGATGTCCGCCAGATAGCCCGCGTCATACAGCGCGCGGCCCGTGGCGAACGAGCGCAGGTACATCAGGTCCGGCGCGGTGCCGGTCTCGAACTGGGTTTGCAGAGTGGCGTTGTAGTCGGGCGGGTTCGTCGGATCGAAGGTGATCGTGATGTTCGGGTGCTGCTCCTCAAACGCGTCGATCAGGGCTTCCATCTGCACCACGTCGTCAACACGCCACGATCCCATGACCAGGTTCACCTGCTCCTGGGCCAATAGCGCAGACGGCGCCATCGCGATGACCAGCGCCGCCAAAACCACTAGAACAAGCAATTTCTTCACAGTATCCTCCACTGAGACTAGGTCGCGCGGACCCGCAATTAAGTAGGCGATTTCCGTGTCGGACTGACACAACCGCATGACACTGAGTATACTCTGCGCCGGTCTTGCGTCAACAACCTACTCACCGAG
>DAOKYY010000037.1:0-30050 GCA_035325905.1 Aggregatilineaceae bacterium | reverse complement strand
TCCCCACGCCGGGCCGATACGCCAATGACTTTCGATAGTTCACATAGCGGTTAGCAGCTAGCGATTAGCTCAAAATCGCCTGTTGCTGCTTTTTTGCCGCCTTTCTGCTGTCTTCGGCTGTTTTGAGCCGATTTTTTGTTTATTTCTGGCCCTGAGCGCGCAGCCCCGCGAAGAACTCCACGATCAGCGCGGCGCACTCGTCCGCCAGCACCCCGCCCGTCACCTCAACCCGGTGATTGAGCTGGGGGTGGTTCAGCAGGTCGAGCACGCTGCCCCCGGCCCCGGCTTTCGGGTCGTGCGCCCCGTAGACCAGGCGCGGCAGCCGGGCGAGGATCATCGCCCCCGCGCACATCGCGCACGGCTCCAGCGTGCAGTAGAGCGTCACGCCTTCCAGCCGCCAATGGCCGATGGCCTGCGAGGCTTGGCGGATAGCGAGCAGCTCGGCGTGGGCCGTCGCGTCGCCATCGACTTCGCGCCGGTTATGCGCCCGCGCCAGCACTTCGCCGCCGCGCACCATCACCGCGCCAATCGGCACGTCACCGTGCTCGGTCGCGCGCCGCGCTTCGTCTAGCGCCAGACGCATCCAGGTCAGGTCGTCCATTGCGCGGGCATTATACCACGCGCGCCGCCCCGGCGGAAGGCCGATTTGAGCGGGGACGCGCGAATCAAAACAGCGAAAGCTGGCTGGGCGGCGGCGTGACGGGCGGCTGCGGCGTCTCGATGCCGTCCTCGGTCGCGTCCGCGCCGGTGTCCGAGGCGGCATCCACGCCAGCGGCTTCGTCAGTGGCGTCGGGAGGCAGCTCGATGGGCAGGTCGGGTTCGTCCGGCGCGAGAGCTTCCAGGATGGCTTCGGGCACCAGCTCGTCTTCGTAAGCAGGCTCGTCCGGCAGGTCCCGCTCGCCGGGCAGGGGCGCCTCGACCAGGGCGGCCGGCATCTCGACCGCGTCGTGCGCGTCGCCTGCCGTGCCGAGCGCCTCGGCGCGCAAGGCGTCCAACTCGTCCTCGGTCAGGCCGGTGGTCAGCAGCACGTGGCGCAGCGTCGGCTCGGTGACTGTGTCCTGCGTGCGGATGACGTGGATGTAGTGCGCGCGCAGGCACGCCTGCCACTCGTCAAAAAAAAGGGTTCCTTTAGGTGTCATCGCGCCAGCGCCGCCATCCGCATCATGTTGCCGCCCATAACAGTAGCCAGAATCGCCGGGCTTGGCAAGCGTGCGCCGCCGTTGACAAGCGAAGCCGCCGCCGCTATACTTCGCGCGGAATTTGCGCCTGAGATCGTGTCTGAGCGAAGCGAAAGGAGGCGTCCGGTGACGGTTTGCTCGATAATCCACCTGCCAGCCACACTCACACCGTGGGCCGTTGCCGGGACGCGCCGCTAAGCCAGGGGCGAACCAGCCGGATTGACTCTACCGCCGTGGGTGTCGGGGACCTGACACGCCACGGCGTTTTGTTTGCAGGCTTTCAGCCTGCCTTGACCGACGAACGGACGTTTACGGACTGACCAACATGGACACGACTACCTCGCGCCCGCAGACCGGGCACGTGATGAACGAAAAATCGGCGCGCACGCTTGAGCTGCCTAAGATTCTGGAGCGGCTGGCGAGCTTCACCGCCTTCTCGGCCAGCGCGGAACTGGCGCGCGCGCTGCGCCCGACCCCTTACCTCGAAGACGCGCAGGAACGCCAGCAGGCGACGACCGAGGCGCGCTTGCTGCTCGGATCACACCCGCAGACGACGGTCGGCGGCGCGCGCGACGTGCGCCCGGCGGCGCTGTCCGCCACGCGCGGCATCTCGCTGGAGCCGGCGACGCTGCTCGACATCCGCGCCACGCTGCGCCAGGCGACCACGCTGCGCCGCACCCTGGGGCGGATGCAGAGCCAGTTCCCGCTGCTGGCCGCGATCACCGACCGGCTGGAGGAATGCACCGGCTTGCAGCATGAGATCGCGCGCGTGCTAGACGAAACCGGCGCGGTGCAGGACTCGGCCAGCGCCAAGCTGGCGACGGTGCGCCGCGACATGCGTGTCGCCTTCGACCGGCTGCAAGGCAAGCTGCACAACATCGTCCACAACGCGGACAACGCCAAATACCTGCAAGAAACGCTGATCACCCAGCGGCACGGGCGCTATGTCATCCCGCTCAAGAGCGAGTTCAAGGGGCGCATTCCCGGCATCGTGCATGACCAAAGCTCCAGCGGCGCGACCCTGTTCATCGAGCCGCTGGCGACGGTCGAGCTGAACAACGCCTGGCGCGAGCTGGAGCTGGAAGAAGAAAACGAGGTCCGCCGCATCCTGCGCGAGCTGAGCGAGATGGTCGGGCACGAAGCGCGCTACATCATCCGCACGGTCGAGACGCTGGCCGAGCTGGACCTGATCTTCGCGCGCGCCAAGTACGCCGACGCGCTGGACGCCAACCCGGTCGAGCTGATCGGCTTCCGCGAGGCGCCCTTTCCGCACCCCGGCAGCACGATCCACCTGCTGAGCGCGCGCCACCCCCTGCTCGATCCCAAGACGGTCGTGCCGATTGACGTGGACATCGACCCGGAGACGTATGTGCTGGTGATCACCGGCCCGAACACGGGTGGCAAGACCGTCGCGCTGAAGACGGTCGGCCTGCTGGCGCTGATGGCGCAGTGCGGGCTGCACCTGCCGGTCGCGCCCGGCTCGCGCCTGACCGTGTTCGAGGATGTCTTCGCGGACATCGGCGACGAGCAGAGCATCGAGCAGTCGCTCTCGACGTTCTCGTCGCACATGACGCAGATCATCGAGATCCTGGAAGTCGCCAACGAGCGGTCGCTGGTCATCCTTGACGAGCTGGGCGCGGGAACCGATCCCGCCGAAGGCTCGGCGCTGGCCCGCGCGCTGCTCGATGACCTGGTGGCGCGCGGCGTGACGACGCTCGTCACCACGCACCACCCGGAATTGAAGATTTACAGCCACGAGAAGAAGGGCGTGCGCAACGCCAGCGTCGAGTTTGACCTGGAGACGCTCGCGCCGACTTATCGCCTGATCGTCGGCTTGCCGGGGCGCTCCAACGCGCTGGCGATCGCCGAGCGGCTGGGCTTGCCCGCGTCGATCATCGAGCAGGCGCGCGGGCTGATCACTGAGGAAGACCTGATCGCCGACGATCTGCTGGACGAGATCCACAAGACGCGCGAGGAAACGCGCCAGGCGCACGCCCAGGCGGCTCGCGCCCAGGCCCACGCCGAGGAGCTACGCGAATCGCTCCGCGCCCGGCTGGAAGCGATCGAGCAGGAGCGGCGCGAAGTGCTGGCGCAGTCCCGCCTGGAGGCCGCCGCCGAGCTTGAAGACCTGCGCGCCGAAATTCGCCGCGTGCGCAAGCAGTTGTCCGCCGCCGGGCAGCCGCTCGAAGCCATCCGCCGCGTGACCGACGAGGTCAAGGCGATTGAAGGCGAGATCAGCGAGATGCCCGCCCCGGCGGTCGAGATGCCGGACGACGTGGACGGCGAGCGCGCGCTGCGCCTGGGCGACATCGTCTGGGTGCAATCGCTGGGCGTGGAAGGGCAGATTCTGGAATTGGGCGAGGAAGACGCCGAGGTCCAGGTGGGGCGGCTGCGCCTGCGCGCCAAGCTGGACGACCTGGCCTATCGCAGCAAGACCGAGAGCAAGCGCGATAAGAAGAAGCGCGTCATCCGCTCCGGCGGGTCGCCGGACCCGTCGATCGCCAGCCGCCCGGCCTCGCCCGGCCTGGAGCTTGACCTGCGCGGCCAGACAGTCGAGGACGCGATCCCGGCGCTGGAGGACTATCTGGACGCGGCATATATGGCCGGGCTGCCCTTCGTGCGGATCATTCACGGCAAGGGCACGGGCGCGCTGCGCCAGGCCGTCCGCGAGCGGCTGAACGGCCATCCGCTGATCAAAAAATACGCGCGCGGCGACGAGAAGGAAGGCGGCGACGGCGTGACCGTCGTCAGCCTGGTGCCGAGCAGTTAGCGAAGAGCAGCAGAGTGCAGCTAAAAGCAGCAAAAAGCAGCGAGGGGCAGAATGTCGCCTGAGTTTCGGCGGCGGATGGAGGCGCTGCTGGCCGCACATTACGGCATCGCGCCGGACGCGCTGGACCGGCCCGGCACGACGCTCGTCCCGGTTGCGCCGGAGCAGTGGGACGACTGGCTGGAGCTGATACCGGTTGGCGCGCGGGTGGGCGTCGAAGTGCCGCCCGCGCTGCGCGCGCGGGTCGAGGCGCTGGTCGCCGCGCACCCCGCCGATCGCCGGCTAAGCGGCGCGGATTTCGTGGCGGCGTGGGGCGCCGAGGGCGCGCGCGTCGGCCACATGAAGGTCTACATGCTCGACGAGGCGACGTTTCGCCCGTTCACGCCGGACGCGCGCTACACCGTCCGGGCGCTGACCGGGGCCGATCGCGCCGCGTTTGGCGAATTTCTGGCGCGCTGCGCGCCGGATGATCGGGGCGAGGCCGACATCAGCCTGGAGCAGCAGATTCCGTTCGGGGTGTTCGATGGGGCGCGTCTGGTGGCTGCGGCGAGCACATACCCCTGGCTGGGGCTGGTGGACGTGGGCGTGCTGACCGATCCTGACTATCGCCAGCAGGGGCTGGGCAAGGCGGTCGTCTCGGCGGTCGCGAGGCAGGTGCAGGCGCAAGGCGGCGTGCTGTGCTACCGCCACGCGCTGCGCAACACCGGATCGCAGGGCATCGCGGAAGGGCTGCGCCTGAGCCTCTACGCGACGGTCGAAGCCGTCCACTCCGGCTGACGACCAGGAGCCGCTTTCCGCCGCTTTTACCCGACCGGAAAATCCCCGACCCATTCCGCGAACAGCGCGTCGAGGTCTTCGCCCAGGCTCTGCTCGAAGCTGAGCAGCATATCGACCGGCTCCGCGATACCGTAGCGGTAGGCGGCGAAGTAGTCTTGCAGCGCGGCGACGACCGCCTCCACGCCGAACCGCTCGACCAGCGCGCCGAAGAACAGCGGCCCCTTCTGATACACCATGTAGAAGTAAGCGCGGCCTGAGTAGTCGCTCACCGGCAGGCCGATCGGGCGGTCGAGGTCCACCGCCAGCCCCGTGAAGCTGCTGACCTGCTCGGCGTAGCTGTTCATGGAGGCGTGATAAGCGCCCTCGCCCTCCATTTTGCCGATGAATAGCGCGACGGCGAACTGCGCCAGCGCCTCGTCCATCCAGGGATCGAGCGTCTGGTCATTGCCGACCAGGCTGTACCACCACTGGTGCGCAGTCTCGTGGACGATCACGAACAGGAAGTAATCGGCGGCTTCGTCCCACACCCGGTCCGCCACGACAAATAGCCCCGGATACTCGATTCCCCCGGCGCCGGTCGGCGTCTGGACGATGTCCAGCTCGGAGAAGGGATACGGCCCAAACGCTTCGTTGAAGACGTAGACCGCTTCTTTGGCGAGGATCAGCGCGATCTGCGCGTTCTGCGCGGCGTTGGGCCGCGCGGGGTCGTAATAGAGCGTGATGGTCACACCGCCCTCCTCGCCGCTCAGCGTGACATACTGCTCGCTGGCGAAGAAGGCGAAATCGCGCATCAGCGGCGCGACGTAGTGATGCACCAGCGTCCCCGCGTCGCCCTCGCTCACCGAGATCTCGCTGCCGGTCGCGGCGATGATCAGGCTCTCCGGCGCGCTGAGCGACACCTCGTAGAACGCCGTCTCGCTGTAGACGGCATCCCCTTGCGGGTGCGCGGCGACATCCCACCAGCCGGCGCCCGGCTCGTAAACCGACAGCACCGCGTAGGCATTGGGCAGGGCCAGCACGCCGCCGATAGAGCTGAACTGGGCGTAGAGACGCTGGCGCTCCGCCTGGACGCGGATCTCGTAATCAAGCGCCAGCGTCGTCTCCGCGTCCGGTGCGAGCGGCTCCGGCAGCGCGACGCGCAGCACCGTCCGGGTGGAGTCCAGGCGTGTTTCCGCTGTCGCGCCGTCCACGGTCACATTCGAGACGGCCATCTCGCCGCCATACGAGCGCAGGTTGGGGTACAGCCGGAAGACAATCTCGTCGAGCGCGTCAGGCGTGCGGTTGGTGTAGCGCACCTGCTGGGAGCCGTCGAGCGTGGCGCCGCTCTCGTCGAGCGCCAGCGTCAGGTCGATGGCGTAGCGTGGCGCGCCAGGATAATCGGCCAGGTCGCCAATGAAGTCAGGTCGCATCGCCGGGGCGAAACGCGCCAGCGGGTCGTCGCCGGGCGCCTGGGCCAGGCTGGACGACAGCGGCGCGAGCGTCAGGGCGACGGCCAGCGCCAGCCAAAAGCGGACAACACGGAAGAAACGGCGCTCGATCATGGCGGTTGCTCCAGTCCTCGCGGCGCGATCAGAACGCGCTCAAGGCGGGGCCAACGTGACCGCGCCTGTCGCGCGCTCGCGGGACGAGCGCACGCTCTTTTCGCCATCGCGACCGCTCCGCGAGCGCGCGGACCTCTGCCCCATCCAGTTATACGCTCCGGCAGGGCGTTTTTGCCGACCGTCTCAGCCTACCACGCGCCAGACCTGCGCCCCGGCTCCATCTAGCCCGGCCAGCGGCAGCGTGCCGCCGATGACGGTCGCTTCGCCGCCGCCCAGTAGCTCGCGCAGGCGCGTCCCATCCCGCAGCGCCGCCGCCGCGACCGGCACCTCGCGCAATCCGTCATCTCCGCGCCGGGCCACGACGATCAACCGCTCGTCAGAGGCTTCGCGCAGAAACGCGAGCGTATCGCCCGCCGCGTGGAGCACCTGGAAGCCGCCTTCGCGCAGGGCGGGCGAGCCACGCCGCAGCGCGATCAGGCGCTGGAACAGGGCGCGCCGCGCATGGTTCCAGCGCGCCTCGTCCCAGATCATCGGGCGGCGGTTGTCCGGGTCGCCGTCGCCGCTCAGCCCGATCTCGTCGCCGTAGTAGATTGAGGGGACACCGGGGAACGTCATCAACAGCGTCGCGGCGGCGCGGATCCGCGCCTCGTCGTCGCCCAGCAGCGTCGCTACGCGCGGCGTATCGTGCGTGCCGAGCAGGTTGAACTGCTGGAGGGCGATGGCCCAGGGGATCGCCGCGAGATACGCGCGCCATTGCGCGGCCAGCGCCTCGGTGGGCAGCGGCGGGCGGCTGACCCAGCCGCCGAACGGTGCGCCGGTCAGATCGAACCCGCTCAGCCAGGCCAGCAGCGGAAAGGCGAAGCCCTGGTAATTCATGCTGGCGTCCAGCTCGTCGCCTTGCAGGTAAGGCGTCCCGTCGAAATAGTGCTCGCCGAGCAGGTAGGCGTCCGGGTTCTCTTCCTTGACCGCGCGCCGGATACCGCGCCCGACTTTGTGCGTCAGCAGGCTCGCGCCGAGGCGGCCCATCATGTTCGCCACGTCCAGCCGCCAGCCGTCGATGCGGAAAGGCGGGCGCAGCCAGCGCCGCAGGATCGCGCCCTGACCGGCGTACATTTCCTCGCGCAGCGCCGCGCTGCGATAGTCCAGCTTGGGCAGCGAGCGGACGCCCATCCAGGCTTCGTACTTCGCCGGGTGCTCGTGAAAGGTGAAATACTCGGCGGTCGGCGCGGCGGGGTCGGCCTGCGCCGCCACGAACCAGGGATGGATCATGCTGCAATGGTTGGGCGTGATGTCGAGCACCAGACGCATACCGCGCGCGTCGAGCGCCTGGCGCAGCGCGATCAGCGCCTCGTCGCCGCCCAGGTGCGGATCAACGGCGGTGAAGTCCGCGATGTCGTAGCGGTGGTTGCTGGGCGAAGTGAAGATCGGGTTGAGGTAGAGCGCGGTCACGCCCAAATCCTGCAAGTAGTCGAGGCGCTGGACGATGCCCGCCAGGTCGCCGCCGAAGAACTCGACGCCGTGCCCCTGGCCCCGCCCGAGCGGCAGCTCGTCCCAGCGGCGCGCGATGACCGGTCGCCCATAGCACAGCCGCTCGCCGCTGCGCACGTTGTTGGACGGGTCGCCATCCCAGAACGTGTCCGGGAAAATCTGGTAGAAGACGCTGTCGCGCACCCACTCCGGCGTCTGGACGCCAGCCAGCAGCTTGAAGTCGGTCGCGTCGGGCACGTTGTGGCGCGTCAGCCCCGCCGCGCTATACCACCACGTTCCCTCGGCGGTGACGAGATAGAACCGGTACTCGGTGCGCGGCATGATCAGGCGCAGCTCGGCGCGCCACCAGCAGGCGGGGCCGTCGCCCGGCTCGCGCTGCATGAGCGTCGCGTCTTCCTCGCCATCGGGCGCGGTCCGCAGGTACACCTGCTCCAGCGGTGCGTCGCGCCCGGCCCGCAGCCGGATCGTAACCGTGCTCCCGATCGGGTGGCTGCCGGGCGTTACGTACTGCGCCGAACCATCGTGATGGAGCGTCTCCTGCCAGCGATTGGGGGACATGCGCGGTCTCCTGTGCGTTTTCTGTGGCGTCCGGCGCGTGACGCAGGCGTCGCGCGCGCGTTTTTCGTTCGTAATTGCTCTAATTCGAAAACGGGTGTACAGTCCGAGTCAAGAGCCTTAAAAGAGGTGGGCTTAAAGTTTTATGAGGATGCGCCGGGCTGCGTACCGGGTGCGCTGCTCGCCCCTATGCGGGAGGCTACGATAAGCCCATATACTACCTGATCATCTCTAAATGGTGTACATTTGTAATTGCTGAGATCGATAAAGCACCATGCCCCCGTCGCAGTCACGTCCGGGCGGAGGCGACGAATCGAAGGCGCCAGTCATGGTCGCCACCTGAGCAGCGATCATTTCCCGCGTGGCAGGCAGGGCGGGTGCTGAGCGATCTATTTCACGGCTGTAATGGTTTCGAGTGGGTCCAGCGATGGACGTTTCAGATGGAGGGCTACACGTATGAATCGCCGTTCTATGATCCTTATTGCCTTACTTGTGTTCGCGATGGTCGTCGCGCCAGCTGCCTACCGGCCTGCTAAGGCGCAGGGCCAGACCCTGACGATCTGGGCCGACCTCAACCGCGCGCCGATCCTCGAGGCGGTCGCGCCGGAGTTCACCGACGAGTATGGCGTCGAAGTGGTGATCCAGCAGCTGGCGTTCGGGGATATCCGCGACCAGTTCATTATCGCCGGCCCGGCGGGCGAAGGCCCGGACATCTTCATCGGCGCGCACGACTGGATCGGCGAGCTGGTGGCGAGCGGCCTGCTGTCGCCGATCGACCTCGGCGCGAACGCCGAGAGCTTCCTACCGGCGGCGATCGATGCCTTCACCTACGAAGGCGAGCTGTACGGCATGCCCTATTCGGCGGAGAGCGTCGGCTTCTTCCGCAACCCGGAGCTGGTGCCCGACGCGCCTGAGACCTGGGACGACGTGCGCGCCATTTCCGAAGAGCTGGTCGGCGCGGGCACGGCCCCCTACGGCTATGTGATCCAGGAGAACGACCCGTTCCACCTCTTCCCGCTGATGACCGCCTTCGGCGGCTACGTCTTCGGGTTTGAAGAAGGCGTCGGCTACGATCCGCAGGACGTGGGGATCGACAGCGAAGGCGCGATCGCGGCGCTGGAGTGGCTGGATGGCATGGTCGAAGACGGCCTGACCCCCGACGGCCTGGACTACGACTCGATGCACGCGCTGTTCGAGAGCGGCGAAGCGGCGATGATGGTCAGCGGCCCCTGGGCGGTTGAGCGCATCAAGGCGTCGGGCGTTCCGTTCGAGATCAGCGAAATCCCGGCTGGCCCGGCTGGCCCGGCGCGCCCGTTCCTGTCGGTGCAGGGCTTCATGGTCAGCGCCTTCAGCCAGGACCCGCAGCTGGCGCAGATCTTCCTCAACGAGTTTGTCGCGACTGACGACGTGATGCTGGCCCTGTACGAGGGCGAGCCGCGCCCGCCAGCCTGGATGCCGATCCTTGAGGAGATCGAGGACCCGCTGCTGGCGGCCTTTGGCGAGTCGGCGGTGAACGGTATCCCGATGCCCGCCATCCCCGAAATGTCGGCGGTCTGGACGGCCTGGGGCAACGCGATGCAACTGGTGATCCAGCAGCAGCTTGAGCCGGCAGACGCTCTGGCGGACGCGGCGGAGCAGATCCGCGCGGCGATTGCGGGTGAAGAGACCGAAGGCTCTTCGTAAAGCTAGTCTTAGCGGCGTCGGACCTCAGAGGTTGACAGGTTCATGAACGCTGAGAAAAAAACGGGCAGGGGTCCTGGCGGACCCCTCGCCCTCTTTTCCGGCTCAGTGACGAGCACCTTGCTGCTCCTGGGGGGCCTGGCGTTCATCGATGCCTTCGCCCTATGGTTCCTCATCCGCCTGATCGACGACCGCGTCTGGTTCCTGGCAATCGCGGTCCTCGTCGTCACCGTGGGTATCAACGCGGCGTTCCTGAGCCGCAGCCTCTATCCCTTCCGCTGGTTTTCTCCGGGTCTATCGCTCATGGTGTTGATGGTGGCCTATCCCACCCTCTTCACCGTCTACACTGCTTTTACCAACTATAAGACCGGCAATCTGCTGAATGAGACGCAGGCGATCGAGCGCATCCAATCCGCCCCGGAATACCGGTTTTTGCCGGAAGGGCAGCAGTACTACGATGCGCTGCCGTATCGCAACGACGACGGTAAATACTTGCTCTGGCTGGTGGGCCGCGACGACCGGCAGGTGTACACGATCACCGAAGACGACGAGATCGAGCCGGTCACGCCGGAGCAGGCCGGGACGGCTGGCGTTGAGGAGGTGGAAGACGGCACGCCGCCGGTCACGATTGAAGGCGCCGAATATCTGACGCCGGACGAGGCTGGCGCGGCGCTGGCCGATACTGACGCGCTGGATTATGGCTATCCGCTGGGGGCGGTCCCGATCCTCTCGATAGACAACCCGGCGGCGGTGCCGGTCGGCTACGCGCTCGACCCGGCGAAAGCTTTGTTTGTGGACAACACCGGTCGCAGCCCGGACGAGTACGAGGCGTACCTGTTCCGCCCGGCGGAAGGCGACGGGTACATTCTGTACGCCGTCGCGGGGCGCGACACGATCCTGGCGTGGCCCGATGGTCGCGTGAACATCAACGGCCAGCCGCAGACGATTGAGGGCTACCGCATTCTGTCGAACCGCGAGCGCACCGCCCTGACGCAGACGCTGCCGGCGCTGACCTTCGGCGAAGCGGACGACCCGTTCTACATCGATCCCTTCTCCGCCTCGCGCGCCGGGCGCTTCCGCCCGCGCTACGACTACGACGAGGCGCGGAATGTGTTTGTCGACCGGGCGACGGACGCGATCTACCGCCCGATTGACGGCACGTTCACGCTCGTCGCGGAATCGGCCAGCGCGGATGTGATCGAAGACCTGCCCACCACGCTCTCGCCCGGATACTACAAGATCATCGGGTTCGATCACTTTGAGCGGCTGTTCACCGATCAGCGCCTGCGCGGCCCGTTCGTGCGGATCTTCCTATGGACGATCGCGCACGCGTTCCTGGCGGTCGTGACAACCTTCTCGCTGGGGCTGTCGTTCGCCCTGCTGCTCAACGACAAGCTTATTCCGGGGCGCAAAGTCTGGCGCTCGCTGATCCTGATCCCCTACGCCATCCCGTCATTTATCAGCACGCTGGTCTGGCGCGGGCTGCTGAACCCGCGTCTGGGGCTGATCAACGACTTTCTGGAGCGCATTGTGGGCGAGGGCAACGCGCCGGGCTGGTACTCTGACCCGATGTGGGCCAAAGCCGGTATCCTGATGATCCAGCTTTGGCTCGGCTTCCCGTACATGATGCTGATCTGCACCGGGGCGCTCCAGTCGATTCCGCAGGATATGTACGAAGCGGCGGAAGTGGACGGGGCGAACGCGTGGCAGCGCTTCCGCAACCTGACGCTGCCGCTGCTGCTGGTCGCGGTCGGCCCGCTGCTGATCGCCTCGTTCGCGTACAACTTCAACAACTTCACCGTGATCGAGCTGTTTAACGAAGGCGGCCCGCCGATTGCCAACAGCTCCGTGCCTGCCGGTCACACCGATATCCTGATCACATACACCTATGAGCAGGCGTTCGGCTCTGGCGGCGGGACGAACTACGCCTTCGCTTCGGCGATCACGCTCGTGATCTTCCTGCTGGTGGCGGCGATCACGATCTTTAACTACCGCTTCACGCGATCGTGGGAGGAGACGTCGAAAAATGTCTAGCGCAGCCGCCTCTGCCCCACGCACATCACAGGCGCAGCTTCAGCGCCAGCGCCAGCGACAGCGCAGCCGCCAGCTGGCGGTGCGGCTCGTCCTGCTGCTGCTCGCGCTGTTCTATGCGCTGTTTCCGATCATCTGGATCGCGTCGGCGTCGTTCGATCCGCGCAACAGCTTGGTGAACCTCGGCCTGATTCCGCAGGGCGCGACGCTGGACAACTACGAGACGCTGCTCAACAGCGACATCCACCCCTTCACGCGCTGGCTGTGGAACTCGATCAAAGTCTCGACGATCACGATGGTGCTGTCCGTCCTGGTCAGCACCTTCGCCGCCTACGCGTTCTCGCGCTTCCGCTTCCGGGGGCGCGACGCCACGCTGCTGACCGTGTTCCTGATCCAGGTCTTCCCGAACTCGCTGACCATTGTGGCGACCTTCCTGCTAATCCAGGAGATCGGGAACTATATCCCTTCGCTGGGGCTGAACTCGCACGGCGGCCTGATTCTGGTGTACCTCGGCGGCGCGCTGGGGATCAACACCTGGCTGATGAAGGGCTTCTTCGACTCGGTCCCGCGCGATCTGGACGAGTCGGCGATGATCGACGGCGCGTCGGACTGGCGCATTTTCTGGCAGATTCTGTTCCCGCTGGTGCGCCCGATCCTGGCCGTGGTCGGCATCCTGACCTTCATCAGCACCTACAACGACGTGATCATCGCGCTGACGCTGCTGAAAAACACCCAGCAGCAGACGCTGGCCGTCGGCCTGAACCTATTCCTCGGCGAGCAGTTCTCGCAGCAATGGGGTGTGTTCGCGGCGGGCGCGCTGATCGGCGCGGTGCCCATTGTCGTGCTGTACCTGCTCATGCAGGACTACATCGTGGGCGGGCTGACCGCGGGCGCGGTCAAGGGCTAGCGCCGGCGGGGCGTCGTCGCCGTCGCGTGAAGTTCCACAAGGGTTGACATCGGCTGCCGCCCCGGTCTTGCCTGGACTGAGGCGGCGGCTTGGTCTACGCAGTTAGCGATGAGCAAAAGCCAAGTCAGGGATACCCAGGGGTTACTTGACGGTCGCAGCGACAAGGGCGGCCATGTGACACTCGTTTTTTTAAGCTAAACGCTAAGAGCTGATCGCTGCTTTTAGCTGATTAGGAAAGGATGGCCTGGCTGTGAACCGTAACCCGCTCTATACACTGGCGCATGGAATCGCCCTGGCGCTGCTGATCGCGGCCCTGCTGCCATTGGGCGCGCTGAGCGCCCGCGCGCAGGAGGGCATCGACGCCGAGGCGCTGTACCACGACAGCCGCGATGATCTCTACCGCACGCCGGGCGGCGCGGCCCCGTTTGGCAGCGCGGTCACGCTGCGGCTGCGCGCCGCGACCGGCAATCTCGATAGCGCGACCGTGCGCGTTTTCAACACCCTGCGCGACCGTCAGGACCTGGTCCCGATGGTGGTCGCCGCCACCACGCCCGACGGGTACGACTTGTGGGAAGCGACGATCGAAGTCGGCGACGCGCCGGCGATTCTCTGGTATCGCTTCATCGTCACGCGCGGCGGGCAGACGGTCTATTACGAGGACGATCAGCGCCTGGACGGCGACGGGGCGTATCTGGCCGAGAACGAGGGCGGGCCGGGCGCGGTCTACACGCAAAGCCCCGACCTCAGCTACCAGATCACGGTCTACGACCCGGCCTTCAGCACGCCGGAATGGATGCGCAACGCGGTCGTCTACCAGATTTTCCCGGACCGCTTCCGCAACGGCGACCCGGCCAACGACCCGTCCGACGGCTCCGCGACGTTTTACGGCGCGCTGCCGCTGATCTTCCACGAGACGTGGAACGAGCCGCCGGTGGACCCGCGCCAGCCGGGCGAGTTCAACGAAATCTGGGGTTCGGACTTCTTCGGCGGCGACCTGGCCGGGATCACCGAAAAGCTGGACTATCTGGCCGACCTGGGCGTGACCGCGCTGTATCTCAACCCGATTTTCGCGGCGCGCTCGAACCACCGCTACGACACCGCCGACTTTCTGGCGATTGACCCGTTGCTCGGCACGCGGGCCGACTTCGACACGCTGATCGCCGAAGCGGACGCGCGCGGCATGAAGGTGATCCTCGACGGCGTGTTCAACCATATGTCGAGCGACAGCGCCTTCTTCGACCGCTACAACCGCTTCCCCGCCGTCGTGGGCGCGTGCGAGAGCGAGGACTCTGAGTGGCGCGACTGGTTCTTTTTCGTCGAGCCGCAGGGGCCGCAGCCCGCGCTGTGCGTTGGCGACGAGTCGTTTTACGTCTCCTGGGCGGGCTACGACTCGATTCCCAAGCTGGACAACGCCAACGCCGAGGTTCGCGACTACTTCTTCGCGGGGGAGGGCAGCGTGGCCCGCACCTGGGGCGAGGCCGGGATCGGCGGCTGGCGGCTGGACGTGGGCGGCGACATCGACCCCGGCGGCCCGGCCAATGACTACTGGGAGCGGTTCCGCGAGGTCGTGCGCGAGGTCAACCCGGACGCGGTGATCATCGGCGAGGAATGGCAGGACGCCTCGCGCTGGCTGGGCGGCGCCGAGTGGGACGCGGTCATGAACTACCGTCTGCGGCGCGGCATCCTCGGCTTCGCCCGCGACGCGATCTTCACCGATAACGACGCCAACGGCGACAACACGATCCGTCCGCTGGGGCCGGGCCAGCTTGACGCGCTGATCGAGTCAATCGCGGAGGACTACCCGCCGCAGGCGTACCACGCCATGATGAACCTGCTCGGCAGCCACGACACGTCGCGCGCGTTCTTCGTGGTCGGCGACGACCCGGCGCGGCTCAAGCTGGCGGCGCTGGTGCAGTTTACGCTACCCGGCGCGCCGGCGGTCTACTATGGCGACGAGATCGCGCTGGATGCGCCCAGCCAGCCGGACAGCGGCGGCAACTTGCAAGACGACCCGTACAACCGCGCGCCGTATCCCTGGCCGGATGCGGAAGGCGACGCTTACCGCCGCGACGAGGACATGCTGGCCTTCTACCGGCAGCTTGGCGCGCTGCGGAACGAGCATCCCGCCCTGCGCGAGGGTGAGCGGATCACGCTGCGGGCCGACGACGAGGCGGGCGTGCTGGCCTACCTGCGCCGGGACGCTACAGCGGGCGACGCCGCGCTGGTCGTCATCAACCAGAGCGAGACGGAGCAGACGGTCAGTCTGGAGCTGGCGGGGCTGGTGCCCGATGGCCTGACGCTGGAGCCGACCTTTGGCGGCGCGCCGATCACTGTCGGGGCGGAGCCGGTCAGCATGACGATCCCCGCGCTGGGCGGCGAGATTTGGGCCGGGACCGCGCTCGCGCCGTTCAGCGCGCTCGAAGCGCCCGCCAATCTGAGCGCGGAGGGCGCGCCGGGCGCGGTGTCGCTGGCCTGGGACGCCGTGCCTGACGCGAGCGGCTACCGGGTTTACCGTAGCCCGATCGCGAGCGGCGGCTTCGAGCCGGTGACGGGCGAGCCGGTCATCGAGGCGGCGTATGTCGATGACGCCGTCACGAACGGCTACCGCTATTACTACGCGGTCGCAGCGGTCGGCGCGGACGGGCTGCCCGGCGCGCTGAGCGAGCCGGTCGCGGTCACGCCCAGCGCGACCATCGCCGAGACGTTCTACGTGCGGCAGGGCGCGCGCCTGGATGCCGCCGAGCCGCTCTCGCTGGTGCTCGAAGCGGGCACCCTGGCCGAGGTCAGCGCCGCGATCCGCATCGAAGGCGTGACCGAGGCGGACGGCCCGGCCGAGGGCGTGCGCGCCCAGGCGGCCCTGGTTCCTGAGGGCGCGGATTTGGAGGCGGCAGCGTGGCAGCCGATGACTTACGCGGGCGAGCTGGACGGCGCCGACGTTTACCGCGCGGAGTTCCAGCCCAACGCGGCCCAGGCGTATCAGGGCGTGGCGCGCTTCAGCACCGACGCCGGTGAAACGTGGCAGATCGTCACGCTGCCTGCCACGCTCTACCCGCCGCTCACCGTCACGCGCGGCGACGACGCGACTGCGCCGGACGCTCCTGCGGCGGTGCGCGTGCCGCGCGCCACGACCGCCGGGGTCCAGGTCGAGTGGGACGCTTCGCCGAGCGAGGACGTGGCGTTCTACCGCGTCTATCGCACGGTGCGCGGCCAGGAGCAGATGCTGCTGGCGGAAATTCCAGCGGGCGGCGACAACCGCTTCACGGACACGGACGCGACCTTGCGCAAGCGGCACACCTACGCCGTCTCGGCGGTGGACGCCGCGTACAACGAATCCGGGCAGACGACCGCCGAGGAAGTGGTGATCGAACGGCCGGTGGTCTCGGTGACGTTTAACGTCACCGTGCCGGAGGCGACTGATACCGGCGAAGGGGATGTGTACATCGCGGGCAGTTTTGGGGACGCCTATCCCAACTGGGACCCGGCCGGGCTGGTGATGACCCAGGTTGACCCGACGCACTGGACGATCACGCTGGAATTGGGCGAAGGCGCGTCCGCCGAATACAAGTACGTGCGCGGCACGTGGGACGCGGTCGAGAAAGGCCCCGCCTGCGAGGAGATCGCCAACCGGCGGCTGAAGGTGACGCTGCCGCCCGGCGCGTCCGATCTGACTGTCGAGGACACCGTCGCCAAGTGGCGCGACCTGGACAACTGCGGCTAAACGGAAAGCGATCAAGCAGCGGAAAAGCGACTGGACACAGCTTAAGACAGCGATAAGACAGCGGGAGCAGCGGAGGATACCCGGTTGCTCTCGCTGCTTTTTGCTGCACCGCGCTCTCCTGGCGGCGTTTTGCCGCGTGATGTGGACCAGGTGGCCTAGTCCAAAACCGCCCATTTACCTCATGTGACGCCGGGGCGGATTCCGTACCATACAAGGCGGATGGGATTCTGTGGGCGTAGGTCTGGAACCACTCTCTGTATGTATTGGAAGGAGCTTGGAACCGATGCGTAAACCGTTGGCGATTTTACTGTCCCTGATGCTGGCGCTAGGCGTGCTTGTTCCCTCGGCGTTGGCGCAAGACGGCGATGCGGAAGCGGAGAACACCGAAAATCAAGCCTACATCCGTTATGCGAACTTCCGCGCGGATGGCGTGGGCGCCGACTTCTACTTTGACGGCGAGCTGGGCGAGGAGGCGAACCTGGAACCCGGCACGGTCGGGCGCTGGCGGGCGGTTGACGCCGGGGCGCACACCTACGGCGTTGCGGACACCGGCGCCACGCTCGATCCGTCTGGTGACATGCCCGGCGATCTGGAGCTGACCCCCGGCGAGTGGATCACGATTATCACGACTGGCTCGGCGGAAGCGGGCAGCCTGCGCAGCGTCGCGGTCCCGATTGACGCGCAGGAGCTGGTCCCCGGCACGGCGATGATGACGTTCGTGAACGCGCTGTCCGGCGATACACTGGTGAACTTTGACCGCGACGACGTGCCGTTCGTGACCGAGCTGGCCCCGCCCGGCAACGCGGAAGGGCTGAACAGCGACACCTCGCTGGCCGTCGACTCCGCGACCTATACCTTCACGGCCTATCCGACCCAGGAGCCAGATAATCTGATCGGCGAGCTGGCGGACGTGGAGATCGTCGCCACCAACTATTACCTGCTGGCCGTGGTCGACGGCGCGGACGGGCCGGAGCTGGTGATGGACGAGACGCGCTTCGCCGAGATGCTGATGGCGCGGGGCGACCTGGAAGAGCCGGGCACGCTGGTCGAGGCGGCGCGCGCGAATGAGCTGCTGGCGCCGTTCGTGCAGTTGCTTGAGGAAACCGGCGTCGCCGAGGAGCTGAGCGGCGAGGGGCCGTACACCGTCTTCGCCCCAGCCGATTTCGCGGTTGACGAGGCGCGGGCGCGCTTCGGCGACGATAGCGAGGCGCTCGCCAACTGGGTGCGCGCCCACATCGTCGAGGGCGACCTGAAGTTCGGAAAGGTCTACGAGAGCGCGTCGCTAACCTCGCTGACCGGCGAGACGCTGGCGATTGAGCCGGTTGATAATACGGCGAGGGTCAACGGCGCCGAGATTCTGACGCCGAACGTCGCCGCGATGAACGGCACGCTGCACATCGTCGGGGCCGAGCCAGCCGGCTAAGCGCCGCTCGCGCCTGAGAAATCCGCCGCCCGCGTTCCTTTGAGCGCGGGCGGTTGTTTGTCTCGCCTGGGAAAATCTCCTAACATCCAGAACGGGTTAGCGCGGGTAGCACCCGGTGGAATGGAAAATGATCCAGTATCTTGAAAACAACACAATTTCAACCGGCGCTCTGACCGCTCTGTACGATCGCGTTGGATGGACGGGGTACACCGACCATCCCGGCAAGATGGCTAAATTGCTGGGCGGGAGCCTGTGGTATCGCAGCGCATACGATGGGGATCGGCTGGTGGGATTGATCCGCGTAGTCGGGGATGATTGTTCGATCGCGTATATCCAGGACATTCTGGTTGACCCAGACTACCAGCGGCAGGGGATCGGGACGGCGCTGATCCGGGCGGCCCTGGCGCGGTTCGCATCCATCCGGCAGATTGTCCTCGTGACGGACGACAGCGCCAAAACGAAAGCCTTTTACGAATCGGTGGGCATGGCGTGCGCGGCTGACGTCAATTGCCTGTGTTTTTTGAGATTCAATTCTGCGGTGTAAGTCCAGGGCTTCAGCCTTTCACATGCCTCTGACTTTCACGGTGGGCGCCAGCCGATGCCGCTATTCCCACTCAATCGTCGCGGGCGGCTTGGTCGTGATGTCATACAGCACGCGGTTAACCCCCGCCACCTCGTTGACGATCCGGCGGCTGATCTGCGCCACCAGGTCGGCGGGCAGGCGCGCCCAGTCGGCGGTCATGTAGTCGTCGGTCGTCACGGCGCGCAGCGCGATGACTTCCTCGTGCGTGCGGTTATCGCCCATTACGCCGACGCTGCGCACCGGCAGCAGCATGGCGAACGCCTGCGCGATCTCGTCTATCACTCCGGCGGCGCGCAGCTCGCCCGTGAAGATCGCGTCGGCGGCGCGCAGCCGCTCCAGCCGCTCCCACGTCACCTCGCCGACGCAGCGCACGCCCAGCCCCGGCCCCGGAAACGGTTGGCGCCAAACGATCGCTTCCGGCAGCCCCAACGCCTCGCCGACGGCGCGCACCTCGTCCTTGAACAGCTCGCGCAGCGGCTCGACCAGCCGCGCCCGCAGGTGCTCCGGCAGCCCGCCGACGTTGTGGTGCGACTTGATGCGCCGCGCGCCGGGCCGGTCTGTCCCGGCGCTCTCGATCACGTCCGGGTAGATCGTGCCCTGCGCCAGCCAGTCGAAGCGGCCTGCGCGCGCCGCCTCGCGTTCGAAGACGGCGGCGAAGGTCGCGCCGATGATCGTGCGCTTGGCTTCGGGGTCCGTCACGCCGCGCAGGTTCTCCAGAAATTCCTCGGTGGCGTCGACCGCGATCAGCTTCCAGTCGAGCGCGCGCGCCAGGTCCAGCACGGCGTCGGCCTCGCCCTGGCGCAGCATCCCGTGATTGACGAAGACCGGCACGAGCTGGTCGCCGACCGCGCGGTGAATCAGCTCGCCCGCGACGGTGGAGTCCACGCCGCCGCTCATGCCGAGCAGCACGCGCCCGCCGCCTACCTGCGCGCGGATGCGCTCGATGCTGGCCTCGATGAAATGCTCCGGCGTCCAGCCCGCCGCCGCGCCGCAGATGTCCAGCGCGAAATTGCGCAGCATGGCGCGCCCCTGCGGCGTGTGATGGACCTCAGGATGGAACTGGATGCCGTAGAGCTGTCGCGCCGGGTGGCTGATCGCGGCGTGGGGCGCGTGGTCGCTGCTCGCCAGCGTGCGGAAGCCATCCGGCAGGCGCTCGACGCGGTCGCCGTGGCTCATCCATACCGTCTGCGTCGCGTCCAGCCCGGCGAACAGCGCGCCCGGCTGCGCGATCTCCAGCGCCGCCTGCCCGAACTCGCGCTGCCCGGCCCCGGCAACGCGCCCGCCGAGCGCCTGGGTCAGAAGCTGCATCCCGTAGCAGATGCCGAGCACCGGGCGGCCCGCGCTCAGCACCCAATCGGGCAGGCGCGGCGCGCCCGGCTCGTAGACGCTGGCCGGTCCACCGGAGAGGATCACGCCGCGAAAACCGGGCACGGCGGCCTCGGCCTCGTCGCGGGACGCATCGAAAGGCAACAGCGCGGCGAAGACGCCCAGCTCGCGCACGCGCCGCGCGATCAGCTGCGCGGTCTGCGATCCATAGTCGAGGATGACGATCCCGCCCGCTTCGAGGCTCATGCGCTAAACCCCGGCGTCGAGCGGCAGGTCGTCGGCGAAGTCGATGCGCTGCTCGTCGAGGTAGGTGATGATCGCCAGCGACTCGACCGGCACATCGTATTTTTCGAGCAGGCGGGCGCGGCCTTCCTCGAAACTCTTTTCGACGATCGTCGCCACGCCGACCAGCGTGCAGCGCGCCTGCACGACCATGCGCGCCAGCGCCAGCAGCGTCTTGCCGCTGGCGAGGAAATCGTCCACGATCAGCACGCGCTCCCCGGCGGGCAGGTACTCGGCGGCGACGAGCAGGTTGGTCTCACCGCCCTTGGTGTGGCTGGGCGCGGTTTCCAGAAAGACCGGCCCGTACATCGTAACCGGCTTGTACTTGCGGGCGTAGACAATCGGCACATTCAGCGCCAGCGCCGCCATCAGCGCGGGGGCGATGCCGGACACCTCGGCGGTCAGGATGCGCGTCGGGTGCGCATCACGGAAGCGGGCGGCGATCTCCTCGCCCATCTGCTTGATCAGGTTGGGGTCCATCTGGTGGTTGAGGATGCTGTCGATCTTGAGGATGCCGTCCCCCAGATAAACGCCCTCGGCGCGGATACGGTCTTTCAGGATTTGCACGGCTTGTTTACCCTCGGCTCGGTGCGCTTCGCCTCACACGGGGCGATAAGGCGGCTCGTTATCGCTCAGAGCGGCTGGTTCGGAGAAGTGGAAACGACACCCCCCTTATTGCAGATTCTTGAAATAATGCCCCCCTTATTTCAAAAAACGCAAAAATTTGAAATAACGGGGGCTGCGCCGGCCCAGGCGGGGGTCAGACCTGGGCCGCCGGTTTAGCGCTTCTCGAACGTCCCGCCGAGCGCGGCGGGAGGCGCCGCCCGCAAGAAACGTCGCGCCGCCGGCTGGAAGCGTGCTGGCGTCCAGCGGACCACCCGCTCCAGCGCGCCGCTGGTCGCGATCATCAGCGTCAGGATCATCAGGAACCACGGCAACATATTGACGATCTGCGCCGGGAGGTCGATCACGTTGCTGCTCTGCAAGTCGATCGCGATCGAGCGCAGGCCGGCGATAAAGAACGCGCCGAGCGCCACCCGCGCCGGGATCCACAGCCCGAAGATCACGATCGCGAGCGCGATCCAGCCCTCGCCGCTGAGGTCCTCGCGCCAGCCGAGCTTGACCGATAGCGAATAAGTCGCCCCGGCCAGCCCGACCAGCGAGCCGCCGATCATCGTGTAGACGTAGCGCAGCGTGTTGACCGGCGTCCCGCGCACGAAGGCCGCTTCGGGCTGCTCGCCGATGGCGCGCAGCGTCAGGCCGGGACGCGTGCGGTAGATGTAGAACGTCACCGCGCCGATCAGGATCAGGCTCAGGTAGATCAGGATGTTGTGATTGAACAGGACAGGCCCCAGCAGCGGAATGTCCTTGAGCACCGGGATCGGCATATGCGGGATTTCCTTGCCCACCTGGTTGAAGTGCGGCTTGCCGAGGAAGATCGCCAGGTCCGCGCCGAGGATCGTCAGCACGAAGCCGACCGCTACCTGGTTGAGCCGCAGCGCGATGCTCGAAAAGACCACGATGAAGGCCATCGCCGCGCCGACGCCCATCGCCGCCAGGACGCCGTAGGTCAGGCTGCCGGTCGTGCGGGTCACGGCGTGCGCGGTCATGGCCGAGAGCATGATCGAGCCGTCGAGCGACAGGTTGATCACGCCTGAGCGCTCGGTAATCAACTCGCCCTGTCCGGCGATCACGATCGGGGCGGCGGCGCGAATGATGCCGCTGAGAGTGCTTTCCAAACCGGTCATTGGCGGTTCACTTTCCTCGTTCCCTCGGTGGCGGCCCGGCGGCCCGTTACGTCCGGGCGACTTCTTCGTCGTCGGTGACGGGCTGGGCGCTGCGCGGCGGGAAGAAGCGGTTGCGCACGCCGAACGCCAGCACGACCATCAGCACGATGGCCGATTGCAGCACGCGGACCAGCGAGCGGTCGATTGCCACCGGCGGATCGCTCCACTGGAAGCCGCTCTCGACCTTCTGCGCGCCTTTGGACAGCATGGCGAAGGCGAACGACACGAACGGCGTTAGCAGCGCCGACATCCCGGCCAGCAGCACGATTAGAATCGCCAGGAAGCCGATCCCGCCGGAGGGGTTGGCGGTCAGCTTGGCGCGCGTGATATACGGCCCCATCACGCGGAACGACCCCGCCAGCCCGGCCAGCATCCCGCACAGCATCATCGCGACGATCACGTTGC
Organism: Aggregatilineaceae bacterium; assembly: GCA_035325905.1. Taxonomy (GTDB): domain Bacteria; phylum Chloroflexota; class Anaerolineae; order Aggregatilineales; family Aggregatilineaceae; genus DYGX01. Next base: position 7,602 of record DAOKYY010000037.1, on the reverse strand, counting down.
GCTCGGTGTGCACGCCCAGCAGAAACGCCGAGCGCAGGTTCTTCCCCATCGCGCGCAGTTGCAGCCCCCAGCGCGAGACGTACATGATCAGCACCAGCACGATAAAGGCGACGGTCGTGATGTAGACCGGCGTCAGGCTGAGGTGGCGGAACTCGCCGAAGGGCGACAGGCGCGCGACTTCCGGGAAAGCCGCCGTCTCGGTCGCCCGGCTGCCGACCGGCTGCCAGGGGCCGCCGTTCGAGACCAGGTACATATTGAACGTTTGAATAATGAAGTTGAGCGCCACGCCACCGAAGATCTCGTTGACGCCGCCGCGCGTCTTCAGCACGGCGGCGACCGTCGCCCACAGCCCGCCCGCCAGCGCCGCGAAGACGAAGCACAGCAGCAACACCCAGCCGTGTCCGAGCGGCTTGATCCCGGCCTGCCAGCCCTCGCCCTCCGCGAACAACCGCGCGGCCCAGGTCGCGCCGATGGCGCCCGCGATGACCTGCCCCTCGACGCCGATGTTCCACAGCCCGGCGTTATAGGTTAGCACCAGGCCGAAGGCGGTGATTGCCAGCGGCATCCAGTATGACACCAGGTCGGCGCGCTCGGCGGCGGTGGCGAGCGTCCCGTCGTAGAGAAAATCCCACGCCAGGCGCGGCTCGGCCCCTTGCCACTGGAGGATCAGGACTACCAGCCCCAGCGCGGCGGCGATCCCGACGAACGGCGTGAGCAGCGTCGGAATCAGGTCGATGATCCAGCGCCACATCAGCGCGCGGCCGGGGGTGGCGCTGGCTGGCGGCGCGGGCGCGGCGGTGGTGCGCTCCGGGAGAGTCGTCATGACGCCAGCTTGCCTCCAATCAGCTCGCCGAGCCGGGTCGTGTTCATGTCTGCCGGGTCGTCGACGAGCGTGACGCGCCCGCCGAAGAAGACCAGGATGCGATCGCTGTAGGCGACGATCTCGTCCAGCTCGGCGGAGATGAAGACGATCGCGGTGCCATCGGCCCGCCGCTGGAGAAGCTGCTCCCAGATGTAGAGCGCGCTTTCCACGTCCAGGCCGCGCGTGGGGTGCTCCAGCAGCAAGACCTTCAACCGCTGCGGCAGCAGGGACAGCGCGAACCGCTGCTGGTTGCCGCCCGACAGCGTCTGGATCGGGCTGTTGGGCCGCCCCTTCACGTTGAACGCGCGGATACGCTCCGAGGTCGTCTGGTAAGCGTGCAGCCAGTTGACCCACGGCTCTTTGCCAGGCATGGTCAGCGCGAAATGCTGCACCAGCGTCATCCCCCGGATCAGCCCTTCTTCCAGGCGACCCGCGGGCAAAAACGCGACTCCGGCCTGCGCCACGCGGTGATACGAGGCGTGCGTCAGGTCCAGATCGCACAGCTTGATCGTGCCGCGCTCCGGCGTGAGCAGCCCGGCGCACGAGCGGATGAACTCCGCCTGGCCGCTGCCGTCCAGCCCCGCCAGACCGATCACTTCCCCGGCGCGAACCGTCAGCGAAACGTCGTGCACGGTCAACCGGCGGCTGGACAGGCACACGCCGTCCAGCGCCAGCACCGGGTCGCCGTGACGGACCGGCGGGCGCTCCTGGCGGCTGACATCTTTGCCGAACATCAGCCCGACCAGCGTCCCGATGGCGCACGGAATATCTGCTCGCCCGACGTATTTGCCCCGCCGCAGCACATACGCCTCGTCGCACAGCTCCATCACGTCTTCGAGCTTGTGCGAGACGAGGATAATCGTCATCCCTTCGTCGCGCGCCAGCGACTTGAGCACGTTGAACAGCGCCGTTTTCTGCCCGGCGGAAATGCCGGTTGTCGGCTCGTCGAGGATCAGCGCGCGCACGTTGAGCGACAGCAGTCGCAGAATTTCAAGCTGCTGGCGCTCGCCGATGGTCAGCATATCCAGATAACGGTCCGGATCGAGCGGGAAGTTGAAGCGACGCGCCAGCGCCAGCAGCGACTCGCGCGCCGAGGCCGCGTCCGGGAAGAACCCGCCCGGCCGCCCGACGATGAAGTTCTCCAGCACGGTGAAGGGCGGAAAATCGAGCGGGTCCTGGTAGAGCATGCCGATTCCATGCGCGATCGCGTCGGTCGGGGACTTGAAGGCGACCGCCCGTCCGTCGACCACGATCGCGCCGCTGTCCGCCGACTGGTAGCCGGACATGATCTTCATCAGTGTGCTTTTACCCGCGCCATTCTCGCCGAGGATGGCGTAGATGCGACCCGGCTCAAAATTGAGCGAGATATCCTGGTTGGCCCGCACCCGTCCGAACGTTTTATTGATGTTACGGAGTTCGACCTGCATGAAGTTATTGGCTTCTCTCAATATCTTAGGCGGTTAGCCGTTCGCGGTTAGCAAGAGCGAAAAGCGCAGGATGCAGGTATGGCACGCGCCCGGTAACTCTGGGAACTCGCTACGGCGTGCACTCAGGGCTGTGCTGGCTGATCTTGCCTGTCGCGAATCGCTAACTGCTAAAGGCTAACCGCTTCGCTGCCGCTGCGAACCGGCGGGAAAGCAAGGAGAGGGGCAATTCCCCCTCTCCCCTAAGTCTATCGCTTGTGACTTACTGGCTGGTGCCCTCGATGCCCGCCAAAAGCTGCGGCGGATTGACCTCGTCGGGCGTGGTCGCCTCGTCGGCGTTCGACGCCGCGAACCAGATCTGCTTCTCGGTGGCGACCTGGCCGTCTTCCAGGTAGACCGAGCCATCCTGGAAGGTCAGCGGGCCGGTGTAGAGGTTCAGGCCGCCTTCCTCGCCCTTCGCACCGGCAGCCAGCCCGGCGATGAACTCGTCCAGCGTCGCCTTCTCCTCGTCGGTCAGGCCGTCGCCGTAGACGAAGCCGACCGTGGTCGTCTCGGGGTTATTGATGTCGTCCCAGTCCGGCCCGGCCCAGATCCATGACGGCTCCCACGTCCCGTCCATCACCTGCTGGACGGTCTGGACGTAGAGCGGACCCCAATGGAAGTAGGGCACGCCGAGGCAGATGTCCGGGGCTTCGGCGCAGCCGCCCTCGAAGTCATACGGGACGGCCCACACGGCCTGGCCCTGCGCCGCGCGCTGACCGGCTACGACGATGCCTTCCGTCGTGTCGATGCCGGAGATCACCACGTCCGCGCCGCTATCGAAGAAGCCGTTGACGACCTCGGTCGGGTCCAGCGTGACGCCAGGGATGTTGAACCAGAAGCCGATCCACCGCACCTGGAACTTGAGATCGTCCGGGTTCAGGCCGCGATAGTTCTCGTAGCAGTAGCGCGCGCCGAGATAGGTCGAGTTGACCAGGCGGGTCGTCTCAGGATCGATCAGCGGGCCGAGATAAGCGATCGACCCGGTCTGCGTCTTCAGCGCGGCGGCGCAGCCAGCGATCATCTTGCCGTATTCCATCTGGCCCATGAAGTTGCCGAGGTTGTCGGTCGCGATGCCCCACAGCGCGTCGTCGCCCGAGACGTTGATGAACGTCACGTCCGGGTACAGCGCGGCTACGCTCGTGGTGTCGACTTCGAAGTCGGCGGAAGTGGTCAGGATCAGCTCGGCGCCCTGGTTGACCATGTCTTCGACCACCTGGTCGAGCGTCGTCTCAGGGCGGTCCGCCGAGTTGAGGCTTTCGAGCGCGATCATGCGGGCGCCCGGCAGCTTTTCCTCGACGTACTGGCCGGCGGTGTAGTGCGCCTCGCTCCAGCCGTGGTCATCTTTGGGGCCGACGAGAATGACGCCGAAAACGATCCCATCATCCTGCGCGACGGCGGGCGCGGTGGTGGCGAAGCCTCCGAGCGCAACCGCCAGCAACAGGCCGAGCACTGACAGTTTTCTGAACATACGCATCTCCTCAAAACTGCATAACTTTGGTTAAGGCACGCGACGCGCAACACGCCGGATGATTTCAGTTTAGTGGAAAAGCGCGCAAAAGGAAATGTCAAACGGTACCAAATGGCCTGCCAGCCGGACCGGGTGATCTGCCCAACGCGAAAAGGAGCGGTAAGGCAGCGACGGCCGGTTTAGAATGTGCCATGCACATCGACACCGGTTGAACCCGAGTAAAGTGCATAACACGCTCTAGCCGTTTGGAGCGGTCTTTCGCGGCTGAACCCTCGTTGTTTGCTGCGTCGCGCTCAATCCACGAACAGATCGACCACCTCAAAGCGATCCACGTCCACCAGCCCGGCGTCGGTCAGCTTCAGGCTGGGGATGACCTCCAGCGCCATGAACGCCATCGCCATGAACGGATCGTGCAGCGGCGAGCCAAGCCCGTCGCGCGCCGCCGCCAGCACGCCGTCGAGCCGGGCGCGCACGTCGCCAATCGGCGCGGTGGACATCAGCCCCGCGACCGGCAGGGGCAGCTCGGCCAGCACGCGCTCGCCCTCGACCGCGACCAGCCCGCCGCCCATCCGCTCGACGGCGCGGACTGCCGTCATCATGCTGGCGTCGTCCGCGCCGATCACGACCAGGTTATGATGATCGTGCGCGACCGTCCCGGCGATGGCCCCGCGCTTCAGCCCGATCCCCTGAATGAATCCCTTGCCGAGGCTGCCGCTCGCCAGGTGGCGCTCGATGACGGCCATCTTCAGCAGGTCGCGGGCCGGGTCGGCCACGGCGCAGCCATCTTCCAGGCGCGCGTCCAGCACCCGGTGCTCGGTCACAAGCTGGTTCGGGATGCTGCCGATCACGCGCAGGCGCCGCCCGCGCGCCGGGATGCGAAAGTCCACGTTTTGCCAGTCGATGTTGACGCAGGGCGGGAGCTGGTGCGCGTCAGGCGTGGGCAGCGACGCCAGCAGCTTGCCGCCCTGCGCGACGATCTGCCCGCCCCGAAAGACGGTTTCGGCGCGCGGCGCGGCCAGGTCCGAGAACACGAACAGATCGGCGCGGCGGCCCGGCGCGATCGCGCCGAGGTCGTGCAGGCGGAAGTATTCCGCCGGGTTGAGCGTGCCCATGCGGATCGCGGTCACGGGGTCGATCCCGCCCTCGGCGATGGCGACGCGGATCATATGGTCAATCGACCCTTCGTCGAGCAGGTCGGCGGGCTGGCGGTCGTCGGTGCACCAGCACAGGCGGCGGCTGTTTTCGGGCGTGATCAGCGGCAGCAGCGGGCGCAGGTTCTGCGCGTTGGTCGCCTGCCGGATGAAGACCACCATCCCCTTGCGCAGTTTCTCGCGCGCTTCCTCGACCGTCGTGCACTCATGGTCGCTCTGGATGCCGGCGACGATGTAGGCGTTGAGATCGGCTCCGCGCAGGCCGGGGCAGTGTCCGTCGAGCACGCGCCCCTCGAAGGCGGCCAGCTTGGTCAGCACGTCCGCCTGCCCGGAGACGACCGCCGGATAGTTCATGACTTCTGCCAGCCCCAGCACCCACCGGCTGCCCAGCAGGATTTGCAGGTCGGCGGCGTCGAGCGCGGCCCCGGCGGTTTCCATGTGCGTCGCCGGGACGCAGCTTGAGGCCATCACGTAAATACTGAGCGGGCCGTACTTGGCGGCGTTGAGCATGAAGCGCACGCCTTCCAGCCCGTGCACGTTGGCGATCTCGTGCGGGTCGGTGACGACGGTCGTCACGCCGTGCGTCAGAACGGCGCGGGCGAACTCCGGCGGGGTGCACATGCTGCTCTCAATGTGCACATGCGCGTCGATCAGCCCCGGCGCGACGTAGCGCCCGCCGAGGTCGAGAGTCTGCTGCGCCGCGTAGCCCTCGCCCACGCCGGCGATATGCGTCCCGGCGATGGCGATCTCGCTGCGATACACTTCGCCCGTGAAGACGTTCACCAATTGGAGATTTGTGAGCAGCGTATCGGCGGGGCGCTCTCCCCGCGCAATCGCCAGACGGTCGGTCAAATCCATTCCGTTAAGCTCCTCTCGCAGCGTCGCGCGCCGTGTTGGTGGACCATTATAGGCCAGCCGTGCCATCGGTCACAAGCCGGGCGCGTAGAAAAAGAACAGGAGCCGAGGTTTCCCGGCTCCTGGTGATGGCGATTGGCTGGGGCGCGCGCCTTCGCCCGCGCGCCTACAGCGCCGCGTCGCCGTACTCTTTTTCTTGCTGGTCGGCGCGGCGCTGGTACAGCCAGGTCAGGTGCGCCAGCGCGGGGTTCGCGCGGCGGTCGAGCAGCGGCCCGGTGAAGCGCCAGGTCCAGTTCCCGGCGGGCTGGCCGGGCGTGTTCATGCGCGCGTCGGACCCCAGCGCCAGCACGTCTTGCAGCGGCATGATAAACGTGTGCGCCACCGAGCGCATGCCGATCTTCATCAGCGTCCAGACCGGGTCGCGCACCTCGTGGCCGAGATAATCGCTCATGAACGCGCGGGCGCCGTCGTCCATCTCCTCCTGCCACCAGCCGAGCGTCGTGTTGTTGTCGTGCGTGCCGCTATAGACGACGCAGTTGACGACGTGGTTGTGCGGCAGGAAGGGGTTGGTCGGCTTGTTCCAGGCGAACTGGAGCACCTTCATGCCCGGCAGATCGAACTGCTCGCGCAGCTCCTCGACCTCGCGCGTGATCACGCCCAGGTCCTCGGCGATGATCGGCAGGTCGCCCAGCTCTTGCTGCACCACCTCGAAGAAATGCGCGCCGGGGCCGGGAATCCACTGCCCGTTGACGGCGGTCTCTTCCTCGGCGGGAATCTCCCAGTACGCCTCGAAGCCCCGGAAGTGATCGATCCGCACGAAATCGACCGTGCGCAGGACGGCGCGGAAGCGTTTGATCCACCAGGCGTAGCCGTCTTCGCGCATCCGGTCCCAGCGATAGAGGGGGTTGCCCCAGCGCTGGCCGGTCTCGCTGAAATAGTCCGGCGGCACGCCCGCGATCACGGTCGGCTGGCCCTTTTCGTCCAGGTAGAACAGGTCGCGGTTGGCCCACACGTCGGCGCTGTCGTGCGCGACGAAGATCGGCAGGTCGCCGAACAGACGGATACCCTTGTCGTTGGCGTACTGCTTGACCGCGCTCCACTGCGTGTCGAAGACCCACTGGAGCCACTGGTGCTCGCGAATCAGGCTGGCGTGCTCGGCGCGAGCCTGATCCAGCGCGCCGGGATCGCGCAGGGCGAGCGGCTCCGGCCATTCGACCCAGGGACGGCCTGCGTTCAGCCCCTTGAGCGCGATGAACAGCGCGTAATCGTCCAGCCAGGGCGTGTTCTGCGCGCACCAGTCCTCGAAGGCTTTGGTCGCGTGCGCGCTCCCGTTGTGGTCGAAGCGCTCGTAGGCGAGGCGCAGCTTGGCGTTGTGATACTCGATCACGGGGCCGTAATCGACGTGGCCCTGCGGGAAATCCGGCGCATCGGCCAGGTCTTCGGCCTTCAGCCAGCCCGCCTCGACCAGCCGGTCCAGGCTGATCAGCAACGGGTTTCCGGCGAAGGCGGACAGCGTCTGGTAGGGCGAGTCGCCGTAGCTGGTCGGGCCGAGCGGGAGCACCTGCCAGATGCCCTGGTCGTGGGCAGCCAGCCAGTTCACGAAATGGTACGCCCAGTCGCCGAGGTCGCCGATGCCGTAGCGACCGGGCAGCGAGGTGGGGTGCAGCAGAATGCCGCTGGAACGCTTAAACAGGCTCATCGCAGTCCTCGTCTCAGGTGCGTCAGGAAAAAGGGCCGCGAGCCACACGCCCCGGCCCCGCTGTTCCGATTCTACTAAAGGCGGCGGAAAGCGGCTAAGCG
>DAOKYY010000036.1:0-30509 GCA_035325905.1 Aggregatilineaceae bacterium | reverse complement strand
ATCGACCCGCCAGCGGCGCGGGGCGTGCGGTAACTGCCGAGAAAAAGCGTTGACATCGTCTCGATTCGTGCTATACTTATCTCTCTTGTACCCCAAACCCGTGATGTCGACAAACGACAACCAAATCAACCTCAGACCAGCAGTCCGTGTTCGACACTAGAGGAGACTCAGCGATTTCTCCACTAACCCCCTTGGCCTGCACCGGTTTCTCTGTTGGTGGTTATCTCTTTGAGGAGTAGTGAATGCAGCGGCGGCTAGATGAGAAGAACTACGCACGCACACTGGATGTGCTCGAACTGCCTTCACTCATCGAGATCCAGCTGGAATCGTTCCGGCGCTTCATCGACGAGGGCCTAAACGAGCTATTCGACGAGATCAGCCCCATCGAGAGCTTCAACGGTAATCTGCGGCTCTACTTCCCCGGCAGCAGCGTCGAAGCGGCAGAGTTCGGGCTGAGCTACTGGTTCGACGAGCCGAAATATCCCGAAGAAGAATGCCGCGAGCGCGATATTACCTTCGCCAAGCCGCTATACGTCAAAGTGGCGCTGGTTAATCGCGCGGCGGGCGATGAAGTGCTGACCTCCGACATCTTCATGGGCGATTTCCCGTGGCTGACGGAGAAGGGCACGTTCATCATCAACGGCTCCGAGCGTGTCGTGGTGAGCCAGCTGATCCGGTCGCCCGGCGTTTATTTTGACGCCGAGGAGGACCGCACGACGGGCCGGCGCCTCGCGACCGCCAAGCTGATCCCCGACCGTGGCGCGTGGATGGAATTCGAAACGCGCAAGACGGACTATCTCGCGATCAAGTTTAACCGCAAGCGCACGATCCCGGTCACGATTCTGCTACGCGCGCTGGCGGCAGTGAAGGATGGCTTCGACCAGCAGTCGCCCATTCAAGACGGCTCTGACGAGGAACTGCTGGCGATCTTCGAAGAGGTCGACAACAACCCGGATCACCAGTTCATCGCCGGAACGATCCGCATGGAGCCGCAGTGGGACTTGCGCGAAGGGCAGTCTGTGGCCGAGGCCGCGCTGCTGGAGTTCTATAAGCGCATGCGCCCCGGCGACCCGCCCACGCTCGACAACGCGCGTGAATATCTGGAGAGCCAGCTTTTCGACCAGCGCCGCTACGATCTTGACCGCGTGGGTCGCTACAAGCTCAATCAGCGGCTGCGCATCGACGACATTGTGCCGCGCAATCGCCGCACGATCACCAAGTTCGACCTGGTGAAGCTGGTCGAGCGGATGATCCTGATCAACAACGGGCTGGAGCAGCCGGACGACATCGACCACCTCGGCAACCGCCGGGTCAAGACGGTCGGCGAGCTGATCCAGAACTCGCTGCGCATTGGCCTGCGCCGGATGGAGCGCGTCGTGCGCGAGCGCATGTCGATCCGCGAGTCGGACAACCTGACGCCGATGACGCTGATCAACATCCGCCCGGTGGTCGCGGCGGTGCGCGAATTCTTTGGCTCCAGCCAGCTTTCGCAGTTCATGGACCAGACCAACCCGCTGGCCGAGCTGACGCACAAGCGCACGCTGTCGGCGCTGGGGCCGGGCGGCCTGCGCCGCGAGCGCGCCGGCTTTGACGTGCGCGACGTGCACCACAGTCACTATGGCCGCATCTGCCCGATTGAGACGCCGGAAGGCCCGAACATCGGCCTGATCGGGCGTCTGGCGAGCTACGGGCGTGTGAACGAGTACGGCTTCATCGAGACGCCCTATCGCCCGGTGTACCGCGAGCTGCCGCTCGACGACGAGCAACTGATCGGGCAGATCACCCGCGAGGAGATCACCCCTGAGAGCGGCAAGGGATCGATCCCGGCCGGGACGGTCATCGACGAGGCTGTGCTCAAGAAGCTGCGGAAGTTCGGAGTCGAGCGCGTGCCGATCGTGCCGTTCGTCAGCAGCGAGAACCGTTATCTCTCGGCGGATGAAGAAGACCGTTACATGATCGCGCAGGCGAACGCGCCGCTTGACGAGTTCCATCGTTTCGCGACCGATCGCGTCTCAGCGCGCCATCACCAGCGTTTCCTGGTCTCGCCTATCGAGCGGATCGACTACATGGACGTGGCGCCGCGCCAGATCGTCGGTATTTCGGCGGCGCTGATCCCGTTTCTGGAGCACGACGACGCCAACCGCGCGCTGATGGGGTCTAACATGCAGCGCCAGGCCGTGCCGCTGCTCAAGCCAGACATTCCGATTGTCAGCACCGGGGTCGAGCACCAGGCCGCGAAGGATTCCGGCCAGGTGTTGCTGGCCGCCGAGGACGGCGAAGTTCTGTCGGTGACGGGCGATCAGATCGTGGTGCGCGGCGAGAGCGGGATTCGCACGTACCGCCTGCGGAAGTACAACCGCTCCAACCAGTCTACCTGCATCGACCAGCGCCCGGTGGTCCAGAAGGGCCAGATGATCCAGCGCGGGATGGTGATTGCGGACAGCTCGTCCACTTACTACGGGCAGCTCGCGCTCGGCCACGACGTATTGTGCGCGTTCCTGTCGTGGGAAGGCGGCAACTACGAAGACGCGCTGCTGATCAGCGAGGCGCTGGTGCGTGAAGACAAGTTCACCTCGATCCACATCGAGAAGCACGAGATCGAGGCGCGCGACACCAAGCTCGGGCCGGAGGAAATCACCTACGACATCCCGAACGTGGGCGACGAGGCGCTGAAGGACCTGGACGAGCACGGCATCATCCGCATCGGCGCGGATGTGGGGCCGAACGACATCCTGGTCGGCAAGATCACGCCGAAGGGTGAAAAGGAACTCAGCCCGGAGGAGAAGCTGCTGCGCGCGATCTTTGGCGAGAAGGCGCGCGAAGTAAAGGACTCGTCGTTGCGCCTGCCGCACGGCGAAAAAGGCAAGGTGGTTGACGTCAAAATCTTCAACCGCGAAGAGCACCGCGACCTTCCGGCGGGCGTCGATCAGATGGTCCGGGTCAGCGTAGCGCAGAAGCGCAAGCTGACGCAGGGCGACAAGATGGCGGGCCGTCACGGGAACAAGGGCGTGATTTCGAAGGTGGTGGCGATCGAGGACATGCCGTTCCTCGAAGATGGCCGCCCGATCGAGATTATCCTTAACCCGCTCGGCGTGCCGGGCCGCATGAACATCGGCCAGGTGCTGGAAACACACCTCGGCTGGGCGGCTGATCGCCTGGGCTTCCGCGCGATCTCGCCGGTGTTTGACGGCGCCGAAGAAGACGAGATCGAGGCGGAGCTGGGGCGCGCGTGGATGATCGACCACGCCTGGAATGACATCACCGAGCGGACGTGGGCGTGGCTCAAGGACGAGCAGTACGACACAGAGTATCTCGAAGACGACGAAGAGGCGCTGCGGCTGTACATCGACCACTGGCTGAGCCAGTCGCCGGAGTACGATGCGGAGAAGCTCGCGCTGGACAACACCTATGCGCGCCGCGTCGTGCTGCGCGAATGGCTGCGCGAGAAGGGCTTTGAGCCGGACGACATCCTGCTGTTCGACGATACCGGCGTGCCGGTTGACGAGCGCATCCGGCGCGACACCAACGCGCGCTACGCGACGCTGGTGCTGTGGATCGAGTATGTCAGCGGCGAGCGCGTGCCGGACGGGCTGGACGAAGCTGGCGTGCGCGAGCTGGCGCGGCGCGTGTCGCAGCGCTTCAACGTGACGATGCCGATCATCGGCAAGCAGAACGTTTACGATGGCAAGACCGGCGAGCGGTTCGACCAGCCCGTAACCGTCGGCATCATCCATATGCTGAAGCTGGCGCACCTGGTCGAAGACAAGGTGCACGCCCGCTCGACCGGCCCGTACAGCCTGGTCACGCAGCAGCCGCTGGGCGGTAAGGCGCAGTTCGGCGGCCAGCGGTTCGGCGAGATGGAAGTGTGGGCGCTCGAAGCCTACGGCGCGGCGCATACTCTTCAGGAAATGCTGACCGTGAAATCGGACGACGTTCAGGGCCGCGTGAAGACCTACGAGGCGATCGTCAAGGGTGAGCCGATTGAGGAGCCGGGCGTCCCGGCGAGCTTCCGCGTGCTGGTCAAGGAGCTGCAAAGCCTGGGCCTGGCGGTGGAAGCGATCACCGACGGCGGCGAGGTGATCAAGTTCGGCAAGGACGAGGAAAAATCGCGCCAGCCGAAAATCCCAACCGCGCTGATGGGCTACACCGAGAATCGCTAAGATCGCTCGAACATCGCTCGACCATCAGACGTATGCGAGGCGAGCAGCCCCAGGGGGCTGCTCGCTTTTTGCTACGACCGCTTCGCAGCCGCGAATAGGCGGTGAGCGGTGGGTCAGGCGTTAGGGCGCCGTCAGGCTGCCGCGTTGTGAGGGTTTGCGAACGGTTGTAGAATGAGCGAAACGCGGCTCGGAAAGCCACGATCAACCCGTGAACAGGTGGCGAGCGGCGGCGGGGGAAGGACTTCGATGAAGCTTCACGCGGGTTCCAGAATGCTAGGGCTGGGGCTGGTGGCCGCTATGCTGCTGCTGGCGACGCTGGCATGCAGTATTGCGGGCGGTGACGACGATCAGTCGGATTCTACGCCGACGATTCAGCCATCTGCCTCGCCGGCGACGAGCGCGGTCGGCATGCTTTCCAGCCCGACGCCGTTTCCATCGCCGACGCAGCGGCCCCTGGCGACGGCGACGCAGTTTGTGCTGCCGCGCATCAACACGCCGATTCCCACCTGGACGCCGTTTGTCCAGCCCGCTACGCCGCTACCCTACGACGTGCGCATCTCGTACCCGGTCGACGGGGGCCAGATCGCGGGCTATGTCACGGTTACGGGCAGCGCGAGCCACCCCCGCTTTCTCCAGTACGCGCTGGAGTGGGGGCCGGAGCCGAACCCCAGCAACCTGTGGTATCCGATCACGGCGCCGCGCCCGGTGCCGGTGCTTAACAGTATTCTCGGCGCGTGGAATACGACCAGCGTGCCGGATGGCAGCTACCGCCTGCGGCTGCATGTCTGGCTGAGCGATGGCACCGACACGGCGTTCGTGGTGGGCGGCATCCGCGTGTCGAACGTCCGCCCGACCGCCATCCCGACCGCGACGCAGACCCAGCGCCCCAACCAGATCCCGCAGATCAGCCCGATTGCCAACCAGCGCGTCGAGGCGGGCCAGGCGGCGCGCATCCCGATCCAGTCCAGCGACCCGGACGGCGACGCGATTCTGATTTTTGCCTCGTCCAATAACCCGGCGGTCGCCACAACGGAGGTGGTCAGCCCCAGCGAAATCATCGTGCGCGGCGTGACGGCCGGCTCAGCGGTCGTGACGGTCAGCGTCAACGACAACCGGGGCGGGGCGTCGAGCGCCGCCTTCGCGGTGACGGTTTCCGGCCAGAACCGCGCGCCGAGCATCAGCCCGATTGTGAACCAGACGATCGAGGCCGGGCAGACCAAAGACATCGCCGTGCAGGTGTCCGACCCGGACGGCGACGCGATCACGCTGAGCGCGATCTCCAGCGACAACGGCGTCGTGCTCGCGAGCGCGCCCAATGCCGCGACGGTTCGGCTGGCCGGGCAGGCGCAGGGCAACGCTTCGGTGACGGTCACGGCCAATGACGGGCGGGGCGGGGTCGTCAGCACCGTCTTTCTGGTGACTGTTGGCCTGGCGAACCGGCCGCCCGCGGTCGATCCGGTCGGCGAGCAGCTTCTGATGGTGGGTGAGACGCGGGACGTGGCCTATAACGCCTCCGACCCAGACAACGACCCGCTCGCGGCGAGCGCCGTGTCCAACAACCCCGGCGTGGTGGCGGCGAGCGTCACCGGGCCGGGGGTCATCCGGCTGGTGGCTGGGCAGCCAGGCATCGCGACGGTCGTGCTGACGGTGCAGGATAACCGGACCGCGCCGGTGACGGTGCAGTTCGCCGTGACCGTGCAGCAGCCGAACCGTCCGCCGGCGGTCGATGCGATCGGGCCGCAGTCCATGACGGCGGGCGAATCGCTCAACGTGCCCTACAACGCGGTCGATCCTGATGGCGACACGCTGACGGCTACGGCGCAGTCCGACGACTCCGCAGTGGTCGAGGCGCAGGTGAACGCGTCTGGAAACATCGCCCTGAGCGCCCGGCAGGCAGGCGCCGCGACGGTGACGCTCAGCGTCTCAGACGGTCACAACGCGCCAGTGGAGGTCAGCTTCCAGGTGACGGTTGGCGCGGTCAACGAGCCGCCGATCCTGCTACCGCTGGACCAGCAGTTTATGACGGTGGGCGACGTGCTCGACCTGGCATATGTCGCCAGCGATCCGAACGGCGACCGGCTGGGAATCGAAGTCATCAGCGATAACGCGTCGATTGCCAGCGCCGAGATCCCGGCGGCAGGCACGCTCCGGCTGCACGCCAACGGCGCGGGACAGGCGACGATCACGCTGTCGGTTTCGGACGGCGTCAATCCTCCGGCGGTCGTCAGCTTCTTCGCGACGGTCTCTGCCGCGAACGAATCCCCGGCGGTCGAGCCGGTCGGCGAGCAGCGGCTGAACGTGGGCGAGACGATCAACGTCCCGATCAATGCGACCGACCCCAATGCCGATCCGCTCACTCTGGCCGCCGTGTCGGACAACCCGGCGGTCGCCAGCGCGGTCGCGGCGGGGATGCAGATCGCGATCAGCGGCAACGCCGAGGGTACGGCGACCATTACGGCCGATGTCAGCGACGGGCGGGGGGGCCTGGGGACGGTCACGTTCCTCGTCATCGTCGAGGGCCAGAATAGCGCGCCGGTGATTGAGCCGGTAGCGGAGCAGACGCTGGCGGCCGGCGAGACAATCGAGGTGCCGGTGTCGGTCTCCGACGCGGACGGCGATGCGATCGTGCTGAGCGCGATCTCGCAGGACCAGACGGTCGCAACCGCCTCGGCGTCCGGCACGACGAGCGTGACCCTCACCGGCGTTGGCGCGGGTACGACGACCGTCGAGCTGACGGCGGATGACGCGCTGGGCGGCGTGACAATCGCCAGCTTCACCGTCAACGTGTCGAGCGCCGCGCCGAGCTTCGACCTCAACGCCTACCCGGTCATCCCGCAGATCGACCAGCAGTCGGCGGCGATGCTGGCGCAGGTGTTCCAGAGCGGCGCGCGCAACTTCGGCAACCAGGCCGGGGCGTTCAGCAAGGCCGGCGACGAGTCGGTTGCCAGCGACCAGTTCCTGGCGCCGTTCGCCGGGGACCAGTACAACCTGGACAACTTCCAGGCGCTCCAGGGGCTGATCGATCTCTACCGCGCGACGCCGGTGCGCGCTGACGATCCGGCGGCCAACAGCCTGAATGTCGATAGCGTGGCGGCGGAAGCCGGGTTCGCCATCGACTCGCTGAGCGCGCCTGCCCCATCAAGCGGCGTGTGCGCGAGCACCGGCGCGGCGACCGTGCTCGGCTGCGAGTTCGCGGCGACGCGGCCTGCTGTCGCCCTGATCAGCTTCAGCGCGCCGAACGTGACCTTCATGAACCCGGACCAGTTCCGCAGCGAATTGCAGGTGCTGGTGACAGACAGCCTGAGCCAGTACGGGGTCATCCCGGTGCTGGCGACCATCCCGGCGGGCGGCAACGCGACGACCGAACAGCTTGCCGAGTACAACCGCGCGATCGTCGAGGTCGCCACGCAGTCCGGCGTGCCGCTGTGGAACCTGTGGCGCGCTATGCAAGAGCGCGGCATCAGCGACCCGTTCAGCGCCGCGCCGGAGGGCGCGGGGAACCTGACCGACCCGGCGCTGAGCTTCGGTTACAACGTGCGCAACCTGACGGCGCTGCAAACGCTCCAGGCCGTGCGCCAGGCGGCAGGCATCCAGTAGTCTGATCCGCGCGCCGCGAGGAACAACCGGCCCCCTTGCACAGGGGGCCGTTCGATTCTGGTCGATCGCGGAACGGATGCGACTCGGCCGTTTCAGGGAGCAGGCGGCTCCGGCAGGTCGATCCGCACCGCTGGCAGCGATTGCTGCGTCGTGTCAAACTGGTTCGTCTGCTCGGTCCAGCTTGGCAGCAAGCGCCAGAACCCCGGCCCCTCGGCATGCGGGCGCGGGCGAAAGCCCGCGCTACGATCGCGCAGGCTGGACAGATCGGTCGGGCGCCCGTGGGTGGACTGGCGGAAGTAATAGAGACGGAAGAGATGAATCCCGTCGGTCAGGGCAAAGGCCGGAACCGCCTCTTGCTGGCGGACGTATGGCCCGCTGCGCAGGATCAGCGCGGCGTCGAGGTACGCCGCGTCGAGCGCCAGCATCTCGGTCGGGAAGACGTAGCACGAGCACTCGCCAGCGTCGAGCAGATCGTTCTGCGAGTGATAGACTGGCAGCGCACGCCCCTGCGCCACAACGGGCAGGTGGCGGCTCAGCAGCGACCCCGGCACCAGCGCGACTTCGGTGTGCTCCGCCTGCCGCCACAGGCGCGCCTTTTGGAACCCGCGCGCGTCAACGGCGGAGACTTCGTAGATCGATCCGTTCGCCCAGAAAAGCGCTCCCCTGGGCAGCCGGCTGGTGCGAACCTCTGGCAGCTCGGCCAGATAGGCGGCTGTCTGCGGCTCCATCGCGGCGATCACCCCTTTATTTGATCAAATGGCCCCGTGGTGTTTACCATTACATTACCCTATACTGTAAACCAGTTTTAGGCGTTTTCGTTACGCTCGGATGGCGCTTTTCTGACGCCGATTTCGCACTCTGGGGCAGGCGGACGATGAATCGGATCGGGCGCATGATCGCGCTGCTGCTCGTGCTGGGCGTTACGCTCGCGGCGTGCCAGGACGAAGGCGGCGCGGGAGGTCGCTTCAATATCACGGTGGACGCGGATGGGGCTAGCCGGGTTTACACCTATGATAAGCCTGTGTCGGTCGGGCAGTTTCTGGAGGCGATCGACGTTACGCTCGACGCGCTGGACGAGGTCAATCCGCCGCTGTACACCCAGCTCCGCGACGGGCTGCGCATCACCGTCACGCGCGTTGTGGAGCGGCAGGAATGCGTGCGCGAGCCGGTCCCATTCAAGCGGCAGGTGATCCCCTCGGAGCGGCTGAAGCCCGGCGAAGAACAGATCGGCCAGACCGGCGAGGCGGGCGAGAACGAGATTTGCTACCTGATTACCGAGAAGAACGGCGTCGAAGTCAGCCGCAACCCCGGCATCCCGGTGCCGGTGCGCCCCGCGCGCGACGAGATCGTGTACGTCGGCGCTGAACCCTCGGAGGCGGTGATCAGCATCGACGGCGTGCTGGCCTACATCTCCGGCGACCAGCCCTGGATCATCGAGCGCAGCACCGCCCGGCGCCGCCCGGTGGCCGAGGTCGGCGGGCTGGACCGGCGGGTGTTCGATCTCTCGGCGGACGGTCGCCAGCTGCTGTTCACACGGGCGACGGAGGACGAGAACGATCCTGTCTTCTCGAACGAGCTATGGGCGGTGCTCAACACCTCGGCGCGCACGCCGCAGGCGGTGCAGTTGTTCCCCAACGACGTGCTGTCGGCGCAATGGGTGCCCGGCCGGGCGAACACGCTGAGCTATTCGACTGCCGTCCCCACCAGCGACCAGATCGGCTGGCGCGCGTACAACGACCTGTTCACCGTTGAGCTGGACCCGCAGACCGGCGAAGCGATCTCGGACAGCGTCGAGCAGATCGTCGAGCAGAACGCGCTCGGCGCATACGCCTATTGGGGGCGGCGCTTCTTGTGGTCGCCTTCTGGCGAGCGGCTGGCGTGGGCCAACGCGGACAGCGTCGGCACGGTAGACCTGGAGCGCGGCGAGTTCGTGCCGCTGCTGAGCTTCGCCGAGTATGCGACGCTGCTGCCGCTGGTGTGGGTCCCGACGCTATCGTGGTCGGAGGACGGGCTGTTGATCACGACTGCGCACGGCGCGCCCTATGGCACCGAATCCCGCGAGGACAGCATCGTCTTCGATACGGCGGTGCTCGACGCCGAAAACGAGCTGGTCCTGCCGACCTTCCGCGCCAAGAGCGGCATCTGGAGCAGCCCGTCGTATTCGCCCCTGATCGAGCACGCGGATGGGCGGACCGAGACGCTGGTCGCATACTTTCAGGCGCGCGAGCCGCTGAACTCGCTCGGCTCGACCTACGACCTGTGGATCGCCGACGCCGACGGGAGCAACGCGCGAAAAGTGTTCCCTGGGCCGGACGACCCCGGCCAGGGATTCCGCTCGCCTGACCCGGAAGACGGTATCGCGTGGAGTCCGACCGGCACGCAGCTTGCCTTCATCTACCAGCAAAACCTGTGGATTTACGATCTCGACACCGGCCTCGCTTCCGCCGTCACGAGCGACGGGCAGGCGGCGCGGCCCCGCTGGTCCGGCGCGCCATGATCCGCCGCTGGCTGGTCTTCTGGGCCGGGCTGGTGGTGCTGCTCGGCGGCGCGACCGGCGCGGCGGTGACACTCGACCGGCAGGCAGTGGCCCTGCGCGGATGGGCGGACGCGACGCGCACGCTCGACTTGCCGCTGCGCCTGCCGCTGGCGGGCGTTAACGTCGAGCTGACGCAGTACGATGACGCGGCGCTAGAGCGCGAGCTGGCGCGGATTGAGGCCGCCGGGTTTCACTGGGTGCGCCAGTCCGTGCGCTGGGATCAGATCGAGCCGGAGCGAGGCGCTCTGGATTGGACGGAACTCGATCGGATCGTCGCGGCGGTCGCGGAGCAACCTAAGCTCGCTCTTGTGGCCGTGATCGACGGGGCACCGCGCTGGGCGCGCCATCCGCTGGCGCCCGATCACCCGTTCGCGCCGCCGGAGAGCGTGGGCGATTACGCCGCCTTCGCCGGGGCCGTAGCTGCGCGCTACGCCGATGCAATCGATTATTACCAGGTCTGGGACGAGCCGAATCTGAAATCACACTGGGGCGGGATGGACCCGCGCCCGGCGCATTACGTCGCCATGTTGCGGGGCGCATATGACGCGATTCACGACGCCGATCCGCAAGCGCAGGTGATCGCGGCGGCGCTCGCGCCGACCGTCGAGACCGGGCCGGACAACCTGTCCGACGTGCTGTATCTGCGCGCGATCTACGAGCAGGGCGGGCAGGGCGCATTCGACGCAGCGGCGGGCAAGCCCTACGGCTACAACACCGGGCCGTACGATCGGCGCGTGGCGGACGACACGCTCAACTTCTCGCGACTGATTCTACTGCGCGAGGAAATGGTCCGGCGCGGCGATGGCACAAAACCCCTATGGGGCAGCAACTTCGGCTGGAACCACCTGCCCGAAGGGTGGCGCGGCCCGCCGTCGATCTGGGGCCAGGTCAGCGCCGCTGAGCAGGCGCAGTTCACGCGGGATGCGTACCAGCGCGCCACGCGCGAGTGGCCGTGGATCGGCGGGCTGATCGTGCAGCACTGGCAGCCGGACGCGCCGCCCGATGACCCGCAGCAGGGCTTCGCCGTCGCGCCGGTGATCGACGAGTGGCTGGCGGACGGCCTGCGGGCTTCCGCCGAGGGCCTGCCGCCCGGCTTGCACCCGGTTCGGAACGCGTACACCGCATACAGCGAGAACTGGCGCTTCAGCGAGCTGGGCGCGGACGCCGTGATCCACGACCCGGCGGCGGTGACGCCCGACATGGAGAACCGGATCGCGGTGACGTTCGCCGGGACCGATTTCGCGATCTCAGTGCGGCGCGACGACACCAGCGCGTACCTGTTCGTCACGGTCGACGGCGCTCCGGCCAATGCGCTGCCGCGCCAGCCGGACGGCCAGACCTTCCTGCTGCTGACCTCGCCCGACCGCGCGCCGCGCCTGGAGCTGATTGCGGTCGCGCGCGGCCTGGCAGACGGCGTGCACACTGTCGAGATCGTCCACCGCCCGATCAACGGCGACGATCGCTGGCCGATCGCGGGCTACGCCGTGGCGCACCCGGCGGACACCGGCCTGTATCGGCTGGCGCTGGCGGCCTGCGCGGCGCTCGGCGCGCTCGGCCTCGCCGGGATGTTTGGCGCGGGGCGGCGTTTGCCCTGGCGCGCGCTGCGCTGGCCCTCGGCGGCGGTGA
Source organism: Aggregatilineaceae bacterium (assembly GCA_035325905.1). GTDB lineage: Bacteria > Chloroflexota > Anaerolineae > Aggregatilineales > Aggregatilineaceae > DYGX01. The sequence continues at coordinate 18,590 of DAOKYY010000036.1, read as the reverse complement.
TCCGGCACGCGATCGAGTGGCTGATCAGCCTGCTGGCGTCGCTGCTGGTCCTGGCCGGGGCGCTGCTGACCTGGGGCGAGCCGCTGGCCGGGCTGCTGCGCCGTGACCCGCCCGCGCTGGCGCTGACGATCCTGACCGCCGGGGTCGCGTCGCTGTCGCCGGCGGCGCTGGTTACGCTGGCGGCGCTGGGTGCGCTGTTCGTGTTGATCTACAACCGGCCCATTCTAGGGCTGATGCTGATCATTTTCTGGTCGGCGTTCTTCCTCTCGACGCTTGATCTGCTGTTCCGCCTGTTCGCCACGGTGGAGGTCTATCTTGTGCTGACCGCCGGGGCGCTGGCGCTGCGCGGGCTGGTCGAGGGGGCGCGGCGCTACCGCGCTGGAGCGCGCATGGTCTCGTGGCGCTGGCCCCGGCTGACGGCGCTTGACTGGCTGGCGCTGGCGTGGGCCGGGCTGGGCGTCCTGTCGCTGAGCTGGGCGCGCTACCGGTCTCCGGCGCTGCATGAATTGCGTGTTGTCATTCTCGACCCGGCGCTGTTCTACGCGCTGATCCGCCTGATGCGACTGGAGCGTCGCGACCTGGCGTGGCTGGCGGACACGCTGGTTTTCAGCGGGGCGGCCATCGCGCTAGCGGGGTTGGTGTGGTTCGTCAGCGGGCACGGCGTGGTCGTGACCGAGGAAGGCGCGCGACGCCTGATCAGCATCTACGGCTCGCCGAACGGCGTCGGCCTGTACCTGGGGCGCGGGCTGCCCTTCGCGCTGGCGTATGCGCTGTTGCCGCTCGGAGCATGGCGGCGCGCGTTTGGCGTGGCCGGCGGCGCGCTGATGCTGATCGCAATCCTTCTGAGCCAGAGCCGGGGCGCGATTCTGCTCGGCCTGCCAGCGGGCGTGATCGCGCTGCTGATCGTATGGCGCGGGCGGCGCGCGGCGGCTCCGGTAGCGGCGGCGCTGGCGGCGATTGCCGTGGTGCTGGTGCCGCTGTCCATCGCGCTGCCGCGCCTGCGTGACCTGCTCGGCGAGACCGCGTTTTTCCGCCGCCACCTGTGGTACAGCGCCCTCAACCTGATTCGGGAGCACCCGATCACCGGGGCCGGGCTGGACCAGTTCCTGTACTGGTATCGCAGCCGCTACCTGCTGCCGGACGCCTGGGCCGAGCCGAATCTGTCCATCCCGCACAACGTCCTGCTCAATCACTGGGTGAGCCTGGGCCTGGGCGGGGTGTTGCTGGGGGTTGCGTTTCAGGTAGCGTTCTGGCGCGGGGTGTGGCGCGCGCGCGGGCGGCTGCTGGATGACCACCTGCTGCTGGCGCTGGCGCTGGGGCTGGCCGGGAGCATGGCGCACGCCCTGGCGCACGGGCTGGTGGATGTCAGCTATTTCTCGATCAATCTGGCGTTTGTGTTTTTCCTCTCGCTGGGGCTGCTGCATCACCTGGAGCGGCTGGCGGACGAAAAAGCTGCGGAGTAAGGAAGGTAGAGACATATGCAGGCGCAGGTCAACGGGATTACGATCGCGCTGGCGCAAGGCGACATCACCGACCTGGATTGCGACGCGATCGTCAACGCCGCGAACTCGCAGTTGATCCTCGGCGCGGGCGTGGCGGGCGCGATCCGGCGCAAGGGCGGCCCGTCGATTCAAGAAGAATGTTTCGCCATCGGGTACTGCGAGGTGGGGCAGGCGGTTATCACCGGCGCGGGCGATCTCAAGGCGCGGCATGTGATCCATGCCGTCGGGCCGCGCATGGGCGAGGGCAACGAGCGCGGCAAGCTCGCCAGCGCCGTGCGCGCCAGCCTCGACCTCGCCGAAGAACACGGCCTGAGAAGTATTGCGTTTCCCGCGATCTCGACCGGAGTCTTCGGCTTCCCGGTGGAGGCGTGCGCCGCCGTGATGCTGCGCGTGCTGCTGGACTTCACCTTCGAGGAGCCGCGCAGCGTGCGGCAGATCGTCGTCTGCCTGTACGATCACCCGACCTATCACACCTTCGAGGCCGAGTTTCGCGCTCAGCTTGCCGATCTGCCGGAAGCCTGAGTGGAACGGCGCATCCGGGGATGAGCGTGGCGGCGAAGTGTGGTACACTTCGCGCGGCTTCGCGCTTGCTCATGTAAGGGATGGAATCGACTCTATGCGTGTCTTGATCACCGGCGCCGCCGGTTTCCTCGGATCGCACCTGTGCGATCGCTTCCTGGCCGAAGGGCACGACGTGATCGGGATGGACAATCTGATCACGGGCAACACGGACAATATCGCGCATCTGGCCGGGAACAGGGCCTTCAAGTTCGTGCATCATGACGTGACCAACTACATTTACGTCGAAGGGCCGCTCGACGCCGTGCTGCACTTCGCTTCACCGGCCAGCCCGATTGACTATCTCAACTATCCGATCCAGACGCTCAAGGTTGGCGCGCTGGGCACACATAATACGCTGGGCGTTGCGAAAGCGAAGGGCGCGCGCTTCCTGCTGGCCTCGACCTCCGAAATTTACGGCGATCCGCTGGTCCACCCGCAGCGCGAGGATTACCCCGGCAACGTCAACACCATCGGCCCGCGTGGCGTGTACGATGAGGCCAAACGCTTCGCCGAGGCGATCACGATGGCTTACCACCGGACACACGGGGTCGATACGCGCATCGCGCGCATCTTCAATACGTACGGCCCACGCATGCGCCTCGACGATGGCCGCGTCGTGCCGAATTTCGTCGGCCAAGCGCTGCGTGGCGAGCCGCTGACCATCTATGGCGACGGATCGCAGACCCGCAGCTTCTGCTATGTCAGCGACTTGATCGAGGGGCTTTACCGCCTGCTGATGGCCGACTTTGACCAGCCCGTGAACATCGGCAACCCGTCCGAAATGTCGATTCTCCAGTTTGCTGAGCTGGTCAACCGGCTGACCGATAATCTGGCGGGGGTGATCTTCAAAGAGGACCTTCGTATTCAGGGCGATCCGCAGACGCGCCAGCCGGACATCACGCGCGCCAAGCGGGTGTTGGGCTGGGAGCCACGGGTTGACCTGCCGGCCGGGTTGGAATTGACAATCGAGTACTTCAAGGATCGCGTGTGATGGTCGGGGGGGCAGCGGCGGCTCGCCTCTCGGCGCGCGGCCTGGGCTGGGGCGCGCTTGCGCTGCTGCTCGGCGCGGGCGCCGCCCTGCTGCCGGTCGAGGTCAGTGGCGCCTTGCTCGTATTGGGCGGGCTGGCGCTGGCGATTGTGATCGAGCCGGTGTTGAGCCTGGTCGTGATGCTGTGCGTCGCGCCGCTCAAGGTGCTGGTCGAGACCGAGGCGCCGATCGCGCTGCCGGGGGACATTGGGCAGTGGTCGTTAGGGCTGGCGATTGGGGCGTGGGCGATATGGCGCGCCAGCCGCGCCCCGGCGAGACCGCTGCCACGCTCGCGAATCGCCGCCGCCCTGCTGCTGATCCTGATCGGGTTCGTGCCCTCGCTGTTCGCCGCGACTTCCGCGACCGCCTGGCTGGCCGAAGCGATCAAGTGGATCGAGATGATCGCCCTGGTCCTGCTGGCGCTTGACCTGAGCGCACGCGGGCGCTGGACCTGGCTGGCGTTTGGCGTCGTGCTGGCGGCGGCGCTCCAGGCCGCGATTGGCTTGTATGAGTACCAGGGCGGGTCGGGCGCGCCGCACCTGTGGATCGCAGACTACACCCGTTTTCGGGCGTTTGGCACGTTCGGCCAGCCGAACCCGTTCAGCGCGTTCATGGGGCTGTCGTTGCCACTGGCGCTCGGCATGGGCTGGGGCTACGCGCGGCTGGCCTGGGCGGGCTGGCGCGCGGGGCGGGCCGCTACCGCGATCCGTCTCGCTGCCGCCGTCGCGCTCTACGCCGCCTGCGCCGGGCTGATTCTGGGCGGCCTGATCGCGTCGTGGGGGCGGGGGGCGTGGCTCGGCTTCGCCGCCGCGCTGAGCGTGATGGCCGTTTTCGCGCCAAGACGGCGCTGGCAGGGGCTGGCCCTGCTGGCGGGCGGCCTGGCGCTTGGTGCGGGGCTGTGGTTGAGCGGGCTGGTTCCGGCCGGGATCGCGGCGCGAGTCACGAACACCCTGGACGAGTTCGCCGGGTTTGGCGACGTGCGCGGCGTGTTTATCACCAACGAGAATTTTTCGACGGTAGAGCGGCTGGCGCACTGGCAGGCGGCGCTCGATATGGCGAGCGCGCATCCGCTGGCCGGGGCCGGACTCGGCCATTACGAGGTGGTCTACCGCGACTACGCGCTGGCGCGCTGGCCGCACGCGCTCGGCCACGCGCACAATGACTACCTTAACTTACTCGCAGAAACCGGTATAATAGGGCTGGCCGCCGCCCTGACGGGGGGGACGCTGATCGTTGCCTGGACGGTGCGCGCGCTTGAGGCGCGCTCTCCTGTCGTGCATGGGCTGGCGCTTGGCTTGCTGGGCACCTGGACGCATTTCGCGGTGCACAGCGTCGTCGATAAGCTCACGGTGAACAATCTCTTTCTGCATCTCGGCGTGATGCTTGGGCTGTTGGCGTTTGCTGACCGGTCTCGACGCGCCGCAGAGGACACTGCTGATGACTTCATCAGACCACACTGAACCGGTCACGAAGCCGCTGGCGGCGCGGTATATGCAGCCCGCTCGCCTGCTCGACAGCCTGATCGTTCGCGCCAGCCGGCGTTTTGGGGCGAAGGCGAAAGAGGTCGAACGCTTCATCAAGTTCGCGATCGTCGGCATCATCGGCGCGGTGGTGGACTTTGGCACGCTGAACCTGCTCCAGACGACCGTTCTGCGCCCCGAAGCCCCGCACCTGGATACGAAGGTCGCGCTGGCAACAGGCATCGCGTTTACCGCGGCAGTAACCAGCAATTTCATCTGGAACCGTTACTGGACCTATCCCGATTCACGCTCGCGGCGCATCCATCATCAGTTGGTCCAGTTCTTCATTGTCAACATTGTTGGCATGGCGTTCCGGCTGTGGTTTGTCCACGCGCTCTACAGCCCGATGGGCCGCGCGGGGGTAGATGCGCTGCGCGGACTCGGGTTGCTGGACAACGGGCTGTCGGCGGCGGCGCAAAGCCAGCTTGGAACCAATATCGCGCAGTTCTTCGCGGTGTGGATCGTCATGCTGTGGAATTTCTTCGTCAACCGCTACTGGACCTACAACGACGTGGAGTAGGGGCCATGCCCGCGCGGATTTTGATCGTGGATGACGACCCGCTGATGTGCAACCTTCTGACACTCACGTTGCACCGCGAGGGCTACGAGACAGAAGCGGTCTACAGCGGGCAGGATGCGCTCGATTACCTGTCCGGCAGCGGCGTTGACCTGATTCTGCTCGACATCATGATGGCCGACTTCAACGGCTTCCAGGTATTGCGCGCGCTCCGGGCAGACCCCTCGACCGCCACCATTCCCGTGATTCTGCTGACGGCGCGGGTGGACTCGATCAGCCAGAAGACCGGCCTGGACGCCGGGGCGGTCGATTATCTCACCAAGCCGATCACCCCTGATGTGCTGGTGTCGCGGGTACGCGATGTTCTGTCGGCTGGTTCCTGAGCGGGCCACCCATGCCGGCGATCGGCATTGACACCACGGCGGCGTACGAGCAGGGCGCGGGGATCGGGCGCTATGTGCGCGAGCTGATCCAGGCGCTGGCCGCCGAAGACGCCACGACCCCCTACCATTTGTTTGTCGCGGGAGCGACGCGCGACCGGCTCCCCCCGCCACCCGGCCCGAATTTCTCATGGCGGCCCACGCGCATCACGCCGCTGTGGTTCGCGCGGCTGTGGCACCGGCTCCAAGTCCCGCTGCCGGTCGAGACCTTTACCGGGCGGGTGCGGCTCTTCCACGCGACCGATTTCACGCTGCCGCCGGTCCTGCCGGGCACGCCGACCCTGCTGACGGTCCACGATCTCTCGTTTGTTCGCGCGCCCGAGACGGCGACGCCGGTTCTCAAGGCGTATCTTGACCGCGTCGTGCCGCGCTCGGTCGCCCGCGCGACGCATGTCCTGGCGGACTCGCAGGCCACGAAGAACGACCTGATCGCGCTGTATGGCACGCCAGCGGACAAGATCACCGTGTTGTTGAGCGGCGTCAGCGCGCATTTCCGGCGCGTCGAGGACCCGGCGGCGCGCCGGGCCGTGCGCGAGCGATACGGCATCCCGCCGCAGCCGTACATCATCTCGGTCGGCACGGTCCAGCCGCGCAAAAACTACGCCCGGCTGATGGAAGCCCTCGCCAAGCTCGGATCGGATGCGGCGGACGTGCACCTGGTGATCGCGGGCGGGCGCGGCTGGCTCGATAGCCCGATTTACGGCGCGGTCAAATCGCTCGAACTGGAGAGCCGGGTTCATTTCACCGGCTTCGTGGAGGACGCCGATCTTCCGGCGCTGTATAGCGACGCGTTGTGCCTGGCGTATCCGTCGCTCTACGAGGGGTTTGGCTTCCCGGTGCTGGAAGCATTCGCTTGCGGAACGCCGGTAGTGTCGTCTACACTGTCCTCGATCCCCGAAGTAGCCGGAGACGCGGCGCTGCTGGTCGATCCGTATGACGTGGGCGCGCTGGCGGCGGCGCTGCGGCGGATGTTGAGCGATCCGGGGTTGCGGGCTGATCTGGTCGAGCGCGGCGCGCGGCAGGCGGCGCAATTTACCTGGGCGCGGACGGCGCGCCATCTGCGCGAGATTTATCGCCAGCTTGCGCCCGGCGTCTGAGCGAGGCTCGGAGAGAGAATCACATGAACACGCCAACGAGTGGGCCGAAACCGGAGCGACCGGGGTTCATCTTCGACACACGCGGTGACTGGCACGCCACCAAGATCGGCGACGCGCTGTACAGCTCGCGCGGGGAGTACATCGGCTTCGTTGAAGGGCAGGAGGTCTACAAACGGGACGGCGAATGGGTGGGCCGCCTCAGCAAGGATGGGCGCATCCTTCGCAAACGGACCGAGCGTCGGCGTGGATTCCATCCGAATCCGCCGCCCGCGCCGCCTAAGCCGAGCCGTCTGCCGCCCCGTGCGCCGCTGCCGCCGATGATGGCCGAGCTGGAATACAGCACAATCGACGTATTGGACGAAGAACCGGATATCTTCCGCCGCATTTCCGATCTGCGACCGGATATGGAGTGACGATGGGCGCGGACCAGTTGAAGCCGAAACGGGTGGCCGAATCCCGCGTGGTGCTGAGCACCATGATGAACCCGGCGCACGCTAACGCGCTTGGCAATGTGCACGGCGGCGAGATCATGAAGCTGGCGGACGAAGCCGCCGGGCTGGCGGCTATGCGCCATGCGCGCGCGGCGGCGGTCACGGTCGCCATCGACTCGATGACGTTCGACGAGCCGATCTACGTGGGCAACATGGTCACGCTGACGGCCGAGCTGACGTATACCGGGCGCACGTCGATGGAGATTCGCGTAGCTGTTTCCGCCGAGGACCCGCTCACCGGCTCGCAGGTGCACACGAACCTGGCGTATTTCGTGTTCGTCGCCATCGACCCGCAGGGCAGGCCGCAGCCTGTCCCGCCGCTGGCGATTGAGACGCCGCAGGAGCAGCTTCGCTTCCAGCAGGCGCAGGAGCGCCAGGCAGAGCGGATCCGCCGCCATGAGCGCGAGCTGGCGCTGCGTGAGCAGCAGGAACGATCCGGCGGCGAGCGCCCGTAGACAGGTCAATGACCAATTCATCGACCGACCACGACCCTGGCAGCGCGCCATCGCGCCTGCTGGAAATGCTCAGCGCGACCGGCGCGCGGCGGATTCTGCGCGAGCCGGCGCCGGACCTCGGACTGGCGGAACAGGTCCCCTTCCCATTTTTCGCCATTGTCGGCCAGATCGAGATGCGCACGGCGCTGCTGCTGTCGATCATCAACCCGGCGGTCGGCGGGGTGCTGCTGATCGGGCCGCGCGGCACGGGCAAGACGACCTGCGTCCGCAGCCTGACGGACTTGCTGCCATATGTGGAAACGAGCGCCTGCCCGGAAGGGTGCCTGCCAACCGAGCTTGACGCCGAGGGCGAGCCGGATGTCTGTGAGGACTGCCGGGCGCGGCTGGCGCGCGGCGAGTCGATCACCGTGCTGGACGCGGTGAAGCTGGTCGAGTTGCCGCTGAACGCCCGGCTCGAAGATGTGGTCGGCGGCGTGAACGAGCGGATCGCTATCCAGCAGGGGCGTGTGCGGCTGGAGCGCGGCATCCTGGCGCGGGCGGACCAGAATCTGCTGTACATCGACGAAGTGAACCTGCTCGACGACGTGATCGTCGATGCCATCCTCGACGCGGCGGCGCAGGGCAGCTACACCGTGCGGCGCGGCGCGATGGCCGGGACCTATCGCGCGCGCTTCGTGCTGATCGGCTCGATGAACCCGGAGGAGGGGCGGCTGCGTCCGCAGATCATGGACCGTTTCGGGTTGCGCGTGCCAGTGCAGGGGCTGGTCGACCGGGCGGAGCGGTACGAGGTCTACCGGCGCGCGCGTCGTTACCGGCAGCACCGCAGGCGGTTCGTGGCGGAGTGGGCGGAGGTGACGGCTGCCGCCCGTGAGGAGATCGCGCTGGCACGCGAGCTGCTGGCGCAAACGGAGCTGTCGCCGGAGGCCGTGTCGGTCGGGCTGGCGCTGGTGGAACAGCTTGGCATCGATTCGCACCGCGCCGAGTACGCCATGTTCGAGGCGGCGCGCGCCTACGCCGCGGCGGACGGGCGCGACGTGGCGACGGTGGCGGATATTCGCGCCGTCGCGCCGATGGCGCTTCGCCAGCGCCGCAGCCCGTTTATGGTTGACTTCTTCGCGCATCAGGCGGCCGAGGACGCCGGGATCCGCGAGCAGCTTGACGCGCTGTCAGGCGATCTCGACTGGGATGGCAGCAAGTGAGCGACGGGCGGCGCGCAGGGCTGCTGGCCGTCGTGATCGCGGCGCTGGGTCTTGCGCTGGCGGCGTACTACCTCCCCTGGGTCACGCACCCGACGGCGGGCTTTACCATGAACGGGTTTGACCTCGCAGAGTGGACCAGCCTGCATCCCGCGTCGCGTAGCAGTTCGCCCCCGATGCTGACGCCTTTTCTGCTGCGCGCGCCGCAGGTCGCGGTTGCAGCCGGTTTGGCGCTGGCGGCGGGCGTCGCGTCCGACCCGCGCTGGCGAGCGGCGGGGTGGGCGGCGGCGCTGATCGTCGCGCTGCGGATCATCCCGCCAGCCGAGTTCTGGCAAAGCGCGCGCGGCGACCCGAATTACCGGCAGATGGCGTTGTTGACAGGGGCCGGTTTGGGCGGCGTCGCGCTGGCGGCGTTTGCCCGGCTGCGCGGGCGGCTGTGGCTGGTGGCGCTGGTGATCGTGTTAGGGATTGGCGCGCTGGCGGGCTGGGCCGGGCTGTCGCGGGCCGGAGTCCTGCTCGACAACTTCGAGATCGGGGTGCGGACCGGCGCGGGACCGGCGCTCTACACGCTGGCGGCGGTCGTCGCCGGGCTGGCGGCTGGCCTGCATACGAGGCGCCCTGGAAATAAAAAGGGCGATTAACCCGCTGTCAATCGCCGCTTTCCTGCCGCGTTAGAGGTTTGGTCAGACGACCGCAAGCTCGGGTCTAGAGCATGTGGGTGTCGATGTATGTTACCGCGTCGCCTACGGTCGTGATCTTCTGCGCTTCCTCGTCCGAGATCTCGCCGCCAAATTCATCTTCGAACGCCATGATCAGTTCGACCAGGTCGAGCGAGTCGGCTTCCAGGTCCTCACGGAAACGCGCCTCGAGCTTCACTTCTTCGGGGTCCACGCCGAGCAGCTCGACGATAATATTCGTGACCCGTTCCTGAGTCGTTGCCATGTCTTCAACCTCCAGAATGTTAGGCTCATGCACCGTGCTTGGTGTGCGCCGCGCCGGGCTGCGCATATTGTACACCAGAACGCTACGCCGAACAGAGGACATTTGGTATATTCTCTGTCGAGCAGGCAAGTTTACCTGTTGCGATCCGGTTTGTCCACCGCCACACCACGATGAAGGAACACCCGTCGATGCCAGAAGTTACGGACGGCCCGACCACCGAGCGCCGCAAGGACGATCACATCCGCATCAACCTGGAGGAGGCTGTCCAGTTCCCGCGCGTGACCACTGGGCTGGAGCGTTACCGGTTCATGCATCAGGCCGTGCCGGAGCTGGACCTGGCGGCGGTCAGCACTGAGACGGAGTTCTTCGGCAAGCGGCTGGGCGCGCCGCTGCTGATTTCCTCGATGACCGGCGGGACGGAGCGCGCGCAGGTGATTAATCGCACGCTGGCCGAGGCCGCGCAGCAGGCCGGGATCGCGATGGGGCTGGGGTCGCAGCGCGCCGCGCTCGAAGATCCCTCGCTGGCGGCGACCTACGACGTGCGCGGCGTTGCGCCGGATATTCTGCTGTTCGCCAATCTGGGCGCGGTCCAGCTCAATTACGGCTACGGGGTGGACGAGTGCCGGCGCGCGGTCGATTTGATCCAGGCGGATGCGCTGATTCTGCACTTCAACGCGCTGCAAGAGGCAGTGCAGCCAGAGGGGGATGGCAACTTCGCGGGGCTGCTGGCGAAGGTCGAGGCCGTGTGTCGTGCGTTGGGGGTGCCGGTGATCGCCAAAGAGGTCGGCTGGGGATTCTCGCCGCGTGCCGCGCAGCAGCTTGCCGCCGCCGGGGTCGCCGCGATCGACGTGGCCGGGTCGGGCGGGACGTCGTGGAGCGAGGTCGAATATCACCGCGCGCCGACCGCGCAGCACGCCAACGTCGCCCGCGCTTTCGCGGACTGGGGCATCCCGACCGCCGAGGCCATCGGTTACGCGCGCGAGGGCGCGCCGGGGCTGCCGATCATCGCCAGCGGGGGTCTGCGCGACGGGATCGATGTCGCCAAGTGCCTCGCGCTGGGCGCGGACCTGGGCGGGCTGGCGGGGCCGTTTCTGAAGGCGGCGGCGGTATCGGTTGAAGCCGTGCGGCAGACGATCTGGGAGCTTCAGGCGCAGCTTCGGGTGGCGATGTTCGCCAGCGGCGCGGCGGACATCCCTGCGCTCAAGCAGACTCCGCTCTACCCGGTGGACAGATAGCAGAGCGGCGCGCTAGATGAACGCCAGGAAAACCTGATTGCCGAGCAGCCGCCCGCGCCGCGTGAGCCGCAGGCGACCATCTTTGCCGCTGTCCAGCAGTCCGGCGGCGCGCAGCGGCTCGATCTCGCTCGCGTAGATCGAGGCCAGCGACACGCCGAAGCGTGCCCGAAATTCTTCCGGATCGATGCCATCCCGCACCAGCCGTAGCCCCATGATCATCCATTCGGCCATCGCGGTCGGCTGATCGATGGCTTCGACATGCTCGACGGCGGCGGTCAGCGGGAAGGCTTGCGGCGCGCGCTGGCCGTCGATCCGCGCGATGTACGCTTCGGGACGCAGCGCGGTGTCGTAGCGGACTCCGTTCGCGTAGCCGTGCGCGCCCGCGCCTAGCCCCAGGTATGGCTCGCAGCGCCAGTATTGCAGGTTGTGACGCGATTCTGCGCCGGGACGCGCCCAGTTGCTGATCTCGTACTGCTCGAATCCGGCAGTGACAAGCTCGTCAGTGGCCCATTCGTACATGTCCGCCGCCAGATCGGGGTCCGGCTCGGCGATGCGCCCGCTCCGCGCCCAACGCTCAAAGGTCGTTCCTTCCTCGATGCTCAGGCCATAGAAAGAGATGTGCTCCGGCTCGAGCGCCAGCGCGGCGCGCAGACTGTCCTGCCACATGCTCAGCGTCTGGCGCGGCGATCCGTAGATCAGGTCGAGGCTGATATTCTCGAACCCAGCCGCGCGCGCCCGCCGGATAGCTCGCCGCACGTCGTCAAGCGTGTGCAGGCGCGCGTAGAGCTTTAGCTCCTCGGCATGGACGGACTGCATGCCGATGCTCAGCCGGTTAACGCCCGCGTGGCGCAGCGCGAGGAGATATGCCTCGTCGCCGGACTCCGGATTCAGCTCCAGCGTGATCTCGGCAGCGGGTTGCAGGGCGAAGGCGGCCCGGCAGGCGTCGAGCGTGGCGGCGATCTCGTCCGCCGGCACCAGACTGGGGGTGCCGCCGCCAAAATAGACGCTGAGCGCCGGGCGGCGTTTGTCGCTAGCGGCCAGCGCGATCTCGCGCCGCAGCGCCGCCATATAGGGCGCGATCAGCCTTTCGCGCTTGGTATAGACGTTAAACGCGCAGTACGTGCAGCGCACATGGCAGAAAGGGATGTGCACGTACAGCGCCAACGGAGGCCCGCTTTCGGGGCGGCTAGAAGGCGGAGTTGCGGCGTACAGGGAGGGCTGCGTCAATGCAGGCGCTCAATTGCGGTAAGCTAACCGGGCCACTATAATAGCCACAAATTGGCTCGGCGTCCACGATTCTGAGAGCCGCCCCGGCGAGCCAGGGGCTTGAAGGCCGGTTTCATTCGATGGTTGATACGCAGCGATTCACGGGCCGGTTTCCCGAGCAGCCCAGCGGCGACAGCGCGCTTCAGGTCGGTTCTATTCTGCAAAACCGTTACCGCATTACGGGCGTGATCGGGGTCGGGGGGATGGGATCGGTCTACCAGGCGCGCGATTTGCGCTTCCCGAACGTGGTGCGCTACGTGGCCGTCAAGGAGATGCTGAACCCGCACGCCGACCAGGGCGCGCGCGAGCTAACGCTGCGGACCTTCGAGCGCGAGTCCGATATGCTGGCCTCGCTCAGCCACCCGGCGGTGCCCGGCATCTACGACTACTTCCCCAGCAAGATGCGCGCCTATCTGGTGATGGAGTACATCAACGGGCGTGACCTGGATGCGATCGTCAACGCGTCGAGCGAGCGGCTGCCCGTCGCGCTGGTCCAGCAGTGGGCGGTCGAGCTGTGCGACGTGCTGGGATACCTGCACCGGCAGGAGCCGGAGCCGATCATTTTCCGCGACGTGAAGCCCTCGAATATCATGATCGACCAGCACGGCCGCCTGCGGCTGGTCGACTTCGGGATCGCCAAGATTTTCCAGCAAGGCCAGAAGGGCACGATGATCGGCACCGAGGGCTATTCGGCCCCGGAGCAGTATCGCGGCGAGGCGACCCCGGCGAGCGACGTGTACGGGATCGGGGCGACGTTGCATCACCTGCTCACCGGGCGCGACCCCCGTCTGGAAGCCCCCTTCACGTTTGCCGAGCGGCCAATCCGCGAGAGCAACCCGGACGTCTCGCCCGAATTCGAGGCGATCATCATGAAGGCGCTGTCGTTTGACGCCGCCGATCGCTATCCCCACGCGACGGCGATGAAAGAGGCGCTGGAACAGATTACTGAGGTGGGCGAAAGCAGTGTGATAGCCCCAGGCGCCCGGCTGACCGACGAAATGAGCGCCTGGGACGAGGCTGACCGTGGCGTGGCGGCGCTGTGGAAGTTCTGCTGCGAGGACGAGGTGCGGTCGTCGCCGGTAGTCCATCGCGGGGTGGTGTACGTCGGCGCTTACGATAATAACCTCTACGCGATCAACGCTGCGGACGGAACGTTCCGCTGGAAGTATCCATCGGCGGAGGGGATCTCATCTTCGCCGACGGTGGCCGATGCGGAGAATCTGGTCCTGTTCGGCTCGCTCGACCATTTGCTGTATGCGGTTGACACGCGCGTAGGGCAGTTGAGCTGGACGGTCGCGACACAAGGCGCCGTGCAGTCTTCGCCGGCGATCGCGCACGGCCATGTGTTTTTCGGCAGCGACGACGGGCATCTCTACGCGGTCCGGCTGGCGACCGGCCGGGTGCAGTGGAAGTGGTGGGGCGGCGCCGCGATCCGGTCGCGACCCCTGGTCACAGGCGAGATGATTGTAGTCGGCCTTGAGTCGGGCGATGTCGCCGGGATCGATCTGTCTGGGCAGATGGTCTGGCGCTTCAAAGCGAAGCGCGCGGTCGTGTCGTCTCCGCTGGAGCATGATGGCCTGGTATTCTTCGGGTCGATGGACTGGCACGTCTACGCGTTAGAACTGGCGCGCGGCTGGAAGGTGTGGACTTTCCGCACGAACAAGCCGGTAGTCTCATCGCCCGCGTATGGCGACGAGAAAATCTATATCGGCTCGGTCGATGGCAGCCTGTATGCGCTCGATGTCGCCACAGGCAAAGAGCGGTGGCGTTATGAGACGGGCGGGCAGGTCACGTCTTCGCCGGCGTATGACAACGGCGTGGTCTTCTTTGGAAGCATTGACGGCCACGTGTACAGCCTTGAAACCAAGTCCGGCCGGCTGCGCTGGAGCTTCGAGACAAGCGGGCCGGTCGTCGCTTCGCCCGCGCTGCATGACGGTGTGGTGTATATCGGCTCGATGGATCATTGCGTCTATGCATTGAAAGCCTAGCCCGTGCGGGAGAAACGTCGATGAACTTGCTGCGCCGCATGTTCGGCCTCTCAGAACCATCGCGCAATCCGGATGATGGGATCACGATCTCGCACGAACAGAATGCCGCTCCACCGCCGGAAGAGGCCGTGATTGCGGGGCCAGAGCCAGGCGCTCGCCTGGCTGCCAACGGCGACCGGCCCAAGATCGCTCGCGCCGACGACGACACCGACCCGCTGCTGGACGAAAGCCTGGGCGGTATGTCCGGGACGCGCCCTTTGCCGCGCCTGGATAAGAGCGTGCCCAAGCCCGGCCAGCACCTCATCTTCGGGCAGCTCAGCGATATCGGCATGGTTCGCGGCAACAACCAGGATGCGATTCTGGCGGTCGTCGCGTCCAGCGCCAGCACCGACGATCTGCCGGATTTTGGCGTTTTCATCGTCGCCGATGGCATGGGCGGGCATCACGACGGCGAGAAGGCCGCCTCGATCACGACCCGGATCGTGGCGCAGCATGTGCTCGGCGAGATACTGGGCGCCATGCTGGAGCAGAAGATGGACGACCCCGACCGGCCCGCGATCACCGAAGTCCTGCGCGAGGCGCTTCAACGCGCCAATCGCGCGGTCTCGGCGCAGATTCCTGAAGGCGGGACGACCGCGTCGATGGCGGCGATCATCGGGGACCTGGCGTACATCGCGCACGTCGGCGATAGCCGCGTCTACCAGATCACCGATGGGGGTATTGAGCAGATCACGCGCGATCACTCGCTGGTGCAGCGCCTGATCGAGCTAGACCAGCTCACGCCGGAAGAAGCCGCCGAGCACCCGCAGCGCAATGTGCTTTACCGCGCCATCGGGCAGAACGAGACGCTTGACGTGGACGCCATCACGCGGCGGCTTCCGCCGCGCTCGCGCTTGCTGCTGTGCAGCGATGGGCTGTGGAATCTGGTCCCGGAAGAGACGATCCGCGAGATTTCCGCCAGGCACAGCAGCCCGCAGGAAGTCTGCGACCGGCTAGTCAGCCTGGCGAACGAACGCGGCGGGCCGGATAATATCAGCGTCATCGTGGTTCAGATACCGGGCTAGGCGCGGAAAGTCGCAGCCGTGTCCACTCAAGCCCTGAGCAACCTCTACGCGATTCTGGGCGTCCCTGCCGAAGCGACCCAGGACGATATCCGAGAAGCCTACCGCATCGCCGCCCGGCGCTTCCACCCCGACGCGAACGCCAACGAAGGCGCGGAACACCAGTTCCGCGACATCGCGGCAGCGTACGAAGTGCTCGGCAACCCGCAGCGGCGCTACGCCTACGATGAAGGGCGGCGCGCAACAGGTGACGAGCCGGCCTATTTTTCGTTGCGCGTCACCCCCAGCAAACGCGTGCTCGCCGCGCTCGACGAGCCTCAGGTCCTCTACCTATTGCTGGAAATCGCCCCGCTGCGCGAGCTTGCCAAACAGCAGAAGCGGGCGGTCCCGCTGAATCTGACGCTTGTGCTCGACCGCAGCAAATCGATGAAGGGGATCCGCCTCGACAAGCTCAAGATTGCCGCGCACCAGATTATCGAAAGCCTGTCGCCAGAGGACCGGCTCGCGCTGATCAGCTTCAGCGACCGGGCGGAAGTGCTGATTCCTGCCGCTCCTGTGACGGACACGATCGCGCTGCGCGCGCAGGTCAACCTGATGCGGGCGGACGGCGGGACGGAGATCTTTCACGGCCTCCAGGCGGGGATCGATGAGTGTCGCAAGCACCTGAGCGACCGATTCGTCAATCATGTGGTGCTGCTGACGGACGGGCGCACCTTCGGCGACGAGGAGCGCGCGCTGGAGCTGGCGAGCCAGGCCGCCGCCGAGGGCATTGGCATCAGCGCGATGGGCATCGGCGAGGAGTGGAACGACGAGTTCCTCGACGCGCTGGCATCGCGCACGGGCGGCACATCGACCTACGTCACTTCGCCGACCGCGGTGGTCCGTTTCCTGAACGAGCGCGTTCGAAGCCTGGGCGACACGCTCGTCGAACGGCTCAAGCTGTGCGTGGCGCCGGATGCCGATATCGTGCTGGAGTCGCTGTTCAAGCTTCAGCCGAATCCGCAGCCGATGGAACTATCGCCCCAGCCGGTCCCGCTTGGCTCGCTGGAATTCAACCGGACGTTGATGTGTCTGGTTCAGCTCCAGATGCCGCCGGGCAAGCGGACAGGGTTTCGCACGGTCGCGCGGATCGACGTGACCGGCAGCGTGCTGATCGCCGAGCGGCAGGGCTACAAGGTGCTGAGCGACATCTCAGTTGAGATCGCCAGCAACCCGCCGCCAGAAGACCCGCCGATCCCGATTCTCGACGCGCTTGGCAAGCTGACGCTGTACCGGATTCAGGAGAAAGCGCAGCAGTCGTTGCAGAAGGGGAATATCGCCGAGGCAACCCGGCGGCTGGAAAACCTGGCGACGCGGCTGCTGGCCTCCGGCCAGGAAGAGCTGGCGCAGATGGCGATCATCGAGGCGCGGCGTGTCGCCAGCACCAGCCTGCTGTCGGAGGAGGGCCGCAAGACGCTTAAGTTCGGGACTCGACGGCTGCTGTCGCAGCCCGATCCGAGGGACCCCGACCCATGAGAACGTGCCCCTATTGCGCCGAGCAGAACCGCGAAGGCGTGCTGTTCTGCGAGGAATGCGGCCAGCCTTTTGTCGGCGCGCAGGCGATTATGGCGACCAGCCAGTTTGAGAATCAGGAACGAGCGAGCCTGCGCGGGCGCGTCACGTGGGGCACGGCCCGCTTCGACCGGCATGCCGTCGTCGTCGTGCACGTGCGGGACGCGCGCGAGCCGCTGACGCTCTTTCCCAAGGACGAGATTGTTCTGGGTCGCTCCGACGCTCACTCCCCGATTGTGCCCGATGTCGACATGGCGCCCTATGGCGCGGCGGAGCAGGGCGTCTCGCGCCGGCACGCTGTGATCCGGCGCGGCGAAGACACGCTCACCCTGATCGATCTCGGCAGCACCAATGGCACGCATCTGAACGGCCAGCGCCTGATCCCGCACCAGCCGCGCGTACTGCGTGACGGCGACGAGATTCGCATGGGCAAGCTCGTCTTTCATATATTCTTCAAAGAGTGACGCGATCGGTTTTTCGCACGTGATCCGTGATCGCGCAGCCGCGATCGTTTTTTCCAGGGGCAGCGACACTATGCAGACGATCTATGTTCATCTGGCAAATGAAGAACCATTTATGGCAGAGGTGGAAGCCCTGCCCGCGCCCGGCGATCAGGCGATCTTCTGCCTGAACCCGCGCAAGCGCGATGGCAAAGACCTCAACAATGTGCTGCCAGAAGTGCAGCAGATCATCGTGCCGTGGTGGCGAATCAACTTCATCGAGGTGATGCCCAGCGGCCAGGAAGAGGAGATTGTGGCGTTCTACCGCGACTAGCGGCTCTGTGAAAGGACCGGGCATGGCGACAGGAAAACCGCCGCGCGCTGCGCCGCGTGACGCGAAACGAGTGCTGGTGGTCGACGACGAACCTCGCATGATCGGGTTCATCCGCATGAACCTGGAGCTGGAAGGCTACCAGGTGATCGAGGCGCACAACGGGCTTGAGGCACTGGAAGCGATCCGCACCCAGCTTCCCGACCTCGTGCTGCTGGACGTGATGATGCCCCAGCTTGACGGCTTCGAGACGCTGCGGATGCTGCGCGAGTTCAGCAGCATCCCCGTGATTATGCTGACCGCCAAAGGCGAAGAAGACGACAAGGTATACGGGCTGGAGCTTGGCGCGGACGATTATGTCACCAAGCCCTTCGGCTCGCGCGAGCTGTCGAGCCGGGTGCGGGCGGTCTTGCGCCGCGCCGAGGCTCCGGCGGCCTCGCCCGAGACAGCGGTGCTGAAGATCGACGACCGGCTCAGCGTGGACTTCAACCGGCGCGAGGTGATCGTCGCGGGCGAGCATATCAAGCTGCGCCCGACCGAGTACCGGCTGCTGTACCATCTGATCGAGAACGCGGGGTGGACCGTCCCGCATGAGCAGCTTCTAGCGAAGGTGTGGGGCTACGAGTACCGCGACGAGACGCATTACGTGCGGCTCTATGTCAACTATCTGCGCGAAAAAATTGAGGAAGACCCGTCCAACCCGAAGTACATCCTGACCGAGCGCGGGGTCGGCTACCGCTTCGTGGATTTCAAGCAGCGCGACGAATAGACGCGCTGGCGCGCACGCTCGCCGCTATATGGCGCCGGATGCGTCTTCGGGTCCGGCGCCGATCACGTCCAGCGCAGCGCGGGCCGAGTCGCGCTGTGGCGCGAGCCAGCCTTCTTCCGACGCCATCCGCTCCAGGTGCGCGCGTACCACGGCGCGCTCGTGCTGCGCCAGCCAGCCCCAGGCGGTGCGGATGCGCTCGGC
>DAOKYY010000035.1:0-30858 GCA_035325905.1 Aggregatilineaceae bacterium | reverse complement strand
TAGCTGCCAGCACAAGAACGCCTGTTCTCTCTCTCTCTCTCTCTCTCTCTCTCTCTCTCTCTCTCTCGTGCGCGACAGGTACGCATTAAGACTGATCAGCCAACCAAGTGAAAACAGGATAAAAAGCGGCTCACTCCAGGCCATTACGGAAACCCGTAACAATGGAAGCGAGAACCCCAACCAAAGAAAAGCTGCGAAAACGAACTTTAGAGGAAGGTTTTGAGCGACAATCCAAAGAGCTAGAGCGACATTTAACCCGAAGGCGAGCGCGTTTATAAAACGTGTTGCCTCCAACGGATCAACGGAAAAAAGCAGTTGTATAACGCCCAACACGAACGGGTACAGGGGCGGCCATACCGCCACATCTTCTCCGTACCGATCCACGTACCCGTTTCCTTCCGCGATCTGCCGAGCGATTGAGATATACCCAACCGAGTCCGGCGACAATCCGGCACCATAAGAGGATGTGGCTACTAAAACGAGGATAACCGCAAGCGCCACGGCGATAATAAATAGGACAATTCGTGCAACTGGCGCAGTATTATTGTGACTGAAAGACATCAGGACCTCTCAACTGTCAGAGCAAAAATTGACTGGACTGCAACTATTATATATGTCTATACCGTTTGCCACAATTCCGGATCATCGGCTGAATTCGTCCGGCTCGACCGGCGCGGAGATCACGTTGCTGCATGGCGGATCGCCTTCGAGATAGAGCGGCCAGCGCAGCGCGTCGGCGATGTGCTCGACGAACGTTCCGCGCTCGTAGGCGGCGCGCGTCCAGTCCTCGCGGGCGCAGACGCGCTCGAACATATAGAAGGCGTAGAACGTCGCCAACAGATAGGCCATCCCGCCGAACTTCAGCAGCAGCAGAGCGGCGTGCGCCCCCGCGCGCGCCCACGTGACGCCCGACGCCTGGTTCACGCCGCGATTGCGCACCTGAGCGCGCTCCTGGCGCAACGCGCGGCCAAACAGCACGGCGCTGGCCGCCACGACCAGCGCGATCAGCACTCCGAGTGAGGTGGACACGCTCGCCGTCCCCTATTCGCGCAACTCGCGCAGGTTATCCGCGATGATGATCAGCGCGACGGCGAACACCGCCGCGATCACGATCTCCCAGAAATAATCGTAGATCAGCACCAGGCTGGCGAACAGGCTCAGCCCCAGCGTCACGCGCACGATCAGCGATTCCAGCCGGCGCTGGAAGACCGCTTCGATCAGCGCGAATAGCCCGATCAGCAGCCCCAGACCGACCAGCCGGTAGCCCTCGGTCAGATAGAGCGCGACGAAGCCGACCAGCAGCAGCCCGACGCTGAACGCGGCCCAGCTTTCGGCCCACGCGCCGACGCGGATTTCGTGCTCGGTTTGCGGGCGGTCGGGGTGGACGAGGTGATCGCGCAGCGGGCCGCGATCGCCAGCCTCGACCGCCGCCAGACGCCGCTCCAGCGCATGGATCACTTCGTCGCGCTCGGCGATGCGATCCGTCAGCTTCAGCAGGGCGCGCTCTTTTTCCTGCGTGGCGGCCCACGCGCGCTGGTGCGCCTCGGCCAGCTGCGGCTGCTGATCGAGCGCGCGCATCTCGGCGTGCAGCGGGACGAGTGCGGCGTGCTGCGCGGCGGCGGCCTCGCGATCGGCGGTCTGCGCCGCGCGCAGCGTGTCCAGCCGCTGGCGCAGCGCCTCGTCGATGCAGCTATCCGGCGCGACCTTCTGCAAGCCGCTCCAGCCGAGCGGGTTGTGCCACGCGCGCCGGACCGTGCCGTCGCGGTTGAACTTCGGCCCGGCGGGCGCGTTCTCGCCGGAGACCGGGTCCTGCGCGAAGAAGCCCCACAGCCCGCGATAGCGCTCAATCCAGGCCGGGACAGGGTCGAGCAGGATCGGCGTCCAGCTCTGGTCGCCGGTCGGGCCGATGCTGACGCCGTCGCCGCGCGCGTAATCGACGAACGGGATGCCGAACAGATCGGTGAGCGCCGGGGGCTGTTCGTCCGGGTCGCCCTGGCGCAGCGTGACGCGCCAGAAACGCAGCGCGGTTTCGAGCGTGCGCAGCAGCGGACGGAAGACCGACAGGCGCACCTTGACCAGGTACTCGCCACGGATGAAATAGCTGGCGTGCGATCCCGCCCCCGCGTAGATCACCGGGTGCCCGGCGACCTTCTCGACCTCCGGGTCGTCCCAGTGGCGGCGGCGGTCGTCGCCGTGATCGTCGTGCGCGGCGCACGCGATCCAGATCGGGCGCAGATCGCTTCCCTCGCAGTCTTCAAGGTAGATCACGACCTGTTCCCAGTCGGCCTCGTGGTCGTTCACGCCGTGAAACGACGAGCGCCAGTCGTTCATGCAATAGAAGAACAGGTAATGCAGGATAACATAATGCTCCTGGCGAAGCACGCGGCCATAATAGGGGTAGGCTTCGCGCTCGGCCATCATCTCACCGTAGGCGACCTCGGCGGCGGCGGCGGTCCCGCCCGGAACCGTCCCACGCAGCCAGAGCGACACCGTGAAGAAGGCGTCCACCAGCCGCGCGACCAGCCCGACCCGCGCCAGCCGCCCGCGCCCGCGAAAGCGAGTTCGCCCGCGCCGGTCAATGACATGCTGGAGCGCGCGTCCGGCCAGCGGCTCGGCGAACTGGAGAAAGTGGATGCCGCGCGTGTCGTCGTAGGGTAGCGGCAGACCCAGCCGGTCGATTTCCAGGTTGCCACGCGGGATCGCCTCGACGGCGGCGGCGCGCTCCGGGCGAAACCACAGCGCGCTGCGCGCGACGTAGCGCGCCACGTCCATCGGGAAGAAGTGCTCGCCGCTGGTGTAGCGGATCAGCGGCTCGTACTGCCGCAGCAGCGTCAGGTCGTCGCGGGATGGATCGCTCATCGGGCGGTCGCGTTTCGGGCAGAGATCGACGCGCTGCGAAACGCCAGCCGCACGTCGGCCAAGTTGAGGTAAAACACCGTCGCCAGGATGATGACCAGGCCGACCGTGCGCGGCGCGCCGTTGAAATAATCGTAGAGGTGAATGACCAGGTAGATCGCTTGCAGGGCCATCGTCGCCAGCCAGGCGCGCGGATGCAGCGTCAGCATCCCCCACGCCAGGACGATCCCGGAGATCGTGAAGGGCACCGTCGCCCAGTCGCGCGCGGTCCAGTCCTCGGTCGCTGCGGCTAGCTCGTCGAGCAGACCCGGCTCGGTCAGGCCCAGCCGTTCTTCATACAGTTCGTACAGCCGCGTGCCGCTCTGCGCCAGCGCGATGACGCCGTTGATCAGCAGCAGCAGCGCGATGGCGGTGACTCCAAACGGGCGGCGTTTGCGTCGCAGCATCGAACGATCCCTTGAGGCGCGTGGCTGAAAAACAGCGGTTAGCGATTAGCCAGAAGCGACAGACCAGAACTTGCCGCTGTCGTTTCGGCCAGCGAACATCGGCGTCGACCACGCCGATCTTGACTTCGCTAACCGCTAACGGCTAATCGCTGACTGCTAGTTTCATTATAGCGTCCGGCCCCGCCGCGCCCAACGGGCGAATCGCCCCTCCGCTCGCTGGTGGCGAGTTTCCTCGCGCGCTGATTCGACTACAATGGAGTTCAACCGAGGAGGACAAACCGGTTTCCCGCCGGCGCGGACGAGGAGTGGGGGCGCATGAGTTACTTCGATCAAAGCTCGCTGATCAAGCAGAACCCGGCGACGGTGCTGCTGCCCGGGTTCGAGGTGCGCTGCACGCTGCACAGCATCGGCCTGATGCAGACGTTTCTCAACGACGAAATCAAGCCCATTCTGACGCTTTACCGGGCGTCGGTGCGGGGGCTGGAGCGCGGCAACCCGGCGGCCAGCATGTCGCTGCCGGAGCTATACGCGCGCAAGGATCAGTGTCACGCCATCGCCTTCGATCAGATGCTCAGCCAGGAGGAAACCGGCCTGCTGCCGCGCGGCGAGCCGCTGGCGATCTACACGTCGCACTATGTCGTGCAGGGCAAGGCGCATCTCGGCACCGAGGACCGCGTGCACGATTTCATCGCCTCGACGAAGGCGCAGTTTATCGGCATGACAGATGTCGCTTTCTTCCCGTTGTTCGAGCCGCAGACGGCCATGATCCAGCAGGCGCCGCTGGTGTTTGTCTATCGGGACGCGGTACGGATGCATCACCCGGTCTGAGGGAAAAGCAGCGAAAACAGCTAAAGGCAGCGAAGAGCAGCAAAATCCGCGCTGTTGGCCGGCTGTCTTAGCGTTCGTTTTCCGCGATGTAGTTCAGGACCAGCGCCGCGATCACGCCGGGCACCCAGCCGGCGATTGTCAGCGCCGTGACGATCAGAACGGTCCCGCAGCCCCGGTCGATCACGGCCAGCGGGGGCAGCAGCAAGCAGACAATTGCGCGCATCAGGCTCATACCAGCACATCTCCTCTCGCGAGCGGTTCGGTCTCACTTCCCTATACGTGCCCCGTCACCGAGAGGTTGCGCGCTCACGGGCCGCGCCACGCGCCGCAGCACGCCGAGGACGCGCGGCATCACCCGCTCGTAGAGCGCGTAGAGCGCCGCGTTCGGCGCGTAGTCCCACGCGCCGATGTGCCGCACGACTGTTCCGCCGAAGCCGTCCTTGAAGCGGTAGACGCCCCACATCGGGTCGGAGTCGTCGAACGTGTCCGGCGCGCCCCAGAAATCGTACGTCGCGTAGCCGCGCGCCTTCGCCCAGCGGATCGCCTCCCATTGGAGCCGGTAGGTGGGCATCCGCTGGCGCTCGTCGTTGCTGCTCATGCCGTAGAAGTACCAGGCTTTGGGGCCGAAGTGGAACAGCACCAGGCCCGCCAGCGGCGCGCCCTCCCATTCGGCCAGAAACGCCTGCGCCAGCCCGGCCTCGATGAAGCGCGACCACGCCTCGCGATAATAGTCGGGCGGGCGAATCAGGAAGCCCTGGCGCTCGCCGGTGACGCGATACAGGCGGTAGAGCGTCTCGAAATCCGCCCCGCCGGAGGCGATCCGCACGGCGACTCCGTGCTTGCCTGCCTGGCGAATCTTGCGGCGCGTGCCCTGGCTCATTGCGGCCAGCAAGTCCTCTTCGCTCTGCGTCAGGTCGAGCGTGACGGTGTTGCGAAACTGTACCTGCGACGCGCTGAACCGCCAGCCGCGCGCGCGCAGCGCCTCCAGCACGCGCTGGCCGGTCGGGTTCTCGCGCGCCGGGCGGGTGGGATCGCTCCCACCGGGCACGCCGGTCCCGGCGATCGCGTCCGGGTCGATCTTCAGCCACAGGGCGCGGCGCTGCCGGGCGAGGGCTTGCAGGTGATCCAGCACGTCGTCGAGATGGGCCGGGTTCGCATAGTCCAGCGCCGGACCTTTAGGGACGTACATGACGCGCACAGGACCGGCGCGCCGCGTCAGGACCGAGGCGGCGGCGACCGGCTGATCCGCCTCGAAGAACAGCAGGCGCTCCGGCGACCAGCCGGTTTCGCGCTGCTTGAAGGCGCCCCATTCCCAGGTTTGCAGCACGTGGGCGGCGGGCAGGCGCTCCAGCGCGGCGTTCCAGTCCGCGCGCCGGTGGTCCAGCACTATGCTGGCGCGAAGGGTCGGCATCTGGCCTGTCCTCTGATGCGGGGTAGCAGGCGGCCCTGGCGCAAAAAGGACCGCTGAGAACCAGCGGCCCTATCGTACCCAATGCCAGCGGCGCGTGTCGAACCGGCTCAGATTACCGGCGGCTCGCGGCGAGGGATCAGCAGCCCGACCAGCGTCGCGAGTATCGCCGCGCCGATGATTGACCAGATGATCGGAAACGATTCGTCGCCGACGGTGATCACCAGCCACTCCGGCAGGCCCAGCGCGTCGGCCAGCCGCACGCCAATCAGCGCGCCGACAAACCCGACGATGATCGAGATAAACAGGCCGCCGATAAAGAAACCGGAAATCAACTGGCCGATCAGCCCGACCACCCCCGCGATTAACAGCAGAATCAGGAACTCGGTCAGCGTCATCCTGTCACCTCCAGGCGCCTCGACCGTTTAGAATACATTCAGCTTACGCGGCGTCATGCCCGCCGGAAAGGGCCGCCTGGGGGTTTTGCAGCGGGTCAGGTGGCGGGGGCCAGCGGGAGGATAAGGGCGCGGCGCTCAGACGTGCATCACGAAGTACGCGCCGCTGATCGGCGCGCCGTTCGCCGCGATCTCGACGGCAGGGTGCAGCGCGAAACCGAGGCTCATTTTCAACGCGAAATTGGCAGCCTTATCGAGCGAGGACCACGAGCGCACCTGGTAGCAGCCCAGTTCGCGCGCCAGCGCCAGCCCGGCAAGCTGCAACTCGCGCCCGTGCCCCTGGCGGCGGTATTCGTTTTCGACCGCGAACGCGCAGACGAACAGCTCGGTGAATGGCTGCTCGCCGGGTCCTAGCAGCGGGGTCGGCTCGCCGCCGCTGGCTTCGTCCGCCGGAATCAGGATCGGCTGGTAGCGCAGGCACAGATTGCCGACGACGAGATCGCCGATCGACGCGGCCAGATAGTGCACGTCAGGCTGCGCCGCGCCATCTTCGTCCAGGACAATACGCGCCATGTCGTGCCGGCCCAGGTGAATGACAAACGCCAGCCAGAGCGGGTGGCCGGGGTTGATGGTGATGACGCTCATAAGCCTGCCCTTTCTGCGCCGCGCCTCTTACCCGGCCCGCGCCACGGCGAAACGATACAGGGCGTAGAGCAGCGGGTTGTAGACGCGGTCCCAGGCGCCTGCGCCGCGCACGACCGTCCCGCCCCAGCCGCGCTTGAAGCGGTAGACGCCCCATAGCCCGTCCTCGCGCCCGGCGAACTCCGCTTCCAGCGTGTCGATGTCGGCGTCCGGCACGCCGACCATGTCGTAACAGGACGCGCCGCGCGCCTTCGCCCAGCGGATGCCCGCCCACTGCACGCCGTAGGATGCCATGCGCTGTCGCTCGCGGTCAGACGACGCGCCGTAGAGGTACCACGCCTGATCGGCCAGCGCGAAGACCATCGCTCCGGCCAGGTCTTGTCCGGCGTAGCTGCCGAGCAGCAGAACGCCGCGCCCCTGGGGCACGAAGCGGTCGTAGACATGCTCATAATAGCGCGGCGCGTGGACGCCAAACGCCTCGCGCGAGCCGGTTTCGTGCAGCAGCGCGTTGAAGCTGTCCAGGTCGGCGCGCGTGCCTTCGCGGATCGCGACCTCGAAGCGCTCGCTTTTGCGGATGTTGCGGCGCGTGCCCTGGTTCATACGCGCCAGGATCGCTTCTTCGCCGGCGGACAGGTCAATCAGATACGAGCGCGGCGGCTGGACGGTCTGCGGGCTGGCGCGGAATTTCCAGCGCGTGAAATCAACGCCTTCCAGCCCGTAACCCGGCTCGATTTTCAGCAACGCGGCGCGGCGGCGCCGGACCGCCCGATCGGCTCCGGCCATCAGCGCGCGCACCTGCTCGCCGTTCGACCAATCGACCAGCGGGCCGAACGGCGCGTAGGCCAGCCGCCCGAGACGCAGCGGCAGCGGGCGATACAGAATTTGCACCCCGGCGACGATCGCGCCGCCGTCCCCGGCCAGCGCGACCCGCTCCGCCTGCCAGCCGAAGGCGGTCTTCAGCACGCCCCAGGCGCTGGTTTGCAGAAGGTGGGCGCGCGGGTGCGCCTCGACAAAGGCATCCCAGTCCGCAGGCTGGGGCGAGATGATCCGGTCAGGCATATGCCGTTCGTCACTTTCGAAGACTCCAATTCCGCGGCAGATTATAGCGCAGACAGGACGCCCCGGCGGCGCAGGGGTTTTGTGCTCGCCGCGCCCAGATGCTAGAATGGGGGCGTCACGGAGGCGGGAGAAGCATTGCTCGCCCGCCGGGCGGCGGTTATACTAATCACCTGTTGCCCCGAAACCGATTTGAAGTTGCTTTGTTGATGTTACAAGGTTCCCATCCAGGCCCTGCTGGAGGATGCGCGGCTCATGACGGTCAATGAGTGGATTTTCGTGGGGGTATTCCTGGCGCTCGCCTGGCTACTGCCGGCCACGCCGATCATTCTGGCGAAATTCCTGGCGCCCAAGCGCCCGAATCCGGTTAAGGACCAGGTGTACGAGTGCGGCGTGGAGACCGTGGGCAACACCTGGGTCCAGTTCCGCGCCCAGTATTACATTTACGCGCTGGTGTTCCTGCTGTTTGATGTCGAAGTAGTGTTCCTGTTCCCGTGGGCGCTGGCGTACAACAAGCTGGGCCTTTTTGCGCTGTTCGAGGTCGTCCTCTTTATCGTGCTGTTAATCGTGGCGCTGGTCTATACGTGGCGCAAACGGGCGCTGGAGTGGGCGAGCTAAACAGCCGAGGCCGGTAGTCTGGCAGGTACCTACCGGCTTTTTGTGTGCCCGTTCGGCTCTCGCTGGAGACTTCGCATGACTGATTTTCTGGTAGATATCGGCCTCTCGCGCGATCTCGCCGTGCTGATTGCCAAGACGCTCGGCGCGCTCGGGCTGGCGACGATCGGGCTGGTGTGGACGTTCTTCCTGATCTGGGTCGAGCGCAAGATCGCGGGCCGGTTCCAGGACCGGCTGGGGCCGAACCGCGCCGGTCCCTTCGGGATCGTGCAGACGGTCGCCGACGCGATCAAAATTGTGCTCAAGGAAGACATCATGCACAGCGGCGTTGACCGCTGGGTGTTTAATATCGCCCCGCTGCTGTCGGTGATGTCCGTCCTGCTGCTGTGGGTCGTGGTGCCCTTCACCCCGACCCTGATCGGCGTGGACCTCAGCATCGGCGTGCTGTACCTGTTCGCCGTCGGCTCGCTGGGCGCGATCGCGATCCTGATGGCGGGCTGGGGCAGCAACAACAAATTCGCGCTGCTGGGGGCCTTCCGCGCCGTCGCGCAGCTGATCAGCTACGAAGTCCCGATGGCGCTGGCGATGCTGGTGCCGGTCGTGCTGGCCGGATCGATGAGCACGCAGGACGTGGTCCAGAGCCAGCATGTCATGTATGTGCTGGCCGTCCCGCTGACCGTGCTGATCTTCATCATCGCCAGCATGGCAGAGCTGGGGCGCGCGCCGTTTGACATTCTCGAAGCCGAGTCGGAGCTGGTGGCCGGGTACCAGGTGGAGTATTCCGGCTTCAAGTTCGGGCTGTTTTACGTCGGCGAGTTTCTCCACGCCTTCACCGTCGGCATGATCATGGCGGTGCTGTTCCTGGGCGGCTGGCGCGGCCCGTTCGTGTACGATGTCCCGGCGCTCGGCATCGTGTATCTGCTGGTCAAGAGCTTCATCGGCTATTTCGTCGTGCTGTGGATCCGCATGACGCTGCCGCGCATCCGCGTCGACCAGGTGCTCAACCTCGGCTGGAAGTTCCTTGTGCCGCTGAGCCTGATCAACCTGATCGTGGTCGCGTTCGTGTGGAAGATCATGCCCGGCACGGACGCCATCGACAGCTTGCGCGACGCGCTGCTGCCCTCGCTGGTGCTGTTCGTGGTCAATATCATCATGATCCTGGGCGTGGGGATGCTGCTGCGCGAGCAGGGCCGGCGCGAGCGCCTGCGCCTGGAAGCGCGGCGGCGCGCGCTGGAACCGGTCGTCAATCCGGCGGCGGTGGACGACTCGATAGCCGGAGCCGCGCCGGCGGGCGCTGGCAGCTAGGAGGTCCGCGTGGAGCTAACGGTCGAAAGCCTTGTTTTTCTGCTTTTCAGCCTGATCACGCTGGGCGGGGCGCTGCTGGTCGTCACCACGCGCAACCTGTTTCACGCCGCGCTGTTTCTGATGCTGAGCCTCTTTGGCGTGGCGGGCCTGTTCGCGCTGCTGACCGCGCCGTTTCTGGCGGGCATCCAGGTCGTCGTCTACATCGGCGCGATCGCGATCCTGATCATCTTCGCGATCATGCTGACGCCGCAGGTGACGGCGGTCCGCCCGACCAACAGCCAGTGGATTGCGGGCGTGGTGGTCGCGGTGGTGCTGTTCGCGATGCTCGCCTCGGTCGTAACGCCGATCATGAGCGAGCTGGGCGTCGAGGGGTGGGGTGCGGCGTTCACCGAGAAGAACCCGCCGCCGGTCCCCGACGACAGCATCGCGCTGCTAGGCGAGGCGTTTGTTGACCCCGAAGGCTACATGCTGCCATTTGAAGTCGCCTCCGTACTGCTGATGGCGGCGCTGGTCGGCGCGGTGATGCTGGTCCGGCCAGGGCCGGGGGATGATGACGAGGCCGCGCCGCCCGCGATGGCCGAGCGCGCGCCGCTGGTCGAGAGTCAGGAGTAGAGACGCCGATGGTTCCGCTCTATATGTACTTGCTGGTCGCGGCGGGCCTGTTCAGCATCGGGCTGTACGGCGTGCTGGCGCGGCGCAACGCGGTCGCCATTCTCATGAGCATCGAGCTGATGCTGAACGCGGCCAACATCAACCTGGTGGCGTTCTGGCGCTACAACCAACCGGCGAGCGTCGGCGGGCAGGTCTTCGCCGCGTTCGTGTTCGTGGTCGCCGCCGCCGAGGTGGCCGTCGGTCTCGCGCTGATCATCAACATCTACCGCCAGCGCCGCTCGGTGGTGGTGGACGACGTGAACGTGCTGAAATGGTGATCGGCGCCGGTGAGAGCCACAGCCGAATTAGGATACATCGCCTATGACTATCAACTGGTTTGACGCCGACTATCTGCCCTGGCTGATCCTTTTCTTTCCGCTGCTCAGCTTCGCGATCATTATGCTGTTCACCACGCCGAACCGGACTCTCAGCCACGTGGTGGCGCTGGCCGGGATCGGGATTTCGTGGGTGCTCAGCATGATCGAGTTCGTCAAGGTCGTCTGGGCCTCGGACGCGCACCTGGGCGAGGAAGTCTTCGGCAGCACGATTGACTGGATGACCCTCGGCGCGACGACCTTCAGGATGGGCGTGCTGGTGGACCCGCTGACGGCCTACATGCTGCTGATGGTCCCGCTGACGTGCCTGCTGATCTTCGTCTACTCGCTCGGCTACATGCGTGACGACCCGCACAACTCGCGCTTCTTCGCGTATATCTCGCTGTTCGCGGGCGCGATGCTGACGCTGGTGCTGGCCGACAACCTGTTGATGCTGTTCGTCGGCTGGGAAGTGATGGGCCTGTGCTCGTACCTGCTGATCGGCTTCTGGTTCCACAAAAAGAGCGCGATGCAGGCGGGCGTCAAGGCGTTCATGACGACGCGCGTGGCCGACGTGCTGATGCTGGTCGGCATCGGCTACCTGTTCATCGAGGCGGGCACGCTCAACTTCCGCGAC
Organism: Aggregatilineaceae bacterium; assembly: GCA_035325905.1. Lineage (GTDB taxonomy): Bacteria > Chloroflexota > Anaerolineae > Aggregatilineales > Aggregatilineaceae > DYGX01. The sequence continues at coordinate 19,705 of DAOKYY010000035.1, read as the reverse complement.
ATCCTCTATAACGAGGAAATGCTGCACACCCTCAGCGACCCGGCGCTCTCGCCGGGCGTGCTGTTCGGCGGCAGCGTGGCGGCCATCGTCGGCATCTTGCTGGTGATCGGCACCATCGGCAAAAGCTCGCAGTTCCCGCTGCACGTCTGGCTGCCGGACGCGATGGAAGGCCCGACGCCGGTCAGCGCCATGATCCACGCCGCGACGATGGTTTCCGCCGGCGTGTACATGCTGGTCCGTATGTTCCCGCTGCTCTCGGCCGGGGCGGACTTCCACCACGGCGAGTTCAGCGCGCCGATGATCCTGATGGGGCTGGTCGGCGGCTTCACCGCGCTGTTCGCGGGTGTGCTGGCGGTCGGCCAGAACGACATCAAGCGCATCCTGGCCTATTCGACGATCAGCCAGCTTGGCTTCATGGTCGCGGCGCTGGGGATCGGCGCGTGGGTCGCGGCGGCGTTCCATCTGATCAACCACGCCTTCTTCAAGGCGCTGCTGTTCATGGCGTCCGGCGTGGTGATCCACGCGATGGAGCACGGCGAGCACGAAGCGCACGAGCACGGCGAGCCGCACCACCCGCACCCGGAGCCGGACGGGCTGGTGATGGACTATGTCGCCCCGGCCAACGACGTGCGGCGCATGGGTGGCCTGTTGGACCGCATCCCGCTGACCGCGATCACGATGGCGATTGGCGGGCTGTCGCTGGCGGGCTTTCCGCTGATTACGGCCGGGTTCTGGTCGAAGGACGAGATCATCGCGGACGCCTGGCATGGGACCGGCGAAGGCTACCCGCTGGCGTTGTTCGTGCTGATCATGCTGGTTACTGCCGCGCTGCTGACTGCGTTCTACACCGCGCGGATGTGGTTCATGACCTTCTGGGGAGCGCCGCGCACGGCCTCCGCCGCGCACGCCGGGATCGGCACGTTCCGCAACCGGTGGGTGAACTCGCGCTGGGCGGCGGCGCGCCGCCTGGAAGGCGTGCCGATCACGCGCCAGGACGCGACGAGCGCCGCGCAGATGGAGATTCCGCTGGTCGTGCTGGCGTTCTTCGCCATCTTCGCCGGGTTCATCGGCGTGCATACCGACTTTCCGCTGCTCGGCGCGCTGGATAACCCGCTGCACGAGTTCCTGGGCGGGACGCTGTTGGAACATCCCACCGCGCTCGAACTGGACGGGCTGCCGGTGCTGCTCAGCGTGGTGATCGCGCTCGGCGGCCTGGGGGTGGGTTGGTGGCTGTACGGGCGCCGCCCGCTGGCCGAGAGCGAGGTCGACCCAACCGAGCGGGCGCTTGGCGCGGGCGTGTGGCGCGCGCTGCAAAACCGCTTCTACATCGACCTGCTGTACCGGCGCTATCTGCTGCGCCCGGCGGAGTGGTTCGCCACGAATGTCGTGATTCAGGCGATCGACAAAGAGACGATCGACGGCGTGCTGGAGACGATCGCCGAGAGCTTCATCTGGCTCGGCGAGGCGTTCAAGCGGTTTAACACGGTCGTGATCGACGGCGTGGGCGATGGCATCCCGCGCGCGATTGGCGACTTCGCCGCGTGGTTCCGCCAGATCCAGACCGGGCGGATTCAGCAATATCTGCTGTTCGTCACGCTGGGGCTGCTGGCGATTGGCACGCTGTTCTTGCTCCAGGTTCGCTAAAGGCGGAGGCGCAGCGCAATGTTCGATTTCATTCCGGGAGACTTCCTCACGACGCTGACCCTGCTGCCGCTGCTGGGCGCGGTGGTGGTCTTCGCGCTCCCGCGCGAAAAAGCTCAACTCGCCCGCTGGCTGGCGTTCGGAGTCAGCCTGGTTGTGCTGGTGATGGCGATCGTGGTCTTCGCCAACGTGCAGTCCAACCCGCCGGGGCCGGACGAGTGGGCCTACGAGTATCAGGTCGAGTGGTTCCCGCAGCTGAACGCGTCGTGGCACGTCGGCGTCGACGGCCTGAGCGCGACGATGGTGCTGCTGACCGGGCTGCTGGTCCCGCTGGCGATCCTGATCTCGTTCGAAGTGACGGATCGCGTCCCGCAGCATATGGCGCTGTTCCTGTTTCTGGAAACGGGGATGCTGGGCGTCTTCGTCGCGCTCGACATGATGATCTTCTTCCTGTTCTGGGAGCTGGGCCTCGTCCCGATGTATTTCCTGATCTTTTTGTGGGGCGGCGAGAACCGGCGCTACGCGGCCAACAAGTTCTTCCTGTACACCATGGCGGGGTCGCTGGGCCTGCTGCTCGCCACGCAGTTGATCGGGCTGTCGGTCGGCAGCTTCGACATCCCGGTGATGCTGCGCGAGTGGCCGATCTTCACCGGGCAGGCGAACACGATTCTCGGCGTGAACGTTGACGTGGCGAAATACTATGCGCTGCTCGGCTTCGCGATCGCGTTCCTGATCAAGATTCCGGCCTGGCCGTTCCACACCTGGCTGCCGGACGCGCACACCGAGGCGCCCACCGCCGGCTCGATGCTGCTGGCGGGGGTGCTGCTCAAGCTCGGCGCATACGGGTTCCTGCGGCTGGCGATCCCGCTGTTCCCGCGCGAGTGGGTGGTGCAGCGCACGCTGGTCAGCCTCGACTACAACCTGGCGAGCCTTCTGGGCCTGCTGGCCGTGCTGGGGATTATCCTCGGCGCGCTGGCGGCCTGGGGCCAGGAAGACTTCAAGCGGCTGGTCGCGTACTCGTCGGTCAACCATATGGGCTTTGTCGTGCTGGGGCTGGCGGTCGCCGCGCTGATGTACGGCAACATCTGGGCGCGAGGCGAGGGCGATTGGGTGTTGCACGCCAACGCCGCCGGGATCGAGCTATCCGACCAGGAGATGCGCTCGCAGTCAGCGGCGCGGCAGAAGGTGGACACGCTTTACTCGCAGGACCGCTTCGAGTCCGACCGGCAGGAGGCGGTGGTCGCGCTCAACGGCGCGGTGCTGCAAATGTTCAACCACGGCCTGTCGAGCGCAGGGATGTTCCTGCTGGTTGGCGCGCTCTATCACAAGACGCACACGCGCGACCTGCGGCGCTACGGCGGCCTGTGGGACATCATCCCGGTCTTCGGCGCGCTGTTGATCTTCGTCAGCATGGCGTCGCTCGGCCTGCCGGGGCTGAACGGCTTTGTGGGCGAGTATCTGGTGGTCGCCGGGTCGGTCGAGTTCTTTATGCCCTACGTGCTGCTGAGCATGTTCGGCCTGCTGGTGACTGGCATCTACATCTTGAAGGCGATTCAGAAGGTGCTGCACGGCCCCTATAACACTGAGTGGGCCGAGTACGACCGGACGCAGCACAAGCTGGAGATCGCCCCGCGCGAGGTGCTGGCGCTGGCGCCGCTGGTGGCGCTGATGCTGGTCATCGGGTTGTATCCCCGGCTGATTCTGGACGTGATTAACGACGGCGTGGTCCGCTTCCTGGGCGGCTAACGACACGGGCACGGCGGGGGCAGCCGATGCCCTCGCGCCATAGGAGACCTGGGTTATGGTCATAACGTTTAGCGGTGTCTTGACAGGCATCCTCCTCGTGCCGGTGCTGGGCGCGATCGTGATTTTGCTGCTGCCCAAAGAGCAGAAAGACGCGGCGCGGATCATCGCCGCCGTGACGACCGGCGCGGTGTTGCTGCTGGCGCTCGGCGTCTTCTTCGGCTTCGATACGGACGCCGCCAACGCCGCCGCCGAGCGCGGCGAGGTCTATTTCGCCTTCGAGGACCACGTCCAGTGGGTCGAGTCGGTCGGGATTAGCTGGCACCTGGGGGTCGATGGCATCGCCGCGGCGATGGTGCTGCTGACCGCGCTGGCCGGGTTCACCGGCGTGCTGATCTCATGGGGCATCGACGACCGCCCGCGCGAGTTCATGGCGTTCTTCCTGCTGCTGGTGGCGGGCGTGTTCGGCGTGTTCGTGGCGGTCGACCTGTTCGTGCTGTTCTTCTTCTACGAGCTGGCGATCTTCCCGATGTACTTCCTGATCGTGATCTGGGGGTGGGTCAAGACGCGCGAATACGCCGCGATGAAGCTGACGCTCTACATCCTGATCGGCTCGGTCGTGGCGCTGATCGGCCTGCTGGTGCTCTATTTTAAGGCGGGCGCGGCGACCGGCACCGGCGACTATAGCTTCGACTTCCGCGCGCTGCATGCGGCGACGCAGGCCGGGGTGTTTGACCAGCCGTTCGCCGACTGGACGGACATCTCGACCGCGCGGCTATGGTTCCCCGCGATCTTCATCGGCTTTGGCGTGCTGGCGGGCGTCTGGCCGTTCCATAACTGGAGTCCTGACGGCCATGTCGCGGCGCCGACCGCCGTCTCGATGATCCACGCGGGCGTGCTGATGAAGCTCGGCGCGTTCGCGGCGCTGCGGGTTGGCGTGCAGCTTCTGCCCGACGGCGCGCGCGCGCATCTGCCCTGGATCATCTTCCTGACGCTGATCAACGTGGTGTACGGCGCGCTGATCGCCATGCGCCAGCGCGATTTCAAGTACGTCATCGGCTTCAGCTCGGTCAGCCACATGGGGCTGGTCAGCATGGGCTTCGCGACAATGAACGTTACCGGCATGACCGGCGCGGGCTTGCAGATGTTCAGCCACGGCGTGATGACGGCGCTTTTCTTCGCCTGCGTCGGGATGGTCTACGACCGGGCGCACACGCGCGACATCCCCAGCCTGGGCGGGTTCGCGCAGAAGCTGCCGCTGGTGGCGGTCGCGTTCATCATCGGCGGCTTTGTCAGCATGGGCATGCCGGGGCTGAGCGGCTTCGTGGCCGAGTTTCCGATCTTCGTCGGCCTGTGGAACGGCCCGGTGGTCGATCCGATCGCGAGCTGGCCGACCGACACCTTCAACTATTACGGCCTGATCGCGATTGTCGCCGCGCTGGGCATTATCATCACGGCGGCCTACGTGCTGCGCGTCGTGGGACAGGTATTCTTCGGCGAGTTCGACGAGGCGCGCTTCCCCGGCGTGACGCCGATCACCATCTTCGACAAGGTCGCGCTGGGGCTGCTGGTGTTCTGGCTGGTATTGCTGGGCGTCTACCCGAAGGTCATGGCGCCGATGATCGAGTCCGCCGTGCGGCCGATCGTCTCGATGCTGGGAGGGTAACTTGGACTTCTCGACGGACGTTCAGGCAAGCGTACTCGCCATCCTGCCGGAAATCCTGATGACGGCGCTGGCGATCGCGCTGCTGGGGCTGGACCTGATCTGGCCGCAGGCGCGCAAGCGCGATCTCGGCTATGTCGCCGGGGGCGGGTTGCTGGCGATCGCGGCAGTGATGCTGGTGCTCGGCCAGCCACAGGATGCGCTGCAAGATCAGCTTGTGCTCGGCGGGATGATCCGGCACGACCAGCTCGCGCAGATTTTCCGCACGATGGTCATGCTCGGCGGCGCCTTGAGCAGCCTGGTCGCGATGGGCGTCCCGCGCCTGCAAGACCGGGGCGATTTCTACGCCGTGCTGGTGGCTTCCGTGACCGGCGCCAGCCTGATGAGCGCCGCCGCCGACCTGATTATGGCCTTCCTGGCGCTGGAAATGACCTCGATCACGGCGTATCTGCTGGTCGGCTATCTGCGCAGCGACACGCGCAGCAGCGAGGCTGGGCTGAAGTATTTTCTGTTCGGCGCGTTCACCTCGGCCCTGTCGCTCTACGGCCTGAGCCTGCTCTACGGCTTCACCGGCGAGACGAACCTGTACCGGCTCGGCGGCGCGCTGGGGCGGGGCGATCTGGCGGATGGAGCGGTTGTCGTCGCGCTGGGGCTGGTGACGGTCGGGTTCGCCTTCAAGATCAGCGCCGTTCCCTTCCACTTCTGGACGCCGGACGTGTACGAGGGCGCGCCGACGCCGATCACCACCCTGCTGAGCACGGCCAGCAAAGCGGGGAGCATGGCGCTGCTGATGCGCTTCTTCCTGGCGGTCTTTCCCCCGGCAGACCTGCTTGGCGCGCTGGACGGGGTCCGCGATTTCAGCGCCTACTGGGTCCAACTGGTCGCGGTGCTGGCCGTCGTCTCGATGGTGCTTGGCAATGTGCTGGCGCTGGTGCAGACCAACATCAAGCGCCTGCTGGCGTACTCGACCATCGCGCACGCGGGTTACATCTTGATCGGCGTGGCTGCGATCTCGACCGATCGCAGCGCGGACGGGGTGGCGGCGGTCACGTTCTACATGTTCATGTACGTCCTGACCAACGCGCTGGCGTTCGGCGTGGTGATTCTCTTCGCCAACGCGACCGGCAGCGAGTCAATCAAGGATTTCGCGGGCCTCAGCCGCCGCAGCCCGTGGCTGGCGCTGGCGATGACGCTGGCGCTGCTCAGCCTGGCCGGTATTCCCCCGGCGGCAGGGTTCGTCGGCAAGTTCCTGCTGTTCCGCGCGGCGGTGGACTCGAACCTCGTCTGGCTGGCGATTATCGGTATCGTCAACGTGATCATCGGCCTCTACTACTACCTGGTGGTCGTCAAGGTCATGTACATGGAGCGCGGCGCGGACGAAGACCGGCCCCTGCCGGTGGACACGCCCTACGCCTGGGCGCTGGGCATCGCGGCGGCGGGCGTGCTGCTGTTCGGCACGATCATGGTCTCGCCGCTGGTCGATTGGGCAACCGAGGCCGCCCAGGCGCTCTACGTCCTGCTATAAGGTTCCACTTCGCACGCGTGCGGGGGCAGCTTGAAGGCTGCCCCGTTTGCTTCCCCGCAGAACTATCCACCTGACCCATCTCAAAATGCGCCGCCCGGTGGGTTCGCGCCGTTTTCCCCAGGCTTAGAATGAGCGCATGGAAAGCGAGTGTGAGGGATGACCATGTCCACAAATACACCGGCACACAACGAGAAGGACCCGCGCTATCACGCGGCCAACATCCAGCGGATGCTCGAAGACGTGCTGCGTCACGCGCGCGAGGATGTCAAAAAGGTGGACGATCCGGCGGCTCAGGCGCTGTACGAGACGACGGCCGAGGTGCTGGGCGGGCTGGCAAAAGCCTACCAGCACTATGCCGAACGCTCGGAAGAAGCCTGGCGCTGACACGGCACAGCTTCTGGTTCCGCTTCAACGCGCCCCGGTCCTGGGGCGCGCGGTTTTAACAGCGCGGCCCGCGATCGCTGTTGTCAATCGAGCGTCGGGCTACTATAGTCGGTGACGGGGCAACGCGCACTGGAACGAGCATCCAGATGGGGGATCGATGGAACTGGTCGAGGTCTACCACCGGCTGGCGGCGCTTGAGGAGCCGCGCGCGCTGGCAGAAGGGCATTATGGACCCTTGAGCGACGAGCAGCGCATCTACGCTGAGATGATCTACGAGGGAAGCGTCAAAGCGAGGCAATGGATTGAGGACTGGATTCAGCTTGAGCATCAGCCCTTAACGCCCGACATGCTGACCACACACGCGCACAAGATCAACAGCGGGCTGACGATGATGCTGGGCTACGCCTCGCTGATGCTGACCGGCGTCGGGGGGGCCGTGCTCCCGGAGATTGAAGCCGCGCTCAACGTGATCGTCGGCACCGGCGAGCAGGTGCACCGCGTCGTTCAGCAGAACTTCGAACAACACCTGAACACGCTATCGACTGGCTGAGTGGCCGTCCTGCGAGCAACCTTAGCGTGGAATGGGCGTATTATTGAAGTAGCACGCAAGGCGCATGCACGTTGCGCGCGCGTATCACGCGCCTATCACGCTTGAGGTGGCACGATGGGTTCTGAAGAAACGAAGCCGCATCCCTGCGAAGTCTGCAAGATGCGCCAGGAAGCCGAGGCGCACCCCAACACCTGGAAGGCGCGGCTGTGGCGCTGGCACACCAAGATTTGCCCTGGATGGAAATCTTACCAACGGCATCTGGCCGCCCAGAAGCACGGGTAACGATCGCGCAGCGGGCGCGGTATACTGCCGCGCCCGCTGTGTCGCGCTGACGGTTCGATTGGAGCAGGAGCGCAGCCGCGCCTTAGCGGCCCAGCGCCGCTTCAACACGCCCGCGCAGCATCGGCTCCGGCGCGGCGCCGACGATCCGGTCGATCACCTGGCCGCCCCGGAACATCAGCAGCGTCGGGATCCCCTGCACCTGGTAATTCATCGCGGTCTGCGGGTTGTCGTCCACGTTGAGCTTGGCGACCTTAAGCCGGCCTGCGTATTCGCCCGCCAGCTTCTCGACCACCGGCGCGATCATGCGGCACGGCCCGCACCACGGCGCCCACAGGTCCACCAGCACCGGCAGATCGCTGCGCAGCACCTCGGCGGCGAAGGTCGCGTCGCTGACCTCGACCGGCCGGCTCGGCGCGCTGGCAGCCCGCTCCTGGCGCGGCGGCGTCGCGGCGGGCTGTGGCTCAGCCGGGCGCGGCCCGCGCCCCAGCAGGTGTGCGACGTGATCGCGCACGCTCTGCGAAGTCACCGCCGTCGTGCGCGTGACCTCCTGCCCGTCGCGGAAGGTAATCAGCGCCGGGCCAGACCCGTCCAGCCGCGCGGCGGTCTGCGGATTGTCGGCGGTATTCAGCTTAGCGACCAGCAGTCGCCCGGCCTCGGCCTGCGCGACCTGGCGCAGCGTTTCCTCGACGGAAAGATCGAGCGCGCGCCCGTTCCATAGCAGCAGCGCGACTGGCATTCCGGCGTTCAGCACACGGTCGATGCTCTGGTCATTGGTATTCAGCGGCGTATCAAAGCGCGGCATGAGTTCCTCGTGTTTCTCAAGCTTCTGTCGGCTAGCATCGTCCCGGCCGGACGCGCGATGCGGCGCGCAGGCCGGACGTTGTCTGCTACTTGTTCGATGCGCCGGGACGCCAAAAAGTTCATTAGAAGCCTCTCAGAAAACCGGCTTTCGCCGCCTCGAAAAGGGGCATTTTTGAATACCATTTTTTGACAATTACGGGGCCTTTTGCTAGGCTTGTGCGCGAAAGTACAGGTTCGACGTGGCGGCGTTTTCCGGCGACAGCGGGCGCGCGCCAGCCGGGCCTCCTCCAATGACGCGCAGCAGGACGTGCATCGATGCAGCCCAGCTTGGTCCCACCGGCGGCACGCTCTCAAGCGGCGCAAGCAGTCATCGGGGAGATTGGCTGTAGCGCCCTGGTGATCGTGCTCCTGGCGACGGGAGCGGGCCTGCTGCTGGATTTCCAGGTCACGAATTTACATCCCGTATTCAGCGTGGCGCTCCCGCTTCTGGCCGCACCTGCGGCCCTGTACTGGGCGGTGCGCAGGACACTGAGCATGAGCCAGAACCGCCAAAGTGAGTATGTGCGCAATCTCGCCCTGGCGGCGGTGGCAGGCCAAGCGGGGTGTCTGTCGGTCGTTCTTATTTTTATGGCGCTTTTCGCGGGCTTGTTCCTCGATGCGCGGTTGAATACCCACCCGGTGTTCACCATCGGGTTGGTGCTGGTCAGCGTACCGCTCAGTTTATACGCGATGATCCGGCTGATGCTGTCCTCGGTCGGGGCGATCCGGCACGCGCCCCCGGCCGGCACAACGGCAGGCTCGCATTCTGCGTCGGCGAATACTGCTAAAAAGGAGAATGGCTCTTGAAGGGAGTGTTGATACTGCTCGGCATCATTGCCGTTTCGGTTGTGATGTGCGGCGTGGTCCCATTCTGGCTCATGCCGAAGCTTGGCGTCGCCGTCGCGCTGCCGGTCATCATGGTGCCGGGCGAGGTGGTGTGGGAAGACTTCCTCGGTATCAGCGGTCTGACCGTGACCAACACCCTGATCGGCACGCTGGTCGCGGACGTGCTGGTGCTGATCTTCGCGTTCGGCGCGGTGCGGAAAATGAGCGCGGTCCCGGGCCGCTGGCAGGGCCTGTTTGAGGTGCTGACCGACGCGCTCTATGGCCTGGCGAAGTCTACCGCCGGACCCAACGCGCGCCGCATCTTCCCGCTGATGGCGACCATCTTCCTTTTTCTGCTGATCGCCAACTGGATCAAGCTGGTTCCCGGCGCGGAAAGCATCGGCCTGATGCACTGCGCGGCGGACGGCATTAACGGCTATGAGCGGAACGGGATTCTGCTGAAGGTCGACGAGCCGATGGACCCCGGCACGCGCGCGACGCAGGCCGACTATGACGTCTGCCACCACGCCGAGGAGGAAGAACACGCCGAAGAAGGCGAGGATGTTGCGCTGGACGAGGCTGAAGGCGAGCCTGGAGAAGGCGTCGAAGGCGAGCAATCCGCCATCGAGCCGACCGAAGAGGCCGGGACCGCCCCGCGCGACGATCTCTACGCGGTGACGCCGTTCTTGCGCGGCGCGGCGACCGACCTGAATCTGGCGCTCGGCCTGGGCCTGATCGCGTTCGTCGCGATCCAGTATTTCGGCGTGCGCGCGCTGGGCATCGGGTACTTCGCCAAGTTCCTCAACACGCCCGCGCTCGAAAACGCCGCCAAGCGGCCGATGGGGATCATGGACTTCGTCGTCGGCTTGTTGGAGCTGGTGCTGGAGTTCGCCAAAATCATCAGTTTCGGCTTCCGTCTTTTCGGCAACCTGTTCGCGGGCGGCGTGCTGCTGTTCGTGATGTCGTTCCTGGTCTCGATGCTGGTTCCGGCGGCAGTGTACGTGCTGGAGCTGTTCGTCGGCTTGATCCAGGCGTTCGTCTTCTCGATGCTGTTGCTGATCTTTAGCTCGGTCGCGATGCAGGGGCACGGCAGCGAGCATCACGAAGCGGAGCACTAAAATCGGGCGCTTTACCGGCGTGCGATCGGTCACGCGGATTTCGCGTGGTCTGTATCTCTGACTTGTCTCAATCGAAGCATCGCGCTTCACGCACTTGACCCATCAGGAGAGGATTTCATGGAAATTACGGGCAACCTTGTCGACGCGGCGAAGGCTATCGGTGCCGGTCTGGCGATGATCGGCGTGATCGGTCCGGGGATCGGTATCGGTTTGCTGGTTCAGGGTGCGCTGAACGCCATCGGGCGCAACCCCGACGCTTCCGGCCAGATTACCACGAACATGATCCTGGGCATCGCCTTCGCGGAGGCCGTGGCGATCTACGCTCTGGTCGTCGCGCTGATCATCCTGTTCCTTTAGTCACCGGTTCAGGAGGGTGATCAGTGGACGCATTAGGGATTAATGCTGGGTTTTTCATCGCGCAGATCGTCAACTTCGGCATCATCTTCTTCCTGCTGGCGAAGTTCGTCTGGCCGCGCGTGCTGAATATGCTCGACGAGCGCCAGGCGCGCATCTCCAAGTCGTTGGAAGATGCCCGCGCGGCGGAAGAAGCGCGCGCCAACGCCGAGCGCGAGCGCGACCGCCTGCTGGCCGAGGCCCGCGCCGAGGGCCAGCGCCTGATCGACGAGGCGCGCCAACGCGGCGACGAGCAGCGCAAGCAGATGATTCGCGAGGCCGAGCGCGAGGCGGAAGAGCGCCGCGCCCAGGCTCGCATCCAGGCCGAAGAAGAGCGCAACCGTATGCTTGGTGACTCGCGCAACCAGATCGTGCAGCTTGCCATGGCCGCCGCCGAGCGCCTGATCGGTCAGACGCTCGATGAGCAGGGCCAGCGGGCGACGGTCAAGAAGTTCTTCACCGAGGTTCCGGCGGACGCCCGCAACCTGGGCCGCAAGATCGAAGTCACTTCCGCTGTGCCGCTGACCGACGACGAGAAAGCCGAGATCAAGCGGCTGACCGGCGCCGAAGAGGCGGAATACCGGGTCAACCCGGAGATCCTGGGCGGCCTCGTCCTGCGCTCCGGCGATAAGGTGGTCGATGGCAGCGTGCGGGGCGACCTCGCTGCTCTGTCCAACCGCCTGCGCTAGCGCGGCTGCGCGGTCGACATTCGGACGCTGTGACGCCAGGGGCGCTTGATCCCCTGGCGTTTGCGTGCTTAGCCAGCCCATCCGATCGGGTGGTGCGAAGGAGGGGGAGGATGCAGACAGTACCGCTGGGGAATACCGGCGTCGACGTCAGCGCGCTGTGTCTCGGCGCGATGTACTTCGGCACGCGCAACGACGAGCGCGCGTCCTACGGGCTGCTCGACCAGTACGTCGCGGCGGGCGGCGCGTTTATCGACACCGCCAACATCTACGCCCACTGGATCGAGGGGTTTCGCGGCGGCGAGAGCGAGGCGCTGCTGGGGCGCTGGATGCGCGAGCGCGGCAACCGGAACGATCTGTTCCTGGCGACCAAGGTCGGGTTCGAGCTGCCCGGCGTCGAGCGCGGGCTGCGCGCGGAGCAGATCGAAGCTGAGGCCGAGAAAAGCCTGCGCGCGCTGGGCGTCGAGACAATCGACCTGTACTACGCCCACGTGGACGACCGCAACACGCCGCTGGACGAGACCCTGACCGCGTTTCACCGGCTGGTGGAATCCGGCAAGGTGCGCTTTGTCGGCGCGAGCAATTACCTCGCGTGGCGGCTGGAACAGGCGCACTGGGTCTCCGAGACCAACGGCTGGCCGGCGTTCTGCTGCGTGCAGCAGCGTCACACCTATCTGCGCCCCAAACCCGGCGCGACGTTCGGCGCGCAGGTCTCGGCCAACGCGGACCTGCTCGACTACGTGCGGGCGCGGCGGCACGATTTCACCCTGCTGGCCTACGCGGCGTTGCTGGCCGGGGCTTACGTGCGCGACGACCGCCCTGTGCCGGACCAGTATCGCGGGCCGGATTCGGACGTGCGACTGAGCGTCCTGCGGGAAGTCGCCGCCGAGGTCGGGGCCACGCCCAATCAGGTGGTTCTGGCGTGGATGTTGCAGGGCGATCCGCCGGTGATCCCGCTGGTGGCCGCCAGCGAGCCGGAGCACCTTGCCGAGAACCTGGGCGCGCTCGACGTGACGTTGAGCGCCGAGCAAGTGCGGCGGCTGAACGAAGCCGGCGTCTGAGCGCGGCGCCCGATTGAAGGCACGCGCGCCGGGGCACCCCTGGCGCGTTTTGCTGTTGGTGCTGCCTTAAAACGGTTTCTTCTGTACAATCACGGCGATGCACCGGCGACAATTAGGGATTCAGTCATTGGCGGTTCGCTCGGGGCTGATCGCCACATGCTAAGCTCTGTTCGTTCTTCTGAAGCACGCGAGGAAGATAGCATGAAGTTCCGCACTCTGTTGGCCGAAGTTCCGGGTGTCCTGGCGCTGCCTGACCACGACGCCGAAATCACCGCCCCGGTTAGCGAGATGGCGCAGCACGTCCCGCCGGGCGGGGTCTTTCTGGCGCGCGCCGGGCGCATGGTCGATGGGCACAGTCTGATCGCGGAGGCGGTCGCGCGCGGCGCGGCGGCGGTCGTCGGCACACGCGCGCCGGACGAGGTCAAGTGCCCGGTGCCCTACGCGCAGGTCGCCGATGGGATGCAGGCGCTCGGCCCGCTGGCGGCGGCGTATTACGGCCACCCGTCGCGCCGCCTGACGGTGATCGGCGTGACCGGGACCGACGGCAAGACCACGACGTCCGTCTTGCTGCACAGCATCCTGCTGGCGGCGGGTATCCGCGCCGGGCTGCTCTCGACCATCAACGCGGTGATCGGCGACGAGGCGCTTGAAACCGGCCTGCATGTCACCACGCCGACTGCCGACGAAGTGCAGATGTACCTCGCCCGGATGGTGGACGCCGGGCTGACCCACGCCGTGATCGAGGCGACCTCGCACGGGCTGGCGCAGGGGCGGGTCAACGGCGTCGCTGTCGACGTGGCCGTGATGACCAACGTCACGCACGAGCACCTGGATTTTCACGGCACCTGGGAGCAGTACCGCCGCGATAAGGCGCGTCTGTTCGAGATGGCGGCGTCCAGCCCGCGCAAACCGGGCACGCGCAAGGGCGCGGTGATTAACGCCGCCGACCCCAGCGCCGGTTACTTCCGCGAGAAGGCGCGGGGCGTCGACCGCATCACCCTCTACGCGGCGGATGGCACGCCCGCCGATGTCGAGGCGCACGAGATTGTGTACGCGCCAGATGCGACGCGCTTCACCCTGACCGGCCCTGGCGGCCTGCGCGTCGCGATTGCGTCGGCGATGGTCGGGCCGTTCAACGTGGCGAACACGCTCGCGTCGGCGTCGGCGGCAATGCTGCTGATCGACGACCGGGACCGGCTGGCGAGCGCAATCGCCGAAGGGGTGCGGCGTATGCCCCCGATCCCAGGCCGCATGGAGCGCATCGATGAGGGGCAGGACTTCCTCGCGATTGTCGATTTCGCGCATACACCCAATGCGCTGCGCCGCGCGCTTGACGCGGCGCGCACCATGATCGCGCCTGACCGCCGCGTGATCGCGGTCTTCGGCAGCGCCGGGCTGCGCGACCGCGAGAAGCGCCGCATGATGGCCGAGGTCGGGATGGAGCTGGCCGACTGCTGCGTGCTGACCGCCGAGGACCCGCGTACCGAGTCGCTGGACGCGATTCTCGAAGAAATGGCGCAGGGCGCGCTGAAGCGCGGCGGCGTGGAAGGCGAGACCTTCTGGCGCGTGCCGGATCGCGGGCGGGCGGTGGCGTTCGGCTGCGCGCTGGCGCGCCCCGGCGATCTGGTGATCTCGTGCGGCAAAGGGCATGAACAGAGCATGTGCTTCGGCACGGTTGAGTATCCGTGGGACGACCGCGACGCGATGCGCGCGGCCCTGCGCGGCGCGCCGCTCCTGACGCTGCCGACCGCCGCCAAAGACGCCGGAAGCGAGGGCAGACCGATCGATGGTCGATGATCGCGAGAGGGAAGTCCGGCAGTTCGCCAGAGAGCAGGACGCGACGCGCCTGCACATTCTGACGGCGGTGACGCCGTTTCGGGCGGCGCAGGACCGCTTCGTGCTGCTGGAGCGCGCCGGTCAGGCGATGCTGGTCGCGTGCCGGGGCTGCCCGTTCCGCGCGCCGCTGTCTCGCGGGGAGCCGCAGCCCCTCGCCCCGGCCAGGCTGGAGGAGTTCCTCGCCGCTCTCGCGCCGCTGGCCGTCGACAAGCTGGAGGATTACTTTCCCGAAGGCGCGCACGACGGCACGACCATCGTCTTCGAGCGGCTGGACGAGCGCGGCTATGTGCAGGTCGCCCTGCTTAACCCGCCGAAGAACAGCCCGCACGCCCGGCTGGTCAGCGCGTGGTCACGGACCTTTCCGGCGGTGCGATCGCTGCTGCGCGGGTGAGGTGATACCCCGTTAGCGGGTCGTCAGGCAAGCGTTGCGCACCGGCCCGGCGGCGGGCGCGGGGCGCGTGGTATGCTGAGAGTGGGGCTGTCCGGGCGCAGTTGATCGATGGCGAGCGGCCCGGTAGAATGGCGTCACACGGGGGTCGCGAGTGGTCATGCTCGATCTAGGCATTGTCATCGTCAACTGGAACACGCGCGATCTGCTGCGCGACTGCCTGCGCTCGGTCGAGCAGTCGGTGGGCGTGACGTACCGCGTCGTCGTGGTCGACAACGCCTCGACGGATGGCAGCGCCGAGATGGTCCGCGCCGGGTTCCCACGGGTAGAGCTGATCGAGAACGCGGATAATCGCGGGTATCCGGCGGCCAACAACCAGGGGCTGCGGCGGCTGGGGTTCGAGCGCGGCGGCCCGGACGACGCGCCGCGCTATGCCCTGGCGCTGAACCCGGATACGGTCCTGCCGCCGGACGCGCTGCGCGAGATGGTCGGGTACATGGACGCCGACCCGCGCGTCGGTGTGGCCGGTCCGAAGCTGGTGCTGCTCGACGGCTCGCTGGACCTGGCCTGCCGCCGCAGCTTCCCGACGCCCGAAATCAGCTTCTACCGGATGATCGGGCTGTCCAGGCTGTTCCCACGCAGCCGGCGCTTTGGCCGCTACAACCTGACCTACCTGGACCCGGATGTCGAAACCGAGGTAGACTCGGTGGTGGGCGCGTTCATGATGGTCCGGCGCGAAGCGATCCAGCGCGTCGGGCTGTTCGACGAAACGTTCTTTATGTATGGAGAGGACCTGGATTGGGCCTACCGCATCAAGCAAGCCGGATGGACGGTGAAATACAATCCGCGCGTGACAGTGACCCACGTCAAGCGAGCGGCGAGCCGCCAGTCCCGCCGGGCGCAGCAGGAGTTCTACCGGGCGATGCTGATCTTCTACCGGAAGCACTATCGCCCGACGACGCCCTGGTGGCTGCACAGCCTGGTTCTGATGGGGCTGGCGCTGAAGGGCGGGCGCCCGCTGTGGCGCGAGCTGCGGCGCCCGAGTCCCGCCGCGTCCGTCTAGGCGCGGCGCTCGACCGGCGGATCCGCGGCCTGCTGCACCTGGGGCTGGTCTTCAGCGACGCGCTAATGCTGTCGATCGGCTTCATGCTGGGCTACGTCGCCCGCGCGCGCCTGCCGCTCCCGGCCCTGCCCGTCAATCCGCCCTCGTTCACCAGCTACCTGCCGATGATGCTGGTGCACGTCGTGTCGATTCTGCTGGTCTTCTACATGGCGCGCATGTACCACCAGCGGCGCGCGGTCAGCCGGATCGACGAGAGCTACGCGGTCGCGCAGAACGTGTCGATCGGCACTTTCCTGGCGATCGCGGTCGAGACGCTCGCCTTCAAGAACAGCGCGCTGGAGCTGGACTATCCGCGCGGGGTGATTATCTACGCCTGGGTATTCGGCATTGGCCTGACCATCCTGGGCCGCGAGGCGCACCGCCAGATGGTAATCCGCCTGCGTGACTGGGGGCTGGCGCGCGACAACGTCCTGCTCATCGGCTCCGGCGAAGCGGCGCGCGCCATCGTGGAGCGCATCCGCTGGTCGCCGCACCTGGGCTACAACATCGTCGGGGCGATCAACGGCGCGGCGGATTATCAGGT
The DNA here is from genome assembly GCA_035325905.1 of Aggregatilineaceae bacterium. GTDB lineage: Bacteria > Chloroflexota > Anaerolineae > Aggregatilineales > Aggregatilineaceae > DYGX01. Next base: position 3,124 of record DAOKYY010000035.1, on the reverse strand, counting down.
GGGCGATATTCCGATCATCGGCACGACCGACGACCTGCCGGACGCCATCGACCGCTACGACGTGGACGAGGTGATCATCGCGCTGCCCGACGCCTCGCACCGCGAGCTGGTGCAGCTGGTGTCGAAGTGCCAGCGCGGGCGCGTCAACATTAAGGTCTACCCGGACATCTTCGCGTACATCACCGGCGGCCTGACGGTCGATGAGCTGAACGGGCTGCCGATGCTCTCGGTGCGCGATGTGGCGCTGCGCGGCTGGAAGCTCAGCCTGAAGCGCGGCATGGACATCGTCGGCTCGTTCGTCGGGCTGGTGCTGCTCAGCCCGTGGCTGGTGCTGACGGCGCTGCTGATCAAGCTCGAATCGCCCGGCCCGGCCTTCTTCTGCCAGGAGCGGATGGGCCTCGACGGTCGCTCCTTCCCGATGATCAAATTCCGCACCATGCGGCAGGATAGCGAGGAAGCTGGCCCCGGCTGGACGGTCGAGGACGACCCGCGCGTCACGCGCATCGGGCGGCTTCTGCGCGGCTCGAACTTTGACGAGATGCCGAACCTGATCAACGTCTTCTTTGGGCAGATGTCGCTGGTCGGCCCGCGCCCGGAGCAGCCGTACTACGTCCAGAAATTCCGCGAGTTTATCCCCCGGTACATGGAGCGCCACCGCGAGAAATCCGGCATGACCGGCTGGGCGCAGGTCAACGGGCTGCGCGGCGACACGTCGATCCAGGAGCGCACCAAGTACGACCTGTGGTACGTCGAGAACTGGTCGCTGTGGCTCGACATCAAGATCGTGCTGCGCACCATCTTCCAAACGCTCTTCCACCGCAGCAAGAACGCGTACTGATGCCCACACCCTCTGACGAGCGCCTGACCCTCGACGACCTCACGCGCCTGATGCACGACTTTGTGCGCGCCAAAGGCTGGTACGAGCCGGACTCGATCCACCCGCAGACGCCGCGCAACCTCGCCGCGTCGATCTGCATCGAGGCGGCGGAAGTGCTGGAGCATTTCCAGTGGGACGGCGAGGCGCAGGATCGCGAGGCGCTGGCGGGCGAATTGGCCGACGTGGCGCTGTACCTGCTCCAGCTTGCCAGCGTGACCGGCATCGACCTGGAGCGCGCCATTCTCGACACGCTCGACACGAATTATGGGCGAACATGGGCACATGAGCGCGGCAGCGATACAGGGACCGGATCAGCCGATGACAACGCCTGACTCCACCAACCACCGCCGCATCGTCGCCGTGTACGGCAGCGCGGGTGTGACGCCCGGCGAGCCAGATTGGCAGGTCGCACACGAGGTCGGGCGCAGCCTGGGCGCCGCCGGATACTGCGTGCTGTCGGGCGGCTACGGCGGCGTGATGGCGGCGTGCAGCCAGGGCGCGGCGGAAGCAGGCGGGCACGTCATGGGCGCGGAAGTCGGGCTGTTCAAGCAGCGCGGGTTGGAGATGAACCGCTGGGTGACAGAGCGCGTACCCTTCGAGACGCTGCGCGACCGGCTCTATTTCCTGGTCCAGCGCCCCGATGCATTTGTCGTGCTGCGCGGCGGCGTCGGCACGCTGAGCGAGCTGGCGCTGCTCTGGAGCCTGCTGCAAGTCGGCGAAATCCCGGCGCGGCCCTGCGTGCTGGTCGGCTCGATGTGGCGGCGCATCGTCGAAGTGTTCGCCGAAACCGCGCCGATCTCCGCCGCCGACGTGCGCTGGCTGACCCTGGTCGAGCGCGCCGAGGAGGTTGTCCCGGCGCTCGAAGCGTGGTGGGCCGCGCCGCCCGACGTGCCGCTGCGTCTCGGCGATCAGCGGCCCTGAGCGCCGCGCCTATCTACCGGTATCCTCCCGCCTCAATTTGTGGCACAATGGAACACATCAATCGCCGGCCGGGGATTGGGGAGGGGCAACCGCCGATGTGCATCGACTGCCGCGCCGCGAGCCGGGTGCTCGACTATCTGTGGGACGATCCCGACTTCCGGGCGCCGTTTACGCGCGCGGGCTACGAGCTGGGCGCGCTCGCCCCGCTGCTGCACGACGTGTTTGCCCCGGCGTACCGCCGCGTGCGGCGCTCATTGGAAGGCGGACCGCTCGAAATCCTGGCCGCCCAGGTGACAGAGGACGTGCTTATTCCTCTGAACGCGCAGCCGCGCTTTCGCGAGCTGTGGCGTGACTGGAGCCAGCGCGAGCGCGACTTCTTCCTGCGCGAAAACTCCGAGATGGCGCTTGGGCAACGCCTGGCCGAAGCGTATCCCGCCGCGCTCGGCGACGCCTTCCACGAGGCGTTGCGCGCGTATCTCCGGCGCGCCATGGCCTAGTTTTCCGGGGATCCGGTTGTCGCGTGGCGCGGGTCGCAGGTATAATCCGGCACCTTGAGACGAGGACCTTACGCCGATGACCAGCGTTTACTTGCTGCCCCTCTACGACGAGCCGCTTGATTATCTGGTCGAAAAGGCCACACCGCAGGAGATTCTGGCGTTCCAGGCGTCACCCGAAGCACAGGCGTATGCTCAGGACCTGCTTGAGCGCCAGAGCGCCGGCGAGCTTGCCCCTGATGAAGCGCAAATTCTGGGGCAGATGGCGCAGTTCGAACGGCTGATGTCGGTGCTGAAGGCGAAAGCATTGAGGTCGCTTCAGGCCGGATGAGCCGCATTTCCGAGAGCCAGCGCGAGGCCGTGCGCCAACGGGCGGCGGGACGCTGCGAGTATTGTCGCAAGCCCGATCTCGTTAGCACCTACGGTTATCACGTGGACCCTGTTATCCCGCTCGCGCACGGCGGAAGTTCTGAGCTGCCTAACCTTGCCTGGGCCTGCTTCGAGTGTAATGTCGGTAAGGGCCGCGACGTTGCCTCTTATGATCAGGTGACGCAGAAATTGACGCCTCTCTACCCCCCTCGAACCGGCGCCTGGGATGACCATTTCGTATTGCGGGGCGCGCGCCTCGTCGGCATTACCGCGACAGGCCGCGTGACAGTCAATCTGCTGGCGCTCAACGCACCGGATCAACTCGAAACCCGGCAGCTATTGAGGGAGATCGAGCGCGGGCTTCGACAACTCACGGATGCCGCCTACTCTCACTCACACTCGACGTTAAGGAGCAATCGATCGTGTCTCAGCAAGGCGTCACCCCGCAAAGCGAAGACTTTTC
>DAOKYY010000034.1:0-32757 GCA_035325905.1 Aggregatilineaceae bacterium | reverse complement strand
CGCCCGCATTGCCTCGTTTTCGGTCTCAAACCGCGCGAAATCTCCCCGACGCGAAGAACCCGGCTATAATAGAACCAAGTGGCTTGTCGGCTGCGAGCACAACTCTGCCGAGCCAGACATCGCCGAAGTGCTCAGTCACCTCACTCATAGGAGCTTGACATGAAAAGTCGCCTTGTGGTTACATCCGTAATGCTCATTCTCTCGCTGATGTTGGCTGCGTTTCCGGCCTTCGCGCAGGAAGGCGGCGATGCGACGATCCCCGCGCAGCCCTGCGAAGAGCCGGGCGAGCTGACCATGTGGGTCTGGGATCAGGTTTGGGCTGATATTATTGGCACCGCGATTGACCAGTGGGTCGCCGATTACTGCTCTGGCGCCGAGGTCGATCTCCAGGTCCAGCCCTGGGGCCAGTACTGGGATTTAATGGCGACCAACGCCGCCGGGGGAGAGCTGCCCGACGTTTTTACCATGTCTCAGACCTACGTCCATTTCTATATGGAGAACGACGTTCTGCTGAACCTGCAACCGTATCTCGATGAATACGGTGTCGACTCCACGGTATGGGGAAGCGGGATGGTCGATCCCTATCGCGCTGAAAATGGCGATCTGTACGCCTTGCCCGTGAACTGGGACTCCATCGCCATCTTCTACAACAAGGAAATGTTCGACGCTGCTGGCCTCGAGTATCCGACGGCCGACTGGACGTGGGACGACTTCGCGGCGGCGGCTCGCGCCCTGACCGATCCTGAAAACGACGTCTATGGCGCCTCAGTCTACGCCGAGTACCAGGCGGGCTATCCGAACTGGATCGCGTCGGCGGGCGTGGTCCCGGTGATCGATTCCGCGCGGACCACGTGCACGCTGCGTGACCCGGCGAGCATTGAGGCGCTGAACTTCCTTAAGGGCCTCTATGACGAAGGCGTGATGCCGAGTGTCTCGATTCAGGGTGGGGCCTCACCCGATGACGCGTTCGCTTATTTTGCGTCGGGTCATCTGGCGATGGTCGCCGCCGGCTCGTGGAAGCTCAGCCAGGCCGTCGAAGAGATCCCGTTTGACTGGGATATTGTCCAGCTTCCCAAGCACCCGGAGACCGGTCTCAGCCGCTCGATCGTCCATTCCGTCGGATACGTCGCGTCGGCGCGCACCGAGAACCCCGATCTGGCCGCGAACCTGATCCTGTTTCTCGCCAGCGACGAGGGCCAGCGTTACTTTGCCGAGGGTGGCAATGTCGCGCCCGCCAACCCCTCGCCTGAGCTACAGCAGCTCTGGATTGACTCGTTCGGCGATGTCGGCAAGAACATCCAGGCGTACGTGGACGCCAGCAAAGACTCGCAGGGTGTGACCGTCTTTGGTGAGATCTGGGACGCGATCAACACCGAAATCGTGGTCAGCATCTTTGACCTGGGCATTCCGGTTGAGGATGCGGTGGAAGCGGCCTGCGCCGTCGTCGACGAATACGTCGTCGAATAAGCCCGTCCGCACCGCGTGTTTTCGCCTGTTGGCTGGGGAGTGGCTGCGCTGCTCCCCAGCGATTCTACCCCCGGAGCGTGCGGCGATCGTCCAGTGGCCTCACGACCGAATAGCCTATGACTTCAACCTTATTGAAATGGCTTGGACCCACGCCGCTGACCCGGCGCAAGGCGTTGTGGGGCATGGCGCTGGTCGCCCCGAACGTGCTGGGGCTGATGTTCTTCTTTGGCATCCCGGTCTTGATGGCGTTCTTCACATCCTTTCAGGAGTGGAATGCGCTCCGGCCGCCCCAGTTCATTGGCATCGACAACTTCACCCGGCTGGCCGATGACCCGGCGTTTCGCCAGGCGTTTCTCAACACGCTGAAGCTGCTCGCGCTGATCGTCCCGGCAGAGGTCGTCCTCGCGCTGGCGGTCGCCGCGATGCTCAACCAGCCGCTGCGGGGCCGGGGCCTCTACCGCGTGATCTTTTTCTTGCCAGTTGTCACCTCGACCGTGGCGGCTTCGATTGTCTGGTCAAGCGTGTTCCAGCCGCGCTACGGCGTGCTCAGCAGGCTGCTGGAGCCGTTTGGGTTGGGCGAAACCCGCTGGCTCGTCGAGCCGGGCCTGGTGCTGATCCCGATTGCCGTGGTGGCGATCTGGCAGCGGCTTGGCTTTGATATGGTCCTGTTTCTGGCAGGTTTGCAGACCATCCCGCTGGAGCTATACGAGGCGGCGCGGATCGACGGGGCGAACCGCTGGCAGCGGTTCCTGCACGTGACGCTTCCGCTGCTGTCGCCTACCACCTTTCTGGTGATTGTGCTGGCCGTTATCAACGGGTTCCAGATCTTCGACCAGGTCTATGTGATGACGCTGCGAATTGTGCCGGGCGGGGTGGGCGGCAGCGCGACGACGCTTTCCTACTACCTCTACCGGCGCGCCTTTACGTTTTCGGAATACGGCTACGCCTCGGCGATCGCGCTGGTGCTATTCCTGATGATTCTGGTAGTGACGCTGTTCCAGCTGCGGGCGCAGCGCGTCTGGGTGTATTACGAGGCAGGTGAAGCATGATCCGGGCGGCGCTCTTGCGACCTTCTCCGCCGGGCGCGACGCCGCTGGCGATCCGCCTGGCGCTCTACGCGGCGCTGACGTTGGGCGCCGTGGTGATGCTGATGCCGTTCGTGTGGATGGTCTCGACCGCGTGCAAGCCGGACATCGAACTGAACAAGCTCCCGGTGCGCTGGCTGCCCGAAAACCCGGTTTGCGGCGCGAACCTGCGCGAGCTGTACGACACATCTCCAGATTTCAACCGCTATCTGTTAAACTCGGCTATCGTGACTATTGGCCGGACGCTCGGGCAGCTGGTGATCAGCTCGCTGGCGGCGTATGGCTTCGCGCGGTTCAAATTTCCGGGGCGCGATGTGATCTTCGCGATGTGCCTGGGGTTGTTGATGGTGCCCTTCCAGGCGATCCTGATCCCGGAGTACATTCTGATCCGGCAGCTTGGCTGGCTGAACTCGTTTCGCGCATTAATCGTGCCAGGGATGTTCAGCGCGTTCGCGCTGTTCTTGCTGCGGCAGGCGTTTCTGCAAATCCCGCTGGAGATCGAGGAGGCGGCGATCATCGACGGAGCCAGCCCGCTGCGCGTGCTGTGGCACATTGCCCTGCCGCTGTCCGCGCCCGCGCTGGCGGCTTTCGCAGTGATCACCGTTCAGGCGGCGTGGAACGATTTTCTGTATCCGCTGGTGGTGTCCAGCACGGCGGATACGCGCGTCGTGACCATCGGGATCGCGCTGCTGCAAGGCGAGCGGCGGACGCCGATGAACCTGCTGATGATGGGGTCCTTTCTGGCGACGATCCCGATGCTTGTCCTGTTCCTGCTGCTCCAGCGGTACTTTGTCGCGGGGATTGCCATGGGCGGCGTCAAACAATAGAGGGAGTGCAGTGCTGATGAAGCTCGCGTTGATCGGTGGCGGGAGCGTTCGCTCGCCGGAGTTCGTGCGCGGGGCGCTGGCCTTCGCCCACGATCTGGATTTGCGTGAAGTCTGGCTGATGGACATCGATCCCGCGCGGCTGGCGGCGCTGACGCCGCTTTGCGAGGAGATCGCGCGCCAGGCGGGGGCGCCGTTTCGCATCCACCAAACGACGGCGCTGGACGAGGCGCTGCGCGATGCGTCGATCATCGTGACGACGATCCGGGTGGGGTTCGAGCGCGGGCGCGTGCTGGACGAGCGGATCGCGCTGCGCCGTGGCATTCTGGGCCAGGAGACAACGGGGCCGGGCGGCTTCGCGATGGCGATGCGCAACGTGCCGGCGCTGATCGAGATCGCGCAGCGGGCTGAGGCGCTGGCCCCGCGCGCCTGGACGTTTAACTTCACGAACCCTGCCGGGCTGGTCGCGCAGGCGCTGCTGGCGGCGGGCTACCCGCGCGTGATCGGGATCTGCGATAGCGCCAACACCGCGCAGCACGACATCGCGCGCTGGCTGAGCCGCCCGGTGGACGAGGTCAAGACCGAGGTCTTCGGCCTCAACCATCTTTCCTGGGCGCGCGCGGCGACGGTCGAGGGACGCGATGTGCTAGGCCAGTTGCTGGACGATGATGCGTTCATCAACGACACGCACCTGCGCTTTTTTGACGTTGATCTCGTGCGTCGCATCGGGATGTTCCTGAACGAGTACCTCTTTTACTACTACTACCGGGACGTGGCCGTCGAGCGCATTCAGGCCGAGGAGCTGACGCGCGGCGAGGAAGTCGAGCTGCTGAATCGCGACCTGTTCCCCACGCTGCGCGAGCTGCCGCCCGCCGCCGCGCTGCGCGCTTACGATGCCTACAACCAGCGCCGGAGCGCCAGCTATATGGCTTACGCCGAGAGCGACGCGGCGCTGCGCGAGGAACGCTTGCATCCGACCGAACGGACCCGGCCCCCGCATCACGCGCAGGCCGAAGTGGGCGGCTACGCGGGTGTCGCGCTGCGCGCCGGGCTGGCGCTGACTCAGGACCGCCCGTTGCGGATTGCGCTCAACGTCCCGAACCGGGGCGCGATCGCCGGCTTTGCGCCCGACGACGTGGTGGAGATCACCTGCAATGTGGACGGGCGCGGCGTGCAGCCGATTGCCATCGGCGAGGTGCCGGAGGCGCAATATCTGCTGATGCGGGCCGTTAAGCGATACGAGCGGCTGGCGGTAGAGGCGATCTTGCAGCGCGATCGCGGGCTGGCGGTCGAGGCGCTGGCCGCGCACCCGCTGGTCGGGTCCTACGCGCTGGCCGGGCAGCTGGTGGCCGATTATATGGAAGCGCACCGCGAGCATATCGGAGCGTGGACCTGATGCGCGCCGCGTATGATATCTTCCTGCCGGGCGATTACTTCTTCGATCTGATTTTCACCGGTCTGCCAGAGTTCCCGGTGCTGGGCCGTGAGATTTTTAGCCAGGGCCTGACCGCCACTGGCGGGGCGCTGTTCATTACGGCGGTCGCGCTGCACCGTCTGGGCGTCCGCGTCGGATGGTCGTCGAGCTTCGGCACGGACAGCTACAGCCAGTTCGTGCGCCAGCTTGCCGTCGAAGAAGGGCTGGACCTCGCCCTGGCGCGCGATCTCGACCGGCCCTTCCGGCGGATTTCAACCGCAATCCCGTACCAGGGCGAGCGCGCGTTCGTGACCTACGTCGATCCCCTGCCGCCGGATCAGGATGATTACTGGCTGGCGCAGATGGCGGGGTGCGATTTCAAGCATCTTCATCTGGGCGCGGTGTGGTCCAACACGCGGCTGGAGCAGATGGCGCGTGTCGCACGCGGGCAGGGCGCGACGATCTCGATGGACTGCCAGGATATGCCGGACCTGTACAGCATCTGCGCCTGGCGCGAGCTGCTCGACAAGATCGACATCTTTATGCCGAACGCGCGCGAAGCGATGCAGATCACCGGCACCACCGCCGTCCAGAGCGCGCTCGAAATCCTGATGGATTGGGTCAGGATCGCGGTGGTCAAAGACGGTGCGAACGGCGCGTGGATCGCGCACGACGGCACGATCCATCACTCTCCCGCGATCGACGCCGGGCCGGTGGTGGACACGACCGGCGCGGGCGACAGTTTCAACGCCGGGTTTCTCTACGGCTGGGTCGTGGCGGGCGCGCCGCTTGAAACGTGCGCGCGCTACGGCAATATCTGTGGCGGGATTTCGGTGACGGCGGTCGGCGGCGCGACCGCCGCACCGACCGACGCGACGTTGCGCGAGTGGGCGGCCCGTCTGGATCGTTGATCGGCGTCTGACATAAAAACTATCACCTGGCTCTGCCTGTGCGCCGCCGCTATACCCCGCTGCGAGATGGCGGCGGCGCGCGTCATCCACCATCTGACCCATGCGGCGTCCCTGCACGTGTCCTAGCGATAAATCCCCCAGCTACCTCATGCCTGGCGCTGCTCAATCCCCTAAACTCTAATCACATCGCAGGGCAAAGTAAGACTGCAAGCTGTCTCCGGGCGATGACCCGGTGAACGGTATAACCGAAAGGAAGGTACGAGATGTTGGGTTGGGCGGTGTTTTTCCTGATTGTTGCGCTGATTGCGGCGCTGTTCGGCTTCGGCGGCATCGCCGGGGCGGCGACCGGTATCGCGCAAATCCTGTTCGTGATTTTCCTGGTGCTGTTCATCGTCTCGCTGCTGTTCGGCCGTCGTGTTGTTACCTAAGCGGCGAGTAACCGTGCAAGCTCTAGTCTGACACGCTCCGGTGTGCCAGAGAAGTATTGCCGCCGCGCGTAGCACCTACGCGCGGCGGTGTCCGTTCGACGCCTGATCCGCCTGCGCCGCGCGCATGTTCTGAGATGCTCTGACAGCGGGCAGATGCTGAATGGCTGTTTGCTTCAGCCAGTGACTGCTCTCGGATGGGATGAAGCGCAGAGAGCCGACCGTAACCTCAGCAACCGTATGGGAGCCATAAATGCCGGCCAGTTGTCTGTTTAGAGGGCAGCAGCTCCTCAACAAGCCGATTACCGCGCGGGATACCGGCGCGATTCTCGGATACGTGCATGACATCGTGTTTGACCAGGACCAGAACCAGGTGTTGGCCTTTTTAGTCGACCCGCGCTGGCGGATCGAGGCGCGCATGTTGCCCTGGAGCGGGATTCACCTGGTCACGACCGAAGGCATCCAGGCGCACAACGCCGCCATGCTGACCGAGGGAGTCAATTTGCTGGCCGTGCGCCGGGTTTTCGAGCGCGAAAACATCCGGCGCGGCACGCGGTTGATTTTGCGTGACGGGCGCTCGCTGGGGCTGGTGCAGGACATTTACTTTGATGGTCATGGGGTCATGGAAGGATACGCGACGGTTACGACCGCCGCCGGTCCGGGCCGGACGGAGCAATTCGTGCCCGCGCCGCGCTCCGTTCGCGTAATGGAGAAGCGCGCCATTCTGCCGCATGACCACGCGCGCTTGATGGAGGAGAATCCGGCGGCCCGGCGGCGGCTGGCGAACAGCCTGAGGCTGCTGGCGCAGGACCTGTGGCGCAACTATGCATGGCAGGCTGCTGATCTGGCGAATGAGCAGGCGCGCGAAGCAGCGGTGGAAGGGCTGGTCGATCGGCTGGCGGAGAACGCGCTACACCTGGTCGAGGGCTGTCGCGTGCAACATACCGTTCTTGCCGCGGACGGGCGCATCGCGGCGATTGCCGGTCAGATTGTTACCGCGCGCGGCATCGAACGGGCGCGGTCATGTGACCGCGCCCGCGAGGTTCTGGTCGCGGCGGGCGCGGACCCGCTGGGCGCGCTGCGCGACGCCATAGACGGCGACGGGGCGCTGGCTTGACCGCGCGCTGAGCTTGATTCCGCTTATTCAAAGGAGGGAACATCGCAATGGAAGTCACGGGCAAAGTCGCGCTGGTGACAGGCGCCGGATCGGGGATCGGCCGGGCAGCGGCCAAGCGCCTGGCGAGCGCTGGGGCGCGGATTGCGGCGCTGAGTCGCTCGCAGGATGAGGTGAGCGCCGTCGTCGCCGAGATCGAGCGGGCTGGCGGCGAAGCGATGGGGATCACCGCCGATATTTCGCTGGTTGAGGATATGCAGCGCGCCTACCGCCAGGTCGAACAGCGGTGGGGCCGGTTGGATATTGTCTTCGCCAACGCCGGGATCAACGGGACCTGGGCGCCGATTGAAGACCTGGAGCCGGAGGACTGGGATCAGGTTTTCGACGTGAACATGCGCGGGACCTTTCTCACGCTCAAATACGCGGTCCCGCTGCTGAAGGCGCGCGGCGGCTCGGTGATCATCACGTCGTCGATCAACGGGACGCGCGTGTTCAGCAACGCGGGCGCGTCGGCCTATGCTACCACCAAAGCCGGTCAAGTCGCCTTCGGAAAGATGATGGCGCTTGAGCTGGCGAAGCACCGCATTCGCGTAAACGTTATCTGCCCCGGCGCAATCGACACCAACATCGAGGAAAACATGGAGAAGATCGATCTGGAGGAGGCGCGCGAGCCGGTAGAGTACCCGGAAGGCGCGATCCCGCTGACCGACGGGCGGCCCGGCAGCGCCGCTCAGGTAGCCGATCTGGTCCTCTTTCTCGCTTCCGACGCTTCCAGTCACATCACCGGGACCGAGATGTGGATTGACGGCGCCCAGTCGCTCCTGATTGGCTGACGCAGCTCCATATAGGTTTCCAAAGTAACACCACCGGCGCTCTGAAAGCAGGGCGCCGGTGGTCTTCTTGCACAGCGCCGGAGCGTGCTGCCGCGCGGCGCGGGACAGACCCGCCGGGTCTACTCCCAATACGGGTCGTAGTTGTAGTACGAGTAAATCTGGGTGCCCCAGGTGCGGTCCGAGAAGTTCGGCCAGTTATCCTTGTCGAAGCCGGGCGCGTTCTCGAGGACCGATTTGTCCACGTCGAGCACCAGCTCCTTGTTCTCGGTATCGACCGTCAGCATCCGCCACGGGATGGCGAACAGCTTGTTGCCCATACCTAAGAAGCCGCCGAACGAGACTACGGCGTAGGCGATGTGCCCGGTGCCCACGTCGAGCATGATTTCCTTAAGCGACCCCAGGTCTTCACCTTGCGGATTGCGAATCTTGTCACCGGTCAGCGTTCCGGCTGATAGTACAAGCGGTTGCATCGAAGCCTCCTTGTGTCATTCGAGAGCGGTTCCAGGCGTGCGTGGCGCGCCTGGAACCTGTTACGGCGACGCCGCTGCTTAGAGCAGCAGCACAAGCAGAAGAATGATCAGCAGCAGGGTCAGCGCGCCGCTGGGGTAATAGCCCCAGCCCCGGCTGTACGGCCAGGCGGGCAGCGCAGCCAGCAGCAGCACGACCAGGAGAATGAGCAGAATCCACGACATGATCGACCTCCTATGCCCTCTTAGGTCTCGCTTTCAGCGAAGCTCCCGTTTTCAACTCGGTCTCAGGCTGGCCCGGTGAGGCTAACCTGGTGGTACGCAATGAAGGGGCAGCGTCTGAGCGGGAGCGCCTGGGCGATCAAAGAGGTCAGGGCGAAGGCGCTTCCCTCGGCTGCCCCAGAGCAGCCTATCATGCATGATGCACAGCAGAAGCTGTGCTCTACCGTTTACTGTATGCGCCCTCGGCAGTTCGATCATGAGGGCACTGGCGGGTTTTTCGCTAGGTCACAGGTGGGATGGCGTTATGGGCCAGATGACCCGCCCGGATACGCGCAATAAAAGACCGGCCCCAGGCGATCGCGGGCCGGTCGGCGTGACCAGGGAGTGGCGAGCGTACCGCTAGGTCTGCGCCAGCTCGTCCAGCGCGACGTTGAGGTGAACCTTATCTGCGGTTACGCTCGCGATTTGATCGGGCATGATATACCGGTCGGAGCGCAGCAGGCCCGTGCTCAGCTTGATGAAGCCATGCATCTTCAGGCGCTCGCGCAGCTCCTCCGGCATGTCGTCCACGGTGAACGCCTCGGCCACCACATCGACGATCGTATCCTCACGCGGATCGCGGTCCGACGGGGTCGCGGCTTCGACTTCCGGCGTGGCCGGGTTGTCGTCGCCGAAATACACGTAGTCAACCTCGCCGATCTTGTCGCCGGTCCGGTCGAAAACTTCCATACCCTCAGTGATGCGGGTCAAAACGCTCATCGGTGTCTCCCTTCCTCTCAACTTCGCTCTCGCGAGGAGTCCTGCGCCCCAGGCCCGCAACTCCTCTTGTACAGAGAATAGAGCGTATCGAGACGGGCAGCATGGACCAGGTGGACGATCCTGGCATAGGCGACCTGGGCCGTTTTCCGCTTAGAGAGGCGACAAATACCGGTCTACGGCGTGGAAGGCGTATCGCCCAGCGCGTCGATCAATGCCTCCAGGCCGTCTGGCGCGCGCTTATCCTCGCCGGTTTCCTCGGCGATCGCGCGGAGCGTATCGGCCAAAATAAACCCGCGCTCGACGGCGTGCATCGCGGCGGCGAGCGTGTCCGGGATCACGACCATCTCCGATCCCGCACGCTTGACCTCGCGAATCATGGCTTGCACCTCGGTATCACGCGCCTCGCTCGTCACATCGCGGATGTAGATCGCGCGGATCCGCCCCGGATGCTCGACCGCCGCCTGGTGATAGATTTCGGGGTCTGTCTCGCTGCTGTCGCCGATCAGAATGAACGGCAAGCCGGGGTAGGTCTCCAGCAGTCCGACGATGTGCTCCAGCTTGTGCTCGACCGGCTCGCGCCGGAAGAAGTGCTCGCCGGTCAGCCCCAGGTCGGTCAGAAACATCGGCCCCAGCGGGATCTCGCGCACCTCGAAGAAGTCGACCAGCAGATCGTACAGGTTCCACGGGCTGTTTGAGATGTAGAAGATGGGGTTGAAGGAGCCGGCGGTCCCGCGCTGGAGCGCGCGGTAAAACTCCGCGACGCCGGCGAAGGGCAGGCGGGTGTGAGCGTTGTTGAGAAAGGTGTTGCGCGCCATCTTGACGAAATCGAGCACATCCGTCCGCAGGACCGTGTCGTCCAGATCGCTGATTACGCCGAACTGGGCGGCGGGCGGGGGCACCAGCACGCTGCCCGACCCCCGCGCCCCGCCCTGATCGGCGTAGTCGATCAGCTCCAGCGCGATCGTGTGCCACATCGAGCCGGGCGGCAGCGGCGCGTCGAGCATGAAATGCACCCGGAAGAAGCCTTCCTCGTCGGCCTGGACCGTCTGCTCCAGCTCTCCGAAGCGCGCCCGCACCTGGGCGTACGGAATCTCACGCGTGGTGAAGCGCCGGTACATGTTGAGCAGATTCTGCCAGATCGTGTCGTTCTCGGTCGCGGGGGACACATCGTGATCGGCGACCGCCCGCCCGCGCAGGATCAGCTCGGTCGGCGTGCCATAGCCCAGGTAGGTCAGGAGGTGGACCGGGCCAATGCCGAGCTTCTCGCGCAGGCGGAGCTTCAACAGGTCGTAGTGATCCTCGACGTTGCTGGCGACCTGCGCGACCGCCTTCTTCCACTCTGACATCAGGTTTCCTCTCGCATGAGCAAGCGCAAGATCACCGGAACAAAACGCTCGCCGCCGGTCGAGGCGCGCGAGCGCATTCCACATGAGCGCGTCGCCGCGCTTATCCTTCGATCAGCAGCGTCTCCGGGTCTTCCGCCAGCTCCTTGACGCGGACCAGGAACTGCACCGCCTCACGCCCGTCCACGATGCGGTGATCGTAGCTCAGCGCGACGTACATCATCGGGCGAATCTCGACCTGCCCGTTGACCGCGATTGGGCGGTCTTCGATCTTGTGCAGGCCGAGGATGCCAACCTGGGGCGGGTTGAGGATCGGCGTGCTGAGCAGCGAGCCGAACACCCCCCCGTTGGTGATCGTGAATGTCCCGCCGCGCAAGTCTTCGAGCGAGAGCGTGCCGCCCTGCGACTGCTCGACGTACTCGCGCACTTTCTGCTCAATCGCGGCGAAGGACATCCGGTCGGCGTCGCGCAGCACCGGGACGACCAGCCCGTCTTCCGCGCCAACCGCGATCCCGATATCATAGTACCGCTTGAGGACCATCTCGTCGCCGTCGATCTCGGCGTTGAGGCGCGGAAAGGCCTTCAGCGCGCCGACCGCCGCCTTGACGAAGAACGAGGTCAGCCCCAGGCTGACGCCGTGACGCTCTTTGAAGGCGTCTTTGCGGCGCGCGCGCAGAGCCATGATCGCGCTCATGTCAATCTCATTGAAGGTCGTCAGCATGGCGGCGGTGCGCTGCGCCTCGACCAGCCGCTCCGCGATCGTGCGGCGGCGGCGCGACATGCGGACGCGCTCCTCGCGCCGCGTCCCGTCAGCCGTCGCAGGTGTGGGCGCGGTGGCGGCAGGACGGGACGGGGGGGCGGGTTTCTCGGCGGCGGCGGATTCAGCAGCCGGTTTTTCGGCGGCGGCGAGATGTCGCTCGACATCTTCTTTGGTGACGCGACCGTGCGCGCCGCTGCCGTGCACTTGCGCCAGATCGACGCCCTTTTCCTCGGCCAGCTTCCGCGCAACGGGCGAGACGCGACCCGGCCCTTGCGGCTCCACACCGTCCTCAGCGCGGCCTTCGGCGGGTGGCGCTTCCTCGCCTGGTGCGGCAGACGCCGGCTTTTCGGCAGGGGGAGCCGGTTTCTGCTCGGCGGGCGCAGCCGACTCGTCGATCAGGCCGACCACGTCGCCTACCTTGACGTCGGTACCCCGCTCAACCCGGATCTCGGCCAGCACGCCGTCTTTGGTGGCGCCCACTTCAAGATCGACCTTGTCCGTTTCCAGCGTCAGCACCGGCTCACCGGCTTTGACCGGGTCGCCTACGGCCTTCAGCCACTCCGCGAGGGTCGCCTCGACGATCGATTCCCCCAGGTCTGGCACTTTAATCTCGGTCGGCATGGTGCAACTCCCTCGCAGTCAGGTCGTCAGTGGATCATGGCTTAGCTGATGATGAAATCGTCCGCGATCTCGTCCGGCCCCGTGTCATACGCCTGGCGGAGCAACAGCGCCTGGTTGGCCGCGTGCCACGCCGCCGAGCCTTCCGCCGGGCTGGAGCTGGCCGCGCGCCCGACATAGCGCAGCGGCCAGCGATTGGCGCTCAGCGCGCGCAGGTGCGGCGCGACGAAGTCCCACGCGCCCATGTTCTGCGGCTCCTCCTGCACCCACACGACTTCTTCCAGCGCGGGCAGGCGGGCGAGCACCGGCGCGAGATCGTCCGCCGGAAATGGGGCGAGCTGCTCGACGCGCACGATCGCGACTTCCGGATGTTGGGCGCGCTGCTCGCTGCTGATCAGGTCGATATAGACCTTGCCGCTGCACAGGAACAACCGCCGGATCGCGGCAGGATCGTCGTCGGTGCGCGGGTCGGCGAGCACCGGGTGCCAGCGGCCCTCGGCCAGCTCGCGCATCGTCGAGGCAACCAGCGGGTGGCGCAGCAGGCTCTTGGGGGTCATCACGACCAGCGGCAGCGGATCGGTCTCAAGCAGCAGCGCCTGGCGGCGCAGCAGGTGGTAGAACTGGGCAGGCGTGGTCGGGTTGGCGACGCGCAGGTTATTCTCGGCGGACAGCGTCAGAAACCGCTCCAGCCGCGCGCTGGAATGGTCTGGCCCGGCGCCCTCGTAGCCATGCGGCAGCAGCAGCACCAGCGACGGCGTCTGGCCCCATTTGGCGCGCGCCGAGGTGATGAACTCGTCCACCACGACCTGCGCGGCGTTGATAAAGTCACCGTACTGCGCCTCCCAGAGCACCAGCCGGCCCGGCTCCTGGATGTTGTAGCCGTACTCGTAGCCGAGCACCGCGTTCTCGCTGAGCGGGCTGTTGTGAATCTCAAACGCCGCTTTCGCCTGGGGAATGGCTTGCAACGGAGTGTAGGTCGCGCCGGTGTTGATATCGTGAAAGACTGCGTGGCGCTGGTTGAAAGTGCCGCGCTCGGTATCTTCCCCGGTGAAGCGGATCGGGACGCCCCCGGCCAGGATCGTGCCCAGCGCCAGCTCTTCGGCGGTCGCCCAATCGACGACCGGCTCGTCGTCGGCGTGGAGCGCCTCGCGCCGCCGGTCCATCATGCGCACCAGCTTGGGATGCAGCGCAAAGCCGTCCGGCAGAGTCAGCAGCGACTCGTTCAGCGCGTGCAGGTCGTCGAGCGCGAATGTCGTGTTGACGCGCCGCGCCGTGCCGGGCGGCGCCAGCCTGGGGTATGGCTCCTGCAAGGCCGCCTCCGGGTCGAGCGCGTCATAGACTTCTTGCAGCGCCGCCATGCCCTGGCGGACACGTTCGGCGGCCTCCTCCACGCCGATGATCCCGCGCTCGGCCAGAGTATCGGCCCATAGCTCGCGGACGGTCGGGTGGCGGCGGATCGTCTCGTACATCAGCGGCTGGGTGAAGCTCGGCTCGTCGCCTTCGTTGTGTCCATAGCGCCGGTAGCCGATCAGGTCGATCACGAAGTCCTTGCGGAAGCGCGCCCGGTAGGCTGCCGCCAGCCGGATGACCTCGATGCACGCTTCGGGGGCGTCGGCGTTGACGTGGACAATTGGCATTTTGAAGCCTTTGGCGAGCGAGCTGGCGTGATACGTGCTGCGCGCGTCTTCCGGCAGGGTGGTGTAGCCGAGCTGGTTGTTGGCGATGATGTGAATCGCGCCGCCTGTCCAGTAGCCGGGCAGGCGTGACAGGTTCAGCGTCTCCGCGACGACGCCCTGGCCGGGGAAGGCGGCGTCGCCATGAATGAGCAGCGGCAGCGTCAGGCTGGGGTCGAAGCGCGGCTCGCCTGGCTGGCTGGCGTCGGTCCCACCGGCGCGCGCCATACCGAGCACGACCGGGTTGACCGCTTCAAGGTGGCTGGGGTTGGGGGCCATCGTCACGGCCAGATCGCACTCGGCGCCGCTTTGCGGGCTGCGCTCGCCGCCCAGGTGATACTTCACGTCGCCGGTCCAGCCCAGGTCCTCGCGGAAGTGCCGCCCTTGCACCGGGTCTTTGAACTCGGCCAGGATTTGCGCGTAGGGCTTGTTGAGGATGTGCGCCAGCACGTTCAGCCGCCCGCGATGCGCCATCCCGATTGAGATGCGGCGCGTGCCCGCTTCCGCCGCGACGCATAGCAGCTCGTCGATCATCGGGATCATGATGTCCAGCCCTTCGATCGAAAAGCGGTGCTTGCCGGGGAAGATACGGTGCAGAAATTGCTCGAAGACCTCGACCTGCGTCAGGCGGTCGAGCATCGCCGCCGGGTTGATCGGCTGGCGCTCGACCGAGTAGCGTCGCGACTCAATCGCCTCGCGCAGCCAGTCGCGCTCTTCCCAGATGCGAATATCGTTGGTGTCGTACCCAATCGTCGAGGAGTAAATCCGCCGCAGCGCCAGGATCGCTTCGTGAGCGTTGGCCGCGTTCTCAGCCGCCGGGCCGCTGACCAGGCTCGCCGGTAGCGCGCGCAAGGCGTCCTCAGTCAGCCCGTGCGCGTCGAGACTGAGCATTGGGTCGCCGAGCGGCTCGCTGCCAAGCGGGTCAAGCTGCGCGGCCAGGTGTCCATAGGTGCGGATCGCGTTCGCCAGGTTCGCCACGCCGACCGCCTGGTCCAGCGCGACGCCTTCCGGCGCGAGCGTGCCGTCCCGGCGAGCAGCCCCGTCGACCGGGGGCGCCCAGCGCTCGAACGCGCGTCGCGTGTCAGCATCGACCGACGCCGGGTCCTGCCGATAGCGTTCGTAGAGATCAAGAATATATGCCGCGTTCGGGCCGGGGAAATCGCGCCAGAAGCTCATGCCTACCCCTGAATGTTCATTGCGGGCCAAAAGCGCAGAGTGCCGGGCAAGTTACCGAGATTATAGACAAACTCAGGGGCAAGCGGGCAAGCCGCGACGCGCCGAGTCCCGGCAGGCTCCAAAAGAAAGCCCGCGACCGGGAGGTCGCGGGCCGGTGCACACAGGGCAGGCGAAAAGTCGCCAGGGCTACGAGGCGCGCCAGTACTGGCTGTTGTCGGCGGTGATGACCACCACGCCGGTATCGACGTTCGGCGGCAGCGGCGAGATGCCGGCCGCCTGCCAGTCGCTGACCGACTTGATCAGGCCGTTGCGGACGGCGTAGAGCATCATCAGCCCCCAGAAGCCCATCTGCCAGGTGCCCTGGGCCAGCGTCGCGCTCAGCTCGCCGCTGTCGATCAGGTCGAGCGTGCCCTCGTCGTAGTCGAAGCCGATGATCGGAAGCTGCCCGCTGAGGCCCGCTTCGCGCACGGCCTGGCCCACGCCAACCGCGCCAAGCGCGTCGGTGGCGAAGATGCCCTTGATCTCCGGCTCGGCGATCAGCAGGGCGGACATCTTCTCGGCGGCGGTCGTGGAGTTGTTCTGGTCGTCGATGATCAGGTTGTCGGCGGTTACGACGGTGGGGAATTCGGCGGCCAGCGTGTCGATGAAGCCCTGACGGCGCTGGACATGGTTCAACTGCGCGGCGACGCTGGAGATCGCGACCTTGCCTTCGCCCACCAGCGGCCCAAGATAGCGCGCGGCCACGACGCCCGCGTAGTAGTTGCCGGTGCCGACGAAGCTGTACCGCTTGCTAAGCGGCGAGTCGGCGTCGAAGCAGACGACCGGCGTGCCCGCGTCAATCGCGTTGTTGATCGCTTCGATGAAAGCGTCCGGGTTGATGATCGTCGCCAGAATACCGGCAGGGTTCTGGCCGGCGACCTCTTCGAAGACGCGCACCTCGGCGGTGATGTCGTTCTCCGGCGTGCCGGTGTACTCGACATTCACGCCCAGGAACTCGGCGGCGTCCTGCATGCCGCGATAGCAGTCTTTCCAGTAGTCGATGCCGGAGACGAATGTAACCATGTAGTAGAGCTGATCGGACTGCGCGGCGGCTTTGCGCATGCCTCCCGGAATCGCGGCGGCGGCGGCGGCCAGAGCACTGTTCTTCAGGAATTCGCGACGGTTCATAAGAATCCTCTCCATCTCTCCTTAACTGTCTGTTATCCTCACCGGCGCAAGGCCGGAACGGACCTTGTGGAGCGAACGAAGCGATTGCGCGCTGGCTCAGACGCTCGTCTTCCGGGCGCGCGGGCGCGCGCGCAGGCGCTGGCTGAGGACATCCGAGCCGACCGCGATCAGCAGAATCACGCCCATGACGAGGTTCTGCCAGTACACGGCGACGCGCAGTTGCACCATACCGTTATTGATGAATCCGACGAAGATCAAGCCCAGCAGCGCGCCAAGCACCGTCCCCTTGCCCCCGTTCAGGCTGGCGCCGCCGATGATGCAGGCGGCGATCACCTGAAGCTCGAAGCCCATGCCTGTGCCGGGGTCGGCCACGGTGAAGCGCGACACCGACAGCACCCCGGCCAGCGCCGCCAGCATCCCAGACAGCGTGAAAACGCCGATTTTCACGCGATCGACGTTGATGCCGGACAGCCGCGCCGCGTCCTGGTTGCCGCCCACGTAATAGATCTGGCGGAACGGCGCGGAGCGGCGCATCAGGATGTCTCCGATCACGATGATCACCAGCGCGATCAAGATCACGTTCGGGATGCCCAGCACGGCCTGCCCCTGGCCGTATTCGAAGAACGCGCGCGGCAGGCGCGCGATCGGGCTGCCTTCGGTGATCACATAGCCGACGCCGCGCGCGATGCTCATCATGCCCAGCGTCGTGATGAACGGGTTGATCCCGGCTTTGGTGATCAGCAGGCCGTTGATCAGCCCCGCGATGACGCCTGCCAGCACGCCAACCAGCATCGCCAGCTCGATCGGCAGCCCGCCGAGCGCCATGTCCTCGCGCAGGGCGACGGCAGTCACCACGCCGCCCATCGCATACACCGAGCCGACCGACAGGTCGAACCCGCCTGCTACCAGCGCCGCCACCATCCCGACCGACATGATCGCCTGCGCCGAGAAACCGAGCGCAATCGCGCGCATGTTGCGCCCGGTGACAAAGTGCCCGGTTTGCAGGTGCAGGGCGATCGCGATCAGGATGATCAGCAGCACCAGGAAAAACTCGCGGGCGCGGACCACCTGCTTGATCGCGTCGAGGATGACGCCGGTCCCTACCGCTGGCGTGGGTTTATTCGACACTGTTTCCATCTCTGCATATCGCTTTCCCATCATCGCGGGCTTCTCTCTGCTAAAAAACGTATTTAGCCGGCAGCCACAATCTGGCCGCTGGCGTACTGCATAATCTGCTCTTCGCTGGCGGTGCGCCCGTCGAGGCTGGCGACGATTGCGCCATTGTGCATCACCAGGATACGGTCGCTCAGCCCCAGAATTTCCGGCAGCTCCGATGAGATCATCATCACCGCGACGCCTTCGTCCGCCAGCGCGCGCAGCAGGTGGTGAATCTCGCTCTTGGCGCCCACGTCCACGCCGCGCGTCGGCTCGTCCACGATGAAGACGCGCGGGTGGATGGCGAGCCACTTGGCGACCAGCACTTTCTGCTGGTTGCCCCCGGACAGGCGGCGGACTTCCTGCTCGACGCTGGGCGTCATGATCCCCAGCCGCTCGACGTATTCGCGCGCCAGCGCGGCCTCGGCCGGGGGGTTGACAAAGCCGTAGCGCGTCACCGCCGGGCGGTTAACCGCCTCGATATTCCACTTGACCGACATATCGAGGAACAGCCCGGCTGCCTTGCGGTCTTCAGGCAGGTAGCCGATGCGGCGCTGGTTCGCCTCGCTCGGCGAGCTGATCGTGACCGGCTGGCCGTCGAGCAGAAGCTGCCCGCCCGCGATGGGGTCCACGCCGAACACGGCGCGCGCCAGCTCCGTCCGCCCGGCGCCGATCAGCCCGGCCACGCCGACGATCTCGCCCGCGTGTAGCACGAAACTGTTGGCGGCGTCGCTGCCCGGCAGGCGCACATCTCGCGCCTCGAACAGCGGCGCGCCGATCGAGGCGGCTTTGTCCGGGTACATATTGCCCAGCTCGCGCCCGACCATCATGCGAATCACGTCGTCGGTGGTGGCCTGGGCGGTTTCGAGCGTGCCGATGTACTGCCCGTCGCGCAGCACGGTGATGCGATCTGAGAGCCGGAAGACTTCGTCCAGCTTGTGGCTGATATAGAGGATGCCCACACCCTGCGCCGCCAGGCGGCGCAGCAGCGAGAACAGGGTTTCGACCTCACGCTCGGTCAGGGCGGAGGTCGGCTCGTCGAGGATGAGAACTTTACATTCCTGCGAAAGCGCCTTGGCAATCTCGACAAGCTGCTGGTTGGCAATCGAGATGTTGCTGACCAGCGCCTGCGGATCGACCGCGACTTCCAGATCGTCCAGGACGCGGCGCGCATCGCGGAACAACTGGCCGAATTTCACCATGCCGAGGGCGTTGGTGGGCAGGCGGCCGGGAAAGATGTTTTCGGCGACGGTCAGCGGCGGGACGAGGCTAAGTTCCTGGTGAACGATGGCGATGCCCAATTCCAGCGCCTCGCGGGGCGAGGCCGGGGCGACACGGCGCTCCTCGAAGGTAATCTCCCCGGCGTCGGCGGTATAGACGCCGCACAGGATTTTCATCAAGGTGCTTTTGCCAGCGCCGTTTTCGCCGACGACGGCGTGAATCTCGCCGGGGCGCAGATCAAGCTGGGCGTGATCGAGCGCCAGGGTGCCGGGGAACTGCTTAACGATTCCGTTCGCGCGCAGCAGAGAAGAAGCCATAGCAAAATCCGCCGGACTAAAACAGCAGAACTAAAACCTACGGGAGAGCTAAGTTTTACGCGGAAAGTGATATGTTAGCGCAAACACACGACCCTAGTATATAACGGGTTTTGGAGCGGCGTCAAGCCCCCGGCACGGCGGCGCTCATAGCGGGCGTATTTCTACGCGCCGGGACGATGCGGCGTCGCCCGCGCCGCGCCTGCTTGACGGTTGATTCAACAATATGATATGATGTTAGCGTTATCAATATTTCTCACAGTTTTTGTTCCCGGCGCAATGATTTCGCAGCAATTGCGGCTTGCATGGCAACCGGCGCGCATGGACAGACATAACGGCAAGCGCATCACCCTGAGCGACGTGGCCCTGTTGGCGGGCGTCTCGTCTCAGACCGTCTCGCGCGTGGTCAACAACCATCCCTACGTCTCGGAAGACACCCGCCGCCGCGTGCTGACCGCGATCCGCAAGCTGGACTACCGCCCCAACCGGGCGGCGCGCAGCCTGGCGACGCGCCGCTCGTGCACGCTTGGCGTGGTTAGCTACGACATCGCCTTTTACGGCCCCGCCCAAATGGTGATGAATATCGAGCAGACGGCCAAGCGGCGTGGCTACACCGTCAGCCTCGCGACAACCGAACGTATGGCGCTCGACGAAGTGCGCCAGGCCGTGATCGACGTGGGCGGCGAGGCGATGGACGGGCTGCTCTTCATCGCGCCGGTCGCCGGCGTGAGCTACGCCGACCTGGTGAGCGTCTGTGGCAACGTGCCTTTCGTGCAGATTGACACCGAGCTGTCGGCGAAGGTGCCGTCGGTGGTAATCGATCAGCGTTACGGCAGCTATCTCGCCACGCAACACCTGATCGACCTGGGGCACCGCGACATGGTCGAGATCAGCGGCCCGCTGACCTGGTACGGCGCGCAGGCGCGCCACACCAGCTGGCGGGACACACTGCTGGCTGCGGGGTTAACGCCAGGGCTATCCGTCGAAGGCGACTGGACAGCGCACAGCGGGTACGAAGCGGCGCACCGCCTGCTCGCCACCGGCGCGCAGTTTACCGCCCTGGTCGTCGGCAACGACCAGATGGCGCTCGGCGCAATTGCAGCCCTGCGCGAGCACGGGCTGGGCGTGCCGGACGATGTCTCGGTGGTTGGCTTCGATGACGTGCCGGAAGCCGCCTACTTCGCCCCGCCGCTGACGACCATCCGCCAGAATTTCGCTGCGCTCGGCGAGCAGAGCGTCGAATATTTGATCACGCTGGTCGAGAACCCGGACACGCCGGTTCACCAGCGCGTGCTGTACCCGCAGTTCGTCGAGCGGCAGAGCACCCGGCCACTGGTTTAGCGGGGCAGCGCGGGGGCGGCGCACCCGCCTGGCACAGCCCTCTGTCGGCGCATTCTAAGGAGACTATCCCGTATTATGACCCAGGAAAAATACACCGTCGGAGTTGACTTTGGGACTGAATCGGGGCGCGCGGTGGTGGTGCGCGTCAGCGACGGGGCGGAGCTAGGCAGCGCCGTCCACGAGTACCGCGACGGGGTCATTGACCGGGCGCTGCCGGGGAGCGGCGTCGCGCTGCCGCCGGAGTGGGCGCTGCAAAACCCGGATGACTATATCGCGGTTTTTCAGCAGGCGGTGCCCGAGGCGGTCCGCCAGAGTGGCGTCGATCCAGCGGACGTGATCGGGATCGGGATTGACTTCACGGCCTGCACCATGATGCCCACCCTGGCCGACGGCACGCCGCTGATGCGCCTGCCGGAATGGCGCGACAACCCGCACGCCTGGGTCAAGCTGTGGAAACATCACGCCGCCCAGCCCGAAGCGGACAAGATCAACGCCACGGCACGCGCGATGGGCAAGGGCTGGCTCGATCGCTACGGCGGCAAAATCTCGTCGGAATGGTTCTTCAGCAAGGTGCTGCAAATTCTCGACGAAGCGCCCGAAGTGTATCACGCTGCCGAGCGCCTGATCGAGGCGGCGGACTGGGTGGTGTGGCAGCTCAGCGGCGTCGAGACGCGCAACACCTGCACCGCCGGGTACAAGGCGATTTACCAGGATGGGACGTTCCCCGCGCGCGACTATCTGGCCGCGCTGCACCCCGATCTGGCCGACGTGGTCGATACCAAGATGAAGCGCGACCTCGCCCCGCTGGGCGACAAGGCCGGGGAACTGACCGAGGAAGCCGCGCGCTGGACCGGCTTGCGTCCGAGGATCGCGGTCGCCGTGGCGAACGTAGACGCGCACGTGACGGTCCCGGCGGCGCGCGTGACCGACACCGGCGTGATGGTCATGATCATGGGAACCAGCACCTGCCACATGGTGATGGACGACACGCTGGCCGAGGTGCCCGGCATGTGCGGCGTCGTCGATGGCGGCATTATCCCTGGCCTCTACGGCTACGAGGCCGGGCAGAGCGGGGTGGGCGATATCTTCGCCTGGTTTGTGGACAACGCCGTTCCGCCGGAGTACCACGCCGCCGCCGAGCGCGCCGGGATGAACCTGCACGCGTACCTCGAAGCCGAAGCCGCCAAGCAGAAGCCCGGCGAGCACGGCTTGCTGGCGCTCGACTGGTGGAACGGCAACCGCTCGGTGCTGGTCGATGTGGACCTCAGCGGCCTGCTGATCGGCGCGACGCTGGCGACACGCGCGCCGGACATTTACCGCGCGCTGATCGAGGCGACGGCCTTTGGCACGCGCGTGATCATCGAGTCGTTTGAGACTAGCGGCGTCCCAATCAAAGAGATCGTCGCGGCAGGCGGCCTGCCAGAGAAGAACAAGCTGCTGATGCAGATTTACGCCGACGTGACCGGGCGCGAATTCCGCGTGATCGGCAGCACGCAGGGTCCGGCGCTCGGCAGCGCCATGCACGCGGCGGTCGCCGCCGGGGCTTACCCGGACATCCAGGCGGCGGCGGAGAAAATGGGCAAGCTCAAGGACGAAGTCTTTCGCCCGATTGCCGGGCATATGCCCGTCTATGACCGGCTCTATGCTGAATACGTCACGCTGCACGACTATTTCGGGCGCGGCGAGAACGACGTGATGAAGCGTCTGCGCGCCATCCGCAACGAAGCGCGAGGGCTAAGCTGATGCTGGAAGAATTGCGTCGCATCGTCTGTGATCTGCACGCCGAGCTGCCCAGAAACAACCTCGTCACCTGGACATCCGGCAACATCAGCGGGCGCGACCGGGAGAGCGGCCTGGTCGCGATCAAGCCGAGCGGTCTGCGCTTTGAGGAGCTGGCGCCGGAGCACATGGTCGTCGTGGATGCGAATGGCGCGATGGTCGAAGGCGCCCTCAAGCCGTCATCCGACACCGCAACGCACTGTTATATCTATCGCGAGCTGCCGGATGTCGGCGGAATCGTCCACACCCACAGCCCGTATGCGACCGCCTGGGCCGCGCTGGGGCGTGACATCCCCTGTGTTCTGACTGCGATGGCCGACGAGTTCGGCGGGGTGATCCCGTGCGGCGGGTTTGCGTTGATCGGCGGCGAGGAGATCGGGCGCGAAGTCGTGCGGGTGCTGCGCGAAGGGCCAAACCCGCATTCTCCGGCGGTGATCATGCAGAATCACGGCGTGTTCGCGGTCGGGCCGACGCCGCTGGCGGCGGTCAAAGCGGCGGTGATGTGCGAGGACGTGGCGCGCACGGTGTACCTGGCGGTCCAGCTTGGCGAGCCGATCAAGATCGCGCCGGAAGACATCGCGCGGCTGCACGACCGGTATACAAACGTTTACGGCCAATCAAGCTGTCCGGGGTAGGCTGATCGCACACGCCGCGCGCCTGCCCCGGCAGCCTGTGAATCGCTGTGCACAGCTTAAAGACAGGACTTTTTCCGCAAAGGATATCACGATGAAGAAACAAATCACGCTCGGGCTGATTGTCGGCAATCGCGCGTTCTTCCCCAGCCACCTGGCGCTGTCGGGCCGCGAGACGATGCTGCGCGTCCTGGAGGAAGAAGGCATCCGCGTTGTCGCGCTCGGCACGGAAGACACCGAGCATGGCAGCGTCGTGACGCTGGAGGACGCGCACAAATGCGCCGATCTGTTCAAGGCGCACCGCGAGGCGATCGACGGCGTGCTGGTCACGCTGCCGAACTTCGGCGAGGAGCGGGCGATCGCCAACGCGCTGCGCTTCGCCGAGCTGAACGTCCCGGTGCTGATCCAGGCGTTTCCCGACGATTTGCCGCGCATGTCGATTGACTTCCGCCGCGACAGCTTCTGCGGCAAAATGTCCGCCTGCAACAACCTGCGCCAGTACGGGATCGCCTACAGCCTGACCACGCTGCACACGGTGGACCCGGACAGCGAGAGCTTCCGCGCCGACCTGCGCCGGTTCGCCGGAGTCTGCCGGGTGGTGCGCGGGATGCGCCGCGCGCGCTTCGGCATGATCGGCGCGCGCCCGGCCGCCTTCAACACAGTGCGGTTCAGCGAAAAGCTGCTGGAGCGCGCCGGAATCTCGGTCGATACGCTCGACCTCTCGGAAGTGTTCGGCCAGATCCGCCGCCTGGAAGACGGCGATCCGCGCGTGGCGGCCAAGGCGGATGCCATCCGGGCCTACGCCAATACGGCCCAGGTTCCTGCCCCGGCGCTGACCAAGATCGCCAAGCTCGGCGTCGTGATGGACCAGTGGATCGACGAGAACGAGCTGGACGCGACCGCGGTCCAGTGCTGGACGAGTATGCAGGAATACTTCGGCGTCGTGCCCTGCACGCTCATGAGCATGTTGAGCGACGGTCTGACGCCGTCCGCGTGTGAAACGGATATCGCGGGCACGGCGGCGATGCACGCGCTGTCGCTGGCGTCCGGCCAGCCGAGCGCGATCGTGGACTGGAACAACAACTACGGCGACGACCCGAACAAGGGCGTCGTCTTCCACTGCTCGAACCTGCCGCGCAGCGTCTTTGCTGACGCGATCCCGGTGATGAATTACCAGGAGATCATCGCGGGCACGGTCGGCAAAGACAGCACCTGGGGCACGATCTACGGGCGCGTCAAGCCGGAGCCGTTCACCTACCTGCGCCTGAGCACCGACGATCTCAACGGTCGCATCACGTCCTACGTCGGCGAGGGCCGCTTCACGGACGATCCGCTCGAAACCTTTGGCGGCTACGGTGTGGTCGAGGTTCCGAACTACCAGGCGCTGCTCGCGTACATCTGCGAGAACGGCTTCGAGCATCACGTCTCGATCAACCAGACGCATGTCGCCGGCGTGATCCACGAGGCGTTCACCAAGTATCTCGGCTGGGACGTATACTACCACCGGGGCTAGCCCGGCTCGTTCGGCGCGCCGTTTTATGGACCGAGTAGGTGCAGGAGAGATACGCATGACGAGCGAAAAACCGCGCATCGGGCTGATGGGGATTATGCAGGACCTCTACGACGCGATGTTGCCCGGCATCACCGAGCGCCAGTCGGACTATGCGCGCGCGATCGCCGCGCAACTCGGCGACGTAGCCGAGGTGATCTTCCCCAAAGCGGTGCGGAATCGCGCCGACGCCGAAGAAGTGGTCGCGCAGTTTGAACGCGAGGGGCTGGACGGCATCCTGATCGTGATGCTGACCTATGGCCCGGCGATGAACGTGACGCGGGCGCTGGTCAACACGCGCCTGCCGCTGATGCTGGCGAACACCCAGCCGGAGCGGTCGATCACCCCTGCCTGGGACATGGGCGACATGACCTACAATCAGGGCGTGCACGGCGCGCAGGACCAGGCGAACGCTCTGGTGCGGGCGGGCGTGGCGCTGCCGGTCATCACCGACGACTGGCGCTCCGAGACGTTCAAGCGCCAGTTCGAGGACTGGGCGCGCGCCGCCGCGACGGTCAGCCGCCTGCGCCGGATGAAGGTCGCGATCTTCGGGTACGCGATGAACGGCATGGGCGATATCCGCGTGGACGAGACCGCCATGCTGCGCCGCCTGGGGCCGGAGATTCGCTTTCTGGCGACGGGCGATCTTTACCGCGCCATGCAGGCCGCGACGGATGCCGAGGTCGCGCAGGTGCTCGAGCAGGAAAACGATTGGTTCGAGGTCGATCCGAGGCTGTCGGCGGCGCAGCGCGAGGAATCGGCGCGCTACCAGGTGGCGCTGAAGAAGATTCTGGACGAGGGGGGCTACGGCGCGTACTCCACGCACTTCGGCGCGATTGCCGAGGACGGGCGCTTCAGCTTCCTGCCGGTCGCCGCTGCGTCAAACTTGATGGCGCAGGGCTACGGTTTCGGCGCGGAAGGCGACGCGTGCAGCGCGATCCTGGTCGCTGCGGGGCACCTGCTAGCCGGGGACGCGCACTTTACCGAGATGTACGCGATGGACTTCGATCGCGACACGGCGCTGCTGAGCCATATGGGCGAGGGCAACTGGAAGGTCGCGCGAACTGATGAGCCGGTTAGGCTGATCGACCGCCCGCTGGGCATCGGCGGCCTGGACAACCCGCCGACCGTGCTGTTTCGCATCCAGCCTGGCCCGGCGACGTTGACCTCGCTGGTGCCGTTGGGTGGCGAGCACTTCCGCCTGGTGCTGTCCGAAGGCGAGATCATCGCGGACTCGCCCGTGATGCCCAGCCTGGAAATGCCCTACGGCGAGTACCGGCCGAGCACGGGCGTCCGGCAGGCGCTGAACGGCTGGCTGCGCGCAGGCGGCACGCACCACAAGTGTCTGAACAGGGGGCATATCGCCAACCGCTGGCGGTTGTTCTGCGAGCTGGCCGGCGTCGAGCTGGTCGAGGTCTAGCGCGGCCCTGGGCGCCGCTACAAACGATAACCCTGAGCGGAAGCGTATTCGCCCAGGGTTTTTTTGTTCGTATCGTTTACCCTGCGTAGCGGGGAGCGCGTCAGTCTCCGCTGGGCGTGCCGGGCGTCGGCGGTAGGGCGCCCGGTGCCATCCGGCCAAGCTTAGCGTCCATCTGCTGCAGCGTCTCGAGCATCCGTTCTTCGACGGTCGGCTCCAGCGGCGGCGGCGGCGTTTCTTCGCCCTTGCGGCGCGCGCGGGCCATCGCCGAGTTGAACGTCTTGATAACGAAGAAGACGGCGGCAGCCACGATCAGGAAGTTGATCAGGGCGTTGATGAAGAGGCCGATGCCCATCCGAACTTCTGGATCGTCGCCGCTTGCGTTTTTGAGCGTGATGCCCAGTTCCGAGAAGTCTACGCCGCCGACCAGGACGCCAATCGGCGGCATCAGGATATCGTTCACCAGCGAGTTGACCACCGTGGTAAACGCCGCGCCGATGATGATACCTACGGCCAGGTCGAGGACATTCCCTCGCATGATGAAGTCGCGAAACTCTTTAAGCATGACAGTCCCTCCCTCTTGATGTGCGGCTTGATGACGCAAAGAGCTAACGCCGCACGAATAACGCATCGCCGCTCAATTACCTTGAAGGTCAGAGTGCGCATAATACTATCATAATGTCGGCGGCCCAAAAGAGCAACGCGCCGGTTTGGGCAAAATCCCCCGAAGGTTCCCCCGGCGCTCCGCCATTCGACGGATGCGTCAGGGCCGCAACCCTTCTATCCTGAAAGCGTAGAAGTGTAAGGCGCGATGACAAGCCAGTCGCGCGCCCGCGCCACCCGGCGAGAAGAGAGGGGGGACGCACGATGTATGCACCGCTGATGTCTCCTAATTTCCGCGCTACCAAGCTGACCACGGCTGAAATGGTCATGCCCCAGGCGATCCAGTTGTTCGATCACTCGCTGCGCGCCGCGCGCTGGAAGAAGCTCGTCGGCCGACTGCGCGGCCAGCTCCGGCGGCTGGACAGCCTGGAGCGTGCCCACCACATGACCCGCCTGTCCGGGCGCCACGAAGACGGCGTGCGCGCCGTCCCGCTGGATTGCATTCAGGGCAGCGTGGATGGCGGCGGAACGGCCTTTGATAGCGAGTTCTATCCACTCAGCGATCGGACCAAGAGCCGCTGGGTGCGCGTGGCGACGGCCATTCTGAAAGGCAAGCCTCTGCCGCCGGTGGAGCTGATTGAAGTCGGCGGGCGCTACTTCGTGATCGACGGCCATCACCGCATCTCGGTGGCGCGGATGCTCAAGCAGAGCCACATCGACGCCATCGTGACGGTGTGGGATGTGGCGGCCTAGCGGTTGCCTGGCGCGCCGCTGGTTTCCCCTCCAGCCATCCTTTCTATCGCTGAGCGGGCTACAAGCCCGCTCAGTTTTTTTTCCGCGACCGGTCCTCGATTGTGAAGAATCCTCCGAAGGTCAGACGAGCCATCCGCCGGAAGACGGATGAACCCCGGCGGGAAGACGCTTATGCTGAAATCATCACCGAGTACGCAAGTACACAGCACGTTCAGGGAGGCCCCAGGCCATGCGTCGCAATCGTTCGCTTCTGTTCCTTCTGGCGGTTCTGATGATAGTCGCCAGCTCGCTTGCCGCCGCATCCGTGTCGGAGGCGTCGGCGCTCTGCCAGCAGTATCACACCGTCCAGCGCGGCGAGAACCTGTTCCGCATCGCGCTGCGCTATAACACGACCGTTGCAACGTTGCGCGCCGCCAATGGCCTGGCGAATTCGAACCTGATCTACGCCGGGCAGGCTCTGTGCGTCGTCCCAACTGGGCCGCAGCCGGTCCCGCAGCCCGTGCCTGGCGATCAGACATCGTACCGCGTGCAGCCGGGTGACACCCTGTTCGGGATCGCGCGCCGCTTCAACGTGTCGATGGCTTTGCTGGCCCAGATCAACGGGATCACGAACCCCAGCCGCATCTTCGTCGGGCAACTGCTGACGATCCCGGTGCCGTCGGGGGATGTGGTTAGCACGCCGCCGGCGTACCTGATCGCATACAGCTACGTGCGCCTGCGCTCTGGCCCCGGCCTCAACTACGCGGTCGAAGGCGTGATGCGCCCCGGCGAGCAAGCCCACGTGACCGGGCGCAGCTTCGATGGCCTGTGGTGGCGCGTGACCTGCGTGACCGACGCCAGCGGCAACTGCTGGGTCACTGCCGACCCCTCGCTGGTGTACGTCGTCGCGCTGCCGCAGGGGCCTGGCTAAGCCACAGCGCAACTTGGCGCAACAACATAGCCACTGCTCAGGCCAGGGCGATCGCGGTCGCCCTGGCTTTTGTTTTCCCCGCCGCCGTAGTTTCAGCGCAGCCGATGCATGTTGGCTTAAACAGGTTCGCTCGCTTATGATCGGCGGGATTGCCGCCGAGGCCGGTCGAGTGAAAGGCGGCACGCTTCGCATGAGAGGATGCTGCGATGGCTTCACCTGCCGGGCGCCCCAGCCCGCTCACGATGGACAATGGGTTTGCCCACCACACCATGACCGAGCGCATGCCGCGCATCCTGCGCGAAGTGCAGGAGGCCAACCCGGATTACCCGGCCAGCGTCCAGGCGGCGATCGGGCGCCTGCGCCAGGAGCTGCTGGACGGCGCGCCGATCCCAATGCTGGCCGATGAGCCGGCTCCTGCCCCGGATTATGAGGACTGGGCTGCCGCCTACCGCGAGCAGCGCGCGCGCATCCGGCCGCTGACCTGGCAGCATAACGCGTGGTTTTTCGCCGAAACCTTCCTCTACCGGCATTTGATCCAGGCGGTGCGCTGGCGTGAGACCGGGCGCGACCCGTTTGCCCCGATCAAGCAGGCCGAGCTGGCGAGCGAGCGCCTGTGGACCGCGTTTGATCAGGCGCTGGCGGTTGAGGAGGCGGACCCGGACCGCGTGTATCACCTGCTGCTGGCGTCCCTGTGGGGCAACCGGGCCGACCTCAGCCACGTCGCAGGGGACCTGGTCGGCGAGTCGGCGTCGGAGGATGATCTGCTGGTCGACGATCGCGTCGCGCTGGTCGAATACCTGGCTGCCGCGCCGCCGGATGCCGGGCCGGTGCACCTGGTGATCGATAACGCCGGGCTGGAGCTGGCGATTGACCTGGCGCTGGCGGACGCGCTGATCGCGGACGGGCACCGGGTGGTGATCCACGTCAAAGCCTATCCGGTGTTTGTTTCGGACACGACTATTCCTGATGTCTGGCAGACCCTTGCCGCGCTGGAGCAGTACGGCGGGCGGCCCCGCGCGCTGGCGGAGCGGCTGCGCCGGGCGTGGGACGAGGCGCGTCTGCGGCTGGCCGCGCCGCCGCTGTGGACCAGCGGTCGATTCTTGTGGGAAATGCCGCCCGCCATGCGGCAGGTCATGAGCCGGGCGCGCGTCACGATCTTCAAGGGCGATGTCAACTACCGGCGCGTGGTCGGCGACGCCGTGTGGGACGAGCGCGCCTCGTTCGCCGAGGCTGTGCGCACCTTTCCGGGGCCGATTGTCGCGCTGCGCAGCATCAAGAGCGACGCGCTGGCCGGGGTGGACCCGGCGCGGCTTCGCGCCCTGGACGGCGAAGACGCCGGGTGGCGCACGACCGGTCGCTATGGCGTGATCCAGTTCGCCGGAGCGCCTGCCCGCTAAGGGACGCTCTACGGCGGGGCGGGCTGCGGCGTCCAGGTCGGGCCGTCGAGGATCGGATGGTCGCCGTCCCATTGCAGGCGGTCGATCCGCATCAGGCGCGCGGTCCGCGCCGCGTCCCAGCCGTGATACACGATGATCTCCTGCGTGCCGTCCGGCGACAGGCAGAACGAGTTGTGACCCGGCCCGATCACCCGCCCCGGAACCGAGCGCAGCAGCGGGCCATCGCCATGCGCGGGAGCGCGATAGGGGCCAAGCGGGTGATCGGCGACGACGTAGGACACGCCGTAATTGTCGCGCTCCCACGCGCCGCCGCTATAGAAGCAGTAATACCGGCCCTGGTGGACGCGCAGCGCCGGCCCCTCGACCGTGTGCCAGTCGTAGACGCCGCCGTACATCGGGCGCTGCGCCTGGAACAGGTGCCAGTCCGCGTGCGGGCGGACGGCCACGCGCGGCTCTCCGGCGAGGGCCGTCATCTCCAGCAGCCGGTCCACGACAATCCCGGTGCCAACTCGTTGCGCGCCGTCCGGCTCCAGAAAATCGCGCGCGTAGAACAGGTACCACGCGCCGTCGGCGTCCTGGAACGGGTGCGCGTCGATGGTGAAGGGATCGTCCGGGATCAGCGGCGCGCCGCAGTCCGCGAACGGCCCGGCTGGCCGGGGGCTGGTCGCCACGCGTAGTTGATGGTCGCGCCCGCCGATGCCATGCGCCGAGTAGTACAGGTGGAATTGGCGCCCATCGAACGCGACTTCCGGCGCCCAGGCGTCATCCGCCCCGGCGGGCAGGGTCAACGCCCAGCCCCGCTGTTCCCAGCGGACCAGGTCCGGCGAGGTCAGCACCGGGAAAACCTGGCGCTGCGGCCCGTGCGGGGCGGTCCCATAGGCGTAGAACAGCCCCGCGTGCCGCAAGACGAACGGATCGGCCAGGTAGCGGGGATAGACCGGGTTGGTGTAGGTTTCTCCCACGCCGATTATCCCGGTGATTCCGCCGGAGGGATGAACGGCCAGCCGTCCGCGTCCCATTCGAGGGGCGAGATACGCAGCGTCGGCAGGCCGCCGAAGGTCGCGTCGTAGGCGTGATAGACCAGCTTGTCGCCGCTGTCTTCCTGTAGAACCGCGTTATGTCCCGGCCCGCGCCAGTGCTCGTCTCCGGCGATGACACGCGCGCCGCCGCCCTCAAGCATCGGCGTGCCGGCGCGATCCACATACGGGCCGGTGACGCGCCCGGCGCGACCCACGACCACGTTGTAAGTGCTGTCGATCCCCCGGCAGCAGGCGTCAAACGAGACGAACAGATAATACGCGCCGCCATGCCGGATGATGAACGGCGCTTCAATCGCGCGCGGTTTTTCGGGGCGGCTGGCGAGCGCGTAGAGCGTATCGTCCTCGGCGGACAGCAGCCCGGTGTCCGGGTCGAGCCGGCGCAGCTTGATCCCGCCCCAGTGGCTGCCGAACGCCAGCCAGGGCGCGCCGTCTTCGTCGAGGATCAGGTTGGGGTCGATGGCGTTCCAGTCGTCGGTCAGCCACGACTCGATCACCATGCCGCGATCCGTCCAGGCGAAATCGGGCGATTCGCGATCCAGCGTTGGCGTCGTCGCCAACCCGATGGCCGACCGGTTGCTGCCGAAGGTTGAGGCGGAGTAGTACAGGTGGAACAGCCCGTTATAGTACGAGATGTCCGGCGCCCACAGGCTATCGAGGCCCTCGATTGCTTCTGCCGCCCACGCCGGCCGCGTCTTGAACACGTCGTCGTGCAGTTTCCAGGCCAGCAGGTCAGGGGACGAGCGCGCCATCAGCCCTGGCCCGGTGCAGAACAGGTGGTACGTGTCGCCCTCGCGGATGATGCACGGATCGTGCACCCCACGAATCGTCCCCGATAACTCCAGGCTGGCAGGCATAGGCGTGTCATCTCCATCAGACGGCGCGGGCGTTGGCCCCTGGGCGCGCGCCGGGGCGGGCAGACGGCCGGCCAGCAGACCCGCGCCCGCCAGGATGCTCGCTTTCAGAAACCGGCGGCGCTGCATCATGGCGCTGCCTGCTCGCCGGACGGCACAGGGAGTTCGGTGTCCAGCGAAACCGGGACGCCGAAATTTGGCGTGCCGTCCTCGTTCCAGGTGAACGGTTGCGCGCGCGTGGTGCGGCGGTTGTCGCAGACGCCTTCGGGCGAGTCGTTCGCGTGGTAGAGAATCCAGTCTTCCGTCCCGTCAGGCGACTTGAAGAAGCTGTTGTGCCCCGGCCCGAAGACGCCGTTCTCCTCAGATTTCTCGAAGACCGGCTCCGGGTGCTTGGTCCAGGCAGCCGGGTCGAGCACGTCGTCGCCGGTGAAGGTCAGCATCCCAAGCTTGTACTCCGGCCCCCAGCACGCGCTGGCCGAGTAGATGATGAACAACCGCTCGCCGTTAATCAGCGCGATCGGCCCCTCGTTGACGGTCCACAGATGGCGCTCCCAGTCGAGGTCAGGGGTGGAGATACGCACGCGGTCGCCGCTGATGGTCCAGGGATCGCTCATCGGCGCGATGTACAGGCTCTGGCCGTATTCGTCCCACACCGAAACCAGGAAGTAGAGCTTGCCCTCCCACTGGAGCACGCTGCCGTCAAGCTGCGGCGTGTCGTGATTGGGATCGAAGACGCGCGCTTTGTACGTATAGGGTCCGAGCGGGTCGGCCCCCTCGCTTTCGAGGACATGCGTGCGCTGCGTCAAGCCGAAGTCCGCGCTGTGCGGACCGGCGGTGTAGTACAGGTACCAGCGCGGGCCGTTGGGGCCGTCGAGCAGGTGCAGCTCCGGCGCCCACATGTTGCAGCAGCGGTCGGGCGTGTAGTCTTGCCAGACGCGCACCGGCTTGGCGCTTTGCAGCCCGGCGATGGTGGGCGATTGGCGCATGAAGAACTCGGACGTGCCGGACGTGGCGATCAGGTAGTAGTTCCCCTCGTGGTAGACCATCCAGGGATCGGCGCCTTTGAAGGCCAGCACCGGGTTGCGGAAAGTCGATTCTTGGGCCATCACAAGTTCCGTCCTGGTGAACAGGGCGAGCGCCACGACCAACGCCAGCCAGCTCAATCGCCGGGAAAACCGGGCAAGAAGCATCGACCTCATCCTTTAAGACCCGAAAAAGCGACGCTTTCGATAAAGAACCGCTGCAACAGCAGGAACAGGATCAGGATCGGCAGCAAGGCGATCATCGACCCGGCCATCAGCATCGACCACTTCTGAATATAAAGCGTGTTCAGCCGCGCCAGTTGCAGCGGCAGCGTGTACAGGTCTTCGCGCTGCACGTAGATCAGCGGCCCCAGAAAGTCATTCCAGCGCGCCATAAAGCCCAGCACGAACAATGTCGCGACCAGCGGCTTGGCCTGGGGCATGAAGATCCGCCAGTAAATCTGGAAGAAGTTGGCGCCGTCCACTTTGCCCGCGTCTTCAAGCTCGCTAGGCAG
>DAOKYY010000033.1:0-34299 GCA_035325905.1 Aggregatilineaceae bacterium | reverse complement strand
GTCGGGGTGCCGGGACTTGAACCCGGGACCTCTGCGTCCCAAACGCAGCGCGCTAGCCAACTGCGCCACACCCCGCTTGCCGCGCCAAGTATACCATCGACAGGGGGCTTGACAAGGCGCAATCGACCGCCCTCGCGCAAAAAAGAACCGTTTGTGGAGAGGGGGGGACACCACAAACGGTTCTCAGATGGCCTAACAACAACATCGGCGACGCGCATCTCCGTGACGTGCTAGGCCAAGCGTCTCTTTGCTACCGACAAGTCACATCACATTCCAGTACATGAGCCACTGCATTCGATCGTGCGAGACGCTATGGCCCTAATACTATGCGCGCTTGCTTAGTGGGGCGTGAACGAAAAATGAGAGCCAGATGAGTAATGTCTCTCGTTCAGAACGGCCGCCGTCGAGGCTTGCGCTCGCCGAACAGGCGTAGCATTTCTTCAACTTCACGCGGTGGAACGACCGGATTCGGGTCCTCGTCGTCCGGGGCTGCCGGGGCGCTGGCTGCTGCCAGCTCGCCGGCGAAATCGGCGGAATTGATCACGCGCATGCCGCGCTGCTGCGCCTGGTGCGCTACCTTCTGATCGCTGGTCACGACCTGCCATTGGGCGGGAGTGCGCGCCGCGCGGATGCGCTCCTGAAGCACGCGGTCGGCCTCTGAGCCGCTGCGCGCCCAGACGACTTCGACCTGCGAGTTGGACAGGTGCGGATTGGCTCCACCCGGCAGCCCGTTATCAAATACCACCGTGCACTTCTTGCGGCGGCGCATCATATATCCTTTAAGCCGCTGCACCAGCTTGACCTCGTCGTTCGGGTCGGCCAACGACAGGTCCGGCATGTGCGCGATCAGGTTGTGGCCGTCGATCAGATATGCCATGGCTGCCCCATCCATCCTGCTCTAGCTCACCGGGCGAAGAGCGTTAGCAGCCGGTCCGGGTAATCGGTGCACAGCCCGTCGATCCCGGCGTCCATCAGCGCGCGCGCCCGCTCGACATCGTTGACCGTCCACGCCGTGACCTGCTGGCCGCGCGCCTGCATGTGGCGGATGTTATCGGGCGTCAGGAGCTGGTGCGGCGCGTCGACGGTCTTCCAGGTCACTTCGTCATCGGCGGGAAGCCGGTCGTCCCACAGCGCGGAGAGCGAGATCTCCGGGGCGATCGCGTACAGCTCGTGCAGCACGTCGTGATGGAACGAGCGAAACTGCGTGCGCTTGACCAGGTCCAGCTCGCGCACCAGGTCGACGCACTGCTGCGCCATGCCGGGGAAGCGCCAGGGGTCTTTCAGTTCGATGAACAGCAGCAGCCGGGTGGTTTTCAGGTATTCCAGCGTCTCGCGCAGGGTGGGGACGCGCGTCCCGGCGAAGCGCGCGTCGAAGGGCGTGCCCGCGTCGAGCGCCTGAATTGCTGCCAGCGACATCTCCCACAGCGTGCCGGTCCCGGTGGTGGTGCGATCCACCTCGTCGTCGTGGAAGACGACCAGCGCGCCGTCCGCCGTCCGCTGCACGTCAAACTCCACGCCGTCGATGTCTAGCTCGGCGGCGACCTCGAAGGCAGGCAGCGTATTCTCCGGCGCCAGCCCGCGCGCGCCCCGATGCCCGACGATCTGCGGGCGCCGGTCAGAGGCGAGCGAGCGGGGAATCGGCAGCAGCTTGTCCCAGGGGGGGCGCTGCTCCGGCGGTCGAATGGGCGAAGTGGGGACGCTCATCAGTCGCTTATATCCCTTCATGGTGGCGGCAAACAGCGCGGCCCTCAGCCGGTCGCGCGCTGCGCGTATTATAGCGCGGACTCGGCTCACCGGGCGGGCGGCCCCGGCGCGGCGGTCAGCGTAATCACCGCGATCTCCGGGCGGCAGTTGAAGCGGATAACGAAGCGCCCGGTCGCCGCGCCCTGCGTCACGTAAAGCGCCATCGCTCCAATCTGGTACATGCCGGACGGGTAGAGGTGTCCAAGCCGGGGCAGCAGCAGCGCGCCGATCCCTGGCAGGCGCACCTGCCCGCCGTGCGTGTGCCCGGCCAGCATCAGCGTCACGCGCGGGTCGACGGCGGCGATACGCGCGTAGTCCGGCTCGTGCGCCAGCAGGATCGCGGGGGTCTGCGGCGCGCCATCCAGGGCCGCGCCGAGGTCCGGCCGGCCGTGCAGCACGTCGTCCACCCCGGCGATGACCAGAGCCTGATCGCCGCGCCGAACCGTGTGGTGCTCGTTGACCAGCACGCGAATTGGACCGCGCTCGACCGCCGCACGCACCAGGCGCGCTCCGGCGGTGTAGTCGTGGTTTCCCAGGCAGCCCCAGACGCCATCCGGGGCGTGGAGCGCGCTGAGCGGCGCGCACAGCGCGTCCAGGTCGCCACCCTGCCCGGTCACAAAATCGCCCGTGATCGCGATCAGGTCCGGGCGCTCGGCGTGGATCGCCTCGATCAGCCCCGGCAGGCGGCGGTCGTTGATTCTGACACCGAGATGCGTATCCGCGACATGAGCCAGCCGGTAGCCGTCGAAAGCGGGCGGCAGATCGGGCACGGCCAGCCGCAGCCGCACGATCCGCAGCCAGCGCGGCTCGACATGCGTCGCGTACAGGCCGAGCGTCGCGCCCGCCGCGCCGAGAAGAGTGAGTCCGCGAGAGTTCACGCTGCATCTATCCTCTGTAGAGAAAACCAGAATTAGCACCCGCATTAGGGCCTGTCCCCGCGCCTGCGCGCCTGCGCGCCAGCGCCTTTGCGCGCGCCATTGTGCCACAAATTCTTATATGACGCTCATAGACACGGCGCCGTTCTATGTTACAATAGGCTCCGAAAACCGGATATATGTTCTATCGTCACCGCATTGCCACAGCATGCCGGCAACCTTTGCCGCCGAGCCGCCCGCCGGTTCGGCCCCATCGTAAAGCTCGCCCCGCGTGGAGGGAGTACCAGCCCCATGCGCGCCGGGCCACCCCCAGACCTCGCTGGTTTTTTAACCAGATATTGATGCCAAAAACTGGCTACCCGTCCGATGTTTCCTCTACAATTGAGGTGAACAGTCACGGTGAGCCGCATTTGAAGCAGGCTGTACGGGCAGCATGAGCAGTTGGCGTAACGGAACGGCAGACATTCCAGGTGGGTAGTTCGCGGAAGCAGGTAATCTGCACCGACGCACAGCACAACCCCTGCTCTTGGACGGACACGCTGGCGTGTATCACAGGAGAGGGATGAGGAGGACCGATACGTGTCGAATAAAATGGAGCGTTTCACCCAACGCGCCCGACGCGTTCTGAGCCTGGCTCAGGAAGAGGCCGAGCGGATGCAGCACAGCCACATCGGCACCGAGCATCTGCTGCTGGGTTTGATGCGCGAAGATGGCGGCGTCGCTGGCCGGGTTCTGCGCGAGCTGGGCCTCGAGCCGAACCGCGTCGAGCAGTTGATTGAGAAGATGACTAGCGCCCAGAAGCGGCCCGGCGTCAGCCGTATGGACCTGTCGCCGGCGACCAAGAAGGTGCTGGAGCTGGCGGTCGATGAAGCGCGCCGGATGGGGCATCATTACATCGGCACCGAGCACTTGCTGCTGGGGCTGGTGCGGCACAACGAAGGCGTGGCGATGGATGTCTTCCGCGAGCTGAAGATCAGCCCGGACGAGATTCGCCGCCAGACCAAGCGCGTGCTTCAGGAAAGCCCGCTGCAAAACGCGCGCCGCGCGCTGGACGCCCCGCAGGAGCGGCCTAACCGCCCCAATGTCAAGACGCCGCTGGTCGACCAGCTGGCGACCGACCTGACCGCGCTGGCCGAAGAAGGCAAGCTCGACCCGGTGATCGGGCGCCAGATGGAAATCGAGCGCGTGATCCAGATTCTCAGCCGCCGCCAGAAGAACAACCCCGCCCTGATCGGCGAGCCGGGCGTCGGCAAGACCGCGATCGTCGAAGGGCTGGCCCAGCGCATCGTCAACCGCGACGCGCCCGCGCCGCTGCTCGGCAAGCGCGTCTTGCAGCTTGACGTTGGCTCGCTCGTCGCCGGGACGATGTACCGGGGCCAGTTCGAGGAGCGTCTCAAGCGCGTCATCGAAGAGCTGAAACAATCCGACAGCATCCTCTTTATCGATGAAGTGCACATGCTGGTCGGCGCCGGATCGGCGGGTAGCAGCGTAGACGCGGCTAATATTCTCAAGCCCGCCCTGGCGCGCGGCGAGCTTCAGTGCATCGGGGCGACGACGCTGGACGAGTACCGCCGCAACATCGAGAACGACGCCGCGCTGGAGCGCCGCTTCCAGAAGGTGATGGTCGAAGAGCCGACCATCGAGGAAACAATCGAGATTCTGCACGGCATTCGCAAGCCGTACGAGGAGCACCACGACCTGGAGATCACCGACGAGGCCATTGAGGCGGCGGCGACCCTCTCGGCGCGCTACGTGCCGGATCGCTTCCTGCCGGACAAGGCCATCGACCTGATCGACGAGGGGTCGAGCCGCGTGCGCATGTACAAGTCGCCGGAGTCGTCGCGAGTCAAGCAGATCGAGGCTGACTTGGCGACCGCGCGCGACGACCTGGAGATCATGCGCGATACGCTGACTCAGGAAGAGCGCGACAGCGCCCAGCACCAGATCGATGACCTGGAAACCGAGCTGGACGGCTTCCGCGCGCACTGGAACCCGGAAACCAACCGCGCCCGCCTGACCGCCGAAGACGTGGCCGAAGTCGTGGGTATGTGGACCGGCATCCCGGTGACTGCGATCGCGGAAGAAGAGTCCGAGCGCCTGTTGCGGATGGAAGACGAGCTGCACAAGCGCATCATCGGCCAGCACGAAGCCATCGAAGCTATCAGCAAGGCCGTGCGCCGCGCGCGCGCTGGGCTGAAAGACCCGCGCCGCCCGATTGGCTCATTCATCTTCCTCGGCCCGACCGGGGTCGGCAAGACCGAGCTAACCAAAGCTCTGGCCGAGTTCATGTTCGGCAGCGAAGATGCGCTGATCCAGCTTGACATGAGCGAGTTCATGGAGCGCCACACCGTCGCGCGGCTGACGGGCGCGCCGCCCGGCTACGTCGGATACGAGGACGCCGGTCAGCTTACCGAGGCGCTGCGTCGCCGGCCGTATAGCATCGTCGTCTTCGATGAGATCGAGAAGGCGCACCCTGAGACCTTCAACATGCTGCTTCAGATCATGGAAGAAGGGCATCTCTCGGACGCGCGCGGGCGGCGGGTGGACTTCCGCAACGCCATGATCATCATGACCAGCAATGTCGGCGCGGAGACCATCAAGAAGGGAACGGCGCTCGGCTTCGACGTGCCGGAGTTCGACAGCGCCCACTCGCGCGAGGAAGAATACGAGGATATGCGCCGCAGCGTGATGGACAAGCTGCGCCGCGCCTTCCGGCCGGAGTTCCTCAACCGCGTGGACGCGACGATCGTCTTCCGCGCGCTAACGCCTGACGAGATCGGCGAGATTGTCGATCTGGAGCTGCGCAAGGTGAATGACCGCCTGGCCGAGCGCGCCATGAGCCTGCGCTCTACCCCGGCGGCCAAGAAATTCCTGGCGGAAAAGGGCTTCGACCCGGACTACGGCGCGCGCCCGCTGCGCCGCCTGATCACCAACATGGTCGAGGACCAGCTCTCGGATGTCATCCTGTCCGGCAAGGTCCGGCTGGGGAGCACAGTCGAGATCGACTACGATCCAGAGGCGGACAAGCTGACCTTCAACGAGGTCGAACTGACTCCGCCGCTCAGCGAGCCGGCGTAACCCGGCATCACGCAGTCAAACGGCTGTCGAGCAATCGGCAGCCGTTTTTGTTGGGGCGATCCAGGGTTCATCTCGCGGTCGTCGCTTATGAACCGCACGAGGTCCTGGCTGCTAGAGCCGCTGAACGGGAAAGCCCGCCTTGATCCAGGCTTGCACCCCACCGTCCAGAATCGAGACATCGGTGAAGCCCATATCGGAAAGCAGCTTGCCGCCCAGCGCGCCCAGAGGACCAAGAATACAGGTCGTGATGATGGGCCGTGAACGATCTTGAAGCGCCGGTTCACGCCAGTCTTCGGGCACTTCGGTATCGGCTTTG
Source organism: Aggregatilineaceae bacterium (assembly GCA_035325905.1). Taxonomy (GTDB): domain Bacteria; phylum Chloroflexota; class Anaerolineae; order Aggregatilineales; family Aggregatilineaceae; genus DYGX01. The sequence continues at coordinate 28,287 of DAOKYY010000033.1, read as the reverse complement.
TACGTCAGACTTCCCAGTGAGATATTCATCGCGCCCGGAATTGTGCCTGTCTCACCGATGTCCGCCGCATCACGGACGTCGATGATCAGAACACTGGCGTTCTGCTGAAGACGATTTCTGGCTTCTGCCGGTGTCACAGCGGGGACCTGGGCCAATGCTTCCGCTGCCATCTGCGCAAATGTTCTTGCCATATTTTTTCCCTCACTCGATGCCAGTCCGAACGGTTTCCTGAATCGGGCCGCGCGTGATGAGCGTGAGAGGCTCCAGGATGTCGAACGTCTTGATACTGATCTCGCTGAATTCTGGCGCCTCTAACATGGTTGTGAGCACTCCGATAAACGAACGCATCGAGGCATCGTCGGCGAACAGGTAAATCCCGCCCGCTTCACTTTCCGCCTCATTGAAAATCCACACCTTCCAGCGAAGCCCAGGAAATCCAGCCAATTGTGGGGCTTCTGGCAGCCACGCCTCCTCACACTCGGATCGAGACATCGTGGACTTGAAATTGACCTGCAAGATTTTCTGCGCCATGAGGTTTCCCCTCTCCTGCCGATGACGATGTGTGCTTTGGTATGTTTATAGTCTAGGCGTTATGAAATTGGTGTCTATCGTTCTTAACGCCACTGAGAGCATGTAAAGAGAACGATTTTTTGAGGCGCATCGCCCACGGTAGAGGGGGTAGTTCGTGTCGTTCTAGAAATCACACATGCCGAATTTGCCCGGAAGGTGACGCGATATCTCCTGTGTATTCTGGGTTCATGCTCCGGCTTTCCGGCGCGCCGAGCGGCTAGAAGCTGTTATGAACTTTCCAGACGGGACCACGAGAGAACAATCCAGTTTCCAGGGGTCGGGGCGGAGCTTGCTCCGCCCGTCATCCCCCCGAATGGGCTAGCAGCGGACGCGGCAGGCTGCGCCCCTACGAGAAAAACAGACCGGATGCCCGGTTGACCCTGGGTAAAGCGCATCACAAGCTCTAGCTTCGACATACCGCTTTGGGGAACGGTCGCGCCGGGCCATCAGCGGGCTTATGTCCGAATTTTTCCTGAAATTTCGCCGCTTTGGTCGGAAACCCTGTTAAGATTGAATTAATGTGGGGGAAGCTTCACGCAAGAGTGTGCGGGCAATGACGTATTCGGTTCTGATTGTAGACGACGACCCGGAGCTGCGCGCGATGTACCGGATGATCCTGGAGCGGCGCGGCTACGTGGTGGACGAGGCCGCGAATGGCGCTGAAGCGTTGCGGCTGCTGCTCAACCAGACCCCCGACGTGATCGTGCTCGACATCCTGATGCCGATGCTTGGCGGCGAGGCGGTGCTCCAGCGCATCCGGCAGATGCCCGCCTTGCGCGACACCCGCGTGCTGGTGCTGACCGCTTACCCTCGCTTCCGCGACACGGCCAGCCTCGATCACGTCGATCGTTTCCTCGTCAAGCCGGTTCTGCCGCGCGACCTGGTCACGGCCATCGGCGAGATGGTGTCCCCCAACGGCTCGCTGCCTGAGCCGCTACTCTGATCTGTCCCTCTGATCCGCGCACTTGATGCGCCAGTGGCCCGCCCCTCGCGCGCACGCTACAATCACCCGCTATGTCTCGATTAAAATCGCCCTTTCCTTCGCGACGGTTCGCTCTCTGCGCGGGCCTGGTCTTGCTGGCCGCTATACTGGCTGCTGCGCTGGCCGGATGCGGCGCGGAGGGTTCGTCGGATCGCGCCGTGGCGTCGCCCACACCATCGCTCGCGGCGGAAGATCAGCACGCATCCAGCGGACAGACGGCCGTGATCGCGGTCGAGCGCGCGGTCGTCTTCCCCCGGCCCAATCGTAACGCGCCGCCGCTGACCTACCTCTTCGAGCGCGAGCAGGTTCCGGTGCGCGGGCAGAGCGCGGATGGCGTTTTCTGGCTGGTGGCGGTCGGCGAAGGCGAGGGGTGGATTCTCGCGGCGCAGGCTGATCGGGGGAATGACGCGCCGCTGCCGGTGGTCGCGCTGGCCGCGCCCGATGCGACTGCGACGCCGCCTGCCACGCTCACGCGCACGTCTGCCCCCGCGTCCAGTCCGGCGGCGTCCGCTACGCCGCGCTCAACCGCTGCGCCGCGCACCGCACCCCCGACCCTGACGATCACGCCGTTTCCGCCGCCGACCAGCGCCGCGCTCGACCTGCCGGAAGGGGCGGGCGCCACGTCCACGCCGCGCCCCATCTGGCCCGGCACGCCGCCCCCGCTGACCCTGGACCTGCCCGCCGGCTGGCAGGCCGCGCACGTCCTGCTGCCGTTCCAGACGCCCGCCTCGATCCGCGAGGTGCCGATGTCGCTCTACGAGGGAACTCTGCCCGGCGGCGCGACCGGCCATCTGTTCCTGTTCTGGGGCTTCCCGAACGTCACCAGCCCCACCGGCGAGATCAGCCTGTGGACGGACGCGCTACAAATCTTGCGCGGCTCGCTGGTCGATCAATCCTGCAACCTGGGCATCGACCTGGAGCCGAAGACATATCGGGTCGGCGGGCACGAGGCGACCGGCACGCTGTTTTCGGCGGTGGACTGCGAGGGCGAGCCAGACACGGCCGGGTATTTCGCGGCGTTGCAGGTGGAAGGCGGCAATTACGCCTTCTTCTTCGCGGTCGAGCCGCCCGGCGCGTTCGCGGACCAACTGCCCGCGCTGCAAGCGATCCTCGACAGCGTGCGCTTCGAGGCGGCGGCATCCGGCATACCCTGACCTCTTTCCATCGCCTGATTTCGCGCTTGGCACACGTGGAGCGGGTGACTATACTGGAGCGGCGCGACCTTCAGAGGCTGCAGTTGAGCCGCAATTTAGAACGCCGGCTGACTGCGCAGATAGGATGCTGCATTGCGCGACGCCAGATGGAATAGAGACTGAGATGCAGAAACGTCTGTTTTATGCTGCGCTACTCGGCTTACTGTTGATCGCTTTGAGCGGCGGGCCGGCGGGCGCATCTTCCGCCCGCGCGCAGACGGCGTCGCGCGCGACCGTCGCGCTGGCGGGTCAGTGGATCCGGCAGGGGCAGGCGGGCGTGGTGACGGTGCGCGGCGAGGGCATCGCCGACGTGCGCGCCTTGTTCCAGGGGCGGCTCTATCACTTTTACCCGGAGGGCAGCCGCTACGTGGGGCTGCTGTCGGTCGATGTCGCGACCGACGTGAAAGACCTGCCGCTGCAAGTCATGGTCCGCTACACCGACGGCACGACCGAGCAGATCGAGCACATGGTCCCCATCAACTGGGGCAACTACGCGCGCGGCGCGGTGATGCTGCCGGGGGCGCTGCTGCCGCTGCTCGATCCGGAGATTAACAACGCGGAAGATTCGAAAATGGCGAACATCGTCGGGCGTTTTACAGCGGCGCGCTACTGGGCTGGCGGCTTCGTGCAGCCGAACCCCGGCGATATCGTCGGCTATTTCGGCGCGACCCGGCTCTATAACGACAGCTATTGGTACACGCATTCCGGGCTGGATACGGCGATGCCGGAGGGCACGCCGGTCACGGCGGCGGCCAACGGGCGCGTGATCCTGTCCGAAACGCTGCCCATTCGCGGCACGTATGTCCTGATCGATCACGGCTGGGGCGTCTATACCGGCTACGCGCACCTGACGCAGCGGTTGGTTGTGCCAGGGCAGTGGGTCCACCAGGGCGACGTGATCGGCCTGAGCGGCAACACCGGGCGCAGCACCGGCCCGCACCTGCACTGGGAAGTCGCGGTCGGCGGCGTGTGGGTCGATCCGCAGGCGTTCCTGGAGCTTGGTCTGACGCTCGACCCTGCCTCCTAGTCTTTTTTTCCCTGCTCGGCTGCATCCCGTCCAGGCAGGCTGCCTGGCGGTTTGATTCATTCTTCTGTCACTCCTACAATAGGTGAAATCTGAATGCACGCGTCGCCGTCGCACGATGGCGGCGTCAATGAGGATTTCTGAGCGATGAATCACCTGCGTGAGCTGCTGGTTGGCTCGCCCTTGCCGACGCAGCAGCTCGCCGGCGAGCGCCTGAACAGGGTGCGCGCCCTGGCGGCCTTCTCGCCGGACGCTCTGTCTTCCATCGCCTACGCCAACCAGGAGATTTACCTGGGGCTGGTCGTGGCCGGGGCCGCGGGGCTGGCGTACTCGTGGCGGATCGGGCTGGCGATCGCGCTGCTGCTGGCGATCGTGGCGTTCTCGTACCAGCAAACCATTCGCGAATATCCTTCGGGCGGCGGCTCGTATGTCGTCGCGCGCGAAAATCTCGGCGCGCTGGCGGGGCTGGTCGCCGCTGCCGCGCTGCTGATCGACTATACGCTGACGGCGGCGGTCAGCCTGACGGCGGGCGTCGCGGCGCTGGCCTCGGCCTTCCCGGCGCTATGGGGCTATCGCACGCCGCTGGCGCTCGGCTTTCTACTGCTGATCACGCTGGCAAATCTGCGCGGGCTGCGCGAGTCCGGCACGCTGATGGCCGTGCCGGTCTATTTCTTTCTCGCCAGCTACCTGGCAATGCTGGCGGTGGGCGCGGTCAAGATGCTGACCGGCGATCCGCGTCCCTTCACGCAGACCGCGCCACCGGCGGTCGAGAGCGTCACGACCTTTCTGATTCTGCATACGTTCGCGTCCGGCTGCACCGCGCTGACCGGGATCGAAGCGATCAGCAACGGAGTTCCGGCCTTCAGGCCGCCGCAGACGCAGAATGCCCGGCGGGTGCTGGCCGTGATGGCCGCGCTGATGGCGATTCTGTTTGTTGGCTCGATCGGGCTGACGCAGTATTTCGGCATTACGGCGCGCGAAGACGAGACGATCCTCTCGGCGCTGGCGCGCTACGTGCTCGACGACTCGCCGTTTTACTTTCTGGTCCAGACCGCGACGCTCGCCATCCTGGTCGTGGCCGCCAACACGAGCTACGCCGGGTTCCCCCGGCTGGCCTCGATCCTGGCGCAAGACGGCTACCTCCCCCGCCAGCTTTCATTTCTCGGCGACCGGCTGGTGTTCTCGAACGGCATGATGGTCCTGGCCGTCCTGACCGGCGCGCTGATCCTGGGCTTCGGCGGCGACACCCACGCGCTGATCCCGCTGTTCGCGGTCGGCGTGTTCGTGGCGTTCACGCTCTCGCAGGCCGGGATGGTCGTCCACTGGCTGCGGCTGCGCGGCCCCGGTTGGCAACCGAAGGCGCTGGTCAACGGGATCGGCGCGGCGGCGACCACCGTGACGCTGGTCGTGGTGGCGCTCAGCAAATTCGCCGAAGGCGCGTGGATGGTGCTCGCGCTGATCCCGGCCATCGTCTGGATGTTCCGCACCATCAAAGAGCACTATCGCGAAGTAGCGGTCGAGCTATCGCTGCGCGGCGCCGTCCCCGATTTTGCCCCGCCGCCCGCGCCCCGGATCGTGCTGCCGGTGTCGGGGATGCATCGCGGCGTGTACCAGGCGCTGCGCTACGCGCGCTCGATCTCGGAGAACGTCACGGCGGTCTACGTCGAAATCTCGCCCGGCGCGGCGGACCGGCTGCGTGAGCAGTGGGCGACGTGGGGCCAGGGCGTGCCGCTGGTCGTCGTGCCGTCGCCCTACCGCTCGATCGTCGGCCCGCTGCTGGAATACCTCGACCGCACCGATCGCGAGCACGACGACGGGCAGCTTGCCAGCGTCATCCTGCCGGAGTTCGTCCCGGCGCACTGGTGGCAGAATCTGTTGCACAACCAGACCGCGTGGCTGCTCAAGCTCGCCTTGTTGTATCGGCGGCGGCGTTTTGGTACATTTCGTGCCATCATCGACGTCCCGCTCTATCTGAGAAAGTGATCGCATGAAACCCTGGCAGGTGCTGTCGGATGCGCTGCTGCTCGATTGCCCGCCGTGGCTGCGCGTCATTCGCGAGCGCGTCCGGCTGCCCAACGGGCACGAGCTGGCGGACTACTACCGTGTCGAGATGCCCGACTGGGCGCAGATTTTCGCGCTGACGGACGACGGAACTGTGCCGATGATCCGGCACTACAAGCACGGCCCCGGCGTGCTTTCGCTGGAGCTGCCAGCCGGTTACGTCGAGCCGGATGAGGCGCCTGAGGTGGCGGCGCGGCGCGAGCTGCTGGAAGAAACCGGCCTGGTCGCGGAGGATTGGCGCGCGCTGGGCCGTTACTTCATCGACGGCAACCGGGGCTGCGGCAGGACGCATATCTTCCTGGCGCGCGGGGTCCGGCAGGCCGGTGCGCCCCAGCTTGAAGCGTCCGAGATCATGACGCAGCACCGCCTGACTCTGGCGGAGGTCCGCGCGGCGTGGCTGAGCGGGCAATTGCAGAACGTGGGGACGCTGGGCGCGGTGGGGCTGGCGCTGGCGTTTCTGGAGAACGAGCCGTGACGCTGCTTTCGACCGAGGTCCGGGCCGCGCGCCCGGTCGATCTGCCGGGGATGTCCGCCGTGCTGGAAGACGCGTTCAGCGACAAGATGCGCGTCATCTTCAGCCACAAGCCGCACGAGGTCCGCGCCGTGCTGGAGGCGCTGTACCAGGGGCCGGTGGCGCGCGGCTACGACGGGATCCTGGTGGCGGAGCGGGCCGGGCGGATCATCGGGACGCTGCTGATCGAGCCGATGCAATACACGGCGGCGGAGTTGTCGGCGTTTGAGCGAGCGTCGGTGCGCGAGCTGGGGCTGCTGCGCACGCTGCGCGCCTCGTTCATGTTGTGGGTGAGCGGCCTCGACCACAAGCCTGATCTGGCCGACGCGCACATCAGCGATCTGGGCGTCGCGCGGGACTGTCGGGGCGAGGGGGTGGCGACGCTGCTGCTTGAGCGCGCCGAAGCCTGGACGCGCGAGCGCCGCCGGGCGCGCCTGACGCTGTGGGTTGCGGCCAATAATGCGGCCGCGCTCCATCTCTACGAAAAGGCCGGCTTCACCATCGCGCGGACGCGCCGCAGCGTGCTGACGCGGCTGTTTTTCGGGATCGCCCACTGGCACCTGATGGAGAAGCGGCTGGTCGAGCCGCCTTTCTGATCGGATCGGAGAAAGGGAATCAAGACGCGCCATGGACCCTCAACTCGTCGATCAACTCCACAACCCTGACCCGGCGGTGCGCCGCAAAGCGATTATTGCGCTGGGCCGGTCGAAGGACCTTGCGGCGCTGCCGGAGCTGGCGCAGGTGTTTCGCGCCGACCCGGTGCCGGAGCTGCGCGAGCTGGCCCGCCAAGCGGGGCGCTACATCCAGCAGGAGAACCGGCCCGCGCCGGAGCCGGTCGCGCCGCCGCCTGACGCGGAGCTGGAGCCGCCCGCGCCCGACGTGATCCCGTCGCCGGTTGCGCCCGTGGTTCCGGCTACGGCTCCGGCGCCAGTGCCCGCGCCCGCGATTACCCCCGCCGACGTGCAGCGCGGCGCGGCGTATTTTCGCTCGGCGCGCAGCCTGTACGAGAGCGGCGATCAGGCGCGCGCGATCAAGGAATTGGCGCTCGCGTTGCACGCCGATCCGGGGCTGGCGAACGAGCCAGTCTTCGTCACGCTGGCGAGCGAGGTGCTTGGCGCGCCGCCGCGCGCCGCGATCCGCACCCTGCTCGACCCGGAGCGGCGGCAGGCGGCGTTTCGCGCGGCGGTCGCCGCCCGGCGGCGCGTGATCCGGCGGCGGGGCTGCGCGTTGGGGCCGGTTCTGGCCGCGCTGGCGCTGTTCCTGGCGCTCGGCGCGCTGGCGCTGACGGTGTGGTGGATCGTGGACGACGACGCGATCGACAGCGTGCGCCACCGCTACACCGTCTGGCGTCTGACCGAAGACGAGCGCAGCCTGCCCGGTGGCCGCACGTACTACCTCTACGAGCCGTCCGGCGCGATCCCGAATGGCGGCTGGGCGGTGATCGTCGCGCTGCACGGCGGCGGCGCGACCGGCGAGGATATGCTCACGCCGGAGTTGCTCGACCTGGCCGACGACGAGCGCGCGCTGTTGGTCGCGCCGAACCTTGACATGGCGAGCGCCCTGTCGGGTACGCTGGACAGCCGCGCCGGAGCGGTCGAAGGGTTGAGCGAGATTGTCGCGCACGTCCGCGAGGCATACGCCGTCAGCACCGAGGGCGTGGTGCTCTATGGCTACGACCAGGGCGCGCGGCTGGCGACGGCTTTTCTGGCGGCGCATCCTGAGCAGGTCTATGCGGCGGTGGCCGAGTCACCGTCCGGCATCTACGTGCCAGAGCCGCGCGAGGGCGAAGGCGCGCCGGTGCCCCCGCTGACGCTCGTCTTTGGCGACTCGGACGCGCTGGCCGAGACCACGCAGCCCGAAATCGAGACGCTGCGCGAGCAGGGCTACCCGATTGAGGTCGTGCTGGTGAAAGGCGAGGCGCGGCAGATGACCGAGGACGGACGGCGCGCGCTGCGCCGCATTCTGGAGGCTATCCGCGCCGCGTAGCGGCGCGGGCGCTGGACGGCGAAAGTCCGCGCTCCAAGCCGGCGGGGCGTGTGCTGCTGCGATGCGTGTCGCGCTGTTTACCGAGACGTTCTTGCCGAAGGTGGACGGCATCGTAACGGTGCTCGTCCTGCTGATGGATCACCTGATTGAGCGCGGCGTGGAGTTCGCCGTGATCGCGCCGCGTCTCGACGGGCGGATCACGGACTACCGGGGCCACCCTGTAATCGGCGTGCCGGGCGTGCGCCTGCCGCTGTACCCGGAGCTGCGGATCGCCCCTCCCACGCCGGGCACCTACCGCGCCGTCAAAGCCTTTCGCCCCGATATCGCTCACTTCATTCACCCGACGCTGATAGGCACCGGCGGGCTGGTGATGGCGAAACGCCTCGGCGTGCCGGCCCTGGCCTCATTCCATCTCGATCTGGCGACCATGATGCAGTATTTCGGGCTGGGCTTTCTGGAGCCGGTCGTGTGGTGGTACACGCGCGCGAACTTCAACGCGGCGGATTACGCGCTCGCACCCTCGCGCCGGATGCAGGACACACTGCGGGCGCACGGCGTGCGCGAGGTCGGGCTGTGGCGGCGCGGTGTCGATGCCGGGCGCTTTCACCCGCGCCACCGCACCCCGGCCATGCGCTACCGGCTGAGCGGCGGACACCCGGACGACACGCTTCTGCTCTACGTCGGGCGCCTGTCGTCTGAGAAGCAGATCGACCTGATCCGCCCGGCGCTGGACGCGATCCCCGGCACGCGGCTGGCAATCGTGGGCGACGGCCCGGCCCGCGCCGAGCTTGAGGCGCGCTTCGCGGGCGCGCCCGCGACCTTCACGGGCTATCTGTCCGGCGAGGACCTGTGGTCGGCGTTCGCCAGCGCGGATATTTTCGTGTTCCCCTCGGCGATGGAAACGTTTGGCCTGGTGCTGGTCGAGGCGATGGCGGCCGGGCTGCCGGTCGTCAGCTCGCGGGTCGGCGGCGCGGACGACGTGATCACGCCCGGCGCCAACGGCTACCTGTTCGACGTGGGCGACGTGCGCGGCCTGATCGACGGCGTGCGGGCTATCGCGGCGGACCCGGCCTGTCGTGTCGAGATGGGTCGCCGCGCGCGCCGCTTCGCCGAGTCGCAGGCGTGGCCCGCGATGATGGACGAGCTGATCGCCTGCTACGCCGACCTGATCGCCGGGCGGCGGCCTTCGATCTGAGCGGGCAGATCGCGGCATCCCTTGCCGAACCGCGCTCTCTTCACTACTATTACAACCAGTATCACACCGGCGATCTCTCACACTCAATTGCCAGCCAGACGCCGCTTCCAGAGGAGATAGCATGCATATCGCGATTGTCGGCGCGGGCACGACCGGGACGCGGATTGCGCAGGCCGTCGCGCTCAACGCGAGCCAGGTGACGCTGCACGACGCCGACGAGTCCGCTATGCGCCGGGCGCTGAGCCGCGTCAGCCGCGCGCTCGATCGGGATGTGGCGGGCGGGGCGCTGGACCGCGCGCGGGCGCGCCGGGCGCGGCGCGTATTTTCTTTGGCGGAGACGCTCGAAGACTGCGCCGGGGCCGCGATCGTGATCGAGGCGGTCAGCGACGATCTGGCGCTGAAACAGGCGGTGTTCAGCGCGCTGGACGAGATCGTGCCGGACAGCACGATCCTGGGGACGACCTCGCACGCGCTGTCGATCACGGCGATCGCCGCCGGGACGCGCCGCCCGGAGCGCGTGATCGGGTTGCATTTCGCCCGGCAGGCGCACCAGATGCGGCTGGTCGAGGTCGTGCGCGGCGCGCGCACCAGCCCCGACGTGGTGGACCGCGCGCAGACGTTCCTGCGCGCCATCGGCAAGACGCCGTTGATCGTGCCCGATACGCCGGGCCAGATCGTCAACCGGGTCGCGCAGGCGTACACCGGCGAGGCGCTGCACTTGCTGGACGATGGCGGGCTGGAGATGGCGACGATTGACCGCCTGATGGAAGCGGCCGGGTTCCCGTTGGGGCCATTCCGGCTGATGGACGATCTCGGCGTGGAGGCGACTCTCACCCTCAGCCGGGCGATCTTCGAGGCGACCTACTACGCCGCGTCGTACCGCCCGCACCCGCGCCTGGAGCGGCTGGTCGAGGCCGGGCGCGCCGGCGGCGAGCAGGCGAGCGGCTTCTACGACCGGCCCGGCGCCGCGCCCCACGCGGAAAAGTAGGCTCGTATGCGCGTCCTGATCGTCGGCGAAGTGCCATTTGTCGATACGCTGGCCGGGCTGTGCCGCGCGCGCGACCACAAAGTCGATCTGTTTCTGGCGGACGATCTCCAGGACCAGGCCACGCTCGACCGGATGGTGCGCGCCGCGACGCGCTGCCAGCTTGCCATCGAGAGCCTGAACGAGTCGCAAGCCGCCAAACTGTGGCTGGTGGAGGGCGTCGAGGTCAACCTGCCGCCCGATGTGCCGCTGCTGGTCAGCGCGCTGTCGGCCAGCGCGACCGAGATCGCCAGCTGGACCGATCACCCCGCGCGCGTAACGGGCTATGGCTTGCTGCCGCCGATCGCCGTAACCGGCATGGTCGAGTTCGCGCCCGCGCTGCAAACCGATTTCGAGATCGCGGCTCGCGCGCGCCGCTTCTGGGAGGACCTCGGCTTCGAGGTTGTGCGCGTGCCGGACAGCGCCGGGCTGGTCCGCCCCCGGATCGTGTGTAGCTGGATCAACGAGGCGGTGCGCGTCATGGCGGCGACGGGCGTGACGGTCGAGGATCTGGACCTCGCGCTGCAACTGGGGATGAACGCGCCGCGCGGCCCGCTGACCTGGGCCGACGAGATCGGGCTGGACGTGGTGCTCGGCACGCTCGAAGGTCTGCTGCGCTATTGGGGCCACGAGCGCTATCGCCCCGCGCCGCTGCTGCGCCAGAAGGTCTACGCGGGGCATCTCGGCAAAAAGACCGGGCGCGGCTTTTACAAGTACGATGCGGGCTAGGGCCGCGCGGCGAATGCAGAGCGGTTAGCGATTCGCGGGGAGCCGCAAAGCTGACTGCAAAAGTTAACCTTACCCCTGCGCGGGGCTAAAACACCGCAACCCCTCGATAGCTCACCTGGCTCCCCTTCGCTGTTCTTCGCTGCTCCTGGCCGCGCTTGGCTCACTCGCGCCGCGTGCCCCGCGTCTCCTTCTAGGGTAAAATGAAGGCGTGCAGCCAGCGGGGACACGGATCGGAATGACAGCCGAACTGCGAGCCTTTATCCAGCATGTGTTGATTGTGGGAGGCCGGGCGGTCAGTATCGCGCCGCCGGGCGCGCTGGCCGAGCTGGCGCCACACCGCGCCGCGCGCGCCCGCGCCGGAGATACGTTCTTCATCCTTGTGACCCCGTCCGCCGGGGCGCACGCGTCCGCCGGGCAGCTGGAGGAGCTTTCGCGGCTGGCGGCGGATGTGTACTTCGGGAGCGGCGGCGGTATCACCGGCGGCCTGCGCGAGGCGCTGAGCGCGATTCACGGCCTGGCGCAGAGCGCCGCGCTGCGGGTGGACGCCCTCGCGCTGGCGCTGCGCGACGACCAGCTTTACGCCGCGCGGGCCGGGGCCGCCTTCGGCGCGCTGACCCAGCCCGACGCGGTGCACTTTCTACCCGCCGACCGCCATGATCCACTCGAAGCGGGCCTGTCGCCGCTGGGCGTCGGGGCCGAGCCGGACCTGCAACTGGCGCGCTACACGCTCGCGCCCGGCCAGATGATGTTGCTGGCCGATGGCGGGCTGTTCCACGCCGTGGACGAGTCTATCGGCGCGGCGCTATCCGGCGGAGACCTGGAAGGCGCGGTCGAGCAGTTGAAGGCGCTGGCCGGGCCGGCGCTGTCCGCCAGCGTGATTCGCTTTGCGGCGGCGGGCGAGCCGGGGCCGGATCACCTCGCGCCGCGCGCCAGCCTGCGCGCGCCGCGCTCGACGCCGCCGCTTAAAGGACCCGCGCCGCCGGAAGCGCCCCCCGCGCCGGAGCCAGCGCCCGCTATCCCTGAGCCGGTCGATGCCGCGCCGGTTGCTGGCGCGCCGCCGGAGTTCCACGCCCGCTCTTATGATCCGCTGGCCGCGCCCGAAACGCCCGCCGCGCCGCCGGATGAGTCGCCCAACGCCGCGCCGCAGTCCCCGGACGCCGGGCCAACGCTGCGCCTGCCGAACGTTCTGACAGGCGTCGAAACCGGTGAGATCGCCGCCAGCGCCGGGCGCGCGGCGGAGCGGCTGCGCGAGTCCTGGCAGCGCGCGGCGGATGTCGCGGCCTCGGCGGCGCAGGACCAGCGCGCGCGCGCCCCAGAGCGCCTGGGCCGCGTGGGTGTCACGCTGAAACGCGCCGGGCGGGATGCGCTGCGCGCCGTGCTGACCGGCCTGCTGGCGGTCTTCGACGCGCTCTCGCGCGGCCTGAGCGCGGTTCTGCCGGAGCCGGGCGAGGAAGGCCGCCAGGGGATTCCAACGAACGTCGCGGTCGGGATGGCGATTATCATCCCGGTCGTGATCGTGGTCGCGGTGCTGGGGCTGGCGCTTTCGCAGCGCGGGCGGAGCGAGTTCGCGACCTTCTACGAGCGCGCCCGGACCGCCCACACCGAGGCGCTCGCGCTCTCCGGCACGACCGGCTGCCCGCCCAACACCCGCCCGAAGTGGGAGGAAGTGCTGTGGCTGGCCGACCAGGCGCGCGAGTTCCGCCCGGATGACCTGAACGTGCTTCAGATTCGCGCTGACGCGATGAATTATCTCGACTGCTTCGATCGGGTCCAGCGCCGCGACCTGACGGTGCTGCACGAGTTTGGCGAAAACGCCGATCTCGCCGGACCGATTGTGCATAACGGCGTCGAGCTGTACGTGCTCGATCGCGCCGCCGACGCGATCTATCACGACACGCTCAACGAGACCGGCACCGGCCTGACCAGCCGGGGCGATACGCCGATTATCCGGCGCGGGCAGGCGATCAGCGGCTTCACCATTGGCGAGCTGATCGACATCGACTGGCTGCGCAGCGGCGGCACGACGCACGACAATGTGCTGATCGCGCTGGACGCCAACGGCGTGCTGATCGCGCACTCGTGGACCTTCGCCGAAAGCGCCCAGCAGCTTGTGATCGAGCAGCGCTGGATCAAGCCGGTGGCGATGGCGGTCTTCCGCGAAAACCTGTATGTGCTCGACACCGGCGCCAACCAGGTCTGGCGCTACGTGCCGCCGGTTGGCGAGCGGCGCTACAGCAACGCGCCCGACGAGTATTTCACCGGCGCGGACCGGCCCGATCTGTCCGGCGCGGTGGACCTCGGCATCAGCGAGACGGGCGAGGTGTTCATCCTGTTTGGCGACGGGACGGTGCAGCGTTACCTCAGCGGCAAGCCGCAGGAGTTCGCCTACAGCCTCAAGCCGGAAGGCGCGCTGGAGAGCGGCGCCAGCCTGTTCGTGGACAACGACCGCGAGGCGCGCACGATCTTCATCGTGGACCCGGCGACCGAGGCGATCTACGAGACTTCGTGGGCGGGCACGTTCCAGCGCGGCTTCCGCCCGCGCAACCTGCCGGACGCGTTCGAGCGCCTGACCGGCTTCTACGCCGACACGGTTGAGCGCAATAACCTGTACGTCCTGTCCGGCAACAAGCTCTACCAGTTTCCTCGCAACTAACTCCCCGCGTAGGGCGAGCAGCGCGCAATCGCGGGGTGACATCCCGGCGCACGCGGTATAATGGCGGCGGCCCATCGGTACGGGGCGGGATTGAGAGGAAGCCGTATGCGTCGTATTCCGCAGTGGTTCGTGTTCGCCTGGGTGATCGTGCTCGCCATCGGCTCGGTGGGAGGTGCGGCGCTGGCCTACAGCTTCGTGCGCGAGCGCGCGTCTGAGCTGGACGAGGTGCTCGACCTGCCGGAGCTGCCCCAGGTTGGCAGCCTGAATCCCTTCGGCGCCGAGTCGCCCATCGAAACCGCCGCGCCGCAGCCCGATCTGAGCGCCGGAGAAGCGCCGGTGGTCGAGATCACCGACGCCGCGCTCGACGCGACGTTGGAAGCGGTCGACAGCGCCGGGGCGGCGAGCGATCCCGGCGCGACACCGGAACCGGCGGAGGTCGCCGCCGCGCTCGCGCCTGAGACGCCGGGCGGGGACGTAGCCTCTGAGGCAGGCGGTGAAACGGAATCAGCCGCGTCGGCCAGCCCGGACGCGGAGGCGCTGGCGCAGCTTGAGCCGTGGGACGACCCGCGCCGCGTCACCGTCCTGCTGATGGGCATCGACCAGCGCGAGGGCGAGGCCGGACCGTTCCCAACCGACACGATGATCCTGTTCTCGATTGACCCGGCCGGCAAAACAGCCGCCGTGCTGACGATCCCCCGCGATCTGTGGGTCGAGTTCCCTGGCCTGCCGGAGCCGGGCAAGATCAACACGGCCATGATCCGGGGCGACCAGGTCAACTACCCTGGCGGGGGTGGCCCGGCGCTGGCGATGAAAACAGCCGAACGCGTGCTAGGCGTCAAAGTGCAGTATTACGTCGTGATCAATTTCGAGGTCTTCACCGAGTTCGTGGACGCGGTCGGCGCGGTCGAGGTCTGCCCGCCGGAAGCGATCGACGACGACCAGTATCCCGATGGCTCGTATGGCACGATCTCGATCCATTTCCCTGCCGGATGCCAGGAACTCGACTCCGAGCGTCTGCTGCAATACGCGCGCACCCGGCACGGCAACAGTGACATCGACCGCTCGCGCCGCCAGCAGGAAGTGATCATGGCCGTGCGCGACCGTGTGCTTTCGGCGGGCGGGGTGATCGCGCTGATCCCGCGCGCGCCCGCGCTGTGGGAGTCGGTTCACGATAACATTCGGACCAATCTGAGCCTGCAAGAGATTATCCGGCTGGCGCTGGCGGCGGAGGGCATCGCGCCGGAAAACATCCGCCAGGGGCAGATCACGTTCGAGGACGTGCTGTTGCAGCAGTCGCCGCAGGGCGAGGACATCCTGGTGCCGATTGCGACCGACATTCGCCTGCTGGTGCAGGACCTGTTCCGCCCGGCCGGAGCGCCGTCGCAGCGCCCGGCGCCGTCGTCCGAGAGCGCCGGGTCGTAAGCCGCGCCCGGCAGCCGCTCGGAAAACGCGCCTGGGGAGCTACTCGCGCCGAGCGGCTCCCCAGGCGTTTTTAACCCACCCTCACTGTCGAACTGGCCTAGAACTCGACGAACGACTCCAGCGACACGACGTAGGCGCCCGCGCCGTCTTCTTCGCCCGGCAGATACCGGATGCAGTATTGCGCCGGATAGTAGCCCGGCTCCGGCATCGCCTCAGGCATCGGGATTGACGCGCAGGCTTCCTCGTTCTGCTCCTGGAGGAAGGCGAGCGTGATCATCGGCTCGTAGAAGATCAGGCGCCCGCCATAAGCGCCGTAGATCCAGGTGTAGGTGAACGGCGCCTCTCCCAGGAGTTCGGGCGCTTGCAGGTTCACCAGATGATTACCCATCCCCGGCGCAACCTCGGCCACCGACGTATAGCCCGGCGGCATCTGATCATCCGGCAGCGGCATGACCGCCTGATCGAGCGTCTCGCAGTTGACCGCCACCGGGTGCTCGCCGCCCACGTCAGGCGGATTCGGGACGTTGCACATCGTATCGTAGGTCGCTACGGCGATTGCCTCGCGCTCTTCGTTCGGGATCGTGTAGAAGTGCAGATCGAAGTGCGGCGCGTCGTAGACGCCAGCCGGTGGGTGGCCGGTCGGGTTCCAGTTGACGACGACGTTCTCGAAGGGCGTGGCTGCCGCCGTTTCAGGCAGCGGGACAATGTACTCGTGGCCGCAGCACGGCATCAGGATCTTCCCGTCGGCGTCCTTGATGTCCCAGCCGCCGTCGCTTGGCTCCTCAGGCAGGCCGCTCAGCGCGGCTTCGTCAAAGTAGATGCCGACCAGGCTCGGATTCCCCTCCGCGTCGAGCGTCACGAACGTTTTGGCTTCGCCCTCTCCCATCGAGAGCGGATCGCCCCAGGTCGTGCCGTCGGGAGGCGGGAAGGCGTTTTCGGGCGTTCCCTGCGCCCCGGCGGGCAGAGCGCTCAATAGCACGGCGACGAACGCGAGCAGCAGGATCACCAGACTTAGCCAACGACGATTCCCCAAAGCGAAGACCATGTGACACCTCGTATGTGATTGGATTGAGCTTGCGTCCGAACGATAAGCGCGCCTCTTGCAGATCGCGCTGGCGCTTGGGGATTTCTGGCGCCGGATGAAGGAGTTCTGTAGGAGGCAAATTAGAATATAAATGAATTCGTTTTTATAGTCAATATCTAGTAAATTTTTCACAAATATAAAAGTTGAGACGCCTGGCGGCGCTGCATCCGCGCGCTGTGCTCCCCGAAGCCTGGTCAGGCGGGCGGCTTGCGCGCGGCGAACAGGCTGATGTGCTCCAGGTCGGCGGCTTCGAGCACCGTCCAGCCGGGGAACTGCTGGGGCAGCTCGCCGCGTCGCAGCATGTGGTCCGGGCGCGTATCGGG
This sequence comes from Aggregatilineaceae bacterium, assembly GCA_035325905.1. Lineage (GTDB taxonomy): Bacteria > Chloroflexota > Anaerolineae > Aggregatilineales > Aggregatilineaceae > DYGX01. The sequence goes on along the minus strand of DAOKYY010000033.1, from coordinate 11,530 downwards.
GTGTTTTTCGAGGTGTCCGGTGTTGAGCGTCTGGTAAACGATCACCCCGCCGGACCGCACGCGCTCGCGCAGCGCGGGGAACAGCGCGCGATCGAGAAAGCGGAAAACGCACACCACGTCGTACTGGCGCTCCGGCAGCGGGAAGTGATCGAGATCCGCCGCCACGAAATGGACGCCGCGCACGCCGCGCGCCAGCATCGTTTCGCGCGCCAGGCGCAGCGCGGTCAGGCTGATGTCGAGCGCGTCGACCGTGTACCCCTGCTCCGCTAACCAGATCGCGTTGTGGCCCAGCCCGCAGGCCAGCTCCAGCGCGCGAGCGCCGGGGCCAGCGGGCGGTGTGTGACGCACCAGCAGCGCATCAGGCCCATCCTTGCGTTTCAGCGCGTCGGGATTAGCATAGCGCCGGTCCCAGCGCACGCGATCAGTCTCGGCCATCAGGGGTCCTTTGGGTGGCGCAATATCGGATAAATCAGGCCGGGCCGCGCCCCATGTACACAGGCCGGTAGTCGAGCGCGTCCGGCACGGCGTCGAGCGTTTGCTGGTCGCCGGGTATCAGCGGCAGGCGCGGGTTGCGCTGGCGCAGGCGCCGAAGCTGGTACGCGTCGCGCACCGCTTCCCACGACGGATCGCGCCAGCGAGACGGGATCGCCAGCACGCTCGCCAGCGCCCGCACGCGCTGCCCTTCCGGCTCGGCCCAGGGATCGGCCTGCCCCGCCAGCAGGGCGCGCGCCTGGGCCTGCGTCTCGTCGTCGGACCCGCCCGCCTGCCGGTTGAGCCTGCCGAACAGGTTGCCGCTCAGCCGCTGGACGAGCTTATCGGCTTGTTTGGGGTTTACTCCATGCGCCTGGGCCAGTTTCGCCACGTCGGGCGGCAGCGCGTCCGCGCCGATCACGTGGATCGGGGGCGCGCCCGATGACTCCACGGACAGTGTGCCCTCGCCGCGCAATGCCCGGTCAAGCGCCTCGCGCGGGCGATCCGGGCGCAGAAACGCGGCCAGCGCGTCCGCCGAGGCGTCCCGCAGCCCCGCGCGCCACACCGCGAACCCGCCGGAGCCATCGGCCAGCCAGCCTTCGAGCAGCGGCACGCCCAGCGCCGCGCCGAGGGCCGGGAACGCGGCGGGGTCCAGCGGGCCGAGCACGCGCGTCCAGCCTTCGCCGGGCGGCGCGACGAAGCCGCGCGCCAGGTCCGTCAGGCCGGGCGGGGTGCCGGTCCCGCCGGGGAACGGGTCGTAGGGCCGGTAGCCGAGATCGGCCAGCGCGGCGCGCAGCGCGGCCTCGACGCGAGCGGCGTCTTCCAGCGGGACGAACAGCGTGTGCCAGGGTGCGCTCATGCCGAGGCGTCTCCTGATGAACAGTCGCGGGTCATTCGGTCAGCGGATGCGCGGCGAAGAAGGCCCACAGCTCCTCGCCGGTGTCGATATCGGTGTTAATCTCGCCGGCGACCGACCGGTCCAGCCGACCGACCACGCCGGGAAGGTTGTGCCCGCCGCCGTTGATCACCTCGTAGAGCACCGAGCCGCGTCCCTCGCACCCGCCGATGTCGTAGCGAATGACCTCGGTCGGCGCGCCGGGATCAGCCTTCGGAATCTGCTCGCGCACAACTTGTTCCGGGTCGCAGCGGTTATGGTCCGCCCAGAAGATCGCGGTGTCGGGCATCGAGGCGGCGATCAGAATGTTACCGGCGGTCATGCCGGACCACAACACCACCTGGTCGTGGGTGCCGTGCATCAGCAGGATCGGGACCGGCGGCGCGCCCTCGCAGTGAGGGATGAAGCTAGGGCTGAGCGTCGCGCCGACCGAGCCAAACGCGGCGAAGATGTCCGGCGCGTCGCACGCCAGCCGCTGCGTCATAAATCCACCGTTGGAGAATCCAGTGAGGTACACCCGCTGGCGGTCGATGGCGAAATCGCGCGCCAGGTCGTCCACCAGCCGCGTCAGAAAACCGGCGTCGTCCGCGCCTGTCTGGGCGGAATAGCCCGGCGTGCCGCCCAGGTAGTTCCATTCGTGGTTCAGGCCGTCGGGATAGACCAGGATGATCCCCTCGCGCTCGGCCAGCTCGTTGAAGCGCGAGAGATACGCCATCCCGCTGCCGGTGCCGCCGCGCCCGTGCAGCGCCACGATCACCGGCAGCGGCGCGGCGGGGTCGTAGCGGCGCGGCGCATAGACGACATAGCTGCGCGGCTTGCCGCCCCACATCTCCATGCCGGGCGCGATCTGCGCCGCCAGGGCCGTCGCATCGGCGCCGTCCAGCAAAAAGGCTGTCACCAGCGCACTCGCGTCGTTCGCCGTCTGGTTGAGCGCGTAATCCCCGGCGCGCGCCCAGTTGGCCCCGACCCCCGGCAGGGCGACGAGCGTCACACTGCCGCCGGTCGCGCAGGCGTCGTAGTGCAGGATACCCGCCGAAAGCTGATCATCCGGCGCGGTCAGGTCGCACGCGAAGCGCTCCAACCAGAACACCAGCGTCCCGACCAGGTCGATGCGCTTGGCCTCGTCCTCTGCCGCCGGAACGCGCGCCTGCGCCGTCTCCAGCGTGATCGCTTCCGGGTCATTGGGCGCGGTGGCGGCGTCCTGCGCGCCGAGCAGGATCAGCAGCGGGACCGGCGCGGACTGCTCAGGACAGGCGCGCAGGTGGTAGTCCCAGATCGTCGCGCCGACGACCGCAACGGCGGCGAATCGATCTGGCATCTGACAGGCGGCGGTGTAAGCCAGCGTGCCGCCCCCGCCCAGCCCGGTCAGGACGACGCGCGCCGGGTCAACTGCGTAGCGCGCGCTCACATCGTCGATCAGCGCGTCGAGAAAGCCGGTATCGTCGATCGGCTGCGGCGTAGGGTGCCAGCTTGGCCGGGGTCGCCCGTCGTCCCAGTAGAGGTCGGCGCTGTCGGGGTACGCCACCAGGAACCCGTCGCGCGCGGCCAGCGTGTCCAGCCCGGTCAGCGCGCGCAGCGCCTTGCCGGACGACGCGAACGGGTGCAGCGCGATCAACAGCGGCGCAGGCTGGGCCGGGTCGAGGCTGTCGGGCACGGTCAGCGTGTAGGTCCGCGTCAGACCGCCGTGCTCCAGCGTGAAGTCCAGCGTCGAGCCGTCAGCTTGCGCCTGGGCAGAGACGGCAGGCAGATCGGCAGCCAGTAAAACGAGCGTCAGAGCGAGGGACACCGCAAGTCGTCGCGCCATGTCGTGAGGTCCTGTCTCTGTGTGAGTTCTACCTCATTATACGCGCCGCACGCTGGCGCATGACCTCGAACGCCAGCACGGCGGTCGCGGCGGTCGTGCCGAGCGACTGGTCAAACGGCTGCGCGTAGGGGATTTCGAGCAGCAGGTCAGCCTGGTCGAGGAACGAGCGCGTGATCCCGCGCCGCTCGCCGCCGATCACCAGGAACAGCGGCCCGCTCAGGTCGGCCTCGTAGATCGACATCGCGCCCTGCTGCGCGGTGCAGGCGATGGTCAGGCCGCGCGCCCGGAAGTGCGCCGCCGCGTCGAGCGCCGTCTCTGCGACGGCGGTTGGCATCCACTCGGACGCCCCTGCCGAGGCGCGCGCGACGATCCCTGCCGCCGAGAGCCAGTTGCGCGGGCGGACGACCAACCCGTGCGCCCCGGCGGCGTAGAGCGCGCGCACCGCCTGCCCGAAATTGAACGGGTCTTCCACGCCGTCGAGCATGGCGACGAATGGCGCGGCGGCTCCGGCGCCAAGCGCCTCCAGCGGCGCGAACCGGCGCGGCCCGACCCGCGCGATCACGCCGCCGTGCGTCGTGCCCTCGACGGCGGCGTCGATCGTGGTCGCGTCGGCGCGCTCAAACGGGATATCACCGTCCCGCGCCGCGTGCTCCAGCCAGGCGATGCCCCGGTCCCACTTGTCGCGGCGGACGAGGATGGCGTGGATCGGGCGGCTGCCCGCTTTCAGCGCGGCACGGACCGAAACGAACCCTTCCAGCAGGGCGCTACCGGACTCGCCGTCCGCGTGCTCGTTCTCAGCCATCGACCAGAAACGCGATCAGCTCGGGCAGGCGCTGGGCGAAATCGGGCGGGTAGTCGTGCCCCAGCCCTTCGTACACCAGCAGGCGCAGCGGAACCCCGGCGCTCTCCAGCTTGCGGGCCAGCGTGGTCGCCTCCTCAACCATCTCGTCATGAGTGCCGATGACGATCACGCCGCGCAGGCCAGACGGCAGCGGGCCTTCGAGCAGGGCGTCGGTCTCGTCGGGCGCGCGCAGCAGCGGCCCGCCCGGCGCGACGGCGACAAAGCCATCCGCCGGCAGAACCCCGCGCAGCGTCAGGGCGAGCGCCGTTTCCGCGCCCATCGAGAAGCCGCCCACCACGAAATGCCCCGCTTCGATCGGGTATTCGTCGCGCAGCGCGTCGTAGTGCGCTTTTAGCTCGCGCTCGGCTTTGTCACGGTCGGTCCAGACGTAACGCCCCGGCCCGGCGATCTGCGAGGATTGCGCGGACGCAACCAGCCAGCCGTGCGCCAGCAGGCCCGACCAGCGACCCAGCTCGCGCGCGGCGTTGTGCAGGTTGCCGTGCAGGGCCAGCAGCAGCGGCAGCGGCTCGCGCGCCTGCTCCGGCAGATAGACTTCCAGCTCCGGCCGGGCCTCGGCGCGGGCTTCGGCGCGCCGCCGGTCGGACCGCTCGCGCAGGCGTTGGAACGTCTCCAGGTCGCGCAGCGCGGCGAAATCCGACGACTCCCAGAAGACCGGCGCATACCAGTAGCCCGCGTCAAGCGCCGCTTGCAGCAGGTCCAGCGCGCGCTGCGGCTCGTCGAGGCGGGCCGCCATCGCCGCCCGAAAGTGCATCAGAAGCGCCTGTTCCTCCGGGTAGCCGGGCTGCGCGGCGGTGGCGCGCTCCAGCGCCTCGCGGAAGCGCCCAGCCCCGGCGAGCGCGCTCAAGCCGGTGTAAAGCGTCCCAAAATCGGGAAAACCGTCATTCATCACGGTGTCAGCCTTTCAACTTCGCGTCGCGAACCGGGCTGCGGCGTGGGCGGCGCTCACACGTCTTCAGGATCGGACTCCCACTCGAAGAACCCGCGCACGCCGAGCGTGCGGTCGGCGATCTGCTCCGCCAGGGCGCGCTGCGCGCCGGGATCGCGCTCGCTATAGAAGCGGCGCGCCCACCCCGCCAGCGCCGGGTCGAGCGTTTCCAGCGCGGTCAGCAGGTCTTTGTCACGCGGGAGTGGGCGGCGCGCCTGGCGGAAGGCGTAGCGCAGCATCTTGTGGACCGCGCCGCAGAGGATCAGGGTCCCGCCGGGCGGGTTTTGGTCGAGAATGTCGAGCGCATCTTCCAGCTCCAGCGCGGCGAGGTAACGCTCCCAGCGCAGGTCGGCATCCCGCGGGCCGGGCGCGCGCTGAAGCTCGGCCTCGGCCTGGGCGCGCAGTTGCTCCACGACCGGGTCAAGCGCGAGAACAACCGCCCCATGCGCCAGCATGTGCGCCGTAATCGGGCGCGAGTCGCGGGCCTCGTCAGCAAAGTAGCGCGCGATCTGGCGCGGTGGATTGACGAAAATCTCGGCGGCAACCCCCTGAAAGCGGCGCTGGACGCGCTGGCGCTGCGGGCGCGTGCGGATCACATACAGGTCGAGGTCGCTGGTGGCGTGCCCCTGCCCGCGCAGGATCGACCCGGCGGCAATGATCCCGACCGCGTCGTCGTATCGCTCCAGGATATACGTCACGGCCTCGCGCAGGGCGCTTTGGTAAGGCTCGGCCAGCGCCGGGAAGATGCAGCGCGCGAGCTTCCCCTGAACGTCGTTCATGCGCCCGCCTCGTGCGTGTGGATCATGAGCTATCCCTGCGCCCAACCCTGCGCCCGCTCGACCGCGCGCCGCCAGCCCGCGATCAGGGCTTCGCGCTCGGCGGGGGCCATGCGCGGCTCGAAGGTGCGCTCAAGCTGCCAGTTCGCTGCGAGGTCCTCGCAGCACGACCACACGCCGACCGCGATCCCCGCCAGGTACGCCGCGCCGAGCGCGGTCGTCTCGACCACCGCCGGGCGCTCGACTGGCACGCCGAGCACGTCCGCCTGAATCTGCATCAACAGATTGTTCTGCGACGCGCCGCCGTCCACGCGCAGCGCGCTGAGCGCGATGCCAGAGTCTTGGCGCATCGCTTCAAGCACATCGCGGGATTGGAGCGCGATCGCGTCGAGCGTGGCCCGCGCGATGTGCGCGCGCGTCGTGCCGCGCGTCAGGCCGATCAGCGTGCCGCGCGCGTAGGGGTCCCATTGCGGCGCGCCCAGCCCGACGAACGCTGGAACGAAGTACACGCCCTCGGCGCTCTCGACCTGTCCGGCCAGTGGCTCGATCTCCGCCGCTGACTTGATCATTTGCAGGCCGTCGCGCAGCCACTGCACCGCCGCGCCGGTGACGAAAATGCTGCCTTCGAGCGCGTAAGTCACCGGCTCGTTCGCGCCCAGCTGCCACAGGATCGTGGTCAGCAAGCCACTGTCCGACTGCATACCGGTGTCGCCGGTGTTCATCAGCACGAAGCTGCCGGTCCCATAGGTGTTCTTCGCCATGCCGGGAGTCAGCGCGACCTGCCCAAAGGTCGCGGCTTGCTGGTCCCCCGCGATGCCCGCCAGCGGGATCGGCGCGCCGAAGATGTGCATTGCGCTTTCGCCGTAGACCTCGCTCGACGGGCGGACCTGCGGCAGCACGGCGCGCGGGATGTTGAGCTTCTGCAGGATCTCGTCGTCCCAGTCGCCGGTGTAGATGTTGTAGAGCAGCGTGCGGCTGGCGTTCGACACGTCGGTCAGGTGCAGCGTTCCGCCGCTGAGATTCCACAGCAGCCAGCTATCGACCGTGCCGAAGGCCAGCTCGCCTGCCTCAGCGCGCGCCCGCGCGCCGGGCACGTTGTCCAGCAGCCACGCGACCTTCGTGCCGGAGAAATAGGCGTCAGTAACCAGCCCGGTCTTCGCGCGGATCACGCGGTCAAACCCTTCGGCTTTCAGCGCGTCGCACATCGCGGCGGTACGGCGGCACTGCCACACGATCGCGTTGTAGATCGGCTCGCCGGTGCGCCGGTCCCACACAATCGTCGTCTCGCGCTGGTTGGTGATGCCGATCGCGGCGACCTCGGCGGCGCGCACCCCGCGCTGGTCGAGCACGGCGCGCGCGACGTCGCGCTGGCTGCGCCAGATGTCGTGCGGGTTGTGCTCGACCCAGCCGGGCCGGGGGAAAATCTGCTCGAACTCCTGCTGGGCGGTAGCGATGGGCTGGCCCGCCTCGTCAAACAGGATCGCCCGCGAGCTGGTCGTGCCCTGATCGAGCGACAAAATCGCTTTCGCCATAAGGTTGTAACCCTTTCGTGTGCGGCGTGCTGCGCACGGGGGGGCGAGCGTCGCACGCCCCACCCGGCCCTATTATAGCCGCGCCCCGCGCAGACAATAAAACAGGCGACCCGCTTGGCCGCCTGTAGATTGGTTGCGCGGGCGGCTAGCCGCCGACGCACGCCGTCGGAATGAACGGACGCTGGTACCCCCCGGCGAAGACTTCCGTCCACTGCTGCCCGTCCGGCCCGTCGACTGGCGTCGGGTTGACGTGCCACGACTGCCCGGCCTTGAGCGCGTTGCCGCCGACCGGCGCGCCGCCCGGCGTGTTGTAAACCGGCACGTCGCACAGAATAGTGCGCTGCACATATCCGGCGGGGTAGGTCGGCCCGGTGGCCCAGGGCAGCCCCTCGCACTCGCCGGTGAGCACCAGCGCGACCTGCTCTGGCTGCCCGTTCCCTGCCGGGCTGGTGACTCGCATGATGATCGGGTTATAGTCGGGCGCATCGAAATAGGGAAGACTGAAGCCGCCCGGTGACGAAAAGGCGGCGCCTGTCGGCAGAGCGCCGGATTCAGAATAGAGCGGCTTGCCTTTACCGTCGGATACGATAATCAGGATTTGCTCCGCCCCGGAGCCGGTGGTATCGCGGTCGTAACTGAGCGTGTAGGGGGCGGTGACCGTCATCGATGTGCAGTCAAATTCGATCGTGAGACCGGTCACCGTCAGCGCCTGTGCGGGCTGCGCGGCCATTCCGGCGAAGACTATAATCACAAGCGCCAGGGCGGGAAACAGACTCTTCTTCACGAACAAACCTCCGGTGCGCTGAATAAAGAAAACGCCGCGACGCGCCCTCGCGTCGAGCCGGGCGCTCGCCAGCCGCGAAACGAGGAAGAGCGTGGCGGGGCTGACGTAGCTTAATCATAAGGCAAAAATAAAGCCCTTCTCACTTTTTCGTAAATTCTTCACAAATGGCCGAACGCCGCTCGCAATTTGCTATCGACCGCAAGGGGAGTAAGATTACCGCCACACGCGCGGGGGACCCTTGTAGGAGATAGAGTTCACGCATGGCCGAGCCGGTAAGCGTCCGTCTCGTCGAATCGAAGGCGGACTTCAAGACATTTCTAGAGTTTCCGTGGACGCTCTATAAAGGCGCACGGCACTGGGTCCCGCCGCTGGTGTCGATGCAGAAGCACAAGCTCGACCGGCAGCATAACGCCACCTGGAAGCACATGCAGGGCGACTACTTCGTCGCGTGGCGCGGCGACCGCCCGGTCGGCACAATCGCGGCGTTCATCAATCACCGCCACAACGAGTTTCACCACGAGCATATCGGCTTTTTCGGCACCTTCGAGGTGTATGACGACCAGGAAGCAGCCAGCGCGCTGCTCAATACGGCGGCGGATTACGTCGCCAAGCTGGGCTACGACGCGATTCGCGGCCCGGCGAGCTTCTCGACCAACGACGAGTGCGGCGTGCTGATCGAGGGCTTCGACGACCCGCCCGTCGTGCTGATGCCCTACAATTATCCCTACTACGCGCGGCTGGTCGAGGGCACGCCCGGCTTTGAGAAGGTGATGGACCTCTACAGCTATTACATCACGCTCGAAGGCATCCACGAGGCGAAGGAGCGACTGGAGAAGCTGTTTCGCGTCACGCGCAAGAACAACGAGCGGCGCGGCATCACCGTCCGCCCGATCGACCGGCATAATCTCGCGCAGGAGTTTGAGCTGCTGCGCTCGATCTACAACCGGGCGTGGGAGCGCAACTGGGGGTTTGTCCCGGCGTCGGACGAGGAGCTGGACGAGCTGGTGAAGGCGCTGGGGCAGTATTTCGACCCGCGCCTGGCTTTTTTCGCGCATGTGGACGGCGAGCCGGTCGCGTTTATCCTCGCTCTCCCGGACATGAACCAGCCGCTGCACCGGGCCTACGCGCGCCCCGGCAAGCCGGAGCCGATCACGCTGCTGCAAGTGCTGTGGCACTGGAAGCTGCGCCCGAAGATCACCCGTATCCGCATCATGCTGATGGGCGTGCGCGAGGGCTTCCGGGGGATCGGCGTCGAGGCGGCGATGTTCGCGGAGATGTACCAGGCGGCGTCGCGGATGGGCTGGCAGTACGCCGACGGCGGCTGGGTCCTCGAAACGAATACCGCGATGGAGCGCCTGGTCCACGCGCACAACGGGCGGCCCTACAAGCGCTACCGCTTTTACCAGCGCGAGTTGAAAGCGCCCGCTGCGGCGGAATAACCGTTTTCCAGCGGCGAGCGCGGCGCCGGGGTGAAAGGGCGAGCGCCGCCCGGCGCTATTCGGCCAGGCTAGCGATCGCCTCGTCGGCGGCCTGTTCGGGGGCGATGCCTTCCAGCACGTCCGCGAAGCTGGCCTGGAGCGCCGCCGCCGCGCTGTTGCGCTGGACCCCCGCCACGATTTGCCCGCTGGGGAATAGCCCGGTGGCGAATTGCGCGTAGGTCTGGTTCTGCCAGAGCGCCAGCGCGCGCGTCTGCGAAGGCACCACGCCGAGCGCCTCGGTCAGCGCGGCCTGCTGGCTGACGCGCATCATCCACGACAGAAACGCGCGCGCCCGATCCTGCCGGTCGGCGTCGTGCGTGACCAGCACCCACATCCACCCGTTCAGCGCCGTCGTCGCTGCGCCGTCGTGCGTCGGCGTGGTTGCTAGCACGGCGTTCGGCACCTCGCTCTGATGGCTCAGGTAAAACGACGACTCGACGCCGATCAGATCAGCGTCGCCGCCGGCAAAAGCGTTCCAATAGCTCGCGGGCAGGCTGTATTCGAGCAGCTCCGGCCCGAAAATGCCCTGCGCGACGCCGGTCGCGTAGTATTGAAGCACGCGCAGCAGGGGGTCCCGATCCAGCGCCGGGTCGCCTGCGGCGTCTACCAGCCGGCCGCCGGCGTGGGTGTATTGCAGCAGAACGGTGGTGTTGACGGCGGCGCTCGAGCCGCTGCCCCCCGCGAACAGGTAGTGTGGAGCGTCGCGCAGGATATCGGCAAAGCTGCGCGGCGGCGTGCTGAGGGCCGAGGGACGGTACAGCGTGTGCGTCAGGGTCAGCGCATACGGCACCCCGTAGAGGACGCCCTCGATCTCGCCCAGCGCCTCGACCCCTGGCAGCAGGTCGCCCGCTAGCAGATCGGCCGGGACCCAGTCGGCTACCGGCACAAGCAGCCCTTCGGCGGCGGCGGCGACCATGTCCGCCCGGCGCATTAGGGTCAGATCGGGCAGCGCGCCCGGCGCGACGCCGGACGCCGCGCGCAGCGTCGAGAGGATGCCACCCAGACCGCTGGCGCGCTTGCGCCGGATTTCCAGGTCGTAGCTGCGGTAGGTGCTCCGGAAGCCGTCCCACTGGCGCAAGAGGATGTCTTCGGCGGCGGAGCCTCCGGCAGGGTATAGCTCGTCCGGCCACCAGACCCGCACGCGCGACCCGACCGGCGTCGCCTGCTGGCCCGGCGGCGCGCCGCGCGCGCGTTCAGGCGGCGTGGCAGGCGCCAGCGTCGCGGCTGCGATCAGCGCGGCGAGCGCCAGCAGCATCCAGAAACGACGCTGGTGCGGGCGGCAGGATGCGGTCATGATCGCTGCGGCGCGCCGCTCAGGATGCGCCCTGCATCACGCGGTCTACCATCTGATCGAGCGTGTCGAGGTTGGCGACCGTCAGGTCGGTGTCCGGGATGTAGAGGTTAAAGGTGTCCTCGACGAAGACGCCGAAATAGGCCAGCGAGAACGAGTCGATCAAGCCGCCGGTGATCAGCGGCTCGTCGTCGCGCAGAGGATAACCGGGGTTGCGGATCAGCTCGCTCAGCACGAAGGCGCGCAGTTTGGCTTTGACATCGGCTCGGTCCATCAGGCTCCCTCGACCGGGTGCGCTCGCGCGGCCCCGCGCCGCGCCGGTGAATGCGCTCCAGTCTACCGGGAAACCCGCGCCGCGCAAAACCCTGCGCTCGCGCCGGGCGTCAGAGAACGCAAACGGCCAGCGTTGGCGCTGGCCGCTCGCACTTTCAGGCGGAGGGGGTGGGATTCGAACCCACGGTAGGGCAAGCCCTACAACGGTTTTCGAGACCGCCCCGATCAACCACTCCGGCACCCCTCCGTATGGGGAAAGCGATTAAGTGACCTTTCGAAATGTTCTGGCACATGCGGCGCTTCGCAAGGCTTACCTCACCCCCGGCCCCTCTCCAACATGGAGAGGGGAGAAAAGCAGCGGCGGAACGGGTTTGAAGTCCCCTTTCCGCCGGCGGAGAGGGGATTGAGGGGTGAGGTTCCCCACGCCGGGCCGATACGC
>DAOKYY010000032.1:0-35617 GCA_035325905.1 Aggregatilineaceae bacterium | reverse complement strand
GTCAATTGGGCATCCGGTCTGTTTTTCTGGTAGGGGCGCAGCAAGCTGCGCCCGCGTGCATGAACAGAGGGTGAACAACGGGCGGAGCAAGCTCCGCCCCGACCCCTGGACGCCAGATTTTTTTCTTCCATTTAGTCCAGCCTGGAAAGTTCATTACAGCCTCTAGCGGTACGCGGGCAGCCACTCGCCGTGCGCGGCGATCAGGTCGTCCACCAGTGCCCAGATTTGGTCGAGGTCCAGCTCGGCGGCGGTGTGGGGGTCAAGCATCGCCGCGTGATAGATGTGCTCGCGCTTGCCGGTCAGCGCGGCCTCGACGGTCAGCGCCTGGACGTTGAGGTTGGTCTGCATCAGCGCGGCGAGATGCGGCGGCAGCGCGCCGATATGCACCGGCTGAAGCCCGTTGGCGTCGACCAGGCAGGGCACCTCGACGCAGCAGCCCGCCGGCAGGTTCTCGATCAGGCCGGTGTTCTCGACGTTGCCGTAGATCACGCGCGGCGCGCCGGTTTCGATGCTGTGGATGATGCCACTGCCGTATTCGTGGCTGCGCTCGTGGACAATCGGCTGGCCCTCGTCTTCCAGCACGCGGCGCAAGTCTTCCCAGCCCGCGATCTGCGTCTCGCAGCGGCGGATGTACTCGTCCAGCGGAATGTTGAAGCGTTCGATCAGGTCTGGCCGGTCGCGCTTGATGAACCAGGGCGTGTATTCGGCGAAGTGCTCGCTGGACTCGGTGACAAAGTAGCCGAGGCGCCGGAACATCTCGTAGCGCACGCGGTTGTCGGCGGGCACGCGGCCCTCGTCGATCACCCGCTGGATCAACGGGTAGAGGTCCTGGCCGTCGCGCTCGAAGCGCAGGTAAAAGGCCATATGGTTGATCCCCGCGCAGACGTAGTTGATCTCCTCGACGGGCACGCCGATGTTGCGCGCCAGTTGTTCGGCGGTTCCCTGGACGCTGTGGCACAGGCCCACGGTGCGGATCGAGGTCGCGCGGTTGAGCGCCCAGCACAGCATCGCCATCGGGTTGACGTAATTGAGCAACAGCGCGTCCGGGCAGACGGCTTCCATGTCGCGGCAGATGTCCAGAAAGACCGGGATCGTCCGCAGCGCGCGCATGATCCCGCCGACGCCGAGCGTGTCCGCGATCGTCGCGCGCAGGCCGTGCCGCTTTGGGATTTCGAAGTCGATCACGGTGGAAGGCTTATAGCCGCCGATCTGGAACATCGCGATCGCATAATCCGCGCCGTCAAGGGCCGCGCAGCGGTCGAGCGTGGCCTCGATCGTGGGAGACGCATCGAGCGCCTGCGCCAGCTTCCGCGCGACGACCTCGGAGGTGTGCAGGCGGTGCGCGTCGATGTCATACAGGCTGAGCGTCGAGCCAGCCAGCTCCGGGTAGCTCAAAATATCGCCGATCAGGTTCTTGGCAAAAACGGTGCTGCCCGCTCCAATAAACGCTACTTTGGGCATCAAACAGACTCCTTCGCTGAGTCGGACGAACACTCGCGCCCTATCATACTCGCCTCGCGCCGCGCTGGCTATCCGGCGCGGAGACTGTTCGCAGCAGGCGGTCCGGGGTACGCTAATGCACGGATCGGATTGGTCACGAAAGGGGCGGCACCATGAGCAACCATCCGGTGAACCTCGCGCTTCGTTTCGCGCTGGAGTTGGCGGGGCTGGGCGCAATGGGGTATTGGGGCTTGACCGAACATGAGGGTATCGCGCGCTGGCTGTTGGGGCTGGGCCTGCCGCTGGTCGCCGCCGTGTTGTGGGGCACGTTCCGCGTTCCCAACGATCCACGCGACGCGCCGATCGCGGTGCCAGGCGCGGTCCGGCTGCTGCTGGAAGCGGCGTTTTTCGGCGGCGCGGTGCTACTGCTGGCGCTGGCTGATCAGCCGCGCGCCGCGACGATCATGGGCGTGATCGTCGTGCTGCACTATGTGGCGTCGTACGATCGTATCCGCTGGCTGTTGAGCCAGAGATAGCCGCGCGGTTTAACACCTCCTCTGCGCATTCTTCAACCTGCATCCCTCTGATGTCTTCGCGTGCGCCGCGTGCGGTGTGATAAATTGCCTCGCGCTGCCTTCATAAGGGGTAGACCGGACACATTTTGATCGGGCTGCCAGCCCTGCCCTATCCGCCACCCAGCCCTGCATTGCCCGCCAGCAGAAGGGGTTTGCTATGTTCCCACAACCTGCCGGACCGGCTTCGCAGCCGCCGCCCGCCCGCGCATCCGATCAACCCGCCCGCCCGGACCCGCGTTTCACGCTGCCGGCGGTGTCGCTGCCGCAAGGCGGCGGCGCGATCCGCAGCGTCGAGGAGCGCCTGGAAGTCAGCGCCACGAACGGCGCGGCGAGCTTTCAGGTCCCGCTGCCGATCGCCGCCGGGCGCGGCGGATTTCAGCCGACGCTGTCGCTGGCGTACAACTCCGGCGCGGGGAACGGGCCGTTCGGCCTGGGCTGGAGCGTCGAGATTCCGTCGATCAGCCGCAAGACCGAGCGCGAGCTGCCGCAGTACGACGACGCGCACGCCAGCGATACCTTTGTGCTAACCGGGCTGGACGACCTGGTGCCCGCGCTCGATGGCGACGGTGATCCGATCGAGTCTGCACGCGACGACGAGAGCGGCGCGCCGCATCTTGTGCGCCGCTACCACCCGCGCATCGAAGGCGGCTTTGCGCGCATCGAGCGCTGGGAGCACGCGCAGACGGGCGAGGTGCATTGGCGCAGCGCCTCGCCGCAGAACGTGACCAGCGTCTTCGGGCGCACCCCCGCCGCGCGCGTCAGCGACCCCGCGGACCCGGCGCGTGTTTTTCGCTGGCTGCTGGAGCTGAGCTACGACGACCGGGGCAACTGCATTCGTTACGAGCACAAAGCCGAAGACCTGATCGGCGTCGGGAGCGCGCCCGGCGAGCAGCACCGGCTCGACGGACGGGCGGGCGTCGGCGGGCGCTACCTCAAGCGCGTGCTGTACGGCAACCGCACGCCCTATGCGTTCGGCGCGGCGCTGCCGGGCGCGGACGATTTCCTGTTCCAGCTTGTCTTCGATTACGGCGAGCACGACCATGCCGAGCCGCTGGTCGAGCTGGGCGACGGCCGGTTTCGCTACGACGCCGATCCGCAGCCGGACGACGCCGGGGCGTGGAGCGTCCGCCCGGACCCGTTTTCGTGGTACCGGGCCGGGTTCGACCTGCGCGTCTACCGGCGCTGCCGTCGCGTGCTGCTCTTTCACCACTTCGAGGCGCTGGACCTGGTGCGCACGCTCGATCTGACCTACGACGACGCGCCCGGCTTCTCGCTGCTGATTGCGATTACGGCGCGTGGCTATATGCGTAACGGCGCTGGCTACACCTGCCGGATGCTGCCGCCGATGGCGTTTGCTTACCAGCCGCACGCCTGGGATGACACCGTTCGCGCGCTGGACCCCGGCGAAATCCCCGCCGGGATTGACGGGCGCGATGCGCAATTGGTGGACCTGTTTGGCGAGGGGCTGGCGGGCATCCTCAGCGAGCAAGGGACCGGCTGGTTCTACAAGCGCAACCTGGGCGAGGGGGCGTTCGCCCCGGCGCGGCGGGTCGCGCCGAAACCCTCATTCTCCGGGCTGGGCAGCGCGGTGCAGATTCAGGATGTGCGCGGCGACGGCACGCGCGCGCTGGTCAGCCTCGACGCCGAGCCGCGCGGCTTTTTCGCGCTAGCGCAGGACGGCGCGTGGGAGCCGTTTCGGCCCTTCACTTCGCTGCCGACCGTCGATCTCAACGACCCCAACGCCCGGCTGCTGGACGTGACCGGCGACGGTCTCGCCGACCTGTTGATCACCGAGGATCAGGCGCTGGTCTGGTATCCGGGCCTGGGTGAAGCGGGCTGGGGCGCGTCGCGCTTCGTGCGGCGGACGATGGACGAAGACGCCGGACCGGCGGTGATCTTCGCCGATGCCGAGCAGTCGATCCACCTGGCGGACATGAACGGCGACGGGCTGGCGGACATCGTCCGCGCGCGCAACGGCGAGCTGTGCTACTGGCCGAACCTGGGCTACGGGCGCTTCGGCGCGAAGGTGGCGATGGGCCGCGCGCCGGTGTTCGACGCGCCCGATCGTTTTGACCCGCGCTGGCTGCGGCTGGCGGACGTGGACGGCTCTGGCGCGGCGGACGCGCTCTATTTCGGGCCGGATGGCTGCCGCGTGTGGCTCAACGAGAGCGGCAACGCCTTCAGCGCCGCGCCGCGCGTGATCGCGACCTTTCCCGGTGTGGACGGGCTGGCCGGTGTGCAGACCGCCGACCTGCTGGGCACCGGGACGGTGTGCCTGGTCTGGTCGTCGCCTGCGCCCGCTGACGCGCCCGCGCCGGTGCGCTACATCGACCTGATGGGCAGCCGCAAGCCGCATCTGCTGACCGAGTACCGTAACAACAGCGGCAAGATCGTTACGCTTGAGTACGCGCCGTCAACCCGTTTTTACCTCGAAGACGAGCGCGCCGGGGCGCCCTGGGCGACGCGGCTGCCGTTCCCGGTCCAGGTGGTCGAGCGCGTCACGACGCGCGACGACGTCACCGAAACCGAGCTAGTCACCTCGTACAGCTACCATCACGGCTATTACGACGCCGCCGAGCGCGAGTTCCGTGGCTTCGGGCGGGTGGACCGGCTCGACGGCGAGAGCTTTGCGCGCTGGGTGCGACGCGACGCGGCCAACGTCGTCGACGAGCGCCTGCACCAGCCGCCGGTCCTGACGCGCACCTGGTACCACACCGGCGCGCTGCTCGACCACGAGCGCCTGATCAGCGCCTACACCGACGAGGCGCACCCCGATCCGCCTGGCGTGCGCCTGCCGGACCCGGCGCTGCCCGGCGATCTGTCGCCGGAGGAGCGGCGCGAGGCGGCGCGCGCCTGCAAGGGCCGCGTGCTGCGCCAGGAAATCTACGCGCAGGACGGCGCGCCCGAAGCCGGGCAGCCGTATTCGAGCGCGCAGACGACCTATCGTATCGACCGGGTGCAGCCGCGTGGCGCGAACCGTTACGCCGTGTTTCTGGTTACGCAGGCCGAGGCGCTGACCGTCCACGACGAGCGCGGGACCGCCGAGCCGCGCATCACCCACTCGCTGACGCTGGCCGTGGACGAGTTCGGCAACGTCACGCAAGCGGCGAGCGCCGCCTACGGGCGCGGCGCGGACGATCCAGCCCTGCCGCCGGAGGTGCAGGCCGATCAGAACCGGCGCAGCGTGCTCTATAGCGTGACCGGGTACACCAACGATGTCGAGACCGATACTGCCTATCGCCTGCGCGTCCCGTGCGAGGTGCGCAGCTACGAGCTGACCGGCGTTGACCCGGCGGGCGCGATCTACACGCGCGGGACGCTGCGCGCCGAAGCCGAAGCCGCCGCCGATCTTGCTTACGAGGCTGCGCCGGACGGCTCGCCGCAGCGCCGCTTGGTGGAGCACACGCGCACGCTGTTCGCCGGCGACGCCGGAGCCGCCGCGCTGCCGCTGGGCACGATCCAGGCGCGCGGGCTGGTGCGCCAGTCCTTGCGGCTGGCGTTCACGCCGGGGCTGCTGGCCGCGATCTACGGGGCGGACGTGGACGACGCCCGGATGGTCGAGGGCGGTTATATCCACAGCGAGGGCGACGCCAACTGGTGGCAGCCGTCCGACCGGGTCGAGTACGGCACGCCGTTCCTGCTGGCGGTGCGCCAGATCAACCCCTTTGGCGATGTCGCCAGCGTGACCTACGACGCCGATCACCTGCTGATCGCGGCGCGGACCGATTTCGCGGGCAACCTGACGCAGTTCGAAAACGACGCGCGGCTGCTGGCCCCTGTCGCCGAGATCGGGCCGAACCTCAACGTGACGCGTATCGCCGCCGACGAGCTGGGGATCGTCCGCGCCCTGGCGGTCGCCGGTCCCGACGGCGCGGGGTTGGGCGACACGCTCGACGACCCGACTGCGCGCTACGATTACGACCTGGCGCGCTGGATGACGAGCGCGCAGCCCAACGTCGTGCGGACCGAGCGTAAGGAGCGCCATCAGGCCGCCGCGCCGGCGCAGATCACGTTTGAGTACACGGACGGGCACGGGCAGCTTGCGCTGACTAAGCGCCAGGCCGAGCCTGGCCCCGCGCGCACGCTTGACGCGGGCGGGCAGGTGATCGAGGTCGATACCTCGCCCGCGCTGCGCTGGGTTGGCAGCGGGCGGACCGTCCTCAACAACCGGGGCAGCGTGGTCAAGCAGTTCGAGCCGTATTTCAGCGTCACGCCCGCCTATGAAAGCGAGCGGGCGCTGGTCGAGGTGGGAGTCAGCGACGAGCGTTTGTACGACCCGCTAGGGCGGCTGGTGCGCGTCGATCTGCCCGACGGGACGATCGAGCGCGTCGCGTTCACACCCTGGATGATCGCGCGCTACGACCGCAACGACACCGTGCGCGAAAGCGCGTGGTATGCCGCGCTCGGCAGCCCCGATCCCGACGCTGATCCTGAGCCAGCCGACCCGGCGCAGCGCGCGGCCTGGCTCGCCGCGCGGCACGCCGACACGCCGACCGTCGAGCACCTCGACGCGCTGGGGCGGGTGGTCTACACCGTCGCCGACGCCGGGGCAGGGCCAATCCCGACGCGCACCATGCTTGACATCGAGGGCAACCAGCTCGCCGTGATCGACGCGCGCGAAAATACCGTAATGGCTTACACCTACAGCCTCGGCGGGCTGCGCGCGCGCCAGGTCAGCATGGACGGCGGCGAGCGGCGGCAGCTTCCCAACGTCGCCGGGAACACGTTCGTCTCGTGGGACAGCCGCGATCATCGCCTGCGCCTGGAGTTCGACGCGCTCCAGCGCCCAACGCACCGCTGGCTGAGCGCGGGCGGCGGCGCGGACGTGCTGGTCGCGCGCACGATTTACGGCGACTCCGCCGAGGCGCCCGCCGACCGCGTCGCGCGTAATCTGCTGGGCCGCGTCTACCGCGTCTTCGACCAGGCGGGGCTGGTCACGAACGAGCAGTACGACTTCAAGGGCAACCTGCTGCACACGACCCGGCGGCTGGCGTCCGATTACCGGGACACGCTCGGTTGGAACGTGGCCGATCCGCTGGCGCTGCTCGACGCCGAGGTGTACGAGACGCGCACTGCTTACGATGCGCTTAACCGCCCGGTCGAGCTGCGCACGCCGCATCACGCCGCGCTGCCCGCCAGCGTGATCATGCCCGCCTATAACGAGGCGGGGCTGCTCGAAACGGTGGACGTGCGCCTGCGTGGGTCAGGCGCGCCGACGCGCTTTGTCAGCGATGTCGATTACGACGCGCGCGGCAGCCGGACACAGATCGCCTATGGCAACGGCGCGGTCACGACGTACAGCTACGATCCGCTGACGCTGCGCCTGACCGAGCTACGCACCACGCGCCCGCAGGGCGGCGGCGCGGAAGACCTCCAGCGCCTGCGCTACACCTACGATCCGGCGGGCAACATCACGACCGTGCGCGACGACGCGCAGCAGACCGTCTATTTCAACGGCGCGGCGGTCGATCCGGCGCAGCGATACGAGTACGACGCGCTCTACCGCCTGACGCGCGCCGAGGGGCGCGAGCATATCGGCCAAAACCAGCCGCCTGACCCGTGCGATACCTTCCGCCGCCACCTGCCACACCCCGGCGACGCGAATGCGCTGCGCCGCTACCGCCAGCAGTACACCTACGACGACGTGGGAAACCTGCTGGAGATCGCGCACAGCGCCGGGAACGGAGCCTTCTTGCAGCAGTGGACGCAGACCTACACCTACGCGGCGGACAGCAACCGGCTCGACGAGGTGACGGTTGGCGGCGCGACATTCAGCTACGCGCACGACGCGCACGGCAACCTGTCGCTGCCGCATCTGGACCTGAGCGAATGGGATTTCGACGACCGCCTGCGGCACGTCCGGCGCGGGACGAGCGAGGCGTATTTCGTCTACGATGCGCAGGGGCAGCGCGTCCGAACGGTGGTCGAGCGCGGGGGGCTGCGCGAGGAGCGACTCTACCTCGGCGGGCTGGAGCTATTCCGCCGCACGGTGATCGCGTCCGGCGCGCGGCGCCTGGAGCGCGAGACGCTGCCGATCATGGACGACCGGCGCATGATCGCGCTGGTCGAGACTAAGACGCTCGACGCCGACGCGCCCGGCACCGTCCCGGAGACACTCCACCGCTACCAGCATGGCAATCACCAGCTTTCGGCGGCGCTGGAGCTGGACGATACGGCGGCGGTGATCAGCTACGAGGAATACTACCCCTACGGCGCGACCTCGTACCAGGCCGGGCGGACGCTAGCCGAAGTCCAGCGCAAACGGTATCGCTACACGGGCCGCGAGCAGGACGACGTAACCTGCCTGTACGCGATGGGCGCGCGCTACTACGCGCCCTGGCTGGGCCGCTGGACCGCGCCCGATCCCGCCGGGCTGGTGGACGGCGCCAACCTGTACCGCTACGCGCGCGATAACCCGGTGCGCGGCTCCGACCGGGGCGGGATGCAGACCGATGACGACGTGGAGCTTGGCCCGCTGCGCCTGACGGACATCCGCTTGCGGACCGACATCATCCCGGTGTCGGGCAGCGTCCAGTTCCAGAACCTGCTCAGCCCGTCGCGCTCGGCGACCGGCAGCTTGACCCTCGGAGCGCGGCTTGAGCTGGACGCGAATTTGCGCGTCGGCGCCGATACCGGGCGCGGGACCGACCCCAATGACCGCTTCCCCAGCCCGCGCGAGCAGGCCGAGCGCGCCAGCGAGCCGCAAGAGCGCGGCACGCCGGTCCGCGCCGAGGCGGGCGCCGTGCTGCGCCTGGACACCGAAGCGCGCCGCGCGACGGCGACCGGCCAGTTGTTCGGAGTAGTTGGCCGGGTTGGAGAGGGTGTTTGGGGCAGCGTGCTGGCGCGCGGGCAGTTCGAGGCGCCCATTCCGGGGCGGATCGCGTTCAGCGACATCGGCTCGACGCTGCGCTCGTCGCTCAGCCAGGCGACCGGCGACGTGCGCTTCACGGGCGCGGTCCAGGCGCCCGGCTTCACGCTCGGCACGCTCAGCGGCCGGGCCGAGCTGCTGGAAGGCGGCCAGCTCCGGCTGCGCAGCGAGCTGGCGGCGCTCAACCTGGCGCGGCTCAACCTCAGCGCGACCGGCCAGCTGCGCGAGAGCGGCGTGGACATCAATGCCAGCGGGAGGCTGACGCTGCTCGGTATCCCTTCGCTGCGGCTGGCGGCGAGCGGCACGGCGGACTTCACGACCGGCGCGTACCGCTTCGGAGGCACCGTGGCGGGCTATATCCCGCCGCTGACCTACGCCACCGGGCGGTTCTCGCTCACGTCGGAAGAAGGGCTGAGCGCGTCGGCGCACGTCTTTGGCCTGACCTACGTGCCCGGTATCGACATCGGCCCCGATCCATCGCCGGTGCCGCCCATCTACCGCCAGCTTTACCAGTTGCCGGACGATCCGAAGCTGCCTTCCGGCCCGGCGCTGGGCTACTCGTACTTCCGTTACTCGGAAAGCCGGCTGACGATCTTCAGCGTCGGCCTGATCCCGCAGGCCAGCGGCCCGGCTGTCGGGGCGCACCTGACCATCCCGTTCAGCTTGCATTAGCGTGCCGCCACCGGGCGCCAGCGTTCAGGAGCAAGGGACTATGCCACCACTACGTCGTGAACTCAAGATCGAGATGCGCGGGCGCGACGTGCGCCTGCTGCAAGAGGCGCTCAAATCCGCCGGGTTTGCGCCGGAGGACCCGGAAGGCGAATTTGGACGCAGCACCGCGTTCGCGCTGCGCGCGTTCCAGGCCGAGCACAACCTGCCGGTGTCAGGGATGCTGGATGAGCGCACCCTCGCCCGGCTGGGCGAAGTCCTGGGACGCGACCCGTTCGGCCCCCGGCCCGACGAGCCGCCTGCCGGACGCGGGCTGGTCGTGCGCGGGCGCGTGACGCAGGCGGACGGCACGCCGATCGCCGGGGCGCGCGTGCAGGCGGTAGAGAAGGCGCTGCTCGGACGGGCGGATCGCCCTCTGGGACAGACACAATCCGACGCAGCAGGGCTGTATGAAATCCGTGTGCCGCGCGTAGACGCCGATGGCGTTGATCTGTTGGTGCAGGTGCTGGCGCCCGATAGTGAGGACGTGATCACACGCTCGCCGCTGATTCTCGGCGCGGAAGGCGAGCGCACCGTCGATCTGATCGTCAGCAGCCCGCTCTACCCGCCGCCCAGCGAGTTTGACCAGATCGCGCGCCAGCTTGACCCGCTGCTGGCCGAGGTCGATCTGAACGCGCTCGACCGCGATTCGCTGGCGCTGCTCGCCGGGAAAACCGGGCTGTCACCGCTGCGCGTCACGCATTACGTCCAGGCGCGGCGCTTCGCCGCCCAGGGGCGCGTGCCGCCGGAGGTATACTACGGGCTGTTCCGCGCCAACCTGCCGGTCAACAAGCCCGCGCTGGTCGCGCAGGACAACGCGCTGCTGGCCGAGGCGCTGACCACCGCCTCGCGCGCCGGGGCCATCGACCCGGCCCTGGCGGAGAAGCCGGAGGCCGTCGCCAAGCTCGTCGCGCGGCTCAACACCGAGGCGATCGACGACCTGATCAAACAGCCCGCGCTGAGCGACGGCACGCCCTCGCTGGGCGCGTTCGTCAGCCTCGCCGGGCTGAGTGACAACCAGCAGCGCGCTTTCGTGCAGCTTGTCCAAACGCACGACGCGCCGGGCCGGGAGTTCTGGAAGCGACTGGAAGCCGACCCCGCGTTTGACGAGCAGGCGGTGCGCTCGGTCCGGCTGGCGGCGCAGCTCGGCACGCTGACCTTCAACAACGCGCCGCTGATGGCCGATCTGCACCAGCGCCTGCGCGACGCCGAGAGCGCCGGCGACCCCTTGCGCGGGCTGGTGGGCCTCGATCAGCGCGACTGGCTGCGAATGATCGAGGAAGCAACCGGCCCCGACGGCCGGCCGGTCATCCCGGCGGGCATCCCGGTCAGCGGCGAGGAGAAGCCCGCCGAAGCCTACGCCCGCACGATGGCCCGCGTGATCGAGGACACCTACCCGACGGCCACGATCGCGGCCCGGCTGGACGAAGAGGACTTTGAGGGCGCGGCGCAGGTCCGCGCGTTCCTTGACCGCGCGCCGGATTACGAGATCCGCGAGACGAGCGTGCGCCGCTACGCGCAGACGCACGAGGTGGAGATCGATCCAGCGGAGCAGGCGGCGGTGGAGCGTGTGCAGCGCGTTTTCGCGCTCGCGCCGCGCTTCGAACGCTATGACTCCATGCGCCCGCTTTTGGCGAAGGGCGTGGATTCGGCCTACGCGATCAAGACGATGGGCGAGCGCCGCTTCATGCAGACCTTCGGCGAGACAATGGGCGAGGCGGAAGCGCACGTTGTTTACAGCAACGCCGCCCAGAAAACCGCGCTGACGACGGCGCTGTTCGCCAAATACGGCGCGCAGTTCAACAACCTGCCGATGGCCGTGCTGCCGGGCATGAACATCCCCGGCGTGCTGGGCGAGATCGGGAACATCCTGGGGCCGGAGCTGGCGATGGACTTCGCCACCTGGGAAGGGTTGTTCGGCAGCGCCGACTTCTGCGCGTGCGAGCACTGCCGCTCGGTCTTCAGCCCGGCGGCGTACCTGGTCGCGCTGCTCAAATTCCTGCGCGATCGCGGGGCGCTCGACGAGCTGGCCGCGCGCCGCGCCGACATCGGCAATGTCGAGCTGAACTGCCACAACACGCACACCACGCTGCCCTACGTCGACCTGGTCAGCGAGGTGCTGGAAGGCTTCATCGCCGGGGCGGCGGACATCCACCAGACCGAAGGCGAAGCGAGCGATCTGCGCGTCCATCCGGAGCATATCAACGCCGACGCCTACACCGAGCTGGAGTCGCGCGTTTACCCCTGGGTGCTGCCGTTCGGCCTGTGGACTGAGGAGGCGCGCGCCTATCTGCAACCGCTCGACGTGACGCGCCACGCCATCATGGATCGCTTCAACCCGGCGCTGCCCGAAGATCGCAACGTAGCCGCCTGGCTGCCGATTGCGATCGAGCGCCTGGGCCTGCTCGAAGCGGAGCGCGACATCCTGCTCGATGGCGCGTTCCATACCTCGCATTGGAACAGCGTCCCGCTCAACAGCCTGCGAACGGTGCGGACGCTGCTCGACACAGCGCGCATCTCGTTTCTGGAGCTGCGCCAGATGATCGGCACGCGCTTTGTCAACGGCGACGGCGCGCTGGTGATCGATTACGTCGTGGGCGAGGGCGAAGAAGCCGAGCTGACCTGCGACCTGACCGAAGCGCGCATCGAGGCGCTGACGACCGGGCACCTCAACCGCATCGAGCGGTTCATACGTCTGCGCCGCAAACTGGGCTGGTCCGTCTACGAGCTGGACGTGGTCCTGACCGCGCTCGGCGGCGCGCTGAACGCCCAGACGCTGGTCAACCTGTCGTTTATTCACGCGCTGCGCGAGCGGCTGGAAGTCGATCTGCCGGTGATCGCGAGCTGGGTGGCCGGCCTCGACACGCGACCCTACCTGGGCGACGACGACGAGCAACATCCCTCCTACTACGCCGCGCTGTTCCTCAACCGGACGGTCGGCGGCGCGGACGAGGTCGCCCCGTTCGAGCCTGAGTCGCTCGGCGGCGCGGCCATCGACGATCACGAGGCGGCGATCCTGGCCGCGCTCCAGATCATTACCGCCGAGGAGCTGGCGCTGATCCGCGAGCGCCGCCTGGCGGACGGCGCGCTGAGCCTGGCAAACCTCAGCGAGATGCACCGCGTCGCGACGTTCAAGCGCGCGCTGAAGATCAGCGTCCGCGACCTGCTCGACCTGCTGGACCTGACCGGGCTGAATCCGTTCAGCGCCGCCAGCCTGTACGACGCGCTGCGCGTGATCGACGTGCTGGACACGATCGAGGCGGCGGGCTTCACCCTGCCTGAGCTGGGCTATCTGCTGCGCCACGAGTTCGACGCCAACCGCCGCGTCGCCCCGTCGGAAGCGCAGATCGCCGTGTTCCTGACGCAGCTTCGCGCCGGGTTGCAGCGCATCCATGCCAGCTTCCAGGCCGCGCCCGACCCCGGTGGGGAGATCACTTCCCGCCTGCTGGGCGCGGTCGTCGCGCCGGACGATCTGCTCCCGGCGCTGGCGCTGCTGTACGGCGTCGCGCCCGCGTCCGAGCTGCCTGCTGATCCGGCGGCGTTCCTCGACGCCCGGTTTGCGCCGTTCATCCCCGACGCCACTGCGCGGGCGGATGTGATCGCGCGGCTGGCGGACGACACCGACCCCGGCTACTTGCAGCCGGAAGTCGAGCAGGCGGCGCGCTTCGCGCTGGTGCTGGAGCCGCTGGCCGCCTACCTGCGCGGGATCAACAGCGTGGCGCTGGTCCAGCAGATGGCCGCCGATTTTCTGGAGATCGAGCTGGGCGCCAGCGATCTATTGCTCGGCGGGCTGATCCGCTCGGTGGCCGACGCCGCGCAACCCGCCAGCGCGATTTTCCTGGCGGATGCCTTCCTCGACTCGACGGATGCGATCACGGCGGCGGCCTTCCCGGACGCCTTCGCCATGCTCTACCGCCTGCACAAGACCGCGCTGCTGATTACCCGGCTGGCGATCCCGACCGACGAGCTGGCCTGGATCGTGAGCAGCCGGGCGCAGTTCGGCTGGCTGGACTTCAACGCGCTGCCCGTCGCGCCCAACGGCGGCGCGGCGCTGTTCGATCCCTGGCTGCGGCTGGCGCGGCTGTTCATTCTCGGCCAGGAGATGCCTTCCGGCGCGCCGAGCCTGTTCGACCTGCTGCGCCAGGCAGACGCGGGCGGAAATGCCGCAGCCTTCGAGGCGTTTCTGACTGCACTGGCGGGGCGAACGCGCTGGAACCGCGCCGACCTCGACACGCTGATCGACGCGGCGCACTTCGACCTGGACGACTTCGACGCGGACTGGAGCGGCGCCAGCGCGCTCGATCACCTGATGCGGCTGCACGCCGCGTTCCGTGTCCTGCGGCGGTTGGGCGTCCCGGCGGCGATGGCCTGGGGCTGGACCGCGCAGCCGGTGACTCGCGCGATGGCAGCGGAGGTCAAGCAGGCGGCGCGCGCCAAGTACAGCGCGACCCAATGGCTGAGCGTGGCCGAGCCGATCCGCGACGGCCTGCGCGAGCGCCAGCGGCAGGCGCTGGTCGAAGCGGCGATCCAGCAGTTGGACGACCCGGCGATCCGCGACACGAACGACCTGTACGCGCACTTCCTGATGGACGTCGAGATGGCGCCGTGCATGCTGACCTCGCGGCTGGTCTTCGCGACCGGCGCGGTCCAGTTATTCATCCAGCGCGTGTTTCTGAACCTGGAAGACGGCGTCTCGTTCAGCACGGAGGACGCGGCGCAATGGGCGTGGATGAAGAACTACCGCGTGTGGGAGGCCAACGTCAAGGTCTTCATCACGCCGGAGAACTGGATCGAGCCGGAGCTGCGCCCCGAAAAGTCGGTCTTCTTCGCCGAGCTGGAGGGGGAGTTACTTCAGAACGACATCACGCTCGAAACGGCGGAGCTAGCGTACCAGGGCTACCTGGAGAAGCTGGACGAGGTCGCCCGGCTGGAGGTGGTCGGCGCGTACAACGAGAACGACACCGGCACGCTGCACGTCGTGGCGCGGACCAAAGGCGCCCCGCAGAAATACTACTATCGCCGCTGGTTCGAAGGGCGGCGCTGGACCCCCTGGCAGCCGATCCCGCTGGACATCGAGGCGCCGATCGTGACGCCGGTCGTCTACAACCGCCGCCTGTACCTGTTCTGGTTCATCACGCAGGTGCTGGCCGAGGAATCGGTCCCCGGCGACGACGGCCACGCGCCAGATCGCTATCTGGAAATCAAGCTGGCCTGGAGCCAGTTCCGCCAGCGCAAGTGGACGCCCAAGCGCATGTCGGACGTGGTCGTCCAGTCAACGCGGACACGCTCGGCAAGCTCCGAGATGCTCCGCCCCGAAGCCTGGCGCCCGCGCCCGATTATCCAGCCCAACGGCGACCTGATGATCGCGGTCGAGCGCAGCTATGCGTCGGGCGGCGGCGAGACCTACCTGAATTCGGCGACGATCCAGTCGGGCAGTCCGAATGGCTTCCTGTTCGTCAACGACGGCCAGGTTGAGCGAGGTGTTCGCGACTTCGCCGCGCTGCCAATCCCGGTGTACAACGGCGGCTCGTGGTCCTACTTCTACGCCTCGTCGCCTACCGCCAATTTCAGCGAATCCGGCCTGCGGCTGCGCGGCCTGAATCAGTCGTGGCAGAACGTGCTGAAAACCGTTCCGCACCCCTTCCGCGTGACGACGCCGCTGCAATATACCGACTACAACTCGTCCGCGCCGCTGTTCTTTGAAGACAAGCACCGGACTTACTTCGTCGTCCCGGAGCACCAGTACGGCAAGCTGCCGCCGTACCTGGGCGACTACGCGATTGACGTGAACCCGCAAGTGTTTCTGGAGATGGACAAGCCGATCCCATTCGAAGACCTGGTGTGGGGCAGCCTGATCGGCGGGCGTATTCCCGTCCCCAGGCCCCCGGACGGCGACCCGGTCTATGTGCCTTCGCAGCCGGGCGACGGCCTTATCAACGTGCTGCCCCAGCTAGGCGACGGGCTGATCGCGCCGGAAACGATCGCGGACACGCTGGGTCGCGCCGGGACGCTGGTCGATCCGGGCAGCGTGCTCAACGTCGTGACGACACCCGGCGCGGTGCTGGGCGGAAACGTGCGCGTTCCTTACGAACAGATCGATCTCGGCAGCCTGACGCAGACCACCGCCGGGATCAGCGGCGCTATGCCCGGCCTCGTCAGCGGCAGCTTTGGCGGCGTGATGGATCAGCCGCTGCTCGCCATGCGGTCGATGCCGCTGCTGCGCGCCGATGCGTCGACGCAGACCAGGGCGCTGTCCGGCGCGTCGGCGGCGGGGGTAGCGATCCAGGCGGCCGATCTGGCCTTCGCCAACGCCTCGTGGGAGATGGCGGTGAATCCGGCCATTTGGGGCTGGGGCAACGTCTACAAGCGGACCGTGTACACGTTCTACGGCTTCTACCATCCCTATGTGCCGTTCCTGATCAAGCAGCTCAACCGTTATGGCGTCGAGGGCCTGCTCAACCCGCGCGAGCATGGCGAAGCGCACGCCCTGCGCCGCCAGCTGCTGCGCGAGCCGTCGAACCAGGAGTTCGATGACCTCTACACGCTCGACAGCGCGATCAACGACGACGATCTGCCGGTCGAGGAATTCGACTTCGAGTACGGCACGCCCTACTCGATCTATAACTGGGAGCTGTTCTTCCACATCCCGTTCATCATCGCGAACAAGCTCAGCCAGAACCGGCGCTTCGAGGAGGCGCAGAAGTGGTATCACTTCATCTTCGACCCGACCGATAACTCGGACGTGGCGCCGGAGATGAACCGCTATCGCTTCTGGAAGATCAAGCCGTTCTTCCTCAACACCGACATTCAGACCATCGAGCAATTGCTGCGCCTGCTCAGCTCGAACGACCCGGCCGATCAGAAGCTGCGCAAACAGCTTGAAGACCAGGTCAAAGACTGGCGGCGCAACCCCTTCCAGCCGCACCTGATCGCCGAGCAGCGCGTGATCGCCTACCAGAAGGCGATCGTGATGAAGTATCTCGACAACCTGATCGCCTGGGGCGACACGCTCTTCCGCCAGGATACGCGCGAATCGGTCAACGAAGCGACGCAGATTTACATTCTCGCCGCCGAGATTCTCGGCAAGCAGCCGGAGAAAGTCCCCGCGCCGGAAGGCGACCCCACTATCGGCGGCCAGCCGGTGCGGACCTTCAACGACCTGGCGCCGCACCTCGACGCGCTCGACAACGCGCTGGTGCGCCTGGAGTCGGAGCTGACCGGGACGACCGGCCTGGGCGCGGCTGACGCGCTCACTCTCGGTGGGGATGGCGCCGCGCCCGACGAAGCCCCGGTGCACGAGATCGCCGGCTCGACGCTGTTCTTCTGCATTCCGCCCAACGAGAAGCTGCTCGGTTACTGGGACACGGTCGCCGACCGGCTGTTCAAGATCCGCCACTGCATGAACATCGAGGGGGTGGAGCGGCAGCTTGCGCTGTTCGCGCCGCCGATCGACCCGGCGCTGTTGGTGCGCGCTGCCGCCGCCGGGATCGACCTGAGCAGCGTGCTGACCGATCTCAACGCGCCGCGCCCGCACTACCGCTTCAACACCATGCTGCAAAAGGCGGTCGAGCTGACTGGCGAGGTGCGCAGCCTGGGCGCGGCGCTGCTGGCCGCGCTCGAAAAACGCGACGCCGAGAAGCTCGCGCTGCTGCGCCAGTCCCACGCCGAGGACCTGCTCAAGGCGACGCGGACGGTGCGTAAGCGCCAGATCGACGAGGCGAAAGAGGCCATCGCGGGGCTGACGTTCAGCTTGCAATCGGCCCAGGAGCGTCAGCGCTTCTACGCCAACCGCAAGCCGCTGATCCCCAACGAGAAGCTGCACCTGAGCAAGATGGAAGCTGCGACGGTCTTCGATACGCTCTCGCAAGGATCATCGCTGGTCGCGTCCGTGCTGGCGATCATCCCGGATTTCGATCTCGGCGCGGAGGGCGGCTTCTCGTCGCCGGTCGTCAAGGCGAGCTTCGGCGGCACCAACCTCTCGCGCGTGGCAAATATCATGAGCCAGATCCACGGCATGATGGCGACGCTTGAGCGAGCTAGCGCGCAGCGCGCCTCGACCCTGGCGAGCTATGACCGCCGCCAGGAAGAATGGAACTTCAGCCGCGACCAGGCGCGGATCGAATCCAAGTCGCTGGAGCGCCAGCTTGAGGCCGCGCGCATCCGGCTGGCGATCGCCGAGCAGGAGCTAGCGAACCAGGAGCTTCAGATCGAGCAGTCGGACGAGATCGACGAGTTCATGCGTGACAAGTTCACCAACCAAGACCTCTACAACTGGATGATCACGCAGCTTTCGACGATCTACTTCCAGTGCTACCAGCTCGCCTACGACCTCGCGCAGCGCGCCGAGAAAGCCTACCAGCACGAGCTGGCCGACTACAGCGCGACCTTCATCCAGTTCGGATACTGGGATAGTCTCAAGAAGGGGCTGCTGGCCGGGGACCGGTTGTACTACGACCTGCGGCGCATGGAGGCGGCCTATCTTGACAGCCACAAGCGCGAGCTGGAGCTGACCCGCACGATCTCGCTGGCCCAGATCGACCCGGCGGCGCTGATCCAGCTCCGCGAGACCGGCTCTTGCGAGTTCGAGACGCCGGAGGCGCTGTTTAACCTCGACTATCCGAGCCACTACCTGCGCCGGATCAAGTCGCTGAGCGTCACGATCCCGTGCGTCACGGGGCCGTACACCAGCGTCAGCGCGACGCTAACCCTGCTTGGCAACCGCATCCGCGTCAGCACGGTCGATCCGCAGGACCCGTACACCGGGGCCGACGACGCGCGCTTCATCACCAACATCGGCGGCATCCAGGCGATCGCGACCAGCACCGGGCGCAACGACGCCGGGCTGTTCGAGCTGTCGTACAATGACCCGCGCTATCTGCCGTTCGAGGGCGTGGGCGCGATCGGGCGCTGGCGCCTGGAGATGAACGCGGCCTATCGCGCCTTCGACTACAGCACGATCTCCGATGTGCTGCTGCACGTGCGGTACACCGCGCGCGACGGCGGGCGCGCCGTGCGCGACCTGGTCGTGCCGGAGCTGGCCGACCGCGTCAACGAGATCGCCAACCTGACCGCGCACACGGGGCTGTATCACTTCATCAGTTTTAAGCGGGAGCAGCGGACCGCGCTGCACCAGCTTCTGCATCCGGCCGGCGCGGAAGATCACGCCACGACGCTGACGCTGGCGCGCGATCACTTCCCATACATCTTCCAGGGGCAGACGCTCGACATCGACCGCGCCGTGCTGCTGCTGCGGCTGCGCGACGCGGCGCTCTACGACGACGGGCAGCCGCTCGCCGTCGAGATCACGCGCGGCGACGGCGCTGCCGGGTCGCAGGACCTGCTCACCGCCGGGGCCGCCTTCGGCGGGCTGCCGCACGCCGAGTACACGCACCTGAGCGGCGAGATCGAAACGACCGAAGACTGGACGCTGCACATCACGCCCGAAGCCGTCGCGGCGCTGCCTGCCGCGCTGCGGCAGACGGTCACGATCGAGGGCGCGAACATCGCCCGCTTGCGCGCCGACCGGATCGAGGACATCGGCCTGCTCATCCACTATACAGTGGACTGACGCTTAACACCGCTCGAGACAAAAACACCGGCGCGCGACTGCTGTTTCAGGGCCGCGCGCCGTGTGTGGAACGATGTCAGCCGCGAATGTGCGGTGGTCAGGAGCCTGCGCGCCGGGCGACGATGCACGCGCCGGCCTCGCCAAACTGCGTCTCGTCCACCACGAACCCCCCTTTTTCAAGGTTGAAGCGCGCTTTCTCCGCCACTTCCGCCGTCTTGCCTGGCGCGGGCGTTTCATAAAACAGGTACAGCGCGCCGTCCGGCGCCAGCAGGTGCTTGAGTGCGATCAGCTCACGAGCGGGCTTGAGCCAGAACACGTTGACGTTGACCGCAAAGATTTTCCCGAATCGCTGTCCCGCGAGCGACACGTCAGCGAGCGCGACGGTGTGGAAGCTTGCGCGGCTCGACGCAACGCAGCGCCCGTTCCTAGCCCTGGCGGTTTCGATTGCCTTTGCAGACCGGTCGATGGCGGTGATCGTTCCGCTGCTAAGTTTTTCGCAGATCAGCGCCACGGCGACGCCGTGCCCGCAGCCAATTTCGAGGATACGGTCGTCCGGCTTCACGTCCAACATCTCGACCGCCCAGACCAGGCGGCGTGGCAGTTTCGATGTCATCAGGCAGGTCGCTCTAAATCCCCTTCGCCCGGATATACTTGTCCACGTCCACGTTGTAGACCGCTTCTTCCACTTCCAGGCTGAACCACGGCTCGCCCTGGTCTTCCCACGTGACGGTCACGCGCGAGGGGATCAGCATCCCGCCCGCCTCCATCCACGCCTGCACCTCGTTGATCCACCCCTTGCGCTCGCCCTCGGTGTCCCGATAACGCAGCGTGACCATGCGCTCCAGCAGGCCCGTGTCCGGGTCGAACTCTACGGTAAAGGCTTCTGGGGTGTCGCGCGTGACGGCGCCAAAGGGCACCACCAGGCGCGCCGTGCTCTCATCGACCGCTTCCCACCTCACGCGCGGATCGGTGAGCCAGACCGCTGGCATCCAGACGGTCTCTGCCCATAGCCCCAGGTTCGCGGCCAGATCGACTTTTTCCTCGCCTTCGACCACGCCGAAAGGCAGCTCCATCCGGCCATGCCCGTCCAGATAGTATTCGTTGACCTTCATCACCGGCTGGCCGAAGAGGGTCGCCTCGATATAGTGGCGATAGCCTTCGCCCGCCTGGTAGACGAAGCGCCAGCGCGCGGGGAACTTGACCCCGCCCAGGCGTATCCAGCCGCGCCCGGAGATCACCGCCGAATGAATGACCGGCGCTTGCTCGCCCATTGACGCGCGGGCAAATCGCTCCGCCGCTTCCGGCAGCCCGGCGGGAATCTCGACCGTGTCCAGCGGCGGGGCAGGAACAGCGTAGGCCGGGAACGGTTTCGGGCGGACCCGCAGCCCCAGCCCGACAACACCCCCCACCGCCGCGATCGTGACGGCGATGCTAAGTCCGAGACGGCGAACTAAACGCATCATGACTTCTCCTGGCAGGCTATACGACTGAGACAGTATAACGCCCCCGTGGGAGCGGGGGCGTGTGTCGAATGGCCGTGAAATTGCTGCGAGGTGTCGTGCGCCGTTAGTGCGTCTCGGCCAGGTAGTTGATGATCGCTTCACGCTCGGCGGCGGTGAGCTGCGCGCCGTGCAGGATCATGCGGTCCACGGTCGAGGCCCATTCTTCGGGCGTCTTGTCCTGCGCGTCCCACCAGTCGGCGGGATGGCAGACGGTGCAGCGTTCCTGAGCGAGCGCCGCGCCGTCAAGCTGGTCGGCGGTGACGCCTTCTGCATCCGGCAGCAACATCGCCTGGACTTGCGCCTGGAGCAGCTCGGCCCCGGTGTACGACGAGGCGACCGACAGCGCGATCTGTTCCGCGAGCGCCTTGTAGTCGCCGGACAGCTCGCCGGGCGGCGCGACGACCGTCGTGACGCCGAGCAGATCATCGGCCAGCTGGGTCACGTAGATCACCTGATCGTAGATCGGGGTGCTCTGCTCGATGAATCCCGCCGTCACGTCCTCGCCAATGGTCACTTCTTCGCCTTCGGGCAACGGCGGCATTCCCATTTCTTCGCCTTCGACGGGAGCTTCTTCCGTCGCGGCCTCCTCGGTAGCGGCTTCTTCAGTCGCCGTCTCTTCGGCGGGCGCGCCTTCTTCCTCAGCTCCCGGCGGCGGACCGCCGGTCGGCGGCTCGGACAGCAGCATAGCAAAGAGTCCCGCCCACGCCGTCACGGGCGCATCGGCGGGGATGCCGAAGCCGAACGCTTCTAGCAGCGACGTCGGCGCGACAAACGCCAGGGCGATTACATCTCCGGCGGCCAGCGTGCCATCGGTGGTGAATGCCTCAGCAGTTTCGGCTGCCGGCGAGAACCAGACGGACGGGAACGGCAGCGTGTCGCCGCCCGGCGTTGCCACCCATTCAGCCGGATACGACGCGCTAAAGAGGCCGTCTTCCGGGCTGTATTCCGCCATCTCCTCGCCGTCTTGAGCCAGCGCCGCGAGCGGCATCAGCGCCAGCATGAAGACAATAACCATGCTCAAACGCCACTTCATGATCTGTTTCTCCTTGTATGAAAGCCAGGTGCAATCTCCATCGTAGGCTGGCGCAGCGAGATGGTCCTCGGTCGAAAGTTGGAATATCGCATCTGTCTTTTGGTGGAGACGAGCAGGCATTCCGAGCCGGAGCAGACGCGTGACCGGCCGCTCCGGCGCAAATACCTCGCGGTCGAGCGGTGTTCGGTTATTCGCCGCTCAGCTCGGCGTTCACGTAGATTTCATCCATCACCGGGATGGCGGGCGTCAGCGGCAGCGTGCCGCGCCACGTCTTGTAGCCATAGCCGCGATCGCTGTCCAGGTTCCAGTTGGTGAAGGCGACCGCGCGCTCGCCGGTTGTCGCCGCCGGGTTGCTGGCGACGCCGATCATCCACGCGGTGAGGTCGGTCGCGTTCCCGATGCGGCGGCAGTAGCGGTACAGCGCGCGCGTCCGCGCCGGTGAGGGTGAGGCGGCGTAGGCGGCCAGCGCGGCGAGATCGAGCGGCGTTTGGTTGATGAACTGGTTGGGCGTCGTCGTCGCCAGCGGCGGGTCGAAGTTCGGGACGGTCATCGGCTGCTCGGCGACGGGGCCAGGGCAGACCAGGTGGCTGACTGTCAGGTTCGTCCAGCGCGGATAGGCGAACGTGCCGACCGCTGCCGACAGCCGCGCCACGCTGGCCGAGAAGCAGCCGGTGATCCCGCACTGGAACGGCGTGGTCAGGTTGCGGCCGTGCGCGTCGTTGAGGTCGCGCGGCTCCGGGAAGACAAAGCCTTGCAGCGCCAGCACCGAGCGCACCGTCTGGTAGATCTCGTAGAGCAGCAGTTGCAGGCCATACAGGATCGCCAGCAGGACCATGATCGGCAGCGCCAGCAGCACCGACAGTAGCAGGTCGAACAGGTCCAGCAGCGTCTCGAAGGCCCACGCCAGCAGCTCGCCGATGTAGCTCAACCAGTCGGCCAGTTGATCGAAGAACTCCTCGTAGCAGTCACGCGAGCTGGCCGTCAGGCCGAAGGACAAGATATCTCCCAGCGAGCACGCGCCGCTGGGCGAGCTGGGCGGCGACGGTGGCGACTCGAACAGGTCTTCTAGCGCGCCTTCGAGAATGTCCGCCACGCCGGAGAACGGTTCCTCAGGCCGCGCGACCGCCATCCCCTGCATGAACTTCAGAATCTCGTAGAAGATTTCGTATGTCTGGTCGATCTGGTTGCGCGTCAGGAAGCCGTCGCCGGGCAGCCGCTGCGGGTGCGGGGCGCTGTCGTACACGTCGTGCAGCGTTTTGTGCAGCAGGTCGCCCACGTCGCCGGGCAGCGTGTCCGGCAGGCCGAACTTGTCGAACAACACCTGGTTGATGTTTTCGCCGTAGTATTCCTGGAACTTCCAGGTGTCCATCCAGTTCTCGACCGTGACATGTCGCTGCACCTGAAGCCGGTATGGTCCGCCGACGATCTGGTTGACGTAGGCGTGCCCGACCAAGTCCGTCGCGATGTGCGACAGGTAGCCGTAGGCGTAGGCGCGCTGTTGGGCGCTGCCCGCGCTCGCGTTGGCGACGAGCCGCCGCCCGAAGTCGCCGGTCTTGCGATAGTGCAGCATGTCGAACCAGTACCACTGATCCTCGCCCAGGCCATCTTGCAGCGGCGGGCGGAACATGTAGAAGAAGCTGGCCGCCAGCGACGGAAACCCGGCGGCGTCGGTGAGCAGGTTTGCGCCGGTGATCACGCCTGCGAACAGCCCGGTGCTGACCGCGGCCTTGAACAGCTCAGCCGTCTCGCGCGTTTCCTCGATCAGCGTGCGGATCATGGCGACCGTGCTGGGCGCCAGCGTCTCGACCGCCTCCTCAATCGGCTCGACAATCGCGTCGCGGATGTCGCGGATTGGCTGGACGATCTCGTTATACAGATCGACCAGCGCCTGGTAGTTCTTATAGAAGGTGTAGAGCTTGTCCACAATCTCGTAATCCGGCGCCCAGAACAACAGGTCCGGCCCGGTCGCGCCCAGCATCGACATCCCGTGATTCCCGGCCAGCTCGGCGCCAGCGTTCTGCGCGGCGGCGACGGGGCTGGCGAGCAGCTCGCCGATCGCGTCGGTCAGCACGACATGGTGTATTCCGTATTTAGGCATGGCGCTTACTCCAGGTTGGTGTAGTGGATGCTGGTAATGTGGCGGTTGTGCTGCTCGACGACCGCGAAATCTTTGGGATCGAGCAGCGGATCGTGGACAATGCCGACGACGCGGCCCGTGCTGCGCCGCCGCACCCAGGGCACGCTGACCTCGCGGCGCTCGCCGGGGTGCAGCGTGATGATCGCCCGTCCTCGCAGCTCATAGGCGGACAGCGGGCTGGAGTAGCCGCCCGGTCCTTCGTAGACCTCCACGTAGCACGACCAGGCCGGAAAGTTGCCATCGTTCCAGACGGTGAACGAGATCATGCCGGGCTGGTTGAGGCTGAGCGCCAGGATCTGCGGCCCGAAATTGCTGGTGCAGTCGAGCCAGGGGCGCGGCATCTCGATTTTGCGCCGGTCGCGACCGCACTCGTCGCGCTCGCGCTCGTGCTCGCGCTCCTTTTCGCGCCGTTTGAGCCACTCGTCGATCGCCTTGCTCCACTTGCCGGGCTTGGGCGGTTCCGGCGGCTGCTCAGGCGGCTGCGGCGGGCGTTCCGGGCGCTTGCCCCGGCGCGACGGATCGGGATGGCGGACCTGGATGCTGGGCTTCTTCGTGCGGGGAGCGAGTTCCTGCTTGGGGCGTGGCTGGCTGTCCGGTTTTTTCGCCATGTGAGCCTTCCTTTGTGGGCGAACGTGGACCGTGTGACTCTGCAAATGTCTTACATCAATAAATGCGCGCCAGGGGGCCGGTATCACACCGGGCGGGCGGCGGGGATACGCGCGCGGGTGCGGAGCAGGATATACTTGAGGCAGGCGGGCCGTCAGAAGTCCTGGGGGGTGCGGTGCACGGCGGCCTGCCCGGAGTGAGCGATGCCCCGTACGATTCTGATCGCGGATGATGATCGCCAGCTTCGGCGCACGGTGCGCGCCTACCTCGAAGATGCCGGGTTCAGCGTGCTCGTCGCCGAGAACGGGCGCGAGGCGCTGTTCCGCGTGCGCCAGGAGCAGCCTGATCTGGTGCTACTCGACGTGATGATGCCCGAAATGGACGGCTTTGAGGCGGCGCGGCTGATCCGCAAGGAGAGCGCGGTCCCGATCATTATGCTGACCGCGCGCGACGACGAGGCCGACCAGACGACTGGCCTGGAGTTGGGCGCTGACGATTACGTCACCAAGCCATTCAGCCCGCGTGTGCTGGTGGCGCGCATCCGGGCGGCGTTGCGCCGCAGCTACGGCGATCTGGCGGCGGAGGCGGTCCTGCTGCGCGCCGGGCCGCTGGCTCTCAACGAAGAGACACACCAGGCCACACTCGACGGCCACCCGCTCGACCTGACGCGCTCCGAGTTCGATCTGCTGGCCGCGTTGATGGGACGGCCCGGCCGCGTCTTCACGCGCATGGAGCTGCTGGAGCGGCTTCAGGGAACGGCCTTTGCGGCCTACGAGCGCACGGTCGATGTCCACGTCAAGAACCTGCGCGCCAAGCTCGGCCCGGCCAGCGACCTGATCGAGACCGTCTATGGCGTGGGCTACCGGATGCGCGGCGATGAATAGACTCTGGGTGCGGCTGGCGGGTGCGTTTCTGGCGGTCGCGCTGCTGGCGGTGATCGGCGTCGCGATCGTGGTCAACCGCGCGACCGAGAGCAGCTTCCGCAGCTATGTCGGGCGTCAGAACATGGTCGGCGGCAACCCCGGTTTGCCCGCCGCGCTGGAAGCGCACTACGCGGCGTCCGGCTCGTGGGCCGGGGCCGAGACGCTGCTGCCCGGCCAGCACGGATCGCAAAGCCCCGGACAGGGCGCGGGCCGGGGGGCGGGGCAGGCGGCGGGCCGGGCCAGTGGCGGGCCGGGGTACTTGCTGGCTGCACCGGACGGGCAGATCGTCGCCGCTAACGACGCCGCCGAGGTCGGGCGCGCGCTGACCGGCGACGAGCGCGAGCGCGCGATTACCCTGGCCGTCGACGGTCGCACGATTGGCTACCTGACGCGCTCCGGCGTTGAGGCGCAGGCGCTGGATCGCGCCCAGCAGAGCTTTCTGGACGAAGTCTCCGGCGCGCTGGTTGTGGCGGCGCTGGTCGCGATCGCGCTGGCGCTGCTGCTGGCGCTGATTCTCGCCTGGGCGCTGCTGCGCCCGCTCGCGGCGTTGCGCCAGTCGGCGGCGGCGATCGCGCGCGGCGACCTGGGCGCGCAGATGGCCGTGACCGGCCCGACCGAGTACCGCGCCGTGGCATCGGCGTTCAATCGCATGTCCGCCGCGCTGGCCGAGAGCAACGCGCTGCGCCAGCGCATGACCTCCGACATCGCGCACGAGCTGCGCGCTCCGGTCAGCGTGATGCGCGCCCAGCTTGAGGCGATGCTCGACGGCGTTTTTCCGCTCAACGCCGACCAGCTCGCGATTGTGTACGATGAGACGCTGCACCTGGGCCGGTTGATCGAGGACCTGCGCACGCTCACCCGCGCCGAGGCCGGGCGGCTGCCGCTCAATCTTGCACCGGTCGATCCCGCCGCCCTCGCGCAGCGGCTGGCAACCGAGTTTCTGCCGCTGGCGCAAGATCAGCAGATCGCGCTCGACGCCGCGATCGCGCCGGACCTGCCGCCGATCCAGGCCGACGCAGACCGGCTGCGCCAGGTGTTCTCGAACCTGCTCGCCAATGCGCTGGCGCACACGCCGTCCGGCGGCCGGATCACGGTCAGCGCGCAGCAGATCGGCGCGGTCGTGCGCTTCGGCGTGGCGGATACCGGGCCGGGGCTGACGCCGGAGCAGGCGGCGCACGTCTTCGAGCGGTTCTACCGCACCGACGACGCGCGCCAGCGCGATCAGGGCGGATCCGGGCTGGGGCTGGCGATC
Source organism: Aggregatilineaceae bacterium (assembly GCA_035325905.1). Classification (GTDB taxonomy): domain Bacteria; phylum Chloroflexota; class Anaerolineae; order Aggregatilineales; family Aggregatilineaceae; genus DYGX01. The sequence goes on along the minus strand of DAOKYY010000032.1, from coordinate 9,005 downwards.
GCGCATGAGTTGGTGCGGCTGCATGGCGGGCGAATCGCGGTGAGCAGCGCGCCGGGCGCGGGCAGCACGTTCACCTTTGAGATCCCGATCGTCCGTCAAAATAGCCCCGCCTCTTAACGAGACGGGGCCGCTGCCGGGTGGAACCTCCTATCTGGCCTCTCGCCGCTTGCTACGCCCCTACGCGCGGCTTCGGATTTCTCGCGTGCCCAATTGGCGAGGCGCAGAACAGGCGCTAGGCGTCCGCCGCTTGCTGGCGCTGCGGCTGGGCGCCGGGCGCGGCGACGCGCTCCGCTGGCTTGATCGTGCCGTTGCCGCGCAGCAGCCGCATCCCATTGATAATCACCACCAGCACCGATAGCTCGTGGACAAACATCCCGCCCGCCATGTGAACCCGGCCCAAGAGCACGCCCGCCAGCAGCGCGGTCACGGTCAGCAGCGCGATCGCGACGTTCTGGTGAATGTTGCGCAGCGTCGCCTTCGACAGCTCGATCGCTTCGGGAATTTTGTTCAGGTCGTCGGCCATCAGCGCGATGTCAGCGGTTTCGAGCGCCACGTCCGTCCCGGCGGCGCCCATCGCGATCCCGATGTTGGCGGCGGCCAGCGCGGGCGCGTCGTTGACGCCGTCGCCCACCATCGCGACTACGTGCCCCTCACGCTGCAAGCGGCGAATGCGGTCGAGCTTGTCTTCGGGCAGCAGCCCGGCCTCGATCTCGTCGATGCCGACGGCGCGGCCAATCGCCTGCGCGGTGCGCGGATCGTCGCCGGTCAGCATCACGATCCGCTTCAGCCCGGCCCGGCGCAGCCGCGCCACCACCTGCGGCGCGGCCTCGCGCGGCACATCCGCGATGCCGAGCACGCCCACCACTTCGCCGTCAAGCGCGACCAGCACGGCGGTTTTGCCGCTCGACTTTAGCGTGTCAAGCTGCGTCTCGGCGACGTCCCCGACCGCGACGCCAAGTTGCTCCATCAGCGCGCCGGTGCCGACCGCCACGCGCCGCCCCTGGTACGTTGCGACGATGCCACGCCCCGGCAGGTTCTCGAAGGTGTCGAAGTGTGGAATCTCGCCCCAGGCGCGCGCTTCCGCCACGACCGGCACAGCCAGCGGATGCTCGGACCCGGCCTCGGCGATGGCGGCCCAGCGCAGCACCTCGCGCTGCGCTTCGGTGAGTGGACCATCCGCTGAAGCAGCTTCCGCGCCCGGCGCGAGCGCGACGACGTCCGTCAGGCGCGGCTCGCCGCGCGTCAGCGTGCCGGTTTTGTCGAGCGCCAGCGCCGTGATCTTGGCCGCGTTTTCCAGGTACTCGCCACCCTTGATCAGAATGCCGCGCTTGGCCGCCTGCCCGATGCCCGCCACGACCGATACCGGCGTCGAGATGACCAGCGCGCCGGGGCAGCCGATGACCAGCAAAGTCAGCGCCAGCTCGATGTCGCGGCTGATCGCGTAGGCGACCGCGCTGAGGATGATAATGAATGGGGTGTACCAGCGCGCGAAGCGCTCGATGAAACGCTGCGTCGGGGCGCGCTCCTCCTGCGCTTCTTCCACGCGGCGCACGATGCGCGCCAGCGTCGTGTCCGCGCCGACGCCCGTCGCCCGCACCTGGAGCACCCCGTTCTGGCTGACCGTCCCGGCGAAGACCCGGTCGCCTTCGCTCTTGTCGACCGGCAGCGATTCGCCCGTGATCGCGCTCTCGTTGATCGCGGCGCGCCCGATCAGCACCTCGCCATCCACCGGGATTTTCGCGCCCGGCTTGACCAGCACGATCTCGCCCGGCGCGACCTCGTGCGGCATGACCTCGACCTGCTGGCCGTCGCGCAGCACGATCGCGCTGGTGGGCGCCAGTTCCAGCAATTCCTGCAAGGCGCGGCGCGTGCGGCTCATGGTCCGCGCTTCGAGATAGGCGCCGAGCATAAACAGGAACGTGACCGCCGCCGCTTCCCAATACTCACCAATCGCCAGCGCGCCGATGGTTGCGATCGTCACCAGCAGCTCGATGCTGACGTGGCGGTGGCGGAGCGCGAAGAACGCGCGCTGGGCGATGTCCCACCCTGCGATGATGGCGGCGACGAACATCAAGCCGTCGCGCAGCGTGCCCAGCGCGAACAGGTGCCCGGCGGCCAGCGCCGCAATGATCAGCGCGCCGCTCGTCAAGGTAATGGCCTGCCGGCGCTGGGCCGGGTTCGCCAACAGGTTTTTGATCATTCCGCTACGGGTCCTTTCCTCGTTCTAAAACGACACAACTTGCTAAGGCGCTCGCGTCGCGCAGCAGCCCGGCGCGAGCGCCTTCACCCACCGGCGCGCTAGAAGGGCGCGACCGACGCTTTGTACCCGGCGCGCTGAACGGCCTCGACCAGCTTTTCGGCGCTGGCGGCTTCCGGGTTGTGCTCGACCTCGATCCGCCCGGTGTTGAAGAACACCTTAGCGGTCTCGACGCCGTCCAGGCCGTTGAGCGCCTTCTCGATCTTGGCGACGCACGACGGGCACGAGAGTTCCTGGCTGCGCAAAATGGTTTTCATGCTGGCCCTCCTTATGGGCGGCTTGTTTCCGAACTTGACCCAAGCATACCCGCCCGGCGCGCCGGGTAGTATGATCCAGGTCAATTTAGCGCAGGGGTTGCGTTAGAAGTGTAAAAGAGTCAGAGACAGAGGCGGAAAAGGGGGCGGAAAGATATGGCTCAAGTGGCCTGCTCGGCGCGGTCGGCGAGCCGCGCGCGGTCGGCGATCGCGATCCAGCGGCGACCGCTGCGGATCAGGCCGTCTTTGCGGAACTGGCTGAGCGTGCGGCTGGCGGTCTCGACCGTGATGCCAAGCATGTCCGCGATGTCCTGGCGGCCCAGCGGCATCTGGATCAGCCAGCCTTCGGCGCGCTCCTCGCCGGCGCGCTCGGCCAGGCGGAGCAGCAGCGCGGCGACCCGGCTCTCGACCGGCGCGGCGCTGGTCTGGTGCAGCATCTCGCGCGCGGCGCGCAGCCGCCCGGCCACGATCTCCAGCAGCGCCAGGCTGACAGGCGGGTACCGCTCCAGGATGGTTTGAAAGTCCGGCGCGGAGATCGTCAGGACGCAGCAGGTCGTGTGCGCCTGGGCTGTGTCGGAATGCTCCGCCTCGCCCATGAGCGGCAGGCTGCCGAAGAAATCGCCGGGCAGCAGCAGGTCGAGCACGCGCTCCTGACCGCTCAGCGCGTGGCGGATGAGCTTGACTTTGCCCGCCGCCACCACGTACAGCCGGTCGGCCGGGTCGCCGGCGTAGTAGATCGGCGCGCCCGGCTCGTATCCGGCCTCGCGAAACAGCGGGTTGATCGCGGCGATGTCGTCGTGCGACAGCGCGGCGAAGAACGGCAGGCCGTGCAGAATTTGCAGCCGCAGGTCGATCGTGCACATCTGCGGCTCAATCGAATCTGGCTCTAGGGGGGTCGTGCGGCGGTCGTCGGTCATCAGGCGTGAGTTATCCGCGCGCGCAAAGGGCGCTGCTTGAACGGTCGATCTAATCGTAGCATATCACGCCGCCCCTGCCGCGCACTTGAGCCAGATCAAGCGCTGATTTCCCTGTGATGCTGCGTGGCAGCGCACGAAGCAGGCGCGACCTTGCTACAATCAAAACGTGAAAGGAGGTGCGCGATGCACTGGCACGAGCTAGGCCGCGTCCGCTCCGGGCTGGTAGCGCCGGATTTCGCGCTGGTCTCCGGCAGCGGCGACACCGTGATGCGCTCGCAGTACCGCCAGCGGAGCAACGTGGTTTTGTTCTTCATCCCCGGCTCCGATGCGCGTGCTCTGGCTCCGGTAGCAGACCTCTTGACCACGCGCAGCGCGAGCTTTGAAGAGGCGTCCGCGCGGGTCTACGCGATCCACCCGCAGCCCGACCCGGCGAACGGGGCGCGCGTTCTGCTGGCCGATCCGGGCGACGCGGTGCGCGCCGCCTACGCCGGCCTGTTCCCCGAAGGCCACGAGCCTGGCCCCGACGAGCCGTTCGCGCTGGTGCTCGACCGCTACGGCAAGCCGTGGTACGCCGGGCACGGGGCGCTCGACGAGGCGGCGGTGGACGAGGCGCTGACCAAGCTATGGGCGATCGAATATGACTGCCCGGAGTGAGTGCACCCGGAGTGGCCCGTGTGGTCATAAACCGGTTGAACGACTACACTTAGACGAAGCCGGGCGCCAGAGGTCGTGAATGACCTTCGCGCCCGGCTCACTGGTACAGGCGCGATCTGCGCTACAATTATCGCTGCCATCTCTCGCCGCAAGGACCGCCAGGTATGCCTGAACTGCCGCTGCGCACGCTGATCGTCGATGACCATAATATGTTCCGGCAGGCGCTGGTATCGCTGCTCAAGACGCGCCCGGATGTCGTGACGGTGGTCGGCGAGGCTGCCGAAAGCTGCGGCGCGCTCAAGCTGGCGCGCGAGCTGCGGCCCGATCTGATTCTGCTCGACGTGCTGATGCCGGGCTGCGGCGGAACCAAAACCGCGCGGGACCTGCGGGCGATCATGCCGGGCACTAAGATTATCATGCTCTCGGCGTCGTCCGATATGGAGCACATCCGCGAGGCGATTGCCGCCGGGGTAGACGGATACCTGACCAAGAACCTGAGCGCGAAGATGCTCTTTGTGCTGCTTCAAGAGGCGGCCAACGATCAGATTGTGATTACGCCTGACGTGGCGGCGCAGCTTTTCAAGCACGTCGCCAGCACGATCGAGCCTGCGCCCGCGCCGGACATCCCGGCGGATCGACTCGGACCGCTCGACACGGCCATCAGCCGGATGGTGGCCGACGGCGCGACCAACACCGAGATCGCGCGCGAGCTGGGCATCAGCCCGCATACGGTCCGGTCGCATCTCAGCACGATCCTGCGGGTCCTCAATCTGGAGAATCGTACCCAGCTCGCGGTCTACATCAAAGCGCAGCAGCCCTGACCTAACGGGTTTTTGCTGCGCGCGTCGCTCACCGTATAAGGATGATCCGTGAAGCGTACAACCGCCTTAGGCCGCGTCGCCGGCTCGCTCGGCTACCCAGACCTCACGCTGGTCCCTGACGAACAGCGCAAGGGGATGCGCGCGTTCTGGCTGGACGGCCTGTTCTCGTCGCTCTCCGGCGCTTTTGCCGACCCCTACTACACCTTGTACATGCTGAGCCTGAACGCCAGCAACGCGCAGATCGGCCTGGTCAACACGCTAAACCAGCTCGCCGGCGCTTTTCTGGCGTTTCCCGGCGCGGCCCTCGCCAGCCGGACGGGCCGCTACAAGGCGCTGGTGCTGCTGACCGGCGTGCTCAGCCGATTCATGTGGGTCGTGATGCTTGTCGCCCCCTGGCTGCTGAGCGACTCCGGCGCGGTGTGGCTGGTCCTGCTGGCCTGGATCGGGCTGTCGGGCATCAACGCCTTCGGGAACGCGGCCTGGACCGCGCTCTCGGCGGACCTGGTGCCGGTGCGGCTGCGCGGCGGCTATTTCGCCTCGCGCAACATTGTGATTCACCTGGTGCGGCTGGCGGCGATCCCGCTGGCAGGCCAGTTGATCTACGCGGCGGGCGAGCCGCGCGGCTACCAGCTTGCGCTGGGGATCGCCTTCGCGATTGGGCTGATCGCGGTCTACTATTACAGCCGCATTCCTGAGCACAGCGGCGCGGTCACGACCGCCCGGCTGGGGCTGCGCGCCATCTTCCGTGGTATGGGGCGCCTGCCGACCTTCGTGCGCTTCGTGATCAGCCATTCCACGCTGCATCTCGGCGTGATGATCGCCGGGCCGTTCATCAACGTGTACATGGTCGAGGAACGGCATTTCAACGTCGGCGTGATCAGCCTGGTGGCGACGATCTCGGTGGCGAGCACGCTGGTCGGGATGCGTATCCTGGGGCGGCTGCACGACCGCTTCGGCATCACCTGGACGATGCGCTTCGGCCTGCTGATCCCGCTGATTCCGGTCGCCTGGCTGTGGGTGCGGCACCCCTGGCAGGCGTATCTGGTCGAAGTCGTGTCGGCGCTGACGTGGGCCGGGTACAATCTGGGCGCGTTTAACCTGCTGCTAGCCAGCACGCCCGACGATCACCGCCCGCAGTATGTCGCGATCTACACCACGATCATTTCCGTAGTCGGCGCTATCGGCCCGCTGCTCGGCGGCTGGCTGCTCGAAATGCTCGACTTCGGGCCGGTGTTTACCCTGTCGATGGCCGTGCGCGGCTTAGGGCTGTTCCTGTTCTTCGCGCTGGTGCGCGAGCCTGACACGCCGCCGGAAACTGTCCCAAGCTGACGCGCCGTCCCTTTGCCCTAACGTCAAGATGAGTCAGATGCAGCAGGGGCGCCGTGAGTCACGCGGCGCCCCTGCTATCTCTTGGCCGACGGGCTTGCCGATCAGTCGGCGGCGCTGCCGGTTTCGAGACCGCTTGCCGCGATGGCGTGCCCCAGCGCGGGCAATTCGTGCTCAGCCGAGCGCCGGATGCGCGACGGTAAAATCAGCAGGACAATGACCGCGTTGAGCGCCATGATCGCCGCGCCGATCAGCATCGCCTCGTTCATTCCGGCGACGAACGCGTCGTTGGCCGTCGTGCGAATCGTGTCGCCGAACTGCGCCGGGACTTTGGGGTTGGCCGCGATCATGTGCGCCGCCTGGATGCTGTTCGAGATTCCCGCGTAAATATCCGCTGGAAGCTGTGGCAGCGCCGTTTTCAGCTCCGCGATGCCTTCCAGGTAGCGGCTGTTCATCACCGTGCCCAGCACCGCGACGCCGAGCGCCCCGCCAAGCTGGCGCGTGGTATCGTTCATGGCCGAGCCGATGCCCGCCTTGCTGATCGGGACGGCGCCCATGATCGAGTTCGTCGCCGGGCTGACGGCGAAGCCCATGCCCGCCGCCAGGATGATCTCGCCCACGACGACGGTCGCGTAGCTGGACCCGGCGTGATAGGCCTGCGACATGTACAGCAGCCCGGCGCCCGATACCAGAATGCCGAGCGCGACCGTGCGCTTGGTCCCCAGCCGGTCCGTGATGCGCGCCGACAGCGCCGAGACGACTGCCAGGGTCGCGGCGAGCGGGACCATCCGCAGCCCGGCTTCCAGCGCGCTGTAGCCCTGCACGGTTTGCAGGTACTGGCTCAGGAAGAAGATCGAGCCGAACAGGCTGAACATGATGAAGGTCATCGCCAGGTTCGCGCCGGTGAACGACATGTTCTTGAAGAAGTGCAGGGGCAGCATGGCGTTCGGGCTGCGGCTTTCCCACCATGTGAACGCGCCCAGCAACACCGCCGACACGCCAAACGCCAGCAGCACGTGCGGATCGGTCCATGCGCCCTGCCCGGCCTCGATGATGCCGTACACCAGCGCGAACAGCCCCGGAATCGAGAGCAGCACGCCAGGGATGTCCGGCTTGGGCGCGTGCTCGTCTTTCGAGTCTGCGAGGAAGAACAGCCCGCCGAGCAGCGCGACCGCGACCACCGGCAGGTTGACATAGAAGACCGCGTTCCACTCGTAATGCTCCAGCAGCAGCCCGCCGACGACCGGGCCGACGCCCACGCCCAGCCCGAAGATCGCCGCCCAGATCGCGATCGCCTGCGAGCGCTCGTGATCGGGGAAGGTGGCGCTGATGATCGAGAGCGTGGCTGGCATGATGGTCGCGCCGCCGATGCCGAGAAAAGCGCGGGCCGCGATCAGCATCTCGGTCGAGTTCGCCAGGGCCGCCCACAGCGAGCCGAGGCCGAACATCACCAGGCCGAATTGCAGGGCGCGCTTCCGCCCGATTCGGTCCCCAACCGCGCCCATCGTCAGCAGTAGTGCGGCGAACACCAGCACATACGCATCGACAATCCACTGTAGATCGCTGGCCGACGCGCCGAGATCATTGGAGATCGAAGGCAGCGCGACGTTGAGTATGGTGTTGTCGAGGCTGATGACCAGCAACGAAATTCCGATGAAGACCAGGCCCATCCAGCGGGTTTTGTACCCCGGCCGGTGTTCGAGTGTGCGCGTGTCCGACATGCCAATTCCTCCTTGTGCTCGCTTCCTTGTGCTCGTTATTGCGCCGTTGAACACGGGCCGGGCGCCGCGTGCCGCTAGGCTGGGGACCGAGAGGCGGCGCGCTGCGCCCGGCGTCGTGCGCTAAAGATGCAAGGATGGAGCGGAACGCGACGGCTGTCTTCGACTTTTGTCGGATTTGAGATAAAACCGGGAGATCAGAACGCGGATTTGGTCTTGTTGCGCAGCCCCGCCCGGTCGAGGATGTGTATTCGCTGGCGTTCGACGCGGATCAGCCCTTCCTGGCTGAGCGTGCGCAGCGCCCGATTGATCACGTCGGGGACGGTGCCCAGGCGGGCGGCCATCTCCGCCTGCGTCGCCCAGCGCTGGCGGGGCAGCGAGTCCGAGGCGGTGTGCGCCAGCAGCAAGCGCGCCAGCCGGGCCTCGACCGTGCGCAGCGAGAGGTCCTCGACCATCGTGATCAGGTGCAGCACCCGCCCGGCGAGGTCTTCGATCACGGCCTGCGCGAGCGCCGGGTGAGTCGCCAGCAGCCCGACCAGAAACGGGCGTGGAAAGACCCATACCCGCGCCGGTTCCAGCGCGATCACCGTCGCCGGGTTGGTAGCGCCCGCAAAGACGCCGATCGCATTGAACACGTCGCCGGGGCCGAGCAGATCCAGGATATGCTCGCGGCCATCCGGCGACAGCTTGATCGCCTTGAGCCATCCGGCGGCGACCACGCCTAGCCCGGCGCTCGGCGCCGCTTCGAGGAAGACGATCTGTCCGGCGTCGATGGCGCGTGGTATGGCGCTGCGCGCGATCGCCTGGCGGGTGGCTTCGTCCAGGCTCGCGAAATAGGGAACGGCGCTGAGGGCTGCTGCGTCCGGCGGGTCGAATTCGGGCTTCATGCGGCTCCGCTCTCTTGAGGAACGTTTATTGGCGCGCACACTTCATTGTACTCGATCTGCGCGGGGCGGGGTGACGCAGTGCGAGAAGTGGAACCAGGCGCCGGGAGCCGGTAGTCTAGGGCGTGTTATGAACTTGCGTCCGAGAAAAGCCCCCCATCCCCCGGAAAGCCG
>DAOKYY010000031.1:30373-36517 GCA_035325905.1 Aggregatilineaceae bacterium | reverse complement strand
GCAGCGGCGTGCCGGTCAGCCCGTGGAGCTACCAGAGCTTTTAGCAAAGGGCAGCTAGAGGGCAGCAAAGAGCAGAAAAAACAGCCGCCGGGCATCTGGAAGCCGCCACGGCTCTGCCGAATGATAGTTTTTCGCTGCGCTGCAAGCGTGTCAAGGCGTCGGAATCTCGACGGGTTCAGTCGAAAACACCTGGCGCGCGTGCAGGGTAAAATTCTGCGCAGGATCAGCGCCATCGACCACGACCTCAACCGGGAACATCTCAGGCGTGACGCACAACACCATCGACAAAGTAGCCGTGTTGCTTTCCTGAGCGCCCGAATAGTTGTGGCAAGTAACGCCATTGACTGTGCGATCGGCGCCGCTGTCTTGGGTCAGGATCGTATCCGATGTGACGCTGCTCCATATAGCAAGCGGTATGATGTACTCTTCGGAAAGCATAAAGAGGTGTTCGGCATCGATTAACGCGGCGGGGATCCAGCTTTCACGGTCTTCGAACTTGATCCGTTGATCTGTGCCCTGGCTCAGAAGCTCGAATGAAGGGCTGCCCGATCCGACCCAGCTCCAGCGCCCATACCATGCCTGTTCCTGGGGCCGGTATCCCCCTTCGATGGTAAAGGCGCTGGCGCTGCCCCCGCTACGTATATCGGCCTCGTAGGTATAACGGAATGATTCCTGGGCGTAAAGCTGGATCAGTGCGTCACCCGCTATCAGAGTCTGCGGCATGCCGTGGGTCGGAGCGAGAATGACGTTGCCCGGATCGTTGTAGGCCCAGAACTCCAGGCGAAGATCGCCGGTTTCTGCCGAGAGCGGCAGGCCGAATTCCTGGTCGATCAGGTAAACGATGATCTCGCCCGATTCATCGACCGCTTGATACTTAAACGCCGGAATGCCGATGAACTCGGCCTCTTCGACAAACTCAGCCGTCCGAGGCGAGAACAGGTAGCCGATCGTCCCCTGAATAAGCGGCACGCCGCTCTGCCCCAGGCTGCACCCGTCGGCGGCAATATGATTTCCGGTCGTAGCGGCGCAGGTCGTGAGAAATAGCCCTGGTAGTTCGACCCAGTCTCGTGCTCCAATCGTCGTGTACGTGATGCCTGCGATGTCCGCCCCGCCTTCCAACACCCAACTGTTTGGGTGGTTGATATGCCGGCCGGTCAGGGTTGTGTCGCGGGCGGTGAAGGTGAATCGGTAGCTTACCTGGGCCGCCAGGCGCGCGCCGAGGTCTGCGGCATCAATGCTTTGAGACTGCGCGCGAACAGGCTGGACCACAATGAGCGCGATCAGGACAAGCCCTATGCACATCATACGCTGCTTCATGCGGATTCTCCTCGCGCTACCAGGGTGAGTCGATTGCCACGAACCGAATGAGATAACGCGGTAAATGCGATCGGTTCACGCAGCTCGACGATCTGGAAAACTGGATGGCTGAGTAGCGGGTAAAAAGACTCGCGGCGCTCTAGCTCAGGGCTGCGATGCGTGGTGGAAAGAGGAGGCAAACGGCGCAAGCGCCGCGCGGATGATGGTTTGCCGATTTCGTGTGGCGAACGCGCTACGCGTCCGCCAACACCATCATAACACAGTTTCGAGACGCCAGAACTCTCCGCGCTGTTCTTCGCTGTAACTGGCTGCTCGCTGCTGCTTTACGGGCAGTTCGCCGCGCCCTCACGCACCACGACATAGCCCTGAATCATCTCGCTGACCAGCTCGTCCGCGATCGTCGCCGTCACGTTGACGTAGATCGTGTACAGGCCGGGCAGCAGGCCGGTCGTGTCGGCGTAGACGGTGACGCGCTCGCCGCTGGCGACTTCCGGCGGGTAGACCTCGACCGCCGGGCCGACCGGCGAGGACGGCGCCGCGACCTCCGCGCGGAAGCTGCCCGGATAGCCCGAATTGACCACGTCGAACTCACCCACCTGGATCGAGCCGGGGCAGGCGAGGCTGGCTTCGGCGGTCATCTGCTCGGCGTAGAGCGTCAGGCGCGGCTGGTAGTCGCTGATCCGGCGCGGCATCGACGCCACGCGCTCGAAGACCGGCAGCGGCGAGCCGTCGGCCCGCAGCACGCTGAACCAGCGCATATGGCTGCACGCCGGGTTCACGTCGTGCGGGTACAGCGACCAGTTCAGGTTCCACAGAAACATCGGCCCGGCCCAGGGCCAGTGACGGTCGGCCCAGTCGAAGGCGCGGACGGTGTACTCCGCCTGGGTCTGAGCCGGGACGCGCAGCCAGGCGAACCCGGCGAAGGCCGGGTCGCCATCCGCGCAGTGGACGCCGTCTTCCGCCGGGTCGCGCAGCCAGCCGAACTCGGTCATCCAGATTTGCTTGTCGTAGATGCCGCGCTCCTCGAACAGCGCGCGGATCAGCTCCACCCGCCGGAAGACGAGCGTATTCGCGCTCGGCGCGGCTTCGGGTGGCTGGTTGTAGCCGTAGGGGTGGTAGCCGAAGGCGTCGAACCACTGCGCCGCGCCGTTGTCGAGCATCTCCTCCGTGAAGTCGAGGTCGCTGATCGCGCCGCGATCCTGGGTGGTGATCGTCGGCGCCAGCCCGCCGGACACGACGATGATCGACGGGTCGGCGGCTTTGATCGCGGTGTAGGCGACGCGCAGCATCTGGGTGTATTCCCAGGCGTTGGGGCCGTGCGGCCACTCCATCGCCAGGTTCGGCTCGTTGTGGACCTCGATCGCGTCCACGCCGATCGCGGCGGCGGCGGCGGCCCGCTGGCGCACGCTGGCGCGGAAGGCGTCCCAGTTCTCCGGCCAGGGCAGGTCCATCCGCAGCAGGATGCGCTTGCCGGCAAACGCCGCCGCCTGCCCTTCCTCGTAAATCTTGACCCAGTCGAAGCGCAGCTGATCGACCAGCGCCGGGCTGACGTTGGTGTGCGGCGCGACGTGAATCCCGTAGCCGAGGTGCGGCGGCGGCAGCGTCGCGCCGGACTGCGCTTGCGCGGGCGTGGCGGGGAGCAGGTCCGCGCCCGCCAGCAGAATCGTCGCCAGCAGCGTGATCAAGAGAGAAAAGAAGCGTCGCATGGCCTCATTATAGATAAATCGGGAATGCGGAACAGCCGCCCGATGGTCACAGGTGCGGCAGGGCGAACAGCGGTTGCTCCGCGCCGGGCGCTGCGTTATAGTGGGCGGAATGGACCCCTCGTCGCGCGGAGAGCCGGAACATGAAAATCGTCGTTGTGCTGCCCACGTACAACGAAGCCGAGAACCTGGAAAATATGGTCGAGGCGCTGATGGCGCTGCCGGTCGAGGATGACCTCTCGGTGCTGGTCGTGGACGACAACTCGCCGGATGGCACCGGCCAGATCGCGGACCGGCTGGCGAGCGAGCGCCCGGAGCGCGTAGAGGTGCTGCACCGCCCCGGCAAAGAAGGGCTGGGCCGGGCGTACATCCACGGCTTCAGCGTGGCGCTGGCGCGCGGGGCCGAGGCGATCATGCAGATGGACTGCGATTTCTCGCACTCGCCCAGCTACATCCCGCAGATGATCGAGACGCTGAAGACCACCGGCTGCGACATCGTGATCGGCTCGCGCTATACGAAAGGCGGGCGGCTGGACGAAACCTGGGGGTTCGGGCGCAAGCTGCTGAGCTGGTGGGCCAACAGCGTCTACGTGCGCCTGATCCTGCGCGAAGGCACGCGCGACGCGACCGGCGGCTTCCGCCTGTGGCGGCGTGCGGTGATCGAGGCGATGGACTGGAGTCGCATCCGCGCCAACGGCTACGTCTTCCAGGTCGAGACGATCTACGTCGCGGAGCGGCTCGGCTTCTGCGTGCGCGAGATCCCGATCTACTTCGCGGACCGCACGGCGGGCACGTCGAAAATGAGCTTCCGCGTGCAGGCCGAAGCCGCGCTGCGCGTCTGGCAGGTCTGGCTGCGGCACCGCCACCTGACGCCCGCCGACCGCCTGCCCGCGCCCAGCCGCGCCCAAGCGACGCCCTGACGCGCGGCCTGCGCTCCCTGCTGCCGATGCGCAAAAGGTTAGAAGCGGGTATGCTCGATTTAGACGCGATTATGAGGGCGCTTAGCACGCGGCGCCCACTGTTCCATTCAGAAGCGGACTTTCAACATGCTCTAGCCTGGGAGATTCAGCTTCGTTTCCCTGATGCCTCAATTCGGCTTGAACGCCCTGTTCGCTTACATAACCGCGCATTTTACGTCGATATCTGGTTGAAAATTGCGGACAAGACTTTTGTACTTGAATTGAAATACAAAACGCGCAAACTAGCGGGAGAAATCGGGGGTGAACCTTATTTCTTGCTCTTGCAGGGCGCTCAGGATAGCGGTCGCTATGACTTCATAAAAGACATTCAACGTTTGGAAGAAATTGCCTTTTCTGATCCGAGTGCGACCGGGTATGCCATATTTCTCACAAATGATAGCTCATACTGGACACCTTCGCGCAAGACTCTTGTTCCTGCGGACCATGCTTTCCGTCTCGACCCTATGCGAGAATTGCATGGAACATTGTCATGGACAGGGAATGTATCACCAGGGACAGTAGCTGGAAGGGAAGGAGACTTGCGACTAGATGGAGAACATTTAGTCGATTGGCGGGATTACTCTTCCTTAGATGTCGATAGAAACGGTATATTCCGCTATCTGTTGTTGCAGATTCTACAACGCAACAAGTAGATTTCCGTGTTCAAGAGGTATTCACCAGATATTCTCCTGCTGGCGGGGCTGCTGCTCCTGCCGCTGATTCTTTTCGCCCCGGTGACGCTCGGCGGCAAGACGCTGATTCCCGCCGACAACCTCTACCAGTTCGAGCCGTGGCTCAGCGCGCGCGAAGCAGTGGGCGTGCCGGAGATTCCGCACAACGCGCTGCTGTCGGACCTGGCGCTGCAAAACTTCCAGTGGAAGACGTTTATCCGCCAGAGCGTCGATCAGGGTGTGATCCCGCTCTGGCAGCCGCAGCAGCTCGCCGGGACGCCGTTCCTGGCCGCCGGGCAGCACGCCGCGCTCTACCCGTTTAGCGTCTTGTTCCTGATTCTGCCGCTGCCCGCCGCCTACGGCTGGTTCACCGTCAGCCAGTTGTGGCTGGCCGGGGCGCTGATGGTTCTGTTCGCGCGCGGGATCGGGCGCAGCCGGGTCGCGGCGCTGGCGGCGGGCGTGGCGTACCAGCTGAGCGCGTTCTTCGTGGTCAGCGCGGTCTTCCCGATGATGATCGCCGGGGCGGCGTGGCTGCCGCTGCTGCTGCTCATGATCGAGTTCGTGATCCGCCAGCGACCGCTGCGCGCCGGGCGGCCCGCCTCGGCGCCCTGGATCGCGCTCGGCGCGCTGGCGCTGATGATGAACATCTTCGCCGGGCACGTCGAGATCACCTACTACACGCTGATCGTGATGGCCTACTACGCCGCCGCACGGCTGATCGCGCAGGGGTGGCGCGCGCGGGACGGGCGCTTCGCGCTGCGGCGCGGCGTCTACCTGCTGGCGATGGTCGCGCTGGGGCTGGGGCTGGGCGCGGCGCAGTTCATCCCGCTCTACGAGCTGGGGACGCGCAACTTCCGCGAGGACGCGGCGGATTTCGCCACCGTGCAGAGCTACGCGCTGCCCAAGCGCCACGTCCTGAAGTTCCTGATGCCGGACGCGTTCGGCAACCCGGCGGACCACAGCGTGCGCGACGCCTTCACCGGCGAGCGCGAGCCGCTCGACTGGGTGCGTGACGACGGCGTGCGCGTCACCGACACCGCGTTCGGCCTGAAGAATTACGTCGAGGGCGGCGTCTATCTCGGCCTCCTGACGCTGGCGCTGGCCGCGATCGGGCTGTTCGCCGGGCGGCGCGCGGAGCCGGGCGCGCCGCCGTACCGCGCGATCCTGGGGCTGCTGGCGCTCGTTTCGCTGACATTCGCCTTCGGCCTGCCGGCCTACGCGCTGCTGTATTACCTCTTTCCCAATCTCAACCAGCTGCACACGCCGTTCCGCTGGGTCTGGCCGCTGACGTTTTGCGTCGCGGCGCTGGCGGCGTTCGGCGTGGACGCGCTGGCGCAGGCGAAGCGCGCCCGCTGGCCGATCGGGATCGGCGGCGCGCTGAGCGCGGCAGGCGCGCTGATCCTGGCCGGGCTGCTGGTCAGCCGCGCCGCGTACGACACGCTCGCGCCGCTGGTCGAGGAGGTCTACGCCGGGCTGGCGGGCGCGTCGAGCGCC
>DAOKYY010000031.1:0-30273 GCA_035325905.1 Aggregatilineaceae bacterium | reverse complement strand
GCTCGCGCCGCTGGTCGAGGAGGTCTACGCCGGGCTGGCGGGCGCGTCGAGCGCCTTCCCGGACGCCCGAACGTTTTACAGCTACCAGTTCTGGAACGGGCTGGCGCTCGGCCTGTTCGCGCTGGCGGCGGGCGGCGTGATTCTGCTCAGCCGGGCGCGCTGGCGGCTGCCGAATCGCCTCGGCGGGGGGCCGCTGTGGGGCGCGCTGGCCGTGGCCGTGATCGCGGTCGATCTGCTGGCGGCCGGGTGGGGATTTAATCCCGCCGCCGACCCGGCCTGGCTGGATTTCACGCCCGCCTCGATCCACTGGTTGCGGGATCGGATGGCGGCGGAAGGGCCGTTCCGCTACACCACCTTCGACCAGGGCGAGCGCCCGCTGCACGCCAACAGCACATGGCGCTATGGCCTGCACGACACACGGGGTTACGACAGCATGATCCCGCGCCAGTACACCGCGTACATGGGGCTGATCGCGCCGCAGGGCGGGCTGCTGCATAACCGGATCGATCCCGTTGGCGCGGACCACGCCGGCGCGCTCGCGTCGCCGTTGCTCGATCTGCTCAACGTGCGCTACGTCGTCAGCGATAGCGCGATCGCGGGCGCGGACGCGCTCGGCTACGACGAGGTCTATGCTGACAGCGCGGTCACGATTTACCAGAACCGCGACGCGCTCCCTCGCGCCTACACGCTGCCCTACCACGATCTGACGCAGGAGGTGTGCGGCGCCGTGCCGGACTCCTTCGCGACGATCATTACCAGCCCGGCGTTCGAGACCGATCCGCGCCGCGTCGTGATCGAGGGCTTCCCCGACGCGGACACCTGCGAGGTCGCCTATGACTGGCCCACGCCGGAGCACGAAGCGGAGCCGCAGCCCGCCGCGATCACCGCCTACGGCGCGGTCGAGGTCACGGTTAACGCGCAGGTCGAGCGCGCGTCGTGGCTGGTGCTGGCGGATAGCTATTACCCCGGCTGGCGGGCGTTCGTCCGGCCGCGCGGCGCGGAGGAAGACGCCGAGCGCGCGCTGGACGTGCGCCTCGTCAACGGCAACTTTCGCGGCGTGCGGCTGGAGCCAGGCGACTGGACGGTGCGCTTCCGCTACAGCCCGCCGAGCTTTCAGGTCGGGGCGTTCGCCTCGTTCTTAAGCGGGATGCTGGTCCTCTTTCTGCTGATGCTGTGGGGCTGGCGGCAGGTCTACCGCGCCGAGCATGAGGCCGACAGCGCGCGGCGCATCGCCAAGAACAGCCTCGCGCCGATCGTGCTCAACCTGTTCAACCGGGGGATCGACTTCGCCTTCGCGTTCATCATGCTGCGCATCCTCGGCCCGAAGGACGCGGGCATTTACTATTACGCGATCGTCGTCTTCGGCTGGTTCGACATCCTGACCAATTTCGGGCTGAACACGCTGCTGACGCGCGAAGTCGCGCGCGACCGCGACGCCGCCGGGCGTTACCTGTTCAACAGCACCGCGCTGCGGCTGGCGCTGGCGCTGATCGGCGTGCCCCTGCTGGTCGGCTTTCTGCTCGTCCGCCAGAGCGCCGTCACCCCGGAGCTGGAGCCGCAGGCGATCCTGGCGATCGGGCTGCTCTATCTCGCGCTGCTGCCGGGGAGCCTCAGCACCGGCCTGACCGCGCTGTTTTACGCCTTCGAGAAGGCCGAATATCCGGCGGTGATCACGACCGTCAGCACGATCGTCAAGGTCACGCTGGGGCTGGCGACGCTGCTGCTCGGCTGGGGCGTGCCGGGGCTGGCGGGCGGCGCGATTGCGACCAACCTCGTCACGCTGAGTGTGCTGGCGTGGCTGGCGCGGCCTCTGGTCGGGCGCTTCGCGCGCCCGGTCGAGATCGGGCTGATGCGGCACATGCTCGGCGAAAGCTGGCCGCTGATGATCAACCACCTGCTGGCGACGATCTTCTTCAAGATCGACATCGTGCTGATGGAAGCGATCAACGGCAACGTCGTCGTCGGGCAATACTCGACCGCCTATAAGTGGCTGGACGCGCTGAACATCATCCCGGCCTTCCTGACGATGGCGCTGCTGCCGGTCATGGCGCGCCAGGCGCACGACGACCGGCCCGGCCTGCGTCGCAACTACCGGCTGGCGGTCAAGCTGCTGGTGATGATCGCGCTGCCCGTCGCGGTCGTGACGACGTTCATCGCCGAGCCGCTGATCCGCCTGCTGGGCGGGGCGGAATACCTGCCAGCGGGCGGCGTCGCGCTCCAGATCATGATCTGGAGCATCCCGATCGGCTGGATCAACAGCGTGACCAATTACGTGATCGTCGCGCTCGACCGGCAGCGCACGCTGACGCTGGCCTTCATCGCCGGCGTGACGTTCAACCTGGCGGCGAATCTGATCTTTCTGCCGGTCTACAGCTATCGCGCGGCGGCGGTGATCACGATCCTGTCCGAGCTGACGCTGCTGCTAGCCTTCACGTGGATCATCCACCAGGAGATCGGCGGGATGGGCTGGCGCTTCGCGCTGTGGCGCCCGGCGCTGGCCGCGCTGGTGATGGGCAGCGCGCTGGTGGCGCTGTGGCCGGTCGCGCCGCTGGCGGGGCTGCTGATCGCGCCGGTCGTGTACGGCGGGGTGCTGCTGGCGCTGCGCCCCTTCCGGCCAGAGGAGCTGGCGCGGATCGCGCCGCTGCTGCCCGGCCGCCTGCGCCGCCGGGTGATCGGCGGCGAGACGGGGTGAGCATAAAAACAAACCCGGCGCGCGGCCGGGCTTGCTTCCCCTCGCAAAATGATCGAATAAAGTCTCAATCACCCGCTCTGTACAGAACTAAACTCTCTTGCCGTGCTGGCGCGTCTTACTCGGCGCGCCCGGCCCCCGCCGATGCTGGCGCAGCCTCGCGCGGGAGCATTACGATTCGAAGGCCGCGCTCCTCGATCAGGCGCCGCACGATCGGGTTGCTGTGCACCGGGACGACCATCGTCCGATCGCCCTTCGCCAGCTCGAAGTGGTAGATGTCGACCCGGCGCACCCCGGCGTGCCAATGCTCCTCCAGGCCGATCACCGGGCTAAGCTGCCAGTTGTCGGCGAGAAACTGGAGCAGGACATCCGCCGGGGCGTAGTGCTGCGACGACGGCGACCAGTGACGCCGGGTATCGGTGGACCTTAACTCCATCTCCAGGAAACTGGGTCTGCGGTCTGGCATAGTACCCTTCCTCCTTACGAACGAATGCGCTCTCAACTCATTCCGATACGACGTGGCCCAAAACACTTTACCAACAAAGGGTTCTGTCGTTTTTCACAAACATTCCAAAGGCGCCACTAAAACGCTGCTTGAGCGCCTGCGCCCTGGGCTGCCAGGCGAGGGGTGCTTGACCGCCCTCCGCTCGCAGGCTAGAATACGCGCCAACCGTTTCCCATCTGTTTTCCAATTATAGCACACCCGCAAAAGGGGATAACCGTGGCAACGCTCATCCAGATCGCGGACATCGCGCAGCACGCCGGGCAGGAAGTGACCGTGCGCGGCTGGGTCTATAACCGGACCGACAAGGGCCGCCTGCAATTCCTGTTGGTGCGCGACGGGACCGGCATCGCGCAATGCGTCGCCTTCAAGAAGGAGCTGGACCCCGCCACGTTCGAGACGATCGCCGCCCTGACGCAGGAATCGTCGGTCGTCGTGACCGGCGCCGTGCGCGCCGACGAGCGCGCCCCCGGCACGCCCGGCGGGTACGAGATCGGCATCACCGCGCTGGAGGTGATCCAGCAGGCGGACGAGTACCCGATCCAGCCGAAAGAGCACGGCGTCGAGTTTCTGATGGACAACCGCCACCTGTGGGTGCGCTCGCTGCGCCAGTGGGCGATCCTGCGCATCCGCGCCACGATCATCCGCACGATCCGCAACTGGCTGGACGATCACGGCTACCTGCTGGTCGATACGCCGATTCTGACGCCCGCCGCCGGGGAGAACACCACGACCCTGTTCGAGATCGACTATTTCGGCGAGCCGGCGTTTTTGGCGCAGACCGGCCAGCTTTACAACGAGGCGAATATCGGGTCGTTCGGCAAGGTCTATTGCTTCGGGCCGACCTTCCGCGCCGAGAAATCGAAGACGCGCCGCCATTTGATGGAATTCTGGATGGTCGAGCCGGAGATGGCGTTCTTCTCGCTCGAAGACCTGATGGCGATGGAGGAGGAGTTCGTCAGCGCGATCGTGCAGGCCGTGCTCGGCCAGCACCGCGCCGAGCTGGCGATTCTGGAGCGCGACACCGCGCGGCTGGAAGCGATCAAGCCGCCCTTCCCCCGGATCAGCTATGACGAAGCGGTCGAGCGCCTGAAGCAGCTCGCCGCCGAGACCGACGACCCGGACCGCAAGGCGGAGCTGGCGATCACCTGGGGCGACGACTTTGGCGCGCCGCACGAGACCGCCATCGCCGAGATGTTCGACCGCCCGGTGTTCGTCTACCACTACCCCAGCGCGGCTAAAGCGTTCTACATGCAGCCGGTCGAGGGCCGGCCGGAAGTCTGCCGCAGCGTGGACCTGCTGGCGCCGGAAGGCTACGGCGAGATCACCGGCGGCAGCGAGCGCATCTGGGACGCCGATCTGCTGGCGCGGCGCATCGACGAGATCGGGATCAACCCGGAGAACTACGCGTGGTACTTGTCGCTGCGCCGCTATGGCAGCGTGCCCCACGCCGGGTTCGGGCTGGGCGTGGAGCGGACGGTCGCCTGGGTCTGCGGGCTGCCACACATCCGCGAGACGATCCCTTACGCGCGGATGCTCAACCGGCTCTATCCCTAGCGCCCAAACGCAACCGACGCCCGTGACGCCCGCGATGACAATTCATGACCAGCGCCGCCTGGTCCGCCAGCTTTTGGACGACGCTAGCCCGTCCGACGCGCCGACCGCCTATTACGCGCTGTTTCACCCGGCGGGGCGCTCGACGCTGGCGACGCGCGCCGACGACCAGGGCCGCGCGCTGGGGTTCGCCGGGCGCTTCCAGACCGGGCTGGACCTGTTCCGCCCGCTGGTCACGCTCAGCAGCCGCAGCGCCGAGGTCGCCGCCGATCTGCTGGCCGATCTGCTCCAGCCAGGCCGCCCGTATATCCTGTTCGCCGACGCAACGCAGGTTCCGCTGGTGGGCGGCAGCCTGCGGATGCTGCACGAGCAGGTCTTGCGCGTGTACCGGCTGGACGTGGCGCGCTTTCAGCCGGAGATCAACGTGCTGGTCCAGTGCGCGCACGGGCCGGACGGCCACCCGCGCTGCCGGATCGAGTCCGGCGGGCTGCAAGCGGTCGCGGGGGTGAACTGGCAAAGCCCGGCCTTCGCCGAGGTGTTCGTGCAGACCGACCCGGACGCCCGCCAGCGCGGGTGGGGGCGCAGCGTCGTGGCGGCCATCAGCGAGCTGGTGGTGCGCGGCGGGCGCGTGCCGATCTACCTGGTCGAGCACGACAACGAGGCGTCGCGGCGGCTGGCCGAGAGCCTGGGCTACGTGGACACCGGCGCGCGGCAGGTCTACGCCGACGTGGTGTACGAGGGCCACCCGGCCCGGCGGGAGCGGTAAAAGCTCGCTTCACCCCGGCCTCCCGCCAGTTTGACGAGGGCAGGAAAGCTGCGCCGTTCTTGGCCGCCTTTGCTGTTTTTAGCTGCCTGTAGCTGTCTGTTGCCGAGAGGAGCGCGAACGCGGTGACGGTCGATTTTACGATGCAGTTCCCGGCGGGCTTCCTGTGGGGCACGGCGACGGCGGCGCACCAGGTCGAGGGCGGCAACACCAACAACAACTGGCACGCCTGGGAGCAGGCGGGCGGCGGGCGCATCTTTCAGAACCAGACGCACGGGCGGGCCTGCGACTGGTGGGGCGGGCGCTACGCCGAAGATTTCGACCGCGCCGCCGCGCTCCACCACAACGCGCACCGCTTCTCGATCGAGTGGAGCCGCGTCGAGCCGCAGGAAGGGCGCTTCGACGACCGCGCGCTGGCCTTCTACGCCGACCTGATCGCGGCCCTGCGCCAGCGCGGGCTGGAGCCGATGGTCACGCTCCACCACTTCACCGACCCGCTGTGGCTGGCCGGGCAGGGCGGCTGGACCAACCGTGAGACCCCCGCCCGCTTCGCGCGTTTCGTGCGGATGGCCGTTGAGGCGCTGGGCGCGGACGTGCGCCTATGGTGCACGATCAACGAGCCGATGGTCTATGCCGCGCAGAGCTACCTGCTGGGGCGCTTTCCGCCGGGCAAGCGGAATGTCCGCGCGATGTTCGCCGTCGCCGAGAACATGCTGCGCGGCCACGCCCTCGCCTACCACGCCATCAAATCGATCCAGCCGGAGGCCGAGGTCGGCTTCGCCAAGCATCAGATCAGCCTGAAGACGCCCTTCCCGCACGCGCTGCATCACGGCGCGCTGCGGCTGGTGCGCTGGGTGTTCAACCGCGCCTTTGTCGTGGCGCTGACCACCGGCGAGCTACGCCTGCCGTTGCGCCGGGTGCAGGTGCCGGAAGCGCGCGACACGCTCGACTGGATCGGGCTGAACTATTATTACCGCTTCCAGGTGTCCTTCAGCCCGCTCTACCCACAGCGCGTGTTTCTGAACCAGACCCAGCCGCGCGATGGCATTCGCGGGCCGGGCGAGGTCGGGGAAATCTGGCCGGAAGGGCTGTTCGAGCAGATCAAGTGGCTGTGCAAGACGACCGGCAAGCCGCTCTACGTCACCGAGAACGGCGTGCCCGACCCCGACGACGCGCTGCGGCGGCTGCACATGGTCCGCAGCCTGCGCAGCGTGTGGAAGGCGATCATGCACAACTACCCGGTGCGCGGCTATTTTTACTGGACGCTGGTCGATAACTTCGAGTGGTCAGAGGGGTACGATCCGCGCTTTCACTTCGGGCTGTACACGTGCGACCCGCAGACGCAGCGCCGCACGGCCCGGCCCAGCGCCGCGCTGTATGGCGAGATCTGCGCGGCCAACGCGCTCGGCAGCGACGCGATCCGCCGCGCCATCCCACCGGACGAGTTCGACGCGCTGTTCCCTGCGCCGCCGGTCCAGACGCGGGTGACGCTGCCGCCGCGCGGGGGTTAGCCCGCGCCGCGCGCCAGCCGCGCGCGGACCGCGCGGCGGATCGCCGCCTGGATCGCGGCGACCTCGCCCGCGCCCGAAATGCAGACCCAGCGCGCCGGTTCTTCCGCGATCAGCGCCTGGTAGCCCGCGCGCACCCGCCGGTGAAATTCCAGCGTCTCGGCGTCGAGCCGGTTCCATTCCGCGCCGTCATGCGACGCCTGCTCGCGGCGCGCCAGCCCTTCTTCCGCCGGCAGATCGAGGTAAATCGTCAGGTCCGGCTGCAAGCCGCCGGTCGCGAAGGCGAGAATCTGTCGCAGGGTCGCCAGGTCGAGGCCGCGCCCGTAGCCCTGATAGGCGAGCGTGCTGTCCGCGTAGCGGTCGCAGATCACGATCTCGCCGCGCGCCAGCCGGGGGCGGATCGCTTCGGCGACAAGCTGCGCGCGCGACGCGGCGTAGAGCAAAATCTCGGTGTGAGGGTGCATCTCGGCGTTTTTCAGGTCATGCAGCACCGCGCGAATCTGGTCGCCGATCGGCGTGCCGCCCGGCTCGCGCGTGGCGAAGACGGTGTACCCCTCAGCGCGCAAATAATCAGCCAGCAGCGGAATCTGCGTCGTCTTGCCGCTGCCGTCCGGCCCCTCAAACGTAATAAACACGGCGTCTATCCCATCAAGCCGCGCAGGCGCAGACTTAAGCCAGTCCCCGGAATTCCTGATCCCCGGTATAACCACATACCCCGGTACGTGGTGAGTTGACGACCGGCAGCAACACTTCCTCACCGCAGGGATGAGCGCGCGCGTGCTTGTCACAGACCCACGCATCGGCGTTCTCGCCATGCCAGTTGCATGCCGGGCAGACCAGCGTCGCCGGTCGATCACAGAGCGCGCACTTGCGCTCCGGCGGCTCGTTCCGTGCCAGAACGTTGATCCCACGCCGGTCCATCGCGCCGGTGCGCTCGCCGATGACTTTCAGCTTCAGCTCAGTCGTGCTCCCGAAATCATATTCGTGGCCGAAGCTCAGCCCCGGCGTCAGAAGCTGCTCCAGTGGAACGTTCATCGCCTGACTGTCGAAGTCGTCGTCCCAATCGCCAGTATACGACTCGCCGTTGATGTAAAACGCGCTCAGGTGGCCGCAGCATTCGAGCCAGATATCGCGTAAGAATCCATCCAGATCGGCCAGCGACAGATCGCCCGGCGCCTCGACATGCATCCAGTATTCGGAGTTTGGCACGCCTTCGATGTGCAGATGGAACCACTGCGCGGGCCTGAGCCGCACGTCATAAGCGGACGTTGGCGCTATCGCGGGCTGTCGTTCGGGGCAGACGGCCAGGTGGCGGGCCATCCCGCTTTTAGCGAATGTTCCCTGACAATAGGCGCATGTACCTTTAGTCTTCGGGCGAGCCATAGCTCACTTCCTTTGGCGCATTACTGCACCGCGTAATCGACCGATTCACGCCGCGCCTGGACCAGCGGCAGGCCGAGCGGCGTCGACTCGACCCAGGTCGTGACCTCGCCCACATAGGACCCAGGCGTGACCGCTTCGAGCACGAAGGTCACGTCCAGCGTCTCGCCGGGCGCGATAGCGCGGTCCAGGCCATATTCCCACCACGCGCCGATCACCGGGTAATCGCGCTCTTCGACCGGCAGCGTCTGCGGCTCGCCGCCGACCAGCGTCTGGACGAGGTTCAGCCCCGCCAGCAGATCGGAGTCCAGCCCGACGCCGTTGACATGCACCGCGTCCAGGCTGACGTTCTCGATCGTGATGTTGAGCGTCATCGCCTCGCCGACGGCCAGGCGCGTGGGGCCAGCCTCAACCCGCGTGCGGATGCCGTTCGGCTCGCTGCCCAGCCAGAGCGCCAGCGCGACCAGCGCGACGATCACCAGGACCAGCAGAAAGATGATGCTGGTGAAACATCCCCGTCTCGACATGTTCCTGTCCTCCTGGGCCGCGAGGCTCCTGTGTCCGTCTGCGCGCCAACCGCACCGGTGTGCGACTACACGCCGATTGTACCGGGCAGGCGCGCCGCGCGGCAACTGCGCGGCGGGGACAAAAAGGGCGAAGGATCGCTGTCCTCCGCCCCAGCGTGGCTTACCTCACCTCCCGTCTGGAGATGGAGTGCGCTTACGGGCCGACCGGCTCGTCGCGGAAGATCCGCACGCGGCGGTTTGGCTCCTGCCCGTAGCTGTGCGAGATGAGCCGCGCGGCGCGCGCCATCTCGTGCTGCTTGCGGCGGATGTTCGCCGCCTGGGGCGTCAGGTCAATCGAGCGGGCGCCGTTGCGGATGCGGCGGATCGCCTGCTCGACCTCATGAATCGCTCGCCCAAAAGGGTCGTGTTCGTCATCTCCATAAAGCTGGAATACGTCCACCAGGAAGTCTTCCATCTGGGTGACGGTGTTGGCCCGCAGCACGTAGATCGAGATGCCCTGCCGCTCGGCGTCCACGATCAAGCGCGGGCGGCGGCGATAGTAGTTCTTGAGCGTGACGATCGCCTGCGCCAGATCAAGATCATCCACGATCTCGACCGGGACGTGAAGCTGCCGCGCAACCTGCTGCAAGCGATTCCGCGCGACGCCATACGGGAAGACGCGCAGCGTCTGCATCCCGCGCCCGCCCGCTCGCGGCGACGGCTCGAACGACTCGGCCTGCGGCTCGTAGTCTCGCTCGCGCTCGGCGCGGCGCCCCGCTCGCCCGGCGGGCTGCTCGCGCACCGATGCGCGGCCATCGCCCCGACCGCCGTTTCGGGCGTCGCCGCGCTGCCCGAAGGCCCCGCGCTCCGGCTGGGCGGACTCGATCGTGATCTCGCCGCTCTCCTGCCGGGTGCGGATCTCGACCGGCAGAGGCCGCCCGCGCAGGTTCGCGTCGACCGCGGTGGCGACATCGTCCAGCACGGCGAGGCGGTTGCGCGTCTGGATCTCGATCAGGACGTTGAAAGTCGGGGGCGCGCGGCGCTCCAGCACGGTCTTCTGCGTCCCGCGACGGCGCGCTTCCTCGTCGGAGAGCGTCACCGACTCGATGCCGCCGACCAGGTCGGACAGCGTCGGGTTGAGCAGCAGGTTGTCGAGCGTGTTGCCGTGCGCGGTGCCGATCAGTTGCACGCCGCGCTCGGCGATGGTGCGCGCCGCCTGGGCTTCCAGCTCGCGCCCGATCTCGTCGATCACGATCGTTTCGGGGTTGTGGTTTTCCACCGCCTCGATCATGACCTCGTGCTGAAGCAGCGGCTTGGCGACCTGCATCCGCCGCGCGCGCCCGACTGCCGGGTGCGGCACGTCGCCGTCGCCGCCGATCTCGTTCGAGGTATCGACGATCACAACGCGGCGCGACTCGGCCAGGACGCGCGCCGCCTCGCGCAGCAGCGTCGTCTTGCCCACGCCGGGCGGGCCGAGCAGCAGGACATTGTTGCCCGCCTCGATGATGTCCTGGATGATGTCGATCGTGCCGTAGACGGCCCGGCCCACGCGGCACGTCAGGCCGACGATGTCGCCGCGCCGGTTGCGGATCGCGCTGATGCGGTGCAGCGTGCGCTCGATCCCGGCCCGGTTGTCGTCGTCAAACGCGCCGAGGCGCTGCTCGACATATTCCAGCATATCGGCGGTGACTTCGTGCTGGTCCAGCACGACCTCGCCATCGACGAAGCGCGCCGTCGGGACCCGCCCCAGGTCCAGGATCACTTCCAGCAGGTCATCGTCGTCACGGTCCACCGCCTCCAGCGCGTCAACCAGCGCCTCCGGCAGAACCGCTTTGAGCTTTTCGAGGTCATCGGTGATTCGACGTTCCATAGTATCTTGTCGGTTGAGTGGTCGAATGATCGGTCGAATGATTGCTTCGGTCACGGTGTTTTCTTCGTCCCGCGCTTGACCGGCGGGAATCGGTCGTCTGATTTGAACGGATGAAAGATCGGGCCGTCAATCGCGGGCGTCTGCCGGCGCGCGGGTTCCAGCGCGGAAACGGTCGCCATTTCGACGCGCTCCACGCGAACGACAGTGTACTTCACCAGCAACGCCTGATCCGCCCAGGCCCGAAAC
This sequence comes from Aggregatilineaceae bacterium, assembly GCA_035325905.1. GTDB lineage: Bacteria > Chloroflexota > Anaerolineae > Aggregatilineales > Aggregatilineaceae > DYGX01. The sequence continues at coordinate 19,255 of DAOKYY010000031.1, read as the reverse complement.
CCAACTTGCTCCAACACGCCGCGCAGCCAGTCCTGATAGGCGCGCGCGTACACATACACCGGCAGCTCGCTCGCACGCGGGATCAGCTCCAGCGCGGACTGCATCACCGCCGCCGCCTGATCGTACACTTCGGGATGGAAGTACGGCTTGATCACGATCCCCAGCTTGCCCTGGGCAATCGCCAGATACCCGCCGATCTGCCCGTCCCGCTCGTAGACCAGCCCGTTCGCCACGTCGGGCAGCGGGTCGGCTTGTTGGAGCAGGCGCGGCACCGTGTTGGCGTGCAGCAGGGCAATCGAGAAGGCATCCCGGTCCTGGGCGGGCCGCAGCACGCCACTCTCGCCTCCAGCGGCGGTGATCGGCGCCGGGCCATGCCGCAGCAGGACCTGGCGCGAATAGACCGCGAAGCCCGCCATTCGAAAAGCGACGAACGCAGGGTGATCTTCGGCGACTTCGGCGCACACCAGGTGCGCGCCGCGCCGCCCGGCCTGAGCGACAACCGCCTCAAGAAGCTGCGCCCACTCGCGGCAATCGCCCTCGCGCGGCTCCGGCGCCAAAAACGAGAGCTGGGCGATCTGCTCGCCCAGACGGTGCCGGAACTGCCCGACAAAGCCGCCGTGTCCGTTGCGCAAGATGACCGTCGGCGCGCCCAGGTCCGTCAGGGGAACCGCCGCAAGGGCCGCGTGCTCAACCCCGCTGAGTCCATTGGTCAGCGCCGCCATCATGTCGAGCGGCAAGCTGCGCTCGTACAGACGACGCACCGTCAGGAGATCGAGAGCGGATACCGCACGCGGGTCCGACTTACTCACAGTCCTCACATTCTCCCTGACCCGTCCCTGCCGCCCGAGCGTCTCTGGACGCCAAACAAACGCTGCGCCGCCCAAGTCAAGCGCAACGTTCTCTCTCGACAGGTTGCCGTGTAACCTTGTCAGGGGCTTTTCCGCACGGGACTGACGGACAGAGAACGAGAAGCGTCGTTATCATCTTGGCCTAATTTTAACATCAGCCGACGGGGCCTGACAATAGCCCCGGCATAAGACTCCTATATAAAACCTGCGCGAGGCTGTAAAAGAAGGCGGGGCCGCGCGCCCCCGCACGCCGCCCCGCTTCCGAACGCTCACCCCAGCGGGCTACTCGACCGCGTAGGTGACGGTGATCGCCATGTGGACGCTCAGCACGCCCTGCTCGATCGGCGAGGCGCTCGCGCCGCCCGCGCCACCCCGGCCATAGTTCTCGTACGGGACGCCGGGCTGGGAGCCTTCGACCACGCGCAGCGGCTCGCCCACGGTCAGGCCGAGCGCCGCCGCGATCTCGTCAGCGCGCGCCCGTGCGTCGGTGATCGCCAGCTCGCGCGCGTCGCTCTCCAGCGCGGCGCGATCCGCGATGTTGAACTCGACGAAGTTCACGATGTTCGCGCCAGCGTCCACCGCCGAGGCGATCAGCGCGCCCACCTGGGCCGTATCCCGCACGCGCACGTTGACGCTGCTGCTCACGCGGTAGGTCGGCTCGCCGCGCCCCTCAGGGCCGCCGCCATAGTAGTCCTGGTAGATCGAGAAGTAGTTGGTCTGAATGTCGGCGTCGGCCACGCCTGCTTCACGCAGCGCGGCGAGCACGGCATCCAGGCGCGTGTTGGTCTCTTCGAGCGCGACCTGCACGTCGGCGTTGCTGGTCTCGACGCCCAGCCCAACGCGGGCGATGTCCGGCGAGCCGTACGACACGCCGTAGCCCGTCACCGTGATCGAACGCTCGCCGGCGGGCGGCTCCTGGGCGGCGGCGGACTCAGCCGGCAGCGCGGTGCCGCCGAACACCGGGATCGCCAGCAGCAGCGCCACGGCGGCGAGGATCAGTTTCTTAGCGAACATTCCGGTTTCTCTCCTTGTCGTTACTACGGGCGGAACGAACGTGCGGCGCGGGGCGCCTGGCCCCGCCTGGCAGTTGCATGATAGCAGATCGAGCGCGCGGGCTGCCGCACGCTCAGACGCCGCGATCCGTATGACTGCCTGCCGGGATTCAGACGCTCCGGCGCCGCCAAAGGTTCCCGCCCGAACCGCTTGACGCTCGCCGCGCGATCGGCGACACTCGTCGCCGCACAGAAAGGACACAGGCGCGATGCGGGTCTACGGGCTGCTGATTCTGGCCGTCGGCGGGGGGCTGCTGGCGGCGGTCGCGCTCGTCGCGCGGTGGATTCACCGGCGCTGGCGCACGCCCTACGCGCTGCTGACCGTGGGTGTGATCACGTACACCGGCGCGCTGGCGGCGCAGTTCGCGATCCTGCGCGCCTTCGGCGGCCCGCTGCTGGACATCCTGGCGATCCGCGCGGTCGTGTTCGGGCTGCTGGCCGGGTTCAGCGAGGAGATCGCGCGGCTGCTCGGCTACCAATACCTGGCGCGCGGCGCGGTTACGCGCCCGCAGGCGCTAATGATCGGTCTGGGGCACGGCGCGGTCGAGACGATCTACACCGGGCTGGTGGGGGCCGGGCTGGGGCTATCGCTGCTCGGCTATGGCGCGCAGCGGCCCGACGACCTCAGCGCGCTGGCGAGCGGGGCGCTGGCCGAGGCGCTGGGCGGCGCGCTGCCGCTGATGATGCACATGGCGTTGAGCTGGCTGGCGCTCCAGGTCTTTTTGCGCGGGCAGATCGGCTGGCTGTTCGTGGCGGTGGCGCTCCACGCCGCCACTGAGAGTATGATTGTGCTGCTCGGCCCGGACGCGGGCTGGGCCGTCGCGGGGTGGCGCGCGCTCGTGGCGCTACTCAGCCTGGGCGTGATCGGCGCGGTGCGCCCGCCGCGCGAACGGAGCCATGCATGAGCGGTCTGCTGACGCGCGAACAGTGGGAAACCCTCGCCCGGCTGTACGGCGCGGGGCGACGCGGGATCGACGCGAGCGGCGGGCGCTACCCGGCAGCCGGACCCTGGGATGCGGTGCTGGCGCTGCGCGACGCCGATCCGCCGCTGGCGCGCGAGCTGTTTCGCCACGACGAGAAGTTGCAGACGACCGTCTTCTACGTCGCGATCACCGAGGCGGGCGTGCGGTTCTACGAGAAGCACCGCCGGATGTACAACGCGTTCTACCCGCCCGGCTGAGCCGCTCCGCGCCGAGCCGTGCGCCTTGTGGCCGGCAGCTAATAGGAGAATGCAGAGGAATAGGGTAGTATCTGCCCAAGACAGGCGAAAACACCGCGCGGCTCACCGCGACAGCCATCCGGCAATGGCATTACTGCACGCGAGGAACAGCGATGAATCTGGACGATCAGAATCACCTGCGCGCGATCGACCGTGACGACATGCTGGGGCATATCGACGCGCTGGCCGATCAATTCGAGCACGCCTGGCAGCGCGCGCTGACGCTGCCGCTGCCGGAGACGCACCGCGCCCCCCGCCAGATCGCGCTGGCCGGGATGGGCGGCTCGGCCATCGGCGGCGACCTGACGGCGGCGCTGGTCGCGGCGACCTCGCCCGCCGCGTTCCACGTGGTGCGCGGCTACACGCTGCCCGCTTATGTCCGGGGCGCAGACACGCTCGTCATCGCCAGCAGCCATTCCGGCAACACCGAGGAAACGCTGGCCGCCGCCGATCAGGCACTGGAGCGCGGCGTGCGGATGCTGGCGATCAGCACCGGGGGCGCGCTGGCCGAGCACGCGGCCCGGCACGGCTACCCGCTGTGGCAGTTTGACTACGCCAGCCAGCCCCGCGCGGCGCTGGGCTGGAGCTTCGGGCTGCTGATCGGGCTGGCGCACCGCCTCGGCCTGGCGCCCAATCTCGAAGCAGATCTGCGGGAAGGCGTCGGCCTGCTCCGCGCGCAGCGCGCCGTCTACGGGGCTGCTAGCCCCCTGCGCGACAACCCGGCCAAGCGCGGCGCGGGCCAGTTGATCGACCGCATCCCGCTGATCTTCGGCGCAGGCATCTTCGAGCCGGTCGCCCGGCGCTGGAAAGGGCAGTTCAACGAGAACGCCAAAGCCTGGGCGGAGTTCGAGCCGCTGCCCGAAGCGAATCACAACCTGGTCGCCGGGCTGGGCTTCCCGATGGATCACGACATCCGGCTGGCGGCGCAGTTCATCACCTCGCGCCAGCACGATCACCCGCGCGTGCGCCTGCGTCACGAACTGACCTATACCCTGTGCCTGCAAAACGGCATCGTCGCGGACATCTTCCAGCCGGAAGGAACCAGCGCGCTGGCCCAGATGCTGCACGCGATCCAGTACGGGGACTATCTCAGTTATTACACGGCCATCGCCTACGAGGTCGATCCGACCGGCATCCCGCAGATTACCGAGTTGAAGACGATGCTCGCCGAGCACGGCTGAGCGCCGCCCGCCTGGTATTTCGCGCCGATCTCTGGACGATCAACTGACTCCGAAGATCGGCGGGTCCCAGCTTAACGCCGTTGTCACGCATCAAGTGGAGGAAATCGCGCATGTCACCCAAGCAATCCGAGCACGTCCGTCTGTTCATCCCCGGCCCGGTCGAGGTGCGCGCCGAAATTCTGGACGCGCAAGCCGAGTGGATGATCGGGCACCGGTCGTCCGCCTTCGCCGAGCTATACGCACGGCTCCAGCCGAAGCTCCAGCAGAGCTTTTTCACCCAGAACCCGGTCTACGTCTACACCTCGTCGGGGACCGGCATCTGGGAGTCCGCGTCGCGCTGCGCGGTGCGCGACGACCGCAAAATCCTGCACCTGACCTGCGGCGCGTTCAGCGAGCGCTGGGCGGAGGTCAGCGAGCTGAACGGCAAGCAGGTTGACGTGCTGGCGGTCGAGTGGGGCCAGCCGAACCCGCCGGAACAGCTCGCCGAGGCGCTGCGCCGCACCAAGTACGACGCGGTCGCGGCGGTCATGAACGAGACCAGCACCGGCGTCCGCAACCCGATCGAGGTGTACGCCGGGATTCTGGCCGATTACCCGGACACGTTGTTCCTGGTGGACATCGTCAGCGCCTACATGGGCGACAAAGTCCCGACGGACGAGTGGGGGATCGATGTCTGCCTGACCAGCACGCAAAAAGCCTTCGCGCTGCCGCCGGGGATGGCTTTCGGCGCGGTGTCGCCTGCCGTGCTGGAGCGCGCCAGGCAGGTCAAGAACCGGGGCTACTATTTCGACGTGCTGGAAATCGACCGCCACCACCAGAAGAACAACACCCCGGCCACGCCGCCGATCTCGCTGATGTACGCCGCCGACCGCCAGCTCGACGACATTCTGGCGGAAGGGCTGGATAACCGTTTCGCGCGGCACCAGCGGATGCAGCAGATGACCCACGAGTGGATCGAGCGCGCCGGATTTGAGCTGTATTCTCCGCCGGGCTATCACTCGGTGACGGTCAGCAACGTCCGCAACACGCGCGGGATCGACGTGGCGGCGCTCAACAGCTTCCTGAAAAAGCGCGGCATGATGATCTCGAACGGCTACGGCAAGCTCAAAGACAAAGCCTTCCGCATCGCGCACATGGGCGATACGCAGCCGGAAGACCTGGAAGCCCTGTTCGCCGCGATGGACGACTACCTGGCGCAAGAGGGGTGATCGATGACGCACTTCGTGCTGGTCCCCGACGATCTGGAGCCGGAAGGGCTGGCGCTGCTGCGCGCCCGGTCCGATTTCGAGGTGTACGCGCCCGGCAAAATGACCCGCGACGACACGCTGGCGCAGGTTCCACGCGCCGAGGGGCTGATTGTGCGCAGCGGGACGCAGGTCGACGCCGAGCTGCTGGCGCACGCGCCCGCGCTCAAAGTCGTGGTCCGCGCCGGTGTCGGCGTGGACAACATCGACCTCGACGCCTGCACCGCGCGCGGCATCGTCGTGATGAACGCGCCGGACGGCAACACTGTCTCGACCGCCGAGCTGGCCTTCGGGCTGATCCTGGCGCTGGCGCGGCACATCCCGCGCGCCGACGCCTCGATGCGCGCCGGGCGCTGGGATCGCAAGCAGTTCATGGGAATGGAGCTGCGCGGCAAGACGCTGGGCATCATCGGGCTGGGGCGCGTGGGCCGCGCCCTGGCGGAGCGCGCGCGGGCCTTCGGGATGGCGGTCGTCGGGTTCGACCCGTTCGTGCCAGAGCGCCCCGCCCGGCATCTGGGGCTGGTGCCCCAGGTGGACGACGTGTACGCCAGGGCTGATATCCTCTCGCTGCACGCGCTGGTCGTGCCCGAGACGCTTGGGATGATCAACGCCGCCGCGATCCAGAAGATGAAGCCGGGCGTGCTGATCGTCAACACGGCGCGCGGCAAGCTGATCAACACGGCGGACCTGGCCGACGCCCTGCGCAGCGGCAGAGTCGGCGGGGCCGCGATCGACGTCTACGATGTCGAGCCGCCGCCAGCGGATCACCCGCTGGCCGGACTGGACAACGTGATTCTTATGCCCCACCTCGGCGCCAGCACCTACGAGGCGCAAGCCGCGGTCGGCATCCAGGCGGCGGAGCAGGTGATCCATTACCTGGTCAACGGGGCCGCCGAGAACGTGCGGAACAGGGCCGTGCTCGGCCAGCCGCCAGCGTAGCCGGACGGCTATCTCCGGCCAGCAAGCGTACCAGCGCCGTGACCGTTGCCCGGATCGCGGCGCTTTTGCGTGGCGCGCAGGTCTGGCGGCGCAAGATGTGGTATAAACAGGGGCGACCTGACCAGAAAATGCGCAGCGTAGCCCAGTAACCGGAATGCCTGACGACGATTATCCGCCCCCTTCTTCCGCGCGCCCGGATGCCGGACGCCCGCGCCGCCCCCCGTTCGAGGGCTTCTCGCGCGACGAGTTCCGATTCCACAGCTTCGACGACCGGGCGGATCGCGCCGCTGACTCACCCGGTGCGGACGACGACGCGCCCCCAGACGAGCCGCTGGTGTACGACGACGAGGCTGACGCGGACGGCGACGATCAGGAAGACGGCGCGCCGGATGTGTTTTTGGCGGTGACGGTCGACGGGCAGACGCTCAAAGCCTCAGCCGCCCCGCCGGTGACGCTCGCGCCGCGCCGCGCCGGATCGCACGCCCGCGCGCGCCAGAGGCAGCGCCCGCCCTCGCCCGCCGCGCGAACCGGCCTGCAAATGGTACGCACCATTCTGCTGGCGCTGGCCGCCGCGATCCTGGTCTCGACCATCTTCTCGCTGTGGACGCGCCCGACGTTTTTGCCAGACAACTTCCGCGCCGGGCTGAACCAGGTCCAGGCGACGCAGCACCTGTTCAACATCCAGCCTTCGCCGCTGCCCACCGACATCCCGGACATCAAGATCGGGATCGTGGCCGGGCACAGCGGCCCGCCGCAGGATGAGACTTTCAGCGAGGACCCTGGCGCGGTGTGCCCGGACGGGCTGACCGAGCTGAGCATCAACACCGGCGTCGCGCGGCAGGTCGTGGCGGCGCTTCAGCGCGACGGGTATGAAGTGGACCTGCTGGAAGAATTCGACCCGCGCTTGAAGAACTACCGGGCGAACGCTCTAGTCTCGATTCACACCAATGACTGCTCGAACTACGGCGCGGTCGCGACCGGTTACAACGCGGCGTCGGCGGCCTCTCGCCAGACGACGCGCGGCGCGGATGAGCGCCTGCTCGACTGCCTGATCAGCCAGTACGGCGCGACGACCGGGCTGCCGCGCCATTACGGCATTACCGTCGACATGACGGCCTATCACACGTTCTCCGAGGTCTCCAGCGACACGCCGACCGTCATTATCGAGCTGGGCTACATGCTCAATGACCGCGCGATCCTCACCACGCAGCAGGACCTGCTCGCGCAGGGCGTCGCCAACGGCGTCCGCTGCTTCTTGCGTCCGGAGATCTATGGCCGCCCGCCTTCGTCTGCGCAGTGAGCGCGGCGCGCTCTGTACTTTTGCGTTCTGCGTATCCGTAAGGAGCTAATTCAACCCGATGGCGTATGAGATTGTGATGTACAGCCGTTTTTCGCCGTGCCCGTATGTGCGCAGCGCCAAGCGCGTGCTGGACCGCGAGCGCATCCCCTACCGCGAGATTTACATCGACGAAGACCCCGCCGCCAAGCAGCGCGTGATCGAGTGGACCGGCTTCCAGTCCGTCCCGACGATTATCTTGGCGCAGCCGGGCGAGATTCTACCTTACGAGGAACCGCAGCCGCTGGCTCCCGGCGCCAGTCCGAAAGGCGTCGATCGTGGCCCGATGATCACCGAGCCGGGCGAGGTCCAGCTCGAAAACTGGCTGCGGCGTCACGGGTTGCTCGGCTCAGGGGGTTAGCTGCGGATGCCGATCGGCCCGGCGGAATGAGCGTGCGCGAGGCAGTATTGACCCACCCCCGGCGCGCCGCTATAATGGCCTGCGAACCGGAGAGGTAGCATAGTCTGGCCTAATGCGCGCGCCTGGAGAGCGCGTGAGCGGTCATTCCGCTCCGCGGGTTCAAATCCCGCCCTCTCCGCCAGTAAATCCCTCCTGACGGCAGGCACTCTCGTCTGCCGTTTGTGTTTGACTACGCAGCATTCCGAACCGAAAGAGCCGCTTTATGATCAGCCTTGAGTTCGCGCGCACGCTCTACGACAACGACGACCCGGTGCACGATTTCGATCACGTCCTGCGCGTCCTAACGCTGGCGCGGCGCATTGCGCAGGCCGAAGGCGCGGATCGCGCCGTGGTCGAAACGGCGGCGCTGCTCCACGACATTCACCGCGTCACGCAAGACGCTGCCGGCGCCGCTGCCGAAGTCGATCATGCGCTGCTGGCAGCGGATCAGGCGCGGGACATCCTGGCCGCGCTGGAACCAGCCCCGGCCCCGGCGTTCATCGACGCGGTGGCGCACGCCATCGCCGCGCACCGCTTCCGCAGCGCGATCGAGCCGCAAACGCTCGAAGCCAAATGTGTCTTCGACGCCGACAAGCTGGACGCGATCGGGGCGATCGGCGTGGCGCGCGCCTACGCCTACGGGGCGCGTAACGGGCAGCGGCTGTGGGGCGAGGTTCCGCCGGGCTATGACGGCGCGGGGCCGGAGCACACGCCGCATCACGAGTTCGTCTTCAAGCTGGCGCGCATCCCGGAGCGGCTGTACACTGCGACCGGGCGCGCCATCGCGCAGGATCGCGCCGCTTTCATGCGCGGCTACTTCGAGCGGCTGGCGGCGGAAGTGCGCGGCGACGTATAGGCGACGTATGGCCGGAACAAAAAAGCGCCCGATCGCGGAGATCGGGCGCTGAAATGTGTCGGGCGGTTTGAACGCGGAGTGCTGCTTAGTCGGCGCTGGACGCTTTGGCGCGGTGATCGGTGACGTAGAACCCGCTGCCCTTAAAGACGATCCCAACCGGGCCGATCAGGCGGCGGACAGACCCGCCACACTCAGGGCAGATCGCCAGCGGCGCGTCAGCGAAATGCTGCGTCCGCTCAAACTGCACGCCACACTCTTCACAGCGATAGCTATACCGAGGCATCGCACAACCCCCTGGCTCTTGCATGACTTCCGCAAAAGATTATACAACCGTCTCGTAAGAATTCCATCAGCATTTTGTCGGAATTCGGGCAACTCCACGCCAGCCTTGCCCGCCACGCCGGATGCCGGGACGATTGCACGATCGCGCTCGCTGCGGTACGATCCCGCCCCGATGGGGGAGTAACGGTAGGGTGACGGAGCAGCACGCGATGATGGTTGATCCCGAACAGCGTCCCGACGACGAGCAGCCGCCGGACAGCCTCGACGAGCGGCTGCGGCGCGAGGAGCCGCCAGTCGCGGAGGACGACACCAGCCCCTCCCGCCGGCTGAGCGCGGCCCAGCGTCTCGCCGCCGAAGAACCCCCGCCCAGCGCCGACGATACCAGCCCGCGCCCGATCGTGCTCGTGGACGACCGTCTGCGCGCCGAGGAGCCGCCAGTCACAGACGACGACACCAGCCCGTCGCGGCCTGCGCGCCCGGCGATGCCCGCTCCGCCTGCGCCGCGCGGCCCTGGCCGCGTGTTGTGGATCGCGGTGTCGCTCGGCGCCGTGCTGCTGATCGCGGTCGGCATCGGGATCATCGTCAACGCCGCGACCTCCGGCGACACCCCATCCGGCCCGGAGCCGGTCGCCCTGCGCACGACGCTGACCCTGTCCGGCGTCGTTGTAGACGCGCGTGAAACCGCGACGCCGGCGCTTGAGGCGACGCCCGCCGCCACCATCACGCCAGTCACGGAAGAAGCGGAAACGCCGACCGGGGAGGCCACTCCCGAAGCCGCGCCGGAGACCCCTGCGCCCGGCTTGCCCGTGCTGCCGACCGCCGCCGCCGACGCAATCGCTGCGGCGCTGGCGGCCCCGCTGCCCGCCGCGCCGGAGACGCGGGTGATCCGCCGCGACGCCGCGCCGTTCACCGTCCGCTCGGACAATGCGCGATCTGACGTCATTCCGTACACCGTCCAGTCCGGCGACACGCTGGAGACGATCGCCAGCAAATTCGGGCTGAAGGACCATTACACCTTGATCTGGTCCAACAGTTCCACCAAGCTGGCGGAGCTGGCGCCCGGCACGCAGATCAACATTCTGCCTGAAGACGGAGTCTATTACGAAGTCACCGAGGAAATCTCGATCCGCGAGCTGGCCGAGAAGTACGCGGTCGATCCTTATGTCATTATCGACTCGGAGTATAACGAGGAGTTGTTCGGCTCCGTGCCCGACACGCGCCTGCCCAAAGGAATGTGGGTCGTGATCCCCGGCGCGGAAGGCGAGCGCTTTAACGAGCGCATCGCGGGCAGCGGCGGCTTCACCGATGGCGGCGGGGGCGGGCTGCTGAGCGGGACGTACTCGCTGTGGGGCTGCTCCGCCGACCTGCAAGGCGGGACCGAGCCGTACAACCGGCCGCTGGGCGGCTACACCTGGATGCGCGGCTTCATCCCCGGCTATCATGACGGCGTGGACCTGGCGGGACGCAGCGATCAGCCGGTGCTGGCCGCCGGGGCCGGGACGGTTGTCTACGCTGGTTGGAACAACAACGGCTATGGCCGCGTGGTCGTGATCGCCCACAGCGCGTCCTTCAGCCTGTACGGGCACCTGAACTCGATCAACGTCCGCTGCGGGCAGTACGTCGATCAGGGCCAGTCGATCGGCGGGATGGGCAACACCGGCAACAGCTCCGGCACCCATCTGCATTTCGAGGTGCGCGACGCCAGCTTCAACCCGCTGAACCCGCAGAATTACGTCGGGTTTTAGGGAGCAATCCACGTTGGCACAAGACACCGGCGAAGCCCTCCCGCGCTGGCCCGTGATCGGGCATGACTGGGCGGTGCGTCACCTGGCCCGCGCGCTGCGTCACGGGCGCACGCGCCACGCTTACCTGTTCACCGGGCCAAGCCGCATCGGCAAGACGACGCTGGCGCTGGCTTTCGCGGCGGCGCTGAATTGCACCGGCGACGAGCCGCCCTGCGGCGAATGCCGCGCCTGCAAGCTGACGCTCAAGCGCGCCCACCCGGACCTGACGATCCTCGAAGCGGCGCAGGAAGGCGGCACGCTGAAGATCGACGATGTGCGCGATCTCCAGCAAGTCCTGTCGCTGCGTCCCTATGAAGCGCGCAGGCGCGTCGCGCTGCTGCGCCGCTTCCACGAGGCGACGCCCCAGGCGGAAGACGCGCTGTTGAAAACCCTCGAAGAACCCACATCGAACACGGTTTTGTTGCTGACGGCGGACAGCGCCGATGCGCTGCTGCCGACGATTGTCTCGCGCTGCCAGTCGATCCACCTGCGCCCGCTGCCGGTCGAGACGGTCCGCGCCGCGCTGGAACGCGAGCGGGGCGCCGACCCCGACACCGCCCGAACTTTAGCCCAGCTTTCCGGCGGGCGAATCGGGTGGGCGCTATCCGCCTGCGACGACCCCGCCGAGCGCGCCACGCGCGACGACGCGCTCGCGGCGCTGGCGGCGGCGCTGGAAGGCACGCGCCGCGAGCGGTTCGCGCTGGTCGAAAAGCTGGCGCTTGACAAGGCCGGTCTGCTGGCGTGGCTCGACATCTGGCAGGGCTACTGGCGCGACGTGGTGCTGGCCGCCTGTGGCAGCACCGCGCCGCTGATCAACGCCGGCCAGGAGCCGGCGATCCGCGCGCTGGCCGAGCGCGCCGGGCGTGACGCCGCACAGCAGGCGCTCAACGCCACGCGCCAGACCATCGCGCACCTGGGACGCAACGCCAATACACGGCTGGCGCTGGAAGTGCTAATGCTGGAATATCCCCCCGCTCGCTGACCTCGTTCGAGGGCGTTTCGGGGTTGTGAACACCCGCGCCCAAGAATCAGTTATCCCATCACGTTCCTTTATTGAAAATCGTAACCGCAGTAGAGCGTGTTCACATGTTGACAAGCGTGGCAGGCGCGCGCGTCTGGACTGACACGGCCAGATATGGGGCCTACATCTGGCCGCGAGTCGTCGATAAGCCGCCACATTTTGGGGATTTCGACCTGCGGACCTGAACGTGCCGCGCGCGGCCCGGCGGGATTCTTGTCCACAACTGCTGTGCACAACTCGCGCCGGTTATCGACAGGGCTGACAGGGCCGCGAACCGGCCCGAAACGCTGGATTTGCCCGCCCGCACATAGCGCGCCGCATCGCGTTTGCACCCCCATATCTCGGATGCAGGATTGTTGTCGCGCTGGCGTGCGCACACGTTGTCCACAGCCCGGCGCGCTTATCCACAGCCGAGACTGTTCACTTCCGCCGCGCTGGAATCGGCGGCTCGCCGCGAGCAGCAGCGCACGCCTGTATGCAGGGCCGGGCGCTGATCCGTCCGCTTTATCTGGGGGAGTCACCGGGGCCGGGCGCGCGCATGTTAACGCACCCGGCGACGCGTGCGCTGTGCACAAGCGCGATGAGTTATCGACAGGCACGGGAGATGAACGGGGTCGGGTGGATATGCGCCGCCTGCGGATAAAAGCAGCCCGCACTGGCCGGGTAGACAGCGCGGGCTGAAGCTGTATCTAGGGGGTATGCGGTCCGAAATAGGGCGCGGCGCTCTTAATTCGGCTGGCGATAGAGCTGCTGGCGGATGTTGTTCAGCTCCTGGCGCAGCGTTTCGTCGGCGCCGATCTCTTCGGCGATCTTCTGGTAGCCGTGGAGGACCGTGCTGTGGTTGCGTCCGCCGAGCGCCTCGCCGATCTGCGGCAGGGAGGCCTCGGTCTCCTCGCGCGCGAGGTACATGGCGATGTGCCGGGCGCGGACAACCTCTTTGGTCCGGCGCTTGCTGAGCAGGTCGTCCATCGAAAGCTGGTGGTAGGTCGCGGTCGCCTTCAAGATATCGCTGACGTTCGTCTTGCGGCGGGCGGGCGTCGCGGCGGTGCGTTGCAGCGCCTGCGCGACCAGGGCTTCGGTCAGCGGCTGCTTGCCGAGGGTGGCGCGCGCGGTGACTTGGAGCAACAGCCCCTCGATTTCGCGCACGTTCCCGGCCTCGTGCTTCGCCAGCGCCCCGGCGACCTCGTCCGGCAGCGAGACGCCCTGCGCGCCCGCTTTCGAGCGGACGATTTTCAGCCGCGTCTCATAGTCAGGCGCCTGGAGGTCGGCCAGCAGCCCGCCTTCGAGCCGCGCCCGCAGGCGCACGTCCAACCCGGCGATGTCGCGCGGCTGCCCGTCGCAGGCGACCACGATCTGCCCCTGGTTGGCGTAGACGGCGTTAAAGGTGTGGAAAAACTCTTCCTCGGTGCTGGTCTTGCCAGCGATGAACTCGAAATCGTCGATCAGCAATACCTGCGCGCCGCGATACTTGGCGCGGAACGCTTCCATCGTCTTGGCGCGGATCGACGCGACCAGGTCATTGGTGAAGGCTTCCGCTGTGGTGTAGATTACCTGGCACCCGGCGGCGATCGAAGCCTGCGCGATGGCGTGGAGCAGGTGCGTCTTCCCCAGGCCGACCTCGCCGTAGATCACCAGCGGGTTGTAGCGTGGGGTGGACGACTCCGCCACCGACTGCGCCGCGGCCCAGGCGAACTGGTTGCACGCGCCGGTCATGAACGAGGCGAACGTGCAGCGGCGGTCGAGGCGCATCGTTTCGACCGGCTGAACCGGGCCGGAGTGGCTGCGCTTGATCTCGGTGAAGCGCGGGTCCCACTCGGAATAATCCGGCTCAGTCGCGGGCGCGGCGGGGGAGGCCGGGGCTGCGGCTGCCGGGGCGGCGGTCTGCGAGACAGCGGTCTGCGCGGCGGGCTTTTTCACGGCGGCGCTCTTGGCCCCGACCCGGCGCTTGGCGCGCGGGCTGACGACCGGCGCTGGGGCCTGGGGCGGAACCGGCGCGGCGGCGACGAGCGTCTCCGGCGCGCTGGACTCCGCGTGCGCGGGGGTGGCGTCGGCGGCCTCGCCCGCGGTTTCGGGGAACAGCGGGCTGGCTTCGAGCAGGTCCGGCCGCTTGCGGTTGGGCAAAAAGACCACGAAATTCACCTGCGAGGGCCGCCCGTAGAGCGTCGATAGCGTCTGGTTGATGAGCGGCGTCAGGTGCTTTTCCAGCCAGTCCTTGGCATACGCATGCCGGACGCGGACGGTGAATAAGCCCTCGTCATGCGCCAGCAGCTCAGAGCCTTTCAACCACGTCTCGAAGGTCGCGCGGTTGAGTTGAAGCTGGAGCTGGCCCAGCGTCGCCTGCCATGCCTGTTTAGGATCAAGCATCGGAGTGAACCCCTGCTTCCCCATGCTCTGCCCGCCCGTCGACAGGGGCAAAAATCCCCCAGTACAGCCCGTCGAGGGTGTATTCCGGCAGTGGTTGATCAGATTGGACTGCTGCTTGTTCGCGATAGTCGGAGCGGCGGTGCGAGTGGCGCCGGTGTTACTTGTGGGTTTGCATCCGGTTCGCTGACCTGTGCTTGCTCCGACTGGAGTAACCCCATTTTAACCGATGGGCGGGCTAAAATTCAATCGGATTCGGGCCTCCAACCTTAAAGAATTCGGTTTTTTAAGATTCGCCAGTGTCGATTCTAGGTTTGAATCTAGCATGGGGTGAAAGCCGAGTCGGCTCTGCGGAGTCACACCGGCCTGACACGCCATATCTGGGGGTCGAGTCCGCGCCGGACGGGTAGGTCTTGGGGGTTGCGGGTTAAGTGGGATAAAAGCGGCATATCCCACCTTAAAATTCGAAGCGCGAAACAAAACTTTAAGGTTTGAATTTCTCACGCCGGTTCGTGAATCACGACCTCCTGAATCGTGCGCGCGGTGCGTTTTTGAGGGATTCGCGGCCCAATTTTGGGATTCGATCGGCCGCGAATCGTAGCGACAAACAGCGACAAGCAGCCAAGAGCGGTGGAAAAGAGCAGGCTGTTCCCCGTTGTCCTGCGCTGCCTTGCGCCGCGCGCCGCCTCAGCTACCGTGACGCTCGTCGCCCGGCAGGCCGAAGCTGTAGCCGCGCTGTTTGGGATCGAGCGCCGAGGCCAGCGTGGTCTGCGTGCGGGTGTTCCAGGTTTGCGTGATGTCACGGGTGAAGCTGTGCAACAGCTCCCACGCCAGCGCCTCGAAATCGGTATGCTCGATGGCGTCCTGCTGCTTGGGCCAGCCATAACCCCAGGCGAACCACGACTGATCCTGCAAGATAATGAAGTCGTAGAACGCGGAGCCTTGCGGGTCGTTGGTCAGAAAGACGGCGATGCGCCCGCACAGCTCTTTGAACTGGTAAGGCGGGATGCGCGCCTCGTCTGCGGGGTTCGGACGAGCGAAGCTCAACATCGGGACGAAGACGATGCTCCAGTCCTCGATCGCGATCTCCAATCCCTCGCGGCTGCCTCCTGAGGGATGCACCAGCCGGCGCGATTTGCCGAGGCCGGGCGTGCCACGGGCGGCCATCTCGGCCAGAGCCTTTTCCAGCGCGGAGAACAGCCGGCTCGAAAACTCGCGCAGCGAGACGTTCAGGCGCTCCCGCGACTGCTCGCGCTCGCGCATAATGCGGTCAAGCGAGTCGATCATCTTCTGGCGATCTTCGGGGTTCACGGTCAGAGTCCTCGTCTTCCGGTCGGGGTGACGGTCCGCGCCGGGCGGGCCGGGCGTCAACCGTACCGCTGCATGAAGCGGTGCATCCGCTCCAATGCCTCCTCCAGCTTTTCATAGGCCGTGGCGTAGCAGGCGCGCACAAAGCCCGCGCCGGACGCGCCGAACGCGCTGCCCGGAATGACCGCGACCTGTTCTTCGGCCAGCAGCTTCTGGCAAAAGGTCTCGTCGTCCATGCCGGACGCGCGCACGTTCGGGAAGGCGTAGAACGCGCCGCGCGGCTCGAAGCAGGTCAGCCCCAGCTGGTTGAGGCCGTCGACCAGCAGCCGCCGCCGGCGATTGTACTCGGCGCGCATCCGCTCGACCTCGTCGTCGATCTGCGCCAGCGTCTGGGCGACGGCGATCTGCGCGGTGGTCGGCGCGGACATGATCGTGTATTGGTGGATCTTACGCATCGCCCCGATGATCGGGGCCGGGCCGACGGCGTAGCCCAGCCGCCAGCCGGTCATCGCGTGGCTTTTGCTGAACCCGCTGAGGACCAGCGTCCGCGCGCGCATGTTCGGCAGCGTGGCGAAGTGCGTGTGTGTCATGCCGTACACGAGCCGGTCGTAGATCTCGTCCGAGATCACGAACAGGTCGTGCCGCTCGGCCACGGCGGCGATCTCTAGCAGCCGCTGGTGGGGCAGAACCGCGCCGGTCGGGTTATTCGGGTAGCCGATCAGCAGCGCCTTGGTGGCCGGGGTGATGGCCTGCTCGATCTCGTCCGCCGTCACTTCGAAGTCATTTTCGGGATGCGTGTCGATCACGACCGGCGCGCCGCCCGCTAAGATGACCTCCGGCGTATAGGCGACAAAGCAGGGCTGCGCGACGATGACCTCGTCGCCGGGGTTCAGCAGCGCCGTCATCGCCAGGTAAAGCGCCTCGCTGACGCCGACCGTGATCAGAACCTCGGTGTCCGGCTGGTAGCTGATCCGGTACAGGCGCTCCAGATAATCCGCTACCGCCTGGCGCAGCTCAAGCGTCCCGCTGTTGCTGGTGTAATGCGTATGCCCCTGTTCTAGCGAGCGGATACCGGCCTGGATCACGGCCTGGGGCGTTACAAAATCCGGCTCGCCAATGCCGAGCGAGATCACGTCGTGCATGGTGGCGCTGATGTCGAAAAAACGCCGGATGCCGGACGGAGGAATGGACTGCACGCGCTGCGATACGAAGTCACGCATTTGGAGCAGCTCCTAAGCGAACAGTTAAGGGAGTGGCAGAAGTATAGCACGATTCGTGCGACGCCATTTTGCAGCGCGATTTTTCAGCGGGATGTCTGTGGCGCAGCCTGTCGCCTTATCACCCGGGGGCGTGCGCGCCGTCTGCGGACTGGTCGGCCGCGTCGCACCCGGAGACCGGCAGCGCCGCCGCTTCGTAATTGATGAATCCGCCGCTGGCGTCCTGTTCGTAGAGGCCGAAGCGCACCGTGGCGCCTCCTGGCACGCGGGGCAGGACGAACTCGTCGCTGACGATCTCGTCCGGCTGCCATTGGGTGAACGGGTACAGCCCGTAGACCGGCGAGCGGCGGTCGGCCTGCGCCAGCGGCGGGCCGGGCGTCTCGCTCAACAGGTGCACGAAGATGCTGGGGCTGCTGTCCGGGTGCGATGACGTTTCCCAGATGACGTGCAGTACAATCTCGCGCGCGTCGCAGGTCAGCCACGCGTCGCGCCAGCCGATTCCGCCGGCCAGCGGCGTCGCGGCGGGGTCGGCGGTGCCGCTCAGCGCCGGGGCGCGCTCGATCTCGATATAGCCCGGCACGCCGGAATGCGGGTAGAGCGCGCCCAGCCGATCGGTCCACCACAGGGAGGGCGCGCCGTAGGCGCTGTTCCACGGCGGGGTGAAGGTGTAGAACGTCTCCGGCTCGGTCAGAACGGTGTAGCCCTCGGCCAGCAACCGGCCCAAATCCGCCTTATGATCGATAATCGCCAGGTCGGCGCGCTGCTGAGTCACCAGCCGGGCGTACGACGCGGCGGCGAAGCGCGGCCCCCAGGGATAGAACACGGCGATCCGCTCGCCGCGCGGGATGTGCGCCAGCCGCTCGACGGTTTGAAGCCCGCTCGGCTCGCGCACCAGCTCGTCGATCAGCGTGTAGTGCCTCGCGCCGAGCGCCCCGGCCCACACGGCCAGCGCCGCCGCGGCGGCCAATGCGGCGCGCGGGCGAAGCGCCAGCAGCCAGTCGAGGGCGAGCGCCGTCTCGAAGACGAGCGCGAGGGAGACTGGCATCAGAATCGCTTCGGGCAGCACGGCCGTATGAAACGCGACCGCGAAGGCCAGCGGTCCGAGCGCCGCCAGCGCCATCAGCCGCGCGGCCTGGCGCTGTGGGGCGACGGTCAGCGCGACCAGCGTCCCGCCGAGCGCGGCCAGCAGCCCCGGCGGTGTCAGCTCGCGCGCCAGGATCGTGACGACGCTGCGCGCGTTCGCAACCCACCCCGCCAGGTCCGAAGGCAGCGCGACGAGCCGCTCGGCCTCGCGCCCGGTGAACTCCGTCCACAGGCCGCGCAGGGTGCCCGGCTCGCCGTAGACCCAGGCGCCACCCTGCCACTCGCGCAGCGGCATATAGATATAAGGTACGAAACCGAGCGCGCCGAGGCCGAGCGCGGCGACAACGGTCTGCGGCCAGTTGACCGGCTCGTCGTCGCGGTGGAGCCAAACCGCCGCGAGCAGCCCCGGCGCGACGAATGCCACCGCGCGGTGGTGCGCCACGCCGATTCCGCCGAGCAGCGCCAGCGCCAGCACGCGCCGCCGCACGCCCCACGCGCCGCGCCAGGGGCCGGGCCACAGCGCGATCAGCAACATCGACATGGCGAGCGCCAGGCTCATGCTGTACACTTCCGCGACGACGTTATGCAGCCAGATCGAGCGCGCCAGCCCCAGCACACCTACGCTCAGCAGCGCCAGCGCCGGTCGCCCGGTCAGCCGCTGCACCAGCCACCCAAAAGCGCCCAGCGCGACCAGCCCCCACGCCAGCGCGTACAGACTCGCAGCGGCGGCAGGCTCCAGGCCCGCCAGGCGCAGCGGCAGCGTAAACAGGTTGCCCAGCAGCGCGAAGAGGGGATAGCCGGTGTGATGAATTGTCCCCCAGACGTTCAACGCTACCTGGATTTCGCTCACGTCTTTGATATATTCGTTCTTGAGTCGCGACTCGGGCGAGAATTGCTCGTTAAAGCTGCCGGCGATCTGCGTTTGCAGCGTCAGCGCATAGGCGATGGCGAGCGCGGCAATCGCGAGCACGGCCAGCGCCAGGGGAACGAGCGCAAGCGGGCGCGACAGCGAAGCCGCCGGTGGGCGAATGGAGCGAGTCATGGACCGTAGCCAGATCAATACCCGTGACCGCCGAATTATAGCCTGAGACCGGGGCGGCTCGCGAAGCCGGGCGCAATCCCGC
>DAOKYY010000030.1:0-37934 GCA_035325905.1 Aggregatilineaceae bacterium | reverse complement strand
GGGATGCTCTTGACATGCGCGACACAGTCCGCTATAATCAGAAATAGTTCACATATAAACCAATGGTCTGAAGTGACCCTGAGGATGCCTGACCCCGTCACGATCAAGCGCCCGTACCGCCGCAGCGTGCTGAGCTGGCTGCACCTGGTGCGCATCTATCAGCGCGTGGTGCACGCGGAGCAGGCGCTCCTGGCGCAGTATGGCCTGACGAGCAGCCAGTTCGACGTGTTGTCGCACATCGCGACCGCGCCGGGGCTGAATCAGCAGGCGCTGGCCGGGCGGCTGCTGGTTACGAAGGGCAACGTCGCAGGGCTGCTCGACCGGCTGGAATGCGCCGGGCTGGTCAAGCGCCAGCCGGACCCGGACGACCGGCGCTCGCACCGGCTGTACCTGACGCCCGCCGGGCGCGCCGCCTTCGAGGCTGCCGCGCCTGCGCTCGAAGCGATGCTGGCGCAGCAGCTTGAGGCGCTGGACGAGCGCGACCGGTCGCAGTTGATGGCCCTGCTCGCCCGCTGGGACCGCACGCTGCGCGAACGGGACTAGCGTCCGGCGGCAGGAGCACGCGGCTCGCCATCATGCGAGTCATTTTTTGGCAGATTTGGTTTATATGTATACAGTATATAGTGTAAACCATATCGTCAGGGGATGGGCCGGCGTGGCCCGTCCGAACAGGCAGCGCAAGGTTCGTTGTACTCTCTGGAGGAGAAGCACATCATGGCTTGGAAGATCGACACGGCACACTCGGCAGTTCATTTCACCGTCCGTCATATGATGATCTCGAACGTCCGGGGCGAGTTCCAGCAGCTAAGCGGAACGGTCAACCTGGACGAAGAGCGCCCTGAAAACACGACTGTCGAAGTCAAGATCGACGCGGCGAGCATCAACACGCGCGAGGCGCAGCGCGATGGTCATCTGCGCTCGGCTGACTTCCTTGATGCCGAAAAATACCCGCATATCGTCTTCAAGAGCACGCGCGTCGAGCGCACCGGCGAGAAGACCGCCCGGCTGCACGGCGACCTGACCATTCGCGACGTGACGCGCCCGGTCGTGCTTGATGTGGAGCACACCGGCATTCTGACCAACCCCTGGGGGAACCTGAGCGCGGGCTTCCAGGCGCGCACCAAGATCAACCGCAAGGACTGGGGCCTGACCTGGAACCAGGCGCTTGAGGCAGGCGGCGTGCTGGTCGGCGAAGAGATTAAAGTCGACATCGAGCTGGAGCTGGTCAAGGAACAGGCGGCGGCGACCGCTTAAGATTGCCTGACCCCACCGGGGGGCGTCGCTCCCGGCGCCCCCCGCTTCGACCCTGTGAACAGGAGGCTCAGATGCCCGACCTGCTTGCGCCGCGCTTCGGCGCCAACATCGATCCGACCCTGCCCGATCTGGACGCGCCCTTCGCGCGGGCCGCGATCGCCGATCGCGCGGGGCTGGACCTGATCGCGGTCCAGGACCACCCGTACAACCGGCGGATGTTCGAAACCTGGACGCTTTTGAGTATGCTGGCCGCGCGCACCGGGCGCGTGCATCTGGTGACGAACGTCGCGAACATCCCGCTTCGGCCCCCGGCTATGCTCGCCAAGCAGGCTGCGACGCTCGACCTGCTTAGCGGCGGGCGCGTCGAGCTGGGCATCGGCGCGGGCGCTTTCTGGCAAGGGATCACCGCGTATGGCGTGCCGCACCGCGCGCCCGGCGAAGCCTACGGCGCGTTCAAGGACGCGCTGACGATCATTCGCGGCATGCTCGACCACGCCGGCGGATCATTCAGCTACGAGGGCAAGTTCTATCGCGTCGAGGGCGCGCGCCCCGGCCCCGGCCCGGCGCACCGTATCCCGATCTGGGCGGGCGCGGTCGGCCCGCGCATGCTGCGCCTCGCCGGGCGGCAGGCGGACGGCGTGCTGGTCTCCAATTCGTATGTCCCGGAGAGCCGCCTCCCCGCGCTCAATCGCTCGATCGACGAGGGCGCAGCCCAGGCGGGGCGCTCGCCATCCGAAATCCGGCGCGGCTACAATCTAATGGGCGCGATCGTGCCTGAAGGCAGCGGCGTCAGCCCCGACAAGGGCCTGGTCGGACCGGTCGAGCATTGGATCGAGGCGATCGTGAAGCTCTACCGCGAGGACCGCATGGACACCTTCGTGTTCTGGCCGGTGGCTGGTGACGAGCAGGCGCAGATCGAGGTCTTCGCGCGGGAAGTTGTCCCGGCGGTGCGCGCCGCGTTAAGCGGCGGAGTGTAACCATACGACGAGCAACGGAAGGGCGACCCCGATGACTGAACCGCTGACCGGCATCCATCACGTCACCGCGATCGCCAGCGATCCGCAGCGCAACGTGGACTTTTACGCGGGCGTGCTCGGGATGCGGCTGGTGAAGCAGACCGTCAACTTCGACGACCCCGGCACCTATCACTTCTACTACGGCGACGCGCTGGGGCATCCCGGCACGATTCTGACCTTCTTTCCGTGGCCCGGCGCGCGACGGGGCCGCCGGGGCGCCGGTCAGATCGGCGCGACGGCGTTCAGCGTGCCGGTCGCGTCACTGGGGTTCTGGCGCGAGCGCCTCGCCGCGTCCGGCGTTGAGGTGGCGTCGGACACGCGCTTCGAGCAGGACGTGCTGACCTTCGCCGACCCTGACGGTCTGGCGCTGGAGCTGGTCGGCGACGCGGGTGTGGAGACGATCCCCGGCTGGGAGGGCGGTCCGGTGGCGGCGCAGCACGCGATTCGCGGCGTGCACAGCGTCACCTTGTGGGAAGCGGACGCTGATGTGACCGACCAGGTGCTGCGCGGCGCGCTGGGCTTCACCGCCGTCGATCACGCCGGAGAGCGCACGCGCTATCACATCGTGGAAAGCGCACTGGACAGCGATTCGGACAGCACCACAGGCATCCCGATCGGGACGCGCGTCGACGTGCTGCACCTGCCGGGCGCGGCTCCGGCGGCGGGCGGCGCGGGCACGGTCCATCACGTCGCGTGGCGAACCGGCGACCGGGACCAGCAGCAAGCGTGGCAGGCGCGAATCAGCGCGCGCGGGCTGCACGTCACGGATATTCTGGACCGGCAATATTTCACGTCGATCTACTTCCGCGAGCCGGGCGGCGTGCTGTTCGAGATCGCGACCGATCCGCCCGGTTTCACGCTGGACGAAGCCCCCGGCGCGCTCGGCACGGCGCTCAAGCTGCCGCCCTGGTACGAAGAACAGCGCGCGCTAATCGAGCGCGTTCTGCCGCCAATCCGCCTGCCGGGCCGCGAGGATGCCCGTGGCTGAGCGGGCGCGCTCCGGCCCGCACGCCGGGCAACCGGTGCAGCGCGCCGGTGAGCCGCTGGAGCAGGCGCGCGCCGCGCTGATCCTGCTGCACGGGCGCGGCGCGACCGCCGGCAGCATCCTCGCCCTGGCGAGTGAGATCGGGCGAGACGGGTTTGCCTATCTCGCGCCCCAGGCGGCGGGGCACACCTGGTATCCCTATCCTTTCACCGCGCCGCTGGCGGCCAACGAGCCATTTCTCTCGTCGGCGCTCGCGCTGGTCGAGTCGGTCGTGGCCGAGGTCATGGAGGCCGGTATCCCGGCGGGGCGGATCGCGCTGGCGGGGTTTTCGCAGGGGGCGTGTCTGGCGCTGGAACACGCCGCGCGACACGCCCGGCGCTATGGCGGGGTGCTGGCGTTCAGCGGCGGGCTGATTGGACCGGACGACGCGCCGCGCGATTACGCCGGGGCGCTCGGCGGGACGCCGGTGTTCATCGGCTGCGGCGACCGCGACGCGCACATCCCGCTGCCGCGCGTCCAGCACAGCGCGGATGTGCTGGCCCGGCTGGGCGGGGCGGTCACGCGGCGCATTTACCCCGGCATGGGGCACACCATCAACGAGGACGAGCTGTCATTCGCCCGCGCGCTGCTGTCCGAGCTAGTGTCCGACGAGGTCTGATCGCCGTTTTGGTAAGCAGTTTGGTCATGAGGAGAGGTGCTTACCAACTTCGACACGTCGAGGACCGGAACAGCCCCGAATCGGCGGTTTTGTAAGCGAGCAGCCATGCTTCGGAGGTGCTTACCAAAACGCGCGCCGCTTTCCCTTTTTCTCGCTTGCTTATCTATCACGCGCCGCCCGATTCACGCCGGACGGCGCGTAATTTAATCCTCTCCAGGGCCAATTTCAAAATTGGTGCGCGCCGGTAAGCGGTCTGTTGTATGCCATGCGATATCTTATGCTTGACAGATTAGACTCGCGCTCATGGCGGTACCAAACGCCGGGCAGAAGCGGTACTGATGAGCTATGGCACTCCTGACATCCTACCACTGTAACCACTGCGGGCAGATCCTTCACGGTAAGGACACGCCGTGTCCGGCCTGCGAAGATACGCCGCCGCCGCGCCAGCGCACCTCGACCCAGCCGTTGCGCCGCCGCCCGCTGGCGGTCGCGTCCGAGCGCAAGGGCAACGAGCGTTTCGACGCCCATGCGAACGTGCTGCTGCAATTCTTCCCCTCCGGCGTGTGCTACGCGCTCTCGCTGGTCGCGCCGGTTGTGCTGGGGCGCGGCTCCGCCCCGGACGCGAACATCCTCGACCTGACGGAACTGGGCGCGCACCGCCACGGCGTGTCCCGCCAGCACTGCCTGTTGTGGCGGCGCGGTAAGCACCTGGTTGTGACCGACCTCGACAGCACCAATGGCACCTACCTCAACGGTGAGCTGCTACGCCCGCACGAGGAATACGTGGTCGCCGATGGCGATCAATTGATCCTCGGCACGCTCCACGCCACGATCTTCTTCAACCGCAACGGGAACGGCCACCGCCCTCTGTAAGCGCGTTGCCGCACGCCTCTGCCGCATTCCCCGCGTGTGGAATGACGGCTGCCCCACGCCTGGCAAACGCCTGTCAGACGCCCGGCCACTGACACCTGGCGCACGACTTGCATCCGCCGAATAGCCGTGGTACAGTGCTCAAAACAAACACAATCTGAACATCCTCTAACCCGGCGCGACCGGCAGCCGAGGTGCCCGGCATGGCTGACAAAATCCTGCTGATTGACGACGACCCCACGACGCTGCGCCTGCTGGCGATGAACCTGGAGCTACGGGGCTACGAGATCCACAAGGCGCTGCGGGCCGAAGAAGGCTTGCGAGTCGCTTACCGGACGCAGCCGGACCTGGTCGTGCTGGACATCATGATGCCGGACATCGACGGCTGGGAAGTGCTGCGCCGCCTGCGCGAGCTGTCCGACGTGCCGGTGATCTTCCTGACCGGCGTGGAAGGGCCAAAGAACTCCGCTAAGGGGTTGAACCTCGGCGCGGACGACTACATCTTCAAGCCGTTCGACTTCGACGACCTGGAAGCGCGCATCAAGGCGCGCCTGCGCCGCACGCCGAAAGAAACGATCGCCGAAGAGCTGGCCTTCGACGGCGGGACCTTCCGCATCAACTTTATCAGCCGTGAGGTCCGCGTGCGCGGCGAGATCGTGCACCTGACGCCGAAGGAGTTCAGCCTGCTCGGCGTGCTGGTGCGCAATGCCGGGCGTGTGATCTCGCGCGCCGACCTGGTTTCCGAGGCGTGGGGGCCGGAATACGTCGATACGCTGGAAAGCCTCAAGTTGTACATCCACTATCTGCGCCAGAAGATCGAGCAGAATCCACAGCGCCCCAAGTACATCCTGACCTCGCGCGGGGTCGGCTACCGGTTCGCGAATCTGTAGCGCAAAAGCTGCGAAGAACAGCCAGAAACAACTGAGATCAGCAAAGAGCAGCCAGGCTCATAACCGGCTGCTTTTTTGCTGCTTTATCGCTGCTCTTAGCTGCCTTTTGCTGTCCTAGCTGCTCTTTGCTGCTTTCAGCTGCCCCTGATAATAGTCGCAGTGCGCCGCTAGCGGGCAGATCTCGCAGCGCGGGCGGCGGGCGTGGCAGATCTCGCGCCCGTGCCGGATGAAGTTGAGGTGCGCGGGGTAGTAGTCTTCGGGCGGGACAATCGCCTCTAGCTCGACGTGCGCGCGCTCGGCGGTCGTCTTCGGGCCGATCAGCCCCAGGCGCCCCGTCACGCGATGAACGTGCGTATCGACCGGGAAGGCGGGCCGGTTGAACGCAAACAGCAGGATGATCGCCGCCGTCTTCGGGCCGATGCCGTGGATCCCGGTCAGCCACGCCTTCGCGTCTTCCAGCGGCAAATCGTTGAGGAAATCGAGCGTGATCGCGCCCTGCTGCTCGGTCACGTAGCGCAGCGCCGCCTGGATGCGCGGCGCCTTCTGGTTCGCCAGCCCGGCCGGGCGGATCGCGTCGATCACCGCTTCAAGCGGCGCGTCGCGCACGTCTTCCCAGGTCGGAAACCGCTCGCACAGCGCAGTGTAGCCGCGATCGCGGTTGGTGTCGGACGTGTTCTGGCTCAGGATGGTGCACACCAGCTCCTCGACCGGCGCGAGGTGCTGGCGCCACTCCGGGTAGCCATACGTCTGCTCAAGGATACGGGCGATACTCTGGTACTTCTTGCGACGAAAAGCCAGCGTGTCAGCATCGAGCGTCGTCTGGTTCGGTGCCATGATCGCTTTCCGGGCGGTGCCCCACAGGTGGACGATACGATTGAGAAAAGATCACACGATCAGCTGGTCGTACAGCAGGTCAAGGCTGAGGTCCGGGTGCACGGACTCGCGCGTGCGCAGGGTCAGCGCCGCCGCCGCGATGCCGAGCCGCAGGGCCTCGTCGGTGGGCATCTCGTTCAGCAGACCGAAGATGACCGCGGCGGTCAGCGCGTCGCCGACGCCAGTACGATCGGTCACCTGGGTGTTGAGCGCCGGGATATGGCCGGACGCGCTGCCGTCCGAATAGGCCAGCCCCATCTCGCCCAGCGTGACGATCGCCACCTTGACGCCCAGGCTGACCAGGCATTGCGCGGTCTGAATCGCGGCCTCGCTGGTGGTTGGCGCGTGCGGATCGTCGCACAGGATCGCGGCTTCTTGCGCGTCCGGCGCGACCATGTGCAGCTCCGGCAGATACGGGATCAGCTTGGTCGCCAGGACGTGCGAAGTCGGGTCGGCGCAGACCGGAAGCTGGTAGCGACGCGCAGCGCGAAACACTGCGGCAAGGGCGCGCGACGACAGGTTGGCGTCAATCGCCAGCATCGAGGCGTCCGCAAACAAGCGCCGGTGCGTCTGAAGATAGGCCGGGGAGATCGCGCCGACGATGTCGTACTCGCTGACCGAATAGACCAGCTGCCCGTCCGGGTCGAGCAGGGCGACGTAGCTGCCGGTGTGCACGTCCGGCAGGCGCAGCACGTAACGGGTATCGACGCCCGCTTCCGCCGTCCGGGCCAGCAGATAGTCGCCGTCATGGTCCTGCCCGACCGCCGACAGCAGCACGGTCGGAACTTCCAGGCGCGCCAGGTTCTCGGCCACGTTCCGCGCGACGCCGCCGGTCCCGCTGCGCACCACGCCGGTCACAGAGGTACCGAGGCGCAGCGGCTCCGCAGGCCGCCCCTTAACGTCAATGCCGGCCGCCCCGATTACGATTACCGGCCCGTCCGGGTTCATGCTCGCGCTCCTGAGTCCACCCTGCGCTGCGCGCCGCCCCGCTTAGCGGCGGCCCGTGTTCCTGCTCTCATTGTGCCCCAAGCGAAGGACGGCGTCAACGCATGGTGACGCGCCGCGCGGCGGTGACTTTCATCCCAGCCGCAAAGCCCACTATAATGAAGCATAATGAGGCATCACGGCGCGGCAACGATTGGCCGCCGCAACGCTGAACTCTGGCGGCGCACGGGGGAGAGCGATGAACTACCATCAAGAAGACAATATGCCGAACCTGGAGCAGCTGATGCAACTCGGCATCCAGAGCGCGCGCAACGGCAACACCGAAAACGCGCGCGTGATCTTCCAGCAGGTGCTCGACGCCGACAAGCAGAACGAGCGCGCCTGGCTGTGGATGGCCGCCGTCGCGGAGACGCCCGTCGACCGGCTGCGTTATCTCAACACGGTCCTGCGGATCAACCCCAATCACCCCACCGCCCTGCGCGAGATTAAGCAGATGCAGGCCAAGCAGGAATCGAGCGTCAGCCAGGCGATGCGCTACGGCTTCCTGATCCTGACCGTTATCGTGGCGCTGATCGTGCTCGCGGTTGCGGTGCTGATGCTGGCCTGAGACTTCTGTCCCTCTGGCTCTGCGCGCCAACCCGTTATAAGATACGTGGTCGTATGAAGCCGCCGCCGGGCTATCGCGCCCGTCGCGCTGATCAGGACCGACCACCGTGCCCGAAGACGATCTCCAGGCTCTGCTCCAGACCGGCATCGAGGCGGCGCAGACAGGCCGCCCTGCCGTCGCGCGCGCCCTGTTCGACCGGGTCATCGCGCGCGACCCCGATCACGAGCTGGCCTGGTTGTGGAAAGCAACCGTCGCCGAGACGCCCGAAGAACGGCGCGCCTGCCTGCGCCGCGTGCTGGTGATCAACCCGGAGAACTTGCAAGCCGGGCAGGCGCTGCAACAGATCCAGCGGCAGACGCCGCCCGCCGCCCGCCGCCCGCCTGAACCGCCCCCCGCCCGGCAAGAACGCGCGCGGCTGCTGGCGAGCGACGCGCCAGCCCGACGACGCCGTCTGATTCTGCCCCTGGCGCTGGTGGTGGTCGCGATCGGGCTGATGGCCGCCGGAGCGGGGCTGTTGCTCAGCGCCCAGCGCGACACCCCGGCGGCTCCGCCCCCCGACCGCGCGCGGGAACTCGACGAGGCGCGCACCGCGACGCTGCACGCCCTGCTCGCGCCCGTCAGCGCGCTGACTGCCACGCCGGCTGCCGAGATCCGCACCTTGCCAGGGCGCCGCGATCGGCTGCCCGCGACCTGGACGCCGACCGCCACCTGGACCGCCTCGCCCGCGTTCACGCCCACTGCTCCGACTGCGACGCCGGGTGGACAAACGCGCCATAGCCCCGCGAGCGAGGTGTGCGCTCGCTGTCTGACCGCTGACCTTGAGGGAACGTAGGTGACTGATGACCGACTCTGAGATGCCCCCCAGCGTAGACGAGCTTCTGCGGCAGGGAATCGAAGCCGCGCATGCCGGCGATCGCGCCATGGCCCGCACCTTGCTTGAGCAGGTCGTCACGCGCGACGAAAGCAACGAGCGCGCCTGGTTCTGGCTGGCCGCCGTCGCCGAGACGGTCGAGGAAAAGCGCGCCTGCCTGGAGAAGGTGATCGCGATTAACCCGCTCAATGACCGCGCCCAGCGCCTGCTGGAGCAGCTTGAGGGCCGGGCCACCCCCGCAGCCAGCCCGCCGCTCGCCGCCGCTGAGCAAGCTGAAGCCGAGCCGCGCACGCTCAACAGGGCGCTGATCATCGGCGTGCTGGCGGTGCTGGGGCTGGCGATCGTCGTCGCGCTACTGCTGAACAGGGGCGGCGAGCCGTCCCCGGAGCCAACATCTCCGCCTCCGCCGGAAGTGGGCGGCGTCGAGGCCTTGCCGCCCACCCAGGCTGCCGGGGAACAGGCCGGTGAGCAGCCCGCGCCCGCCGAGACGAGCACGCCGTCCGGTCCGACGCGCACGCCGGTCCCGACCTGGACGCCGGCCCCCAGCGCCACGCTCCCGCTCAGCGGCCGGGCGACCCCGCTCGCCCCGCCCCCGACCGGCCTGAGCGGGCGGATCGCTCTGCGCTCCGGCTTGGTGCTAGGCGACGAGCGTCTTCAGCCGATCGTGCTGATGTCGCCGGATGGCAGCCAGTCGCGCACCGTCTCGGAAGGCGGCGAGCGCGGCACAGCTCCGGCCCTGTCGCCCGGCTCAAGCTATCTGGCGTATGTCGAGGTCACGAGCACGCGCGAGCAGTTGATCAAGGTGCTGTCGCTGAGCCGCCCCGGCGCGCCCTGGTTCTGGGGCGGCACACCGCGCCTCGACCGCCAGGACATGCCAACCTGGTCGCCTGATGGCAACTGGATCGCCTTCACCGCCAGCAGCTTCGCCGACCAGTTGCCCGACCTCTACCGCGTGACCGGGTTCGCCTCAGGAGAGCCGATCCTGGAGCGCCTGACTCAGGACAACGCGATCGAGAGCTGGCCGTCGTTCTCGCCGGATGGCGCGCGGATCGTCTACGCGGTGGACCTCTCGCCCAGCGGCGGCGCGACCGAGCTGCGCGTCATGGAGATCGCCTCGCGCCAGGCCAGCAACCTGACCGGCAACGGCGCGACGCTCATCGAGTCGTCGCCGGACTGGTCGCCCGTCCCGGAGCGCCCCTACATCGTCTTCCAGGGGCAGGAAGCCGGATCGGCCCAGAGCGATCTCTACTGGGTGCCCGCGGATGGCAGCGCGCCACCGGAAAAACTCTTCGAGTCGGAAGCATCCGAGATCCACCCGCGCTTTTCGCCGGATGGTCGCTTCATTCTGTTTTCGTCGGACCGCACCGGCAACTGGGACGTGTTCATCTACGAGATCGCGTCCGGTGAGATTTTCCAGGTGACGACCGCTGACACGGTCGAGATCGCGACCGACTGGGCGCCGTAGCGGCGGCGGGACTGACACGTGAGTTGTCGAAGAGCCGGGCGCAGGTCCGGCTTTTCGTTTATACTAAGGCATGGGACCCAGGTACTACAGGGTTGCTCCAGGGTGGGAGCGCGCAGCACGGCGGGAGGCGGTTTGAGTTGTTCGATACCTCGAAAGAATTTCTGGCGTGTTTCAAGGCCGGGAAAGAAGCCGCCCGGCAGGGCAACCGCGAGCAGGCCCACCGGCTGTTCCGGCAAGCGATCGAGATCGACCCGTATCACGAGCAGGTGTGGTTGTGGCTGGCGAGCGTGGTCGAGGACGACTCCGACCGCCGCGTGTGTTTTGAGAATGTGCTGGAAATCAACCCTTCGAACCCCACGGCGCGCCGCCAGCTGATGCTGCTGGAAGAACAGGCCAGCGTCGCGGTCCTGACGTCCGAGCCGCCGCGCGCGCGCCAGCGCCGGTGGCGCTGGCCGCTGCGCCTGCTGTCGGCGCTGCTGGGCGTCGCGGCGGGCGTCGGCGGCGCCATCGCGCTGGACCTCGTCTGAGGGGGTGCAGTCGCCATTCTTCGGTCGTTCTGCCACAATCTGAGCAAAACCGCTTCCTACGCAGAAATGAGAGACAGAACGCATGGAGTCACGGGTGCGCTTGGGGCAGATCTGGGGTATCCCCATCGGGCTGCACACCAGCTGGTTCATCATCTTCTTGCTGCTCACCTTTTCGCTGGCGGTCGGCTACTTTCCGCAGGAGTATGAAGACCTCTCTCCGGCGGTCGCCTGGCTGCTCGGCGGCGTGACCAGCGTGCTGTTTTTCGGCTCCGTGCTGGCGCACGAGCTGGCGCACGCCTGGGTCGCGCTGCGCAACGAGATTCCGGTGCGGTCGATCACGTTGTTCATTTTCGGCGGCGTCGCGCAGATCGAGCGCGAGCCGCACACCCCCGGCGCGGAGTTCCGTATCGCGATCGCCGGCCCGATCATGAGCCTGGCGCTGGCGGGGGGGTTTTTCGCGCTCTACCAGATCGACCAGCCGGTCGCCACGCTCGCCGCGCCGAGCATCTACCTGGCGCGCATCAACTTCCTGCTGGGGCTGTTCAACATGATCCCCGGCTTTCCGCTGGACGGCGGGCGCGTGCTGCGCGCGATCGTGTGGAAGCTGACAGGCAATATGCGGCGCGCGACACGGATCGCCGGCAGCGTCGGGCAGGTGGTGGCGTTCGGGTTCATGAGCTGGGGCGCGCTGACGCTGCTGACCGGGTCGCTGTTTAACGGTCTGTGGATCATGTTCATCGGCTGGTTCCTGCAAAACGCGGCGATGAACGTGGTCGCCCAATCCGACATTCAAGAGGCGCTGCGCGGCGTCAGCGTCGGGCAGATCATGAGCCGCGAGTGCCTGCTGATCCCGCGCGAGCAGCCGCTGCGCGAGCTAGTCGAAAGCCGCGTGCTGCGCGAAGGCGAGCGCTGCTTCATGGTGGGCGACGGCGAGCACATGGATGGGATGCTGACCCTGCGCGACGTGGCGGCGGTTCCGCAGACGCGCTGGGACGAGCTAACCGCTGGCGAGGTGATGGTCCCCTGGAGCAAGCTGACGCGCGTCAGCCCGCGCACCGAGCTGCTCGACGCCCTGCGCGCCATGGACCGCCAGAACGTGGCGCAGCTTCCGGTCGTGGACGGCGACCAGCTGGTCGGCGTGCTGACCCGCGAGCAGGTGCTGCGCTATGTCCACATGCGCTCGCAGTTAGGGGTCTAGCAGCCCCATCACCCCGGCTCCTTTGCCGAACTGGAGCAGCGGGAGCGACCCCAGCGCGGCGCAGGATCGTTGCGGGATTAGCGCCGCGTGACATATAATCCAAACTCAACTCCGCTCCAGTGGTAGGGCCGCCTCTAGCATGTCCGTTGTGGAAGACATCAAAAATCGCCTGGACCTGGTCGATGTCGTCTCCGGCTATGCCAACCTGCAAAAAGCCGGGCACAACTACAAGGCGCTCTGCCCCTTTCACCACGAGCGCACGCCCTCCTTTGTCGTGTTCCCGGATACGCAGACCTGGCGCTGCTTCGGCGCGTGCGGGATCGGCGGCGACGTTTTCTCGTTTGTGATGAAAGCCGAGGGGTGGGACTTCAGCGAGGCGCTGCGCGAGCTGGCGAGCCGCGCCGGGGTCGAGCTGAAGCCGCTCTCGCCGCAGCAGGTCGATCAACAGGAAGCAACCGAGCGGCTCCAGAGCATCGTCCAGGAAGCCGCCGAGTTCTATCACAAGCGCCTGCTGGACGCCCGCGACGCCGAGAGCGCGCGCGAGTACGTCCGCGCGCGCCACCTCAGCCGCGAGACGGTCGAAGCCTTCATGGTCGGCTACGCGCCGAACGATTGGCGCGAGGCGATTCAGCACCTGCAACTGATCGGCTACGCGCTCGACGACATCCTCGCGGCGGGCATCGCGATTCACAACGAGGACAAGAACAGCACTTACGACCGCTTCCGCCACCGGCTGATGATCCCGATCCGTGATGGGCGCGGGCGGACGGTCGGCTTTGGCGCGCGGGCGCTCGACCCGGCGGACCGCGCCAAGTACATCAACTCGCCGCAGGGGCCGCTGTTCGACAAAAGCGCGATTCTGTTCGGGCTGGACCTGGCGCGGCGCGCCATCCGCGAGTCGGAGACGGCGGTGATCGTCGAAGGCTATATGGACGTGATGCAGGCGCACCAGGCCGGTTTTCAGAACGTCGTCGCCCAGATGGGCACCGCCCTGACCGAGCCGCAGCTTCGCCAGCTGGATAAATACGCCAGCCGGCTGGTGCTGGCGCTCGACCCGGATACCGCCGGGCTGAACGCGACTATGCGCGGCCTCAACCTCGCGCGCCAGACGCTCGACGGCGAGCAGGCCATCACTTTTGATCCGCGTGGCATGATGCGTTACACTGGCATGCTGGAGATGGATATTCGCGTGATCACGCTGCCGGAAGGCAAAGACCCGGACGTGCTGATTCGCGAAGACCCGGACGCTTGGCGCGCGCTGATCGCTAGCGCGATGCCGGTGGCAGATTTCGTCATCCGCCAGGGGACGGCGCATCTGAGCGCGAACGCGTCCATCCACGAGCGGGAAGCAGCCGCGCGGGAGCTGCTGCCAATCCTGACTGCAACCGAGAGCGATCTACAGCGCAGCGGCAACGTTCAGGCCCTGGCGCGCGAGCTGCGCCTGGACGAGCGCGTCCTCATTGCCTGGACGCAGCGCCGCCAGTCCGCGCGGACCCGCGCCCAGCCGAGCCTGCGCGAGCAGCGCCGTCTGGCCGGGCGCAGCGCGCCGCTGCCGTCGTCGAGCGCGCCGCCGGGCCAATCGGAGCAGCGCGAGGGGTTCTGCCTGGGGCTGCTGCTCCAACAGCCGGAGTGGTTGTATTCGGCTAACCGGCGCCTGCGCGAGCTTCAGGGCAATGACGCCGCGCTGGCTCCGGCGCTGGGGCCGTTGTGCGCGGAAGACTTCCGCCGGCCGGATTATCAGGCGATCTTCCGCGCGGTGGAAAGCTGGCTCTATCAGGACGCGGAGCCGCTGGGGACCTACCTGGCGCGCGTTCTGCCGGGGGAATTGGTCGAGGTCGTGGGACAGCTTTACCTCTCGCCGCTCGACCGGATTAACCAGGGGCTGCCGCCGTCGCTGGCGATCGAGTTGCAGTCGATCCTGCGCGAAAAAGCGCGGATCAACGCGCTGCCCGCGCCTGACGAGACGCTGTTCGTTCAAGAGGCGTTGGCGCTGCGTCACAGCCGGTTGGAGCGCGAGCACCGCGAGTTGTTTTTTCTGCAAGAGGAAGCCAAGCGCGAGCGAAACCCGCTGGCAGGCGAGTTCGACGCCGCCAGCGCGATCCACTACCAGGCGCTAAGCCGGGTGACGCGCGCGCTCCAACAGATAAAGAGCCTGTTCCGCGATCAGTGAGCGGGCGAAAGCGCGGCAAATTACAGACTTTACTCCCGAAAGGTGGTCCACAGGCGTCGAAACAAACGCCGGGAGACTATGGCTCAGCAGGCGAACAAGAAGGGCGATCAGCAGGCATATAAGGCCCTCCTCGAAAAAGGGCGCCGCCAAAAGCAGCTCGAAGAGAGCGAAGTCCTGGCGCTGTTCGAAGACCCGGATAGCGCCGAAGCCCGCGCGCTGTTTGACCAGCTTGAAGAATTGGGGGTCGAGATTATTTCTGATAGCCACGAGCCAGGTTTTGGCCTGGATCATGACGATGCGCTCGACGTCGACCTCGATCTGGGGGATGACCGCGCTGCCGAATCCTCACGCGTCGAGGCTGGCTCGATGGCCGACGACCCGGTGCGGATGTATCTCAAGGAGATCGGCCAGGTCCAGCTCCTGGACCCGAACCGCGAGACCTGGCTGGCCTCGCAAATCGCCGCAACCAACCTGCTGGACCGCCTCAGCCGCCAGCACATGACCGGCGCCCAAGCCGACATCGAGCCAGCGCCGAGCGAGGTGCTGACCAGCGCCTACGCGCATCTACTCGACAACTGGCAGCGCATGAGCGCCAACCTCAACAAGTACGCGATCGCCACGCCCCAGCCGGACCAGCTGCTGATGGAGGTTCAGAACCTGCGCCGCAACTGGAATACCGGCCAGGAAACCTCCTACGTGCGCCTCTTTCTCGATCAGGGAAGCTGGGGCCGCGACGACAACTGGAACCGTGTCGCGCACGATCTGTTCGAGGTCTTCCAGGCGCTCTACCTCATGCCTGCCTCGCTGCAAAGCTGGCTGCGCGACGCCTGCGCCCAGCACGGCGGCTGGCCGGAGCGGGCGCTTTTCGAGGCGCGCGTCGCCGAGCAGCGCGAGCAGCTTGAGCAGGAAGCCGAAGAAGAGTTCATCCAGGTCAACGAGCGCGGCGTCCAGGCGACCGAGGCCCTGACCCGCGCCAATCTGCGCCTGGTCGTCAGCGTCGCCAAGCGGTACATGGGGCGCGGGATCAACTTTCTCGACCTGATTCAGGAAGGCAACATCGGCCTGCTGCGCGCCGTCGAGAAGTTCGACCACACCAAAGGGTTCAAGTTCAGCACCTACGCCACGTGGTGGATCCGCCAGGCGATCAGCCGCGCCATCGCGGACCAGGCGCGCACGATCCGCATCCCGGTGCACATGGTCGAGACGATCAACCGGCTGATGCGCGTCCAGCGCGATCTGATCCAGGAGCTTGGCTCCGAGCCGACCGCCGAGCAGATCGCCATCGAGATGGAGTTTCTGACGCCGGAGGAAACCGCCGAGATTCGCGCCGTGTGGGACGCCGACGAGAAGCTCGACCCCAGCCTGGCGCGCAAGCTGCGTCGCGCCGCGAACAAAGTGCGCCGGATTCTGCGTATCTCGCAGGAGCCGATGTCGCTCGAAATGCCGGTCGGCCAGGAAGACTCCAGCCTGCTCGGCGATTTCATCGAGGACGACAAGATTCTCGGCCCGGTCGACGCCGCCGCGCGGCAACTGCTCAAGGAGCAGATTCGCGGCGCGCTGTCGGTGCTCAACACCCGCGAGCGCGAAGTGCTGGAAATGCGCTTCGGCCTGACGGACGGGCAGGAGCACACGCTCGAAGAAGTCGGGCGGCACTTCGGCGTCACGCGCGAGCGCATCCGCCAGATCGAAGCCAAAGCCCTGCGCAAGCTGCGCCATCCCAACCGAAGCCACCCGCTGCGCGACTACCTCGAATTATAGGCGCGGAGTAGCTCATCGATGCTGCCTGTAGCGCGTCCAACCTTCTGCCCCGAATGTGGCGAGCGGCTGGTGCCGCGCATGGCCGGGGGCCGCGAGCGGCTGTCGTGCCCGCTGTGCGGCTACGTTCACTACGTCAACCCGGTGCCCGGCGTTGGCGTCCTGATCGAGGCTGAGGGCGGCGTCGTGCTGGTCAAGCGCGGCGGTCGGGTGAAGGCCGGGCGCTGGGCGCTGGTGTCGGGCTACATCGAGGCGGACGAGAGCGTCGAAGAGGCCGCCGTGCGCGAGAGCCTGGAAGAAACCGGGCTGCACGTCGAGCTGATCGATCTGCTCGGCATCTACTCCTTCCCCGAAGGGCCGCCCGCCAGCGGGATCATCGTGTTTTACCGGGCGCGCGCGACCGGCGGAACGTTGCGCGCCGGCGACGACGCGACCGATGTGCGCGTCTTCGCGCCGGATGATCTGCCGCCAATGCCGTTCCGCACGCATCGCCAGGCGCTCGACCGTTGGCTGGCGCTGCAAGCCGAGCCGGACAGCTCGCCCCCTGCCGCGTCAAACGGAGACGGCTTCGTGATCCGCGAGGCCGAGCAGGGGGACGTGGACGCGGTGATCGAGCTACTGCACCTGCTGGAAGCGAACAATTCGCTCAGCGAGGCGGAGTGGCAGGCCGCGATCCAGCGGTTCCGCGAGCGGCAGACAATCGTCATCTATGTCGCCGAGCGGCCCGGCCCCGCCCGCCGCGTGATCGGTTTCGTCGCGCTGTCGCTGGTCCATACCCTCACGGGCGGGCGCGGCTGGATTGACGACATGGCGGTCGCGCTCGACTACCGGGGCGAGGGGATCGGCGCGGCGCTGCTCGAAGCGGCGCTGCGCCACGCCAACCGGCTGTCGCTCACGCACCTGTACGTCAACATCGAGCGCGGCAGCCCGGCGGCGCGCGCGTTCGCCCAGGCGGCGGGCTTGCAGCAAAGCTCGATCTCGTACCTGCGTATTCGCTGACAGGTGCGTGTTTTCGCGGTCAGGATGGTACAATAGCGGGCAATTCCCGGCTGAGCAGACGATACGCAGGGCACGCATGACCACGCAACGGCTGTACTACTCCGACGCCTACACCACCACCTTCGACGCCCGGTGCGTCGAGCGCACTGAGTTCAACGGGGCGCCGGCGGTCGTCCTCGACCGTAGCTATTTTTACCCGACCAGTGGCGGGCAGCCGCACGACACCGGCACGCTGAACGGAATCCCGGTCGTCGAGGTCGCCGCGCGTGAGTCGGACGGCGCGGTGCTGCACGCCCTGGCGCGCCCGCTGGACGGCGATCAGGTGCGGGGCGAGATCGACTGGGGGCGGCGCTTCGACCACATGCAGAACCACACCGGCCAGCATATTCTCTCGCGCGCCTTCGAGGTGCTGGCCGAGGCCGAGACGGTCGGCTTTCATATGAGCGCGGACAGCCTGACGATTGATCTCGACAACCCGGCGCTCGACGCGGCGGTAATCGAACGGGCCGAGGCGCTCTCCAACCAGGTCATCTTCGAGGATCGCCCGGTGCGCGCCTGGTTCCCGGACGACGCCGAGCTTGCCACGCTGACGCTGCGCAAGACGCCCGATGTCGACGGGCGGCTGCGCGTGGTCGAGATCGCGGATTTTGACCTGAACGCCTGCGGCGGGACGCATGTCGCGCGGACGGGCGCCGTCGGCCTGATCAAGATCGTGCGCGCCGAGCGGCGCGGCGACGCGCTCCGTCTTGAGTTTCGCTGCGGCGGGCGCGCGCTGGCCGACTACCGCGAGAAACACGCGCTGCTGAGCGGGCTGGCCGCGTCCCTGACGACCGGCTATTGGGAGGTCCCGGCGGCGCTGGACCGGCTGCGCGAGGAAAACCAGGCGCTGCGTCGCGATCTGCGCGCCGCACGATCCGTCCTGATGGAGCACGAGGCCGCGCGCCTGCGCGCCGAGGCGCCGCACAACGGCGCGTTCGCGCTGGTGACGCACATTCCCGCTGGCGGCGACCCGCAGGCCGCCCGCGAGCTGGCTCAGAAGCTGATCATGCACCCGCAGACGATCGTGCTGTGCGGCGTGCCGGGCGAGAAAGCGCAGGTCATCGCCGCGCGCTCCGACGACCTGCCGCAGGATATGGTCCCGGTGCTGCGGATCGCGCTGGCGGCGCTTGGCGTCGAGCGCGGCGGCGGGCGCCCGATGTTCGCCCAGGGAGGCGGCGCGGCAGCTACGCCTGAAAGCCTGGCGGCGGCGCTGGACCTCGCGGCGGCGTCCCT
This sequence comes from Aggregatilineaceae bacterium, assembly GCA_035325905.1. Lineage (GTDB taxonomy): Bacteria > Chloroflexota > Anaerolineae > Aggregatilineales > Aggregatilineaceae > DYGX01. The sequence continues at coordinate 19,579 of DAOKYY010000030.1, read as the reverse complement.
GCGCGCCGATCCCGCGCCGTGACCGTGAGCCAGCTCCTTTCGGGAGATCAATTCAAGAAGGGAAAACCGTGCAAGAAATAGCCCCCGGCATTTTCGTTGAAACCGGCTTTCGCCGCGTCAACGTCGGCGCGATTCTAACCGATGACGGCTGGGTGTTGATCGATACCCCGCCGTATCCTGAGGACGCGCACCGCTGGCGCGAAACGCTGCAAGCGGTCCGTGACGCCCCGATCTGCGCGATCGTGACGACCGACTGCCACCGCGATCGTTTTCTCGGCAACTTCTGGTTTGACACGCGCGTCGTCGTCGCGCACGCCGAAACGATCAACCACATTCGCAGCCTGCCGTCCGCCTTCGTAGACAGCGCAATCGAGGCGCTGGCGCAGGACTCGGTCGAGCGCCACCAGTTTTCGAGCGTGCGGCTGCGCCTGCCGACCGTCAGCTTCACGCGGCGGATGCAGCTTCGCTACGGCGGCCGGGAGGTCCCGCTGCTGGCGATGCCCGGCCCGACCGCCGGGAGCCTGTGGGTCCACCTGCCTGAGCACGGCGTGCTGTTCGCCGGAGACAGCATCATCGTCAACCAGCATCTCTACATCAGCAACTCCTCGACCAAAGACTGGCTGGAGAACATGACCAACCTGCGACGCTCGCGCTTCGCCGCCGAGATCATCGTGCCAGGGCGCGGGCCGCTGACGGACAAGACGGCGACCGAGCCGGTGTCGAATTACCTGCGGCTGGCGCGGCGCCGCGTGCACAGCCTCTACCGGGCGGGGCGGCCCCGCGCCGACACGTCGAGCTTGGTGCCGGAGCTGCTGCCCATGTTTCCGTATCAGGAGCACGAGCTAGAGCGCGTGCAGCGCCGGATCAAGGCCGGGCTGGACCGTATCTACGAGGAATTCAAGCTGTCCGACCGGCTCGGCGAGACAGGCGCGCGCTGATCGCGCCCGGTTGTTTTTTTATACATTTTCGTACAAATCTTAACGCTGCCACGCGCGCGCTGCGCCGCCGACGTGCTACAATGAGGACGCCGGAGGCGCGCTGCCATGCCGGCGGCGCGCCCGCCCATCGGAGTAGTTCGTCCCCCAGGGGAACACCATGCCTGCGACCATCCTGTTCGTCGAGGACAACCGGGATCTGCGCAAGAATGCCGCGTTGGTGCTGGAGCTGGAGGGCTATCAGGTCCAGGTGGCGCGCGACGGACGCGAGGCGCTCGATTTGCTCGAAGGCGGCCTGGTCCCCGACCTGATCGTGAGCGACATCATGATGCCGCGCATGGATGGTTACGAGTTCTTCGAGGCCGTCCGGCGGCTGCCTCACTTGACCGCCGTGCCGTTTATCTTCCTCACGGCGCGCGGATCGCGGCGCGACATTTCGACCGGGCGGATGATGGGCGCCGACGATTACCTGGTCAAGCCCTTCGAGCCGGAAGATTTCATTATCGCCGTGCAGAACAAGCTCAGGCGCACCGCCGCCATCCGCGCGCAGGCGGTCGCCGGGCTGGACGACGCGCGCCGGATGCTGATCCAGTTGCTCTCGCACGAGCTGCGCACGCCGCTGACCTATGTGACCGGGGGCTTTGCGCTGCTGGCCGAGGAGCTTGAGACGCAGCAGGCGCTTGGCCCCAGCGACGACATTCGCGTCTCCCTGGACCTGATACAAAGCGGGACGTTGCGGCTTAACCGGCTGGCCGAGCAGATGGTGCTCTATTCGCAGTTGATCAGTGGCTACGTGGCGCAGCAGGTCAGCGAGATGAGCGAGGAGCAGGAATTGGAGTTTATCGTTCAGGATGCGCTGGAGCTGGTGAACAAGTTCGCCCAGAACCGGCGGGTCACGCTGCGGACGATTTGCACCTCGCCCGGCCATCCCGCGCTGGTCTCCGGCGTGAAAGACCTGCTCGTGACCGCGCTGGGCGAAATCATCCGCAACGCCGTCCAATACTCGCACGAAGGCGGCGAGGCCGAGATCCGCTTCGGCGTGTCAGATGGGCAGGCATCGGTCGTCGTGACAGATCGCGGGCTGGGCATCGACACGCACGATCTGGCGAACATCTGGGACGTGTTGATCCAATCCGGCCGCGACCGCAACGAGCAGCAGGGAATCGGGATGGGGCTGCCCATCGCGCGCGGGATCATCGAGGCGCACGGCGGGCAGGTCGCGCTGCACAGCGTCGAGGGCGAAGGCACGCAGGTCACTATCCAGTTGCCAGCGATCTTACCGATCTAGTTTCCGCTCAGAAGCCGAGCGAGGCCCCGCCGTCGATCAAAATCGTCTGCCCGCGAATCATCGCCGCGTCCGGCGTGCACAGAAAGGCCACCACCCCCGCTACGTCCTCCGAATCGAGCACGCGCCCGGCAGGCGTGCGCGACAGCGCGTACTCGAAACGCTCCTCGAACTGCTCGCGCATACCGGGGAAATGCTGCAAAGCGTCGGTCCGCACCATCCCCGCCGACACCGCGTTGACGACGATGCCCAGCGGCGCCAGCTCCACCGCCAGATAGCGCGTGACGGCTTCGAGCGCGGCTTTCGAGGCGCCGACGACGACGTAATCGGGCAGCACGCGGCTGGCGCCGACGCTCGACAGGTTGACGATCGCGCCGCCGCCGCGCGCCTCCATCAGCGGCGCGGCTCGCTGCGCCAGAAAGAGCGCCGCGCGCGCGTTGATGTTGAGCGTCCAGTCCCAGCCCTTGACGCGCTGCTCCATCACCGGGCGGTTGTAGCCGGACGCCGCGTTGTGGATCAAGATGTCCAGCCCGCCGAACGCCTGTCCAGCAGCGTCCACCAGCCGGGTGATGTCGTCAGGATCGCCGACATCGGCCTTGACGACGGCTGCGCGCCGGCCCAAAGCCTCGATCTCGGCGGCGGTCTGTTCCGCCGGCTCGCGGTTGCGGAAGTAGTTGACGACCACGTCCGCGCCGTCGCGGGCGAAGCGCAGCGCGATCGCGCGCCCGATCCCGCGCCCGCTGCCTGTAATCAAGACCCCTTTACCGGCGAACCGATCCGTTTGCATGGTGGCTCCTTATCGCGTGACAGAGGGTCAATGGCTCGCGCTCAGCGACTCTATCGCGATCTCGTCCAGCGCCAGCCACTGCTCGCGCGGGATGGGCGTCACGCCGAACCCGATCCTGCCTTGCGGCGTGATGATCGCGTACTGGTTATCCATCCAGGCGATGAGGCCAAGCGGCCCGCGTGGCGAGGCCGTCGCTTCGTGGACGATCTGCCTGTCCACGCGGAAGGTAACGCGATCGGGTAGCCAGTCGAGCGAATAGGTATGCGGCTCGCTGAGGTCCACCGGGAGCAGCGCCTCGGACACGCCGATCGCGCGCTGGGCGACCGGCCACAGTCGCCGGTACAGCGCCGGGACGCGCATCAGCAGGAAGCCGAACGGCGCGAGCGGCAGCAGGGCCAGCGCCAGCGGGCGGCCCGCGTCGAGCGTAGCCACTTTCCAGCCGTGGCCCGGCACGTCGCGCGCCAGCGCCATGTTGTGTGGCGGCGCGCCGAAAAAGAACCATACCGCGCGGGGCAGCCGCAGGCGCAGGCGTCCAACCGGGAGAAACGGCTCGTTCCAGAAGCCGAACCCCGCCGTACCGATCAGCTCGGATTGCGGGGCAGAGGCCCAGGCGCGCACGCTCAGCCGAAGCGGCGGGCGCCAGCGAAAGGCGTCGCCCTGGGGCCGCTCGTAATCGGTGATTTGCGCGTCCGCGTACTGGCTCGCCGCGCCGGGCGGCAGGACGCAGCGCAGCGCGCCGTCCGCCTGCCGCAGCAAGGCGCTGCCGTAAGTACGCCGCTGCCAGACGCTCGACAGGCCGTCCCCGTCAAACGTATCGCGCAGTGTTGGACCGGGTAGCAGGACGCTCACACCGCGCCAGCCTCGACCGCGCGCAGGAACTCGTCCACGGCGGCGCGGAACGCGTCCGGCTGCTCGCGGTGGATGGCGTGCCCGCAGTCGAACATCCGCAGCTGGGCGCGCGGCGCGCGCTCGACCAGCTCGCGCCCCAGCGATTCAGGGTTGAGCTTGTCCGCCCGGCCAAGCATCAGCAGCAGCGGGCAGGTGATCCGGCCTGCCGCGCCAAAGCTGACATCGCCGCCGCTGTCGATGAGCTGCTTCATCGCCGTGACCCAGCCGAGCACCATCGCATCGATATGCTCCGGGCCGTGCAGGGCGCGGGTCGGCTCATCGACCCAGGTCGCGGGATAGTTGCGCTGCACGATCGGGCGGAGGTCGGGCGTGAGGTGCCCGATCGCGCCCCAGGTGGCAACCGAGCGCGCCAGGTCGGGCCGCAGGATCGGCAGCAGCAGCGCGACCTCGCCCCCATCGCTGAAGCCGAGGATATGCGCGTTCGAGACGCCGAGCGCGTCCAGCCAGGCGGCTACGTCTTCGGCGTCGCGGCGGTAGAAATGCACCGGGTAGGCGCGCGGCTTGGGGCCAGAGCGCCCGTAGCCGCGCCGCGACAGCGCCAGCACGCGGTAGCGCGGTCGCAGCCAGCCAATTTCCGGCTGGAACGCTTCCCACGATTCCAGCCAGCCGTGAATCAGCACCAGCGGCGGGCCGTCGCCGCCGGTGTCGTTATAGTCAATTGTCGCGCCATTCGCATCGATCAGGGGCATGACGCCGTGTCCCTTCGCCGAGTATCGCTTCGTAAACCGTCGCCGAGCACGCCGGAAATCGTGTACAATCATACCACACCGAGCCATATCGCCCGCCGGGCAGAAGCACGAGGCGCCCGTGAAATCGCCGGTCAAGAAACAAGCTCCGCACGCGCTGCGCTTTTACCAGCGCTGGTGGATTCTCGCCAACGCGATGACCGACGGGCTGCTGTCGCACGTGTGGCAGGCGATCGTGCGCTTCTCGAAGCACGGCACGCGTGAGGCGGCGGCGCTGTCCTATTACGCGACGTTCTCGCTCTTTCCACTGCTGCTGCTGGTCATCATCGTGATCGGCACCGCGCTCGGCCCGGCGGCGGCGCGCAACCAGATCGACAGCGTGCTGCGCCTGTTCCTGCCGGTCAACACGGCCAATTTTCTGCAAGAGAATATCGCGCTGGCGCTGGAGCAGCGCGGCTCGTTCGGGCTGGTCGCGGGCGTCTCGTTGTTGTGGTCGTCGCTGGGGTTGTTCTCCAGCCTATCGTCGGCGCTCAGCCGCACTTTCCGCGACGAAAACCCGCGCAACACCTGGCACCAGCGCCTGGTCGGGCTGACGATGATGATCGCGCTGTCGGTGCTGCTGATCGCTTCGCTGGCCGCGACGGTGATGTTCGTGCTGCTCGATTTCGTCTTTTTCTACCAGCGCAGCTCGTGGATCTCGTTCGGCGCGTTCATCATCCCGCTGAGCCTGAGCGTGGCGATCTTCGCCTTCCTGTACCGCTTCATCCCGCGCCAGCGCGTGCGCTGGGACGCGATCTGGGTCGCGGCGTTTATCGGCGGCGGATTATGGGAGCTAGCGAAGCGGCTCTTTACGTGGTACCTGGATAACCTTGCCTCGTATAACCTCGTCTACGGCTCGGTCGCGACGATGATCGTGCTGATGTTCTGGATCTACCTGACCGGCATTATCGTGCTGCTCGGCGCGGAGATTTGCGTCTCGCTCGACGACTGGATGACGCGCCGCGCCGTGCACGAGCTGCGCGTGCCTTCGCCCGGCGTCGGCGAGGCCGCGCCCCCAGCGTAATGCTCACGAGATACCTACAGGAAGAAACGCGACGGGCGCACGCCGTGTGACGTGCGCCCCTCCGATTTGCTCAGGTTAACCGGCGCGGCGCTCCAGCACGTACACCAGCCCTTCCTGGGCCGGGTCGTATGGCTCGTCCGCGCAGGTGTTGAAGCGCCCGCGCACCGCCAGACCCGCCTGCTCGAACAGCGCCTCCATCTGGCAGTGCGACGGCCACCAGGTCTGCCGCCAGAACTCCTCGCGGGCGTGGCCGGGGCCGAAGACCACCATCTGCATCTCGGCCATGCGCCGCCGCGCGTCGAACCGCTGGCGGTAGATCGCCGCGCCGCCGTTCCACTCGTCCCAGTGCTGCGAGCGCCCCGGCAGCTCTGGCCGCCAGTCGTCCGTCCCGAACAGCAGCCGCCCGCCGGGTCGTAGCAGGCTCGCCAGCCGCGTCAGCGCGTTAAGCGTCTCGTGGCGGTCCGCGAACCAGGTGATCAGGTTGCCGCAGAACTGCGCCACGGCGTCGAACGAGCCGCGCAGTGGCAGGCGCGCGACATCCGCTTCGACCCAGTGGACGTGCAGGCCGCGCCGCCGCGCGTGATAGCGCGCCAGCGTCAGCAATTCGTGAGAGAGGTCCAGCCCGGTCACGTTCAGCCCGTAGGACGCCAGCTCAAGGCTGTGGCGACCCCAGCCGCACGCCAGGTCAAGAACCCGGTCGCCCGGTCGTAAGCCAAGCTGCGCGACGGCGAACTGGACTTCAGTTTCAGTGTTGTGTGCCCATGCGCCTGGTGTTTCTCCCCGGAGCATCCGGCGGACGTAAGACGCCGCCTGATGACGGACCCAGACCTGGTTGTCGAGCGTGAGCGTATTCACGGTCGGACACTTTCCCCAGGCGCTGCGGGCAGGCCGCGGACTAACCGTTCCGCTTCAGCTTGCCCGTACGCTTGGTATATCGCTCCGCGCGCTGGAACAGATGGATGCCCAGCGGGAGCATCACTACCCCCATCAACAGTAGGGGCGCCACGTAGCTCCACAGCGATTGATCGGACGTGCCGGGAAGAAGCGCGGCGCGCATCCCGGCCAGCACGTAGGTCGCCGGCGAGAACTTGGAGATGAACTGGAGCCAGTCCGGCAGCACGCTCACCGGGTAGTAGACGCCTGAGACCAGCAGGAAGAGCGCCTGCACGATGTTGGTCATCTGGGCGCCGCGCTCCGGGTAGAGCAGCGGCAGAATCGAGGCCACCACCCCGATTCCGACGAAGGACAGGCTTCCCGCCAGCAGGATCACCAGCGCGCCCAGCAAATCCGCCTCGCTCAGGTCCAGATTGAAGAAGCTGGAGACCACCAGCCCGATCGTCGCGGTGAAGAGCAAGATGTACACCACGGCGAAGGCGGCCTGGCCGAAAATCTGGTTGTGGCGGCGAACCGGCGCCATGAGGGTGTACTCGATCGTGCCCTCCCAGCGCTCCCAGGCGATCATCTCGCTGATGACGTTGAACGTGCCCGACAGAAAATGCCAGACGAGCGTACCGATCAGCAGATAGGTGATCAGGAAGTTCGTGTTGATGCCATCTTGCCCGGTGATGACCCCCGCGCCCGCGCCGATGAACGTCACCGACAGCGCGTTGGCGATCGAGTAGGCGAGCCAGACGACTTCCCAACCCCAGTAGCGTTTGACGAGATTGAAGTTACGCGCCATGAACGCATACGACTGGCGCATCTCAATTTGCATACCTTTGATCATCGGTCTCCCTCCTCTCAGCCGGCCAGGATTTGCTCCGGCTGGAAGTCTTCCACGTCGTCTTTCTCGACCAGCTCCTTGCCGGTAAGCTGCATGAAGACGTCTTCCAGCGTTGGCTCGTGGCCGTTGCGCTGGACACTCCGCTTCAGGTTCTCAGGCGTGTCGAGCGCCACAATCTTCCCGTCGTCGAGGATCGCGATGCGGTCGCAGAGCGCGTCGGCCTCGTTCATGTCGTGCGTCGTGATCAGGATCGTCGCGTCGTGCACGTTGCGCAGCTCGTTGACGAACGCCTGCACCTCCAGCTTCGAGCGCGGGTCCAGCCCGGTCGTCGGCTCGTCGAGCAGCAGGACGACCGGCTGCGTTAGGAAGGCGCGCGCGATGGCGACTTTCTGCTGCATTCCCCGGCTCATATCTTCCATCGGCGCGGTGTAGCTGCTCTCCTTCAGCCCCAGGCGCTTGAGAATCTCGCGCGCCTTGCGGTCGGCTTCCTTGCCGGAGACGCCGTACAGCCGCGCCCCATAGAGCAGGTTCTCGCGCGGGCTGAGCTTCTTGAAAAACGCCGCCTCGACCGAGACGCGGTTGATCAGCCGCTTGACCTGCATTTCTTCCTTGACCACGTCCAGCCCGAAGACCCGGATGTGCCCTTCGTCCGGCACCAGCAGCGTCGAAAGCAGGCGGATCAGGGTCGATTTGCCGGAGCCATTCGGCCCCAGCACGCCGAAAATCTCGCGCCGCTCGACCGTGAACGACACGTCGCTGACCGCCGTGACCAGCTCCTTGCCGCGTCGCGCTTTCGGCGCATGTCCGTTCTGACTCGCGCCGCCGTTCGCGTGCTCCGGCCCGCTGTTACGCGCCCCGCGAACCGGGAGCATCCGCCGCCACCACGGCTCGGACGCGACGTTGAACCGCTTGAAGACATGGTCCACGACCAGGGCCGGCTCGTCCGGCGAGATGCGCGCCAGCGTCGCGGTCGTCCGCTTGTTTTCGACTTTCTCGTTCATGTGTATCGTCATCGCCCGAATCCTTTGTTCCGCTTCGATTTCACCGTGTCTCTCTGCGCTCTTTCATGCCGCGAACTTTCATGCTGGCATGAAAAAAGCCGCGAGCTTGGGTGCCCACGGCTTCGGGGTGCAGACTCCGGATCGGGAGGTGCTGCAACAAAAAGCCGCGGGCATCGCGCCCGCGGCTGGGATCATCTCAGAAGAGACGCCTTACCAGCGAACAGGCGCAATACGACAAGGCATGGCCGCCACGCCATCGGCGCCGCGACGCACACGGATGCCATTGAGCAGGGTGCTGGTCTTGAGCATTGCGCTGTTCACTCCTTTCTTAGGCTAGTCGGCAGTATATCACGCCCTCAAAAGCCTTGTCAAGAGATCAACAGAGGCGAGTTTACGAGAATTGTAAAGATTTCACTACAAGAATCGTGACCCGCCGAAAAGCGACCTGCTCAGCCTTCAGGCGCAGGCGAGCCGGGCAGCCCCGGCGCAGACGCGGCGCGCAGCCCCGCCAGCGGCGTCGCGGCCCGGACCGCGCGGCGGATCGCCTCGCTGGCCGCTTCGGCGGCGAAAGCGCCGATCGCGCTGACGTTGGCGCGGCCCGCCGTCCCGGTCGCCAGCGCGAAGATCGTGTCGCCGTCGTGGAGCGTGTGCGCGGGCCGTACCGCGCGCGCCAGCCCGTCGTGCGCCATCTGCGCGACCTTGTTAGCTTCCTCTTTAGTCAGCAGCGCGTTGGTCGCCACCACGCCGATCACCGTGTTTGACGTCACGCCGCCCGGCAGCGCGAGCTTCGCCGCGCCGCGCAGCAGGTTCATCGCGCCGAAAAAACCTTCCCCATCGGGCGGCTGGCGCACCCCGGCCAGGATCGCGCCATCCTCGCCAATCACGTCACCCGCCGCGTTGACGACCATCAGCGCTCCGACCAGGAGACCTTCGCCCAGGTCGATCACCGCGCTGCCGAGGCCCGACTTGGTCGCCAGCAGCGGCCCCATCACCATCCCGACCCGCGCCCCCGCCCCCGCGCCGACGCAGCCTTCCGTCACGGGATCGGCGCTGGCGGCCTGCGCTGCGCGGGCGCCCATCGCCGCGTCAGGGCGAATCTGCGCGCTGCCCACGTCCAGGTCGAAGATGATCGCCGCCGGAACAATCGGCACCTTTGCCACCGGCGTATCAAACCCGATCCCCTGTTCTTCCAGCCAGCGCATCACGCCCCCGGCAGCGTCCAACCCGTAGGCGCTGCCGCCCGCCAGCAGCACGGCGTGCACATGCTGAACCAGGTGCATCGGGCGCAACAGGTCCGTCTCGCGCGTCCCCGGTGCGCCGCCGCGCTGATCCACGCCGCCAACCGTGTTCGGCGGGCACAGAATCACGGTGCAGCCGGTCGGACCGTCCAGATTGTGCGCGTGCCCAACCCGGATGCCATCAATCGCAGTGAGCGTGGTATTCGTCATCGAGAGCCACCTTTCAGGAGCAACGGGGCCAGCCAGCAGACGGTCTTGTGGGCAATCGGTCCACTTTTCGCGCCTGAGCGCGGACCGTCCCTATAATGGTACCCACGGATTGAGAAAAGGCAGAAGATCGGAGGGCAAGCGCTCATGCTGCTGGCGATCGACATCGGCAACACCAACATCGTAATCGGCGTGCACAACGGGCAGGTCTGGGCGCATCACTGGCGGGTGCAGACGGTGCGCCAGCGTATGCCGGACGAATACGCAGTGTTGTTTCGCGATTTTCTGAGCGAGGCCGGACTGAGCCTGCGGGACATCGGGCGCGCGGTGCTCAGCAGCGTCGTCCCGCAGCTCACACGCGGGATCGCGGAGATGATCGCCAGCCGCACCGGCCACCCGCCGATTCTGATCAGCAGCGCGATCGACACCGGAATTAAGATTGTGACCGACCAGCCGGAGCGCGTCGGCACCGATCTGATCGCGAACGCCGTCGCCGGATACGAACGGGCGCGGGGCAACTGCATCGTGATCGACTTTGGCACGGCCACCACGCTCACGGCGGTCGCGACGCCGGGCGAGCTGCGCGGCGTGGCGATCGCCGCCGGGCTGACCACCACCGCCGACGCGCTGGTCGGGCGCACGGCGCAGCTTCCGCAGATTGAGCTGGCGCCGCCGCCCTCGGTCATCGGGCGCAACACAATCCACGCTATGCAGGCGGGCCTGGTGCTGGGGCATATCGCGCTGGTCGAAGGGCTGGTCGCACGCATGAAGCGCGAGCTAGGCGGCGCGCGCGTGATCGCGACCGGCGGCCTCTCGACCGTGCTCCACCCGCACACGGATTGCTTCGACGAGGTCGATCCGTGGCTGACGCTCGATGGCCTGCGCCTGATCGCGGAGCGAAACCGCTAGGTCAGCGTGAGGGCTACTCTCCGGTTGCCAGCATCGCCTCAATCTGAGCGATAAGGTCAGGCAGAGCGTGCTGAACCGTCGCCCAAAGCCGGTCATGGTCCATGTCAAAATAGGCGTGAATCAGGCGGTTACGCATCCCGACGATGGCTGTCCAGGGAATACCGGGATAGGCGTCCCGGCAACCAGTAGACACTTGCGCCGCCTCGCCAATGATCTCGATAGCCCGCGTTAACGCGAACGTCAACTGCCGATCCGTATTCCAAATCGAACGCCCATGTACAAATGCTTGCGCGTGGTGTGCGGCATCAAGCATATGCCGCAGCCGGATTTTATCTGCTTCGTTCATATTGGGTCTACGCGGTTGCCAGAACGCGCTGGCGAAAATACTGGCTAAGTTCGTTGGGGGTGCGCAAATCGACCTGGCGCCCCAGTAGCTCGCTTAGCTCAAGCTCCTGCGCCGCCATGTCGAGCAGAGTCACAACCGCATCTGGTTCGTATTCAACCAGCAGATCGATGTCGCTTTCCGGGCCAAAATCGTCGCGCAACGCCGACCCGAACAGGGACAGTTTGCGAATGCGATTCCGGCGACAGAATGCTGCCAGCTTGTCCTGCGGAATTGAAACGCGGGTGGACATCCTCTCCACCGCCTCTTCGCCACTTGCTTCTACACCGGTTGTACCAGCGCCCGCGCCGCCCACGCGATCACGATCTCGGCGACTGCGGTTTTGCTCGCCAGATCGTGCGCCTGCTGGTTTCCGTCCGCGTCGAGCAGCGTGACGCGGTTGGTATCGACTTCGAAACCGGCGTCGGGCGCGCTGATGTCGTTGGCGACGATCAGGTCCAGCCCCTTGCGGGCCAGCTTCGCCTGGGCGTTCGCCAGCAGGTCCTCGCTTTCCGCCGCGAAGCCGATCGCCAGGCGCGGGCGGCCCGTCTGCGCGCGGCGCGCCTTCACGTCCATCAGAATATCGGGCGTGCGCGCCAGCGCGATGCTCGGCGCGGCCTGCGGATCGTCGCCCTTCTTAATTTTCTGCGACGCGATCTGCGCCGGTTTGAAGTCCGCCACGGCCGCCGCCATGATCAACACGTCCGCCTCGTCCACCGCGCCGAGCACGGCCTCGCGCATCTGCTCCGCCGTGCTGACCGGCACCAGGTCCGCGCCAACCGGCGGAGCAAGATGCTGCGCCGAGGTGATCAGCGTGACCTCTGCGCCAGCGTCGAGCGCCGCCTGCGCGAGGGCGTAGCCCTGCTTGCCGCTGGAGCGGTTGGTCAGGTAGCGCACCGGGTCGAGCGGCTCGCGCGTCCCCCCGGCGGTCACGACCATCCGCCGCCCGCCGAGCGGCCCGCCACGCCCCAGCGCGCGCCGGATATGCCCGATCAGGACCGGCGTCTCCGGCAGGCGACCGCGCCCAACCAGTCCAGACGCAAAACGGCCTTCATCGGGCGGGATGATCACGACACCACGCGCGAGCAGCGTCGCCAGGTTCGCTTGCGTGGCCGGGTGCGCGTACATCCCGCCATCCATCGCCGGGGCGACGATCACCGGGCCGCGCACCGCCAGCGCCGTGACCGAGAGCAGATCGTCGGCCAGCCCGTGCGCCAGCCGCGCCAGGGTATGCGCCGTCGCAGGAGCGATCATCAGCAGGTCCGCGCCTTCGCCCAGGCCGACGTGCGCGATATGCGTGGGCAATCCGCCTGCGGACGCTTCGGACGGCGCCCACATCGAGGTGTACACGGGCCGCCCGGTCAGCGCCTGAAAGGTCAGCGGCGCGATGAAGCGCTGCGCCGCGTCGGTCAGGATGACATCGACCAGCGCGCCCGCCTGGGTCAGCTTGCTCGCCAGATCGGCGGCTTTGTACGCCGCAATGCTGCCCGTCACGCCGAGCACGATCCGCTTGCCGTCCAGCAGCGTAATCCGTTCCTGCGCCACAGTGGGCCGCTCCTTTCGCCGATCAAAACAGGTCTCCCGGCCGGGGAGACCTGCTACCCGTTTCGTTCCGGGCGCGCTCTAGCCCAGCCGGCGGCGGATCTCCGCCGTCAGCGCGGGCAAGATATCGAACAGGTCGCCCACGATCCCGTAGCGCGCCAGCTTGAAGATCGGCGCGTCCGGGTCTTTGTTGATGGCGACGATCACCTTGGCGGTGCGCATCCCGGCCTGGTGCTGGATCGCGCCGGAAATTCCCGCTGCGATATACAGGTCCGGCGCGACGACCTTACCGGTCTGGCCGACCTGATGCTCGTAGGGAATCCACCCGGCATCGACCGCCGCGCGACTCGCGCCGACCGCCGCGCCGAGCGCCTCGGCCAGCTCGCGCACCGGGCCGAAGCCCTCCGGCCCGCCGACGCCGCGCCCGCCCGAGACGATGATCGTCGCGTCGGCCAGGCTGATCGCGCCGCCCGCATCTTCCATCCCTTCGACCTTTGTCGCGATGGCGTCCTCGGCCAGCGCCGGGCTGACCGCGACCACTTCACCGCTGCGGCTGGCGTCCGGCTCAGGCGCCGGGAAGGCGCGCGGACGCAGCGTGGCGAACTGCGGGCCATCGCCCACGATTGCCTCGACGCTGAGCGCCTTGCCGCCCAGCACCGGGCGCACCGCCTGGAGCTTGCCGTTCTCGAGCGACAGCTCGGTGACATCGGTCAGCAGCCCGCCGCCGGTATCCGCTGCTGCCCCGGCCAGCACCTCGCGTCCGGCGATCGTCGCCGCCGCCAGCACGATCGCCGGCTGGCGCTCCTGCACGATCTGCGCCAGCAGCGCGACATACGGCTCAAAGCGATAGGCGGCCAGCGACGCGTCGTCGGCAGCCAGCACAGTGTCCGCGCCGCGCTGGATCGCGTCCTGCGCCGCGTCTCGGATCCCCTGCCCGAAGATGGCTGCGAGGACCGGGCCGCCTGCGGCCAGCGCGCGCGCCGCGCCCAGGGCTTCCCACGAGGCGGCGGGCACCCGGCCCTGATGCTGCTCAATCCAGACCAGCACGCCTTGGCTCATAGCACCTTCTCCTCGATCAGCTTATCGACCAGCTTGGCAGCTTTCTCCTGCGCGCTGGCGCCTTCGATGATCTCGACCGCGCCTTCGCGCACCGGCAGCGGCCTGTAGCGCACCTGCTTGACCTGCGGGCGTGGCGGCGCGTCCAGCCCCAGATCGCTCATCCCCCAGACCGGCATCTCGGCTTTGGCGGCCTTGCGGATGCCGATGAAGGTCGGATACTTCGGCTCGTTGATGTCCTTGACGACGCTGATCACCGCCGGGAGCCTGCTGCTGACGGTTTGCGTGCCGTGCTCGGTCAGGCGCTCCACGCGGATCGTCTTGGCGGCAAAATCAATCGCCTGGATTTTGGCGACATAGCCGAGCATCGTCCAGCCGAGCTTGCGCGCGACCTGGTAGATGTGCTGGTCGGTGGCGATGTCGGCCAGCTCGCGGCCAAAGATCACCAGGTCCACATCGCCCAGCTTGCGGATCGCGGCGGCGACGGCCTCGGCGTACACCAGGCTATCAGCGCCCGCCAGAGTCCCGTCCCAGACGCGGATCGCCTGGTCACAGCCAATCGCCAGCCCGTGCTTCAGCGCCTCCTGATGCTCCGGCCCGCCGACGGTCAGGATCGTCGCCGTGAGGTTATGGCTCCCTTTCAGCAGAACCGCCTCGGTGATGGCGTACTCATCCCAGGGGTTGACGACCAGGCTGTCGCCCCAGTCCACCGTCCCGTCGCCCTTGACCGTCACGGCGGCGGCGGTGTCGGGCGTGTTTTTGGTAATCACCACGACGTGCAAAGTTCAACCCTCCTTCAAAAGCAGCTAAGAGCAGCAAAGACATAGCCAAAGACGGCGGGGGCGCAAACTCCGCCCCTACGATCGGCTTACGCCTCGCTCTGCCAGGTGTCCGCGTCGTAGGCGGGCAATTCGCAGCGCAGCGGGCGATCCTTGCGATAGCCGAGCGCGTAGTCCGCCTGGATCAACTGCTGAATTTCGCTCGCGCCCTCGTAGATGACTGCGCCCTTCGAGTTACGCAGGTAACGCTCGACGTTGTACTCGTCGCTGAAGCCATACGCGCCGTGCACCTGGACCGCCTCCAACGCCGCCTTGACGCTCATATCCGTGGCGAACCACTTGGCGACAGCGGTCTCGCGCGTGTTGCGCTGGCCCTGGTTCTTCATCCACCCGGCGCGCAGAATCAGCAGCCGGGCCGCGTCGTACCACTGCTGCATATAGGCGATCTTCTGCTTGATCAACTGGTGATGGCCGATGGTCTGCCCGAAGGTCTTGCGCTCGTTGGCGTATTTGACGCTCTCTTCGAGGCAGGCGCGGATCAGCCCCACCGCGCCCGCACCGACCGTGTAGCGCCCGTTGTCGAGGCAGCTCATGGCGATGTAAAAGCCTTCGCCTTCTTCGCCAATCCGGTTTTCAAGCGGGACCGCGACATCCTGCATCGACACCCACCCGGTCGAGCCAGCGCGCACGCCGAGCTTGCCATGAATGTCGCCGGTCGTCACGCCCGCCATGTCGCGCGTAATCATGAAGGCGGTGATGCCCTTATGCGCCGGGTCGGCGTGAGGGTCTGTCTTGGCGAAGACGAGGATGTTATCCGCCTTGGTCGCCAGGCTGATCCACATCTTCTCGCCGTTCAGGATGTAGGCATCCCCTTCGCGGCGGGCAGTCGAGCGCAGGCTGACCGGGTCGCTGCCGGCGTCCGGCTCGGTCAGCGCGTAGGCGGCGATCTGCTCGCCACGCGCCTGCGGCACCAGGAAACGCTGTTTCTGTTCCTCGGTGCCCCACTGCAACAGCGCCATGCTGTTCAGTCCCATGTGGACCGACATAATGACGCGCAGGCTGGTGTCGACGCGCTCCAGTTCCTCGCAGACGAGGGCCAGCGTCAGATAGTCGAACCCCTGGCCGCCGTAGCGCACCGGGATGTTGATGCCGAGGATACCTAGCTCGGCCATACGCGGCAGAATCGCGGGGTTGACCTCCTGGCGGCGATCCCACTCGGCGATGGTTGGCGCGATCTCCTTCTGCGCGAAGTCGCGCACCATCTGCTGAGCCATCAGGTGTTCTTCGGAGAGGGTGAAGTCCATGACGAACCGTTCCTTAGCGTGAAGAGCAAGAATAGTTAGGCGCAAGCATTTTCAAACGCGCGCGGCGCGCCCGCCTGCGGGCGCGGCCTGCCTTACGACCCGATTATAGCTTTCCTGGCGGGCCGGGCGCGAGTGAGCCTGGCCGGACGCGCCCGGCCCGTAAACGTGCAAAGTCTTGCCTAAAGCACCTTCGTCACCCGCAGGAACCCGCCGTGCGCGGCGTTGGCCCGCGCGATCGCCTCCGCGCCGCCCAGCACGACCACCTGCCCGACCTCCGCCAGCTCGTCCAGCACCTCGCCGAACCGCTTGAAGTCGTCAAGCGTCGTGTCAAACACCTCGTCACGCAGCCGCTGGCGCTCCTCGTCGGTCTCGCCGAGCAGGTAGCGCGCCAGCGAGGTGAAGCCCTTCGCGTCCGGGAGCTGGTACGCGTCGAGGTTGCCGATCGCGCCGACAATGCTCTTGACCAGCTCGTCCTGATCGATCGACAGCTCGCGCAGGAAGCGCCCGGCCTGATCGTACACATTGAGCGTGTCGAGCAGGTTCGGGTCACGGTACGAGACATAGCCGAAGAAGCCGGACTGGCGGTCGAACTGGCAGAAGCCGCCGTAAGCGCCGCCGTGCACGCGCACCCGCTCCCACAGCCAGGTCGCGCGCAGGAAGTTCGTGATCACCATCGACGAGCCGTCCAGCCCATAGCCCAGGTCGTAGAGGTTGCCCGCCTTGCCGACGTAATTGACCTGCGCCGGGATCACCAGCCCTTCGTCGTCCTGCGCTTCCGGCGCCTGCCAGGGGTACAGCGTCCGCTCCGCGACCGGCAGCCCGGCCAGAAAATCTTCCAGCGCGGGCTGGATCGCGCTCCACCCGGCGCGGTCGAGCGTGACGTTGGCGACCATGGCGCGGCGGTTGAGCAACATCTCGCGCATGGCTTCCAACGCAGCCTGGACTGGCGGCCAGTCCTGATCGATTTGCTGGGCCAGCTCGCGCAGGAAGAACAGGTAATCGATCCCGCTGAACTGCTCGGCGGCCCAATCCGCCGCGCTGAAGCGCGCCTTGAGACGCCCGGCGACCGCCGCGTGCCCCATCGGAACGAGGCTCGCTTCCTGGTCAGCCTTTTCTTCGAGCACGATCTGGCGGAAACGCTCGCGGTTGTCCAGGCGAGCAGCCAGCAGCACGTCGCGCAGGATGGCGAGCAGCTCGTCCACGTTCTCGACGGTCGCCTTGCCGCGCAGGAAAAGCCAGGCGGTGCCGTTGGCGTCGTGCGGCAGCGCCGAGGTGAAGGCCGTCGGGTGGATGCCGCCGGTCTTGCGCCCGATGCGCTGCGCCAGCTTGACGTAATCCTGCGTGGCGGCGCCCATTTCCAGCAGCGCGCGCCCGAACAGGCTGACATACGGCAGATAATCCTGCGGCAACGAGTGGAGATCAAAGCCCAGGTCGAGATAGGCGATGCCGTTGGTGAACAGGTCATGGTACAGCACCGTCGTCTCGGCCAGCGCCAGCTCCTCGCAAGGGATAGTCTTGATCTTCCGGTCGAGATCGTCCAGCGTCAGGCTGGGGATCGTCGCCAGCGCCTCCGGCGGGTCGGGCGTCTCCTGCATGGCCTTGAGCGTCTGCGTTTCTTCCTGCACGCGGCGCAGATCGTCCTCGCTCATGCTGGCGCGAGCCTCGTCCAGGCGCGCCCGCTCGCGCGCCTCAAGCTGCGGCCCCAGATCGGGATCGGGCTGCATAATCACGGTAATGCGGTGCGTGTTGTCGAGCAGGTGGCGCTGAATCAGCCCCTCAAACAGGCGCGGATCAGCCGCCAGCCGGTCCTTGAGCGCGGCCAGCGGCGCCTCGAACGCCAGCGGCGCCAGCGGATCGCCGCCGTACAGCCAGGTCCGCAGCGCGCGGATCATCAGCACCAGGCCGCGCGGGTACGCGCCGGTGTTGTTCTCGCGCAGGGCAAACTCGGTCGTGTTGACCGACGCCTCGATCATCTCCGGGTCGATCCCGTCGCGCGCCAGGTCGCGCAGCGTGTCCAGCACCAGCGCCTCGACCCGTTCGACGTTCTCCGGCGCGACGCCTTTCAGCCCGGTCGAGAAATAGCTCTGGCGGACATCCGCTTCGAGGCCCGCGCCGACCAGGTCCTCGCCCAGGCCGGAGTCGATCAGCGCCTTGCGCAGCGGCGAGGCCGGTGTGCCGATCAGAATATGGGCCAGGATCGACAGGGCCAGCACCGCGTCGTAATCGAGCGCGTCGGCCACGATCCAGTTAACCGTGATCATGGCGCGGCCGGTCTCGTCGCCATCGCCTGAGGCGAAGGGGAAGGTCGCGCGGCGCGGCGCATCAAAAGGCGCCTGGTCCTCGATCGCCAGCGCGACATCCTGGCGCTCAAAATCCTTGAGATAGCCGTCCAGAAAGCGCAAGCGTTCTTCAGGATCGTCGTCCCCGTAGAAATAGATCAGCGCGTTGGACGGGTGATAGTACCGGTCGTGAAACTCCTTGAACTGCTCGTAGGTCAGGTTTGGGATCTCAGCCGGGTCGCCGCCCGAATCCACGCCGTAGACCGTATCCGGGAAAAGCGCCTGCTCGACGCGCCGGAACAGCAAGCCCTCCGGGTCGGAATAGGCGCCCTTCATTTCGTTGAAGACGACGCCCTTGTAGACCAGCGGCCCATCGTGTTCGTCCAGCTCGTAGTGCCAGCCTTCCTGCTTGAGCGTGTAGGGCGTGATATTCGGATAGAAGACGGCGTCGAGATAGACGTCCGCCAGGTTGTAGAGGTCCTGCGCGTTCTGGCTGGCAACCGGGTAGGTCGTCTTGTCCGGGAAGGTCATCGCGTTCAAGAACGTCTTCAGCGACCCCTTCAGCAGCTCGACAAACGGCTCCTTGACCGGGTATTTGCGCGAGCCGCACAGCACCGAGTGTTCCATGATGTGCGCGATGCCGGTCGAGTCGGCGGGCGGGGTGGCGAAGGTGATGCCGAAGACCTTATTCTCGTCGTCATTTTCGAGCGACAGGAGCTGCGCGCCGCTGCCCACGTGACGCCACATCCGGGCGCGCGTGTTCAGCTCTGGCACGCTGCGATCGCTGATTAGCTCGAACCCATGCAGAAGTGTCATTGCCTTGTCTCTCGATCCTGGTTTTGTCCGGCGCCTCAAGCCGAGGGCCGGCGTTCGAATGCCGTGGGCAGATTGTACCATTGAGTGAGAGATCGGCGGTAAGACAGGCGTGCCCGCCCTGAGCGAAAAACCATTGACAAAGGGGAGTCCCTCGGCTAGAATCCGACCGACTTAGGTAGAGCGAGTCTCACCCTTGAGCCGTCGTCAGGGACATGGTACAATGCCACACGCCATGCCGACGTAGCTCAATACGGCAGAGCAAGCGCCTTGTAAGCGCTAGGTTATGGGTTCAAGTCCCATCGTCGGCTCTGGGGGCAAACCGACGCCCCGGCACGCAGCGTAAGTCGCAGCGAGATGCTTTAACAACTCGATAAGGGTCAGTGTCCCGAGCGGCAAAGGGGGCGGACTGTAAATCCGCTGGCAGAAGCCTTCGTAGGTTCGAGTCCTACCTGGCCCACACTCCAGGCCATTGGCCTGCGATTGTGCCTACGTAGCTCAGTTGGCAGAGCACGCCCTTGGTAAGGGCGAGGTCATGGGTTCAAATCCCATCGTAGGCTCACAATTTCGTTTAGGGACAACACAGACGATCCCTGCTAGGCAGCTTCAGGAGGAATCGACAGAGCATGGCAAAGGGCAAGTTTGAGCGTTCGAAGCCCCATGTGAATGTGGGGACGATCG
>DAOKYY010000029.1:0-38784 GCA_035325905.1 Aggregatilineaceae bacterium | reverse complement strand
TGATCTGACCAATGCGCATGAGCAGTATTGTCCTGAATGGCTGGCGGTTGGCAAACGTTCCTAGAGCTTGTTATGCGCTTTACCCGGGGTCAACCGGGCATCCGGTCTGTTTTTCTCGGAGGGGCGGCGCGAGCTTCCGCCCCTCCCCCCGGACGCTGGATTGTTCTCTCGTGGTCCCGTCTGGAAAGTTCATAACAGCTTCTAGCGCGGCTGTGCTGGCCCCGTGCGGCCGGTCGCCAGCGCGACGACCACGCGACGATAGGTCGCTACGCGCGCCCGGCGCAGATCGCGCTTGTGCCCCAGCAGCCCTTTCAGCGCTTCGAGCGCCCACTGGGCGGCGTAGCTCAGCACCAGGAACAGCCGCAGCGCGAGCGCGACCACCCGCCCGTGAAACTTGCGAAAATAGCGGATTTTGCTCGCCTGAAAATAAATGTGTTTCTGGGTCTCGATCTGCTCGGTGCTCTTGCCGCCGTAATGCGTGATGGTCGCCGTGCCGAGGTACAGCACCCGCCAGCCCGCATCTTTGGCGCGGCGGCACCAGTCCAGCTCCTCGGAGAACATCACGTAGCCGGTGTCCAGCCCGCCGATCTGCTGGTAGACCTCGCGCCGGGCCGCCAGCGCGCAGCCCTGCACCCAATCGACCTCGAACACGCCGTCGTCGGGCTGATCGGCCACCGTGAAGCGCTCGATCACGCCGCGCGGCGCGCAGCCCTGGAGCCAGGTGCTCTCGAAGAAGGCGGTCGCCAGGGTCGGGAACCGGCGGCGGGTGGATTGCGTCGTCCCGTCGGCGTTCAGCACGCGCGGCCCGACGATGCCGATCGCCGGGCGCGCGTCAAGCGCCTCGACCAGCCGGTTCAGCGCGTCGCCATGTACGACTGTATCCGGGTTGAGCAGCATCAGGTGGCGGCCCCGCGCCCGCGCCAGCCCCAGGTTGTTGCCGCGCGTGAAGCCGATGTTCTGCTGCTCGGCCAGCAGGTGAACCCAGGAATAGCGCGCACGCACCATCTCCGCGCTGCCGTCCGCGCTGGCCGAATCGACCACGATCACCTCGACGAGCGGGCCGCCGTCTCCCGCGCGCGAGCCATCCGGCGCGGCGCGCGCGACCGGCGCGGCGGCGATGCTGTCCAGGCAGGCGGCCAGCAGCGGCGCCACGTTCCAGCTCACGATGATGATCGACAGGTCCAACCGGGGGTCCTCTTTCGGCCGGTTCGAGCGCCATGCCCTCGCTCACGGGGATTTTACCAGCATTTTACAAAACATCCGATGACCGGTGACGGATGCGTAACAATTGCGCCGGAGACTCAGGGCAATGAGCGGATCATGGCGTCGCCATGTGGCGGCGCGAAAGGAACGAGCGATGAAGAAGTGGACGGTCGTGTTTTCACTGGTCATGGCGGCTGCGATCGGTCTGGGCGCCGCCGCGAGCGCCCAGGCGCAGGGACCGCGCGGGTTGGACGGCCGGAGCGCGTACCCGCACCTGTGGTCGGAGCTGATCGACGCGGTGGGCGACGCAACCGGGTTAACGGACGCCGTCGTGCGCCAGCAGGTGCGCGATGGCGAAACCCTTGCCGCGATCTGCGCGGCGAGCGACTGCGATCTGGACGCCGTGCGCGCCGAGGTGAGTGCCGAGGTGGAGAGCGCGCTCGCCTACGCTGTCGAGAACGAGCGCCTGACGCAGGAACAGGCCGACGAGTGGCTGGCCGAGCTGCCTGACGCGATCGACGCGGCGCTCGAATCGACAACCCCGCTGCGCGACCTGCTGGGCGGCGCAATGCTTGACGCGCGCAGCGCGGCGGAGCTAGTCCAAACGCTGAGTCTGATGGCGGACCTCTCGCGGGGGGACCTGCGGGACGCCCTCGATCAGGACCTGACGCTCGCTGATCTGGCGGAGCAGGCGGGGCTGGACGAGGCGGCGGTGGTCGAGCAGGCCCTGGCGCATCTTGAGAACCAGCTTCAGGTCTTCGTGGACAACGAGCGAATCACCCAGGAGCAGATGGACGAGGCGCTGGCGGACGCCGCCGAGAGCTACCCGGAGCTGATGCAACAGCCGCTCTCCGAGCTTCAGGGCGGCTTCGGCGGGCGGGTCGGCGCGCTGCGGCACCCCATGGCGGATCATTGGGGCGGGCACAGTGGCCGGATGGGCCATCGCTAAGCCGCCTGGATTCGCCCGGCCGGGTTGCGCCCGGCCCGTGAGCGAGCGCCCTGCGGGGCGCTCTTTTTTCGCCTACCGCGCCTGGCCGGTATGCGCGCGGTTGCCCCCGGACTTGTGCCCCCGTGAGAAGTGTGCCATAAGTAATCCTGGGATTTGTCCGGGGAATGGCATTCCTTGCTAAGGGGAAGCTCATGCTGTCGGGAAGGGTTGCGCTTATCGCCGGGGTGTGCGACCACGGCATCGGGCGGAGCACTGCGCTCACGCTCGCGTTGCAGGGCGCGCGGATCGCGCTCGGCTGCACGCCGCACAACTCTGGCGCGGACGCGAAAGCAAACGCTGACAATCTGATCGCCACCATCCGCGACATTGGCGGCGAGGCGCTTGCGTTTCCGCTCGACTCGCGCCGGCCGGAGACAATCGCCGCGTGGGTCGGCGCGGCGGTAGCGGAGTTCGGCGCGGTCGATATGCTGGTGAGCCGCGTCGCGCCGATCTGGGACGCCAGCGCGGCAGCGCACCTGGCTACGGACGCGCTCGACGCCGCCGTGCAGGCCGAGATCGAGGGCACGCTGCTGTGCATCCAGGCGTGCCTGCCAGTGATGCGTCAGAACGGCTGGGGCCGGATCGTCGCGATCGGGCCGTTCGAACCCGTGTCGTGGATCCACGGGCGATCCGCCACCCACGCCCGGCGCTTTCTGGCGCAGCACTTTGAGCGGCGCGAGCGCCCCCACAACATCACGGCCAACCTGATTCATCCGGGGTGGGGCGGCGTCGGCGCGGGAAATTCAGAGGCGGCGCTCGCCGCGGCGCGTCACGAGCCAGCCTGGGAGGCGCGGCGCCACACCTCGGCCCAGGATATCGCCGACGCGGTCCTCTTTTTGTGCAGCGAGGCGGCGCGCTTCATCACGGGCAGCCAGCTTTTCTTCGCGCTGGAATAGCGCGCCGGTCAGCCAGCCGGGAGGTCAGGCTCCGGCGGCAGGCGGAACAGGCGCTCGGCGTTGGCGGTGGTCTGCGCGGCGAACGCCTCGTCCGAGACCACGCGCAGGGCGGCGAGCCGCTCGGCGATCAGGCGCACGTAAGCCGGGCGGTTGGGGCGGCGCCCGCGATAGGGATGCGGCGTCAAGAACGGGCCGTCTGTCTCGACCAGGATGCGGTCGTCCGGCACGCGCGCCGCGATATGCCGCAGATCGCCGGCGTTCTTGAACGTCACCGGCCCGGTGAAGCCGAGACAGAAGCCCAGGCTCAGCCCGCGCTCGGCGGCGGATTGCGGCGCGGAAAACGAGTGCAGCACGCCGGGCCGGTCGCGCAGAGCGGGCGGCAGCGTGGGGACCCACCGCGCCAGGATGTCCAGCACGTCGTCGCTCGCGTCGCGATTGTGGATGATCACGGGTAGCTCAAGCTCCGACGCCAGGGCAAGCTGCGCCTCGAACGCGCGCCACTGTGTCGCCTTCGGCGACTCGTCCCAGTAATAATCCAGCCCGATCTCCCCGATGGCGACCACCTTCGGCTGCGCTGCCAGCGCGCGCAGGGCCTCGATCCAGCCATCTGACCAGGCCGCTGTGCTGTTCGGATGGATCGCGACGGCGGCGTAGACGCCCGGATAGCGCGCCGCCAGCTCGACCGCCGCCCGCGAGCGATCCAGATCGGTGCCGGGGTTGAGGATGCGCGTCACCCCGGCACCGGCGGCTTCGCGCACAATCTCGTCGCGCAGCCCGTCGTAGCTGTTGAAATCGAGGTGGCAGTGGGTGTCGATCAGGCGCATACGGGACTCAGCGCACGGTTTCGCCGTTGCGTAGCATCCGCAAGTCAGCCTCGACCATCATCTGAATCAGGCTAGCGAAGGTCACGCTCGGCTCCCAGCCCAGCTTGCGGCCCGCTTTGGATGGATCGCCGACCAGCAGATCGACCTCTGCCGGGCGCATGAACCGCTCGTCCTGCACGACGTACTGGCGCCAGTCCAGGCCCAGCGCGTCGAAGGCAGTGCGCACCAGCTCCTCGACGGAATGCGTCTCGCCGGTGGCGATCACGTAGTCGTCGGGTGTGTCCGGCTGGAGCATCTGCCACATGGCGCGCACGTAATCCCCGGCGAAGCCCCAGTCGCGCCGCGCGTCGAGGTTGCCCAGGCGCAGCTCGCTCGCCAGCCCCAGCTTGATCTTGGCGGCGGTGTGCGTCACCTTGCGCGTGACGAATTCCAGCCCCCGGCGCGGGCTTTCGTGGTTGAACAGAATCCCGCTGACGGCGTAGAGGTTATAGCTCTCGCGGTAGTTGACCGTGATCCAGTGGCCGTAGACCTTCGCCACGCCGTAGGGGCTGCGCGGGTAGAACGGGGTCGTCTCGCGCTGCGGAACCTCGCGCACCTTGCCGAACATCTCGCTGCTCGACGCCTGGTAGAAGCGGATCGCCGGATCGACGTGGCGAATCGCGTCCAGCAGGCGCGTGACGCCCAGCGCGGTCACGTCGCCGGTGAAGACCGGCTGCGTCCACGAGGTCTGCACGAAACTCTGCGCGGCCAGGTTATAGACCTCGTGCGGCTGGCACTCGGCCAGCGCGAGCTGAAGCGAGGTCTGGTCCAGCATATCGCCGGGGATCAGGCGCAGGCGATCCTGAATGTGATCGATCCGGCTGAAATTGATCGTGCTGGTGCGCCGCACCAGCCCGAAAACCTCGTACCCCTTATCGAGCAGAAACTCGGCCAGATACGAGCCGTCCTGCCCGGTGATGCCGGTGATCAGCGCGCGTTTGGTCATGGGTCACAACTCCTGAAGTTCTGCGAATGTTCAGCGCCGGTCGGGGCGCGCAGGCGCGCCCAGCGATTGGCGCCAGTCGTTGAGGATGTCGAGCAGGGTGCGCTCGAAGGGAATTTCCGGCGCCCAGCCGGTCGCGGCGCGCAGCTTGCGCGCGTCGCCCACGCGGCGCGGCACGTCGGACGGGCGCATCCGGGCCGGGTCTTGCCGGACCTCGATCGCGGCTGGGCTGTAGCTCAGCAGCGTGTCGAGCAGGGATTGGATGCTGTGCCCCGCGCCGCTGCACACGTTGTACGCCTCGCCCGGCGCGCCGCGTTCCAGCAGCAGATGGTAGGCACGCACCACGTCGCGCACGTCGGTGAAATCACGCTCGGCGGCCAGGTTGCCGACATCGATCACCGGCGGGCGCTGCCCCGCCTCAATCGCCGCAATCTGGCTGGCGAAATCCGCCGCGACGAAGCCGCCGCGCTGGCTGGGGCCGATGTGGTTGAAGGGCCGCGCACGGATGATTGCCATGCCGTGCGCGATGAAATATTGCAGGCCGAGCATGTCCTGCGCGACCTTGCTGACGCTGTACGGGCTGGCTGGCTCGAAGGGATAGGTCTCGTCAATCGGCGCCATCGTGCCGCCCGCCGCGCCGTAGATCTCGCCGGAGCTGACGATCAGCACGCGCGCCGGGATACCGCTTTGCAGGATCGCCTCTTGCAGGTTGACCTGGACGCGGATGTTGTTTTCGAGCGTTGCCCAGGGGTTGCGAAACGACGCGCCGACGTCGGCCAGCGCCGCAAGATGAAACACGCGATCCGGGCGCGCCGTCTCGACCAGCGCGCGAACCGCGTCGGGGTCACGCAAATCCACCTGGTGCTGCGCCACCGGGCGGCCGTTCAGACGGGGGTGCGCGCCGGGCGGGTTAAGCACCGCCGCGTCAATGGCGATCTGACCGGGCAGGCCCAGCAGGTATTCGACCAGATGCCCGCCGACGAAGCCCCCGGCTCCCGTAATCAGCACACGCAACTAGGTTACTCCGCGTCGAGTGGACCCGCCGGCAGGAGCCGGCCGGGCGCTCAGCAGGCGTTCATTATACCGTGCCCGATGATCCGGGCAAGCGCGCCCCGCCGGGACAAAAAAGCCCCGGCGACCCGGTCGGGCGCAGGGACTGGGGGGTGGGCAGGCGAATCGGTCGTCAGCCGGCCTTGACTGCGATCTGGCGCGGGCGCACGGCCTCGGCCTTCGGCAGAGTCAGGGTCAGAACGCCGTTGCTGAACGCGGCCTCGACCTTGTCGGCGTCAATCGGCGTGTTGATCGTCAGCGTGCGCTCGAACTTGCCGGTGGGGCGCTCCAGAAGGACGTATTTGCGATTGTTCGCTTCTTCGCGCTTGATCTCGCCGCGAATCGACAGAGTGTCGCCTTCAAGCGTGATCTCGATCTCCTCCGGCTTGAGGCCAGGCACGTCGGCGCGGATGACGATCGTGTCGTCGGTGAAATAGGCGTCCATCGGCAGCAGCCAGGCGCCGGTCCCGCGCGACTCGCTGCCGCGCACGAACGCTTCGCCCAGCATCTTGTCGACCGCCTGCCGCATCGTAATCATCTCGCGGATGGGGTCAAAACGGGACATGCTCGACATTTCCAATCTCTCCATTTCGCACTGATCTCGCAGTAGAGTGACGCGCGATAACTGGAAGCCCAGCGCGCTCGAACCGCCATAACGTGGCAGACGCTTTCAGTCTAAAGCGTTTATAACAGAAGAACGTTAGCGCCGCGTCAAATCTGTATCAGAGTCGGCGCCAGGCGTGCCCGGCAGGCCCAGCAGCGCCGCTAGCTCGCCCCAGGAGGTGATGCGGAAGTCGGGCGTCACGCCGGGCGAGGGCGTCGCGCGAAAGAGACAGGTCGCGATTCCGGCGGCCTGCCCGGCGAGGATGTCCAGATCGCGATCGCCAACCGCCAGCACTTCGTCGAGAGGCAGGTTGTTACGTTCGATCAGCGCGCGAAACCCGGCCGGATCGGGCTTGCGCGGGTAGCCGTCCTCGGTCGTCAGAATGTCGAGAAACAGGTGCTCGGCGCCGTGCCAGCTCAGCAGCGTGTGCAGCGTGGGACGGTCACGGTGAGTGAACAGCAGGTTCGCGCCGCCCGCCGCCTGGACGCGCTCGCACAACGCGATCACGCCGGGGAAGGGCGGGCGCTCGTCAGGCCGGACGCCCGCATGGATACGCTCGATCTCTGCGACAAACGCCTCGCGATCCAGCGCCAGCTCCGCGCTGAGCGCGTCGATCGCTCCATCAAGCGTGTCCGCCAGCAGCGCGCCAATCCGCGCCTCCGAAACGGTGTGCCCCAGCGTCGCCAACGCGCCCTGCATAGCCCGGATCAGCGGTGGATACGTGTCGAACAGCGTGCCGTCAAAATCCCAGAGCAGATAGCGAAATCTCATGCGCGCCCCCTGTATCAAACGTGCAGCGAATTGTACCGCGTAGCTATGATCAGATCAGAGGATGGATCGAGTTGATCGGCGCGGCGCTACACGGGATTTCCGTGTTACACTCCTGCGCTGTCTCGACGGTGACTGTGAACTCTGAGATGGCCTATGAACCTGGATCGACGCCTGCTGCGGATGGTGCGCGGCGTCCGGGCGCAGTTCGCGCTGACGATCGGGCTGGGGCTGCTGGCCGGGGTGCTGCTGGTCGCCCAGGCGTATGCCCTGGCGCAGACCATCAGCCGCGCTTTTCTGGGCGGTGAAGCGCTCGACGCGCTGTGGCCCTGGCTTGGCGGGCTGGCGCTGATCGCGCTCGGACGGGCGCTGGCGCTGTGGGGGGGCGAGGTTGCCGCCAACGCGGTCGCCGGTCAGATCAAGGACGAGCTGCGCGGGCGGCTATACGCGCACCTGATCGCGCTGGGGCCGGCCTATTCGCGCGGGGAGCGCAGTGGGGAGCTGGCGAACACCTCGGTTCAGGGCGTCGAGGAGCTAGACGCCTATTTCCGCCAGTATCTCCCGCAGTTGTTCCTGTCCGCGCTGGTTCCGCTGGCGATGCTGCTCGCCGTGCTTCCCGTGGACCCGATCTCTGCTGTGGTGCTGTTCCTCACCGCGCCCTTGATCCCGTTCTTCATGATCCTGATCGGGCTGTATGCGACCGAGCGATCGCGCGCGCAGTGGGGCGCGCTCAGCCGTATGAGCGCGCATTTCCTCGATGTGTTGCAGGGGTTGCCGACGCTCAAGCTATTCGGGCGCAGCCGGGCCGAGATCGAGACGATCCGCGCCATCAGCGACCGCTTCCGCGATACGACGATGAGCGTGCTGCGCGTCGCCTTTCTGTCGGCGCTGGTGCTGGAGCTGATCTCGACGCTCAGCGTCGCGATTGTCGCGGTCGAGATCGGGCTGCGCCTGCTGCACGCGCGGCTGGATTTCGCGGACGCCTTCTTCGTGCTGGTGGTCGCGCCGGAGTTTTACATGCCGCTGCGCCTGCTGGGCACGCGCTTCCACGCCGGGATGTCGGGCGTAGCGGCGGCAGGGCGTATCTTCGAGGCGCTGGAAACGCCGCTTCCGCCGGAGCCGGTCGACCCCCCGGCGGCGCTGCCTGCCCGCGTGACGGCGCTGCGCTTCGAGGATGTCCGCTTCGCCTACGATGGCGGCGAGCGCCCGGCGCTGAACGGGGTCTCGTTCGCGATCCGGCCCGGCGAGAAGGTGGCGCTGGTCGGGCCGAGCGGCGCGGGCAAATCGACCCTGATCGAGTTGCTGCTGCGCTTCATCGAGCCGTCCGGCGGCCAGATCACGGTCGATGGCGTGCCGCTGGGGCTGATCCCGGCGGCGCTCTGGCGCGAGCAGATCGCGTGGGTGCCGCAGCGACCACACCTGTTCCACACCACGATTGCGGACAATATCCGGCTGGGGCGGCCCGGCGCGCCGCTCGAAGACGTGGTCCACGCCGCCCAGCTCGCGCACGCCGGCACGTTTATCGAGGCGCTGCCGCAGGGCTACGCGACGCCGGTCGGCGAGCGCGGCGCGCGACTGAGCGGCGGGCAGGCGCAGCGGATCGCGCTGGCGCGCGCCTTCTTGAAAGACGCGCCGCTGTTGCTGCTCGACGAGCCGACCGCCAACCTCGACCCGGCGACCGAATCCCTGCTGCAAGCCGCGCTGGCGGCGCTGATGCGCGACCGCACCACGCTGATTGTCGCGCACCGGCTGTCCACCGTTGTGAACGCCGACCGGATCGTCGTGCTCGACGGCGGGCGTGTGGCGGAGCAGGGCACACATCCTGAGCTGCTGGCCCAGGCCGGCATCTATCACCGATTGGCGGCAGCCTATGGGCGCTGAGTTTGAGTCCCTCACCTCGATCGATTACGCCGAGCAAGAACTGCTCTACAACGCGTTCATGGCCCCGGCGCTGCGCTCGGCGGTGGAGCACTTCGCCCCGCCACCCGGCTCGCGCGGGCTGGATGTCGGCTGCGGGCCGGGCGGCGTATTGCCGCTGCTCGGCGCGGCGCTCGGCGGCCAGGGCGCGATCACCGCGCTCGACATCTCGTGGCCGCACCTCAGCCGCGCCCAGGATGAGATCGCCGCGCTGGATGATGGGATCGAGTACCGGCTGGCGCAGGCCGACTTGAACGATCCGCTCCCCTTCGCCGGCGCGGCGTTTGACTGGTGCTGGACGGCGGATACGCTCAACTCGGTCGAAGATCGCGCGGCGGGCGCGTTCCCTGACCCGGTCCGCGTCGTGCGCGAGATGGCGCGCGTCACCCGGCCGGGCGGGACGGTCGCGGCGTTTTTCGGGAACTGGCTCGGCGCGATGCTGATGCCCGGCTACGCGCATATCGAGCAGTGTCTGATGACCGCGCTGGAAGTGCACTACAACAAGCGCGGGCGGTTTCACCCCTCGTTTCGCCACGAAAACGCGCTCGGCTGGTTCCAGGCGGCGGGGCTGGCGGAGATCGCGGTCACGCCGCACACCGCGCTTTACCAGGCGCCGCTGCCAGAGGGCGTGCGGCGCTACATCCAGCGTTGGGTGTTCGAGCACGAATACCGTCGCCCGGAGCGCATCAAGGAGTACGCGCTCGGCGCGGGTCTGACCGAAGACGAGTGGGACCTCTGGCTCAAGCTGTCCAACCCCGGCGCGCCGGAATACCTGCTGCGCCGCGCGGATTATTTCTGCATCCGCTACGGCATCCTGACCACGGGTCGCGTGCCGGAAGCAAGCGACCGCCCATGAGGGCGCGCCCGGAGAGTTCCAGCGCGCCGGTGCTTAGGCGGCTGTTGCGGCTGGCGTGGCCCTACCGCCGCTGGATGGTGTTCTCGGCGCTGCTCGGCTTCGCGACGGTCGGCAGCGGGATCGGGCTGATGGCGACCGCGGCCTGGATTATCGCCCGCGCCGCGCTGCATCCCTCAATCGCGGTCTTGCAGGTCGCAATCGTCGGCGTGCGCTTCTTCGGAATCGCGCGCGGCGTCTTCCGCTATCTGGAGCGCCTGGTCTCGCACCAGACGACGTTTCGCCTGCTGGCGCGGCTGCGGGTGTGGTTCTACGAGCGGATCGAGCCGCTCGCTCCGGCGCGGCTGGGCGGGTACCACAGTGGCGATCTACTCAGCCGCATCGGCGCGGACATCGACACGCTGGAAAACTTCTTTCTGCGCGTGCTGGCGCCGCCCGCAATCGCGCTGCTGGTGACGCTGGCGATGGCGCTGTTCTTCGCCGCGCTCGACCTGCGGCTGGCGCTGGCGCTGGTGGCGTACCTGGCGCTGGCCGGGATCGGCGTGCCGCTGCTGACGCGTCGCCTGGGGCAGCAGTCCGGCCAGGGCACGGTCGCGGCCCGCGCTGACCTCAGCGCCGCGCTGGTGGACGGCGTGCAGGGCCTGCCGGACCTCGTCACCTATGAGCACGCGGCGCGCCAGCTTGACACGATCCGCGCTCTGAGCGCCCGCATCCGGCGCGAGCAGGCGCACATGGCGCGCGTCGGCGGGCTGGACGCGGCGCTCGGCGCGCTGCTGAGCGGGCTGGCGGTCGTGACGGTGCTGGCGCTGGCGATCCCGCTGGTGGAGGCGGGCAAGCTGGACGGCGTGCTGCTGGCGGTGCTGGCGCTGGCGACGATTAGCAGCTTCGAGGCGGTGCTGCCGCTGCCGCAGGCGTTCCAGCACCTCGAAAGCAACCTGGAGGCAGCGCGCCGCTTGTTCGACCTGGTGGACGCCGCGCCCGCCGTGATCGATCCGCCCAATCCACTGCCGCCGCCGGGCCGCAGCGACCTGGTCGTGCGCGACCTGCGCTTCCGCTACGCGCCCGGCGATCCACCCGCGCTCGATGGGATCAGCTTCACCCTGCCGCAGGGCGGCACGCTCGCGCTCGTCGGCGCGAGCGGCGCGGGCAAAAGCACGCTGGTGAGCCTGCTGGCGCGCTTTTGGGACTACGGCGAAGGCGCGATCCTGCTCGGCGGGCACGATCTGCGCTGCTACCGGCAGGATGACGTGCGCGCGCAGCTTGCGATCGTGCGCCAGGATACGCACCTGTTCAGCGGCACGATCCGCGACAACCTGCGGCTGGCGCGCCCCGGCGCAACTGACGTCGAGCTGGACGCGGCGGCGGAGCTGGCCCAACTCGATACGTTTGTCGCGGCGCTGCCGCAGGGCTATGACACGTGGATCGGCGAGCAGGGCCTGGCGCTCAGCGGCGGCGAGCGTCAGCGGCTGGCGATCGCGCGCGCCGCGCTGAAAGACGCGCCGATCCTGGTGCTGGACGAGGCGACCGCTAACCTTGATGCTGTGACCGAGCAGGCGGTGATGGAAGCGGTCGGGCGCGCCATGCGGGGCCGCACAACCCTCGTAATCACGCACCGGCTGGTCGGGCTGGAAGAAGTGGACGAAATCCTGGTGCTCGACGCGGGGCGGGTGGTCGAGCGCGGGCGCCACGCCGATCTGCTGGCGCGCGGCGGCGCGTACCGGCGGCTGTGGGACTTGCAGCGCCACGAATTGGCCGATGGCCTGGCGTGACGGTACAGCAGCAAAGAGCAGCGAAGAACAGCTAAAAACAGCTAGAAAAGCAGCGAAAGGCAGCGGAACGATGATTGCTCACCCCGCTGTCTCCCGCCGCTTCTAGCTGCTTCTGACTGCTCTTTGCTGCCTATAGTTTCAGTATTCTAAGTGCCCGTCTGCGGTGACGCGCTTGCGGAACACCCAGTAGCTCCAGCCCTGGTAGAACAGCATCACCGGCACGAAGATCAGCGCGACGACCGACAT
Organism: Aggregatilineaceae bacterium; assembly: GCA_035325905.1. Taxonomy (GTDB): domain Bacteria; phylum Chloroflexota; class Anaerolineae; order Aggregatilineales; family Aggregatilineaceae; genus DYGX01. Next base: position 26,684 of record DAOKYY010000029.1, on the reverse strand, counting down.
CACTTGCAGCGTGTACTCGCTCGACGAGGCGTTGTCGACCGTCAGGTTATAGGCGTCGTCCAGGCTGGAGACGAGCACGTTCGGATAGAGGAACCAGAAGTACGTCACCAGCGCGAGCACAATCGTCGCGCCGAGCGCCGCGAACGCCCACCCGAACTGCCGCGTCCGCACGAAGTACACCGCCGCCAGCAACGCCGCCGCCGTGGCGATCGGCATCACGCCAGGGTTGACGCCGACCGTGTCGAAGATTTCGATGTAGGCGTAGTTGGCGACCGCCAGCGTCACGCTGATCACCAGCGCAGGCACCCACAGAATCTGCGCGGCGTGCTCGGCTTTGGCGCGCACGCCGCCCTCGGTCTTCAGCGAGAGGAAGATCGCGCCCTGAAGCGCGAAAATCGCCACCGCCGCCAGCCCCGCGATCAGCGCATAGGGCGAGAGCAAGTCGAAGAAGTTGCCGACGAAATGCATCTCGCCGTCGATGGGCACGCCCTCGATAATCTTGCCGAAGGCTACGCCCCACAACAGCGCGGGGAGCAGGCTGCCGACGAAAAGCGCCCAGTCCCACAGGCGGCGCCAGCGCGGGTCCTCGTCCTTGCTGCGGAACTCGAACGCCACCCCGCGTATGATCAGCCCAAGCAGGATCGCGATCAGCGCCAGATAGAAGCCGCTGAACATCGTCGCGTACCAGTGCGGGAAGGCGGCGAAGATCGCGCCGCCCGCCGTGATCAGCCAGACTTCGTTAGCGTCCCAGTGCGGGCCGATGGTGTTGATCATCTGGCGGCGCTCGCTGTCCGTCTTGCCGAGGAACGGCAGCAGCAGCCCCACCCCAAAGTCGAAGCCTTCGAGGAAAAAGAAGCCGGTAAACAGCACCGAGATCAGAATAAACCAGATATCTTGCAGGTTCATCGTCTGCGCCCCCTTACGCCCCCGCCAGGGCCGGCTCAGGTTCCGAAGCGTCGTCGGCCGGGCCGAGCCGCCCGAACTTCGCCAGCAGATAGACATCCGCCACCATCAGCGCGCCGTAGATCGCGACGAAGACCACCAGCGAGAACGCGACCATCGCGGTCGTGACGGTGGGCGAGACCGCCTCCTCGACGCGCTGAAGCCCGAACACGATCCAGGGCTGGCGCCCGACCTCGGTCAGCAGCCAGCCGGTGGTGTTGGCGAGATAGGGCAGGGCGATCGCGGCGACCAGCGCGCGCAGGAACCAGCGCGGCCCGAGCGGCTGGTTGCGCAGCACCCGGTACAGCGCGAACAGCGCCAGCGCGCCCATCAGCATCCCGGCGCCGACCATCGCGCGGAAGTTCCAGTACGTGAACGCGACCGGCGGGATGTAGTTGCCGGGGCCGTACAATTCCTCATATTCCGCTTGCAGGTCGTGGATGCCGCGCACCTCGCCCTCGAAGCGGTTGTAGGACAGGAAGCTGAGCGCGCCGGGGATGCGGATCGAGAAGACTTCGTTGCGCTGCTCCCAGTCGCCGATCGTCAGCAGCGACAGCCCGGCCGGGTCTTCGGACTCGAACAGGCCCTCGGCGGCGGCCATCTTCATCGGCTGGATCTCGACCATGTGCTGCGCCTGGCTGTGCCCGACCAGCCCGGCCGCCGCGATGCCGACCGCCGCGTAGATCGTCGCGATCCGCGCCGAGCGGCTGAAGAATTCGTGATGCTCGCTCTTGCGCAGCAGGTGCCAGGCGCTGATGCCCAGCACGAAGAAGCCCGCCGTCGTCACGCCGGAGAAGAAGACGTGCGGGAACTGCCCGGCGATGTTCGGGTTGGTGATCAGCTCCCAGAAGCTGTCCATTTCGGCGCGGCCATTGCGCAGCACGTAGCCGACCGGCTGCTGCATGAACGAGTTCGCGATCAGAATCCACAGCGCGGAGATATTCGCGCCGAGCGCGACCATCCAGATCGCGAAGGTGTGCACCCCCCTGGAGATGCGGTCCCAGCCGAATATCCACACGCCGAGGAAAGTCGACTCCAGGAAGAACGCCACCAGCGCCTCGATTGCCAGCGGCGCGCCGAAAATATCGCCCATGAAGCGCGAGTATTCCGACCAGTTCATGCCGAACTGGAACTCCTGGACGATGCCGGTCACGACGCCCATCGCGAAGTTGATGATGAACAACTTGCCCCAAAACTTCGCCATGCGCCGGTAAAGGGGGTTATCCGTGCGCCAGTAGAGCGTCTGCATGATGGCGACCAGCGTGGATAAGCCGAGCGTGAGCGGCACGAAGAAAAAGTGGTAGACCGTCGTTGCGGCAAATTGGAGCCGCGCCAGATCAAGAGCTTCCATCGTGGGTGGACACCTCCTGCGATACCCGTGGACAGCCCAGCCTGGGCTGAACCGCCCTCGAAAATCAGTTTAACGTAACCAATACCTCGTATTCATGTGCCGAAAACCATGACAAACGGTCGCCAACAGGCATAATTCCCGTCCGCGCCGGAGTCTCGGCGCCAAACATGAATCTTTTCCGAAATCTGTCCCGGAGAGGCGCCAGGCGGGATAATCCCGGCGCGTTCTGATGTATAGTAGGGCCAGAACGACCGGACCGGCCGGGTGAGCGGGGGTGCTCCCCCGGCGGCAAGCGGGGGAGACGCGCGACCATGCTTGAGACCCTGCTCGGCGGCCTGTCGCACGCGCAGCCGGCCGTGCGGCTCGACGTTGCGCGCGTGCTGGGGATGCTCGACGAAACACGGGCGCTGGACGCGCTGCGCCAGCGGTATCACGTCGAGCCGGACCCGGCGGTGCGCGCCGTCATCGTTTGGGCCGGAAAGCGCCTGCACGAGGCGCAGCAAGCCGGTTACGACACGCTCAACGCGCTCTACCGGTATTTCAACGTCGATCGCGAGCTGGCGCGGCTGGCCGACGCCGCCGAGACGGAGATGCTGCGCCAGCTTGAACAGGGGCTGGACACCGATCTGCGGACCCAGCTTGAGCAAGCCGGCAAACGCCGGATGGGATTCACGCTGGCCGCCGGGATCGGCGGGACGATGCTGGCCGGGCCGCTGGGCGGTCTGGCTGCGGCGCGGATGGCGATGGGTCCGGGGCCGGACGTGGCGTCCTCCGGGTTTGATCCCCGGCCCCAGCTTGGCACGCAGCGCACGCCCGCCACCCGCCCGACCAGCGACGACATCAGCGTATGGGTCAAGCGGCTGCGCGAGTCGTTGGCGCCCGCCGCCCGCGAGCAGGCCGCGCTGGAGCTGTCGCAGATCAACAACCCGGCGGCGTTGCCGCATCTGGCGGCGGCGTTCGCGCTCGACCCGGCGGACAAAGTCCGCGACGCAGCGCAGCGCGCCGGGAAAATCCTCTATTGGAGCGCGCTCTATTGGGCGATGGAGCAGAATGGCTCGCTGGCGGCGGAGCTTGAGCGCCGTGCTGCGGCGTCAGACACGCGGCCCGCGCCAGGGGGAGCGCCGCCCGCCGCGCCGGGATCCGCCGATTCCCCACGATCGCCGGCTGACGTCAGCGACATTTTGCGAAAGGCGCAGGAAGAACGCGCGCGCCGCAAGCGGAAATAGCTTGCGCTGTCTTCTGGTAGTCATGCGGCAGTCGGAACCGGACGCCTTACCCCGCCGAGAATTCCCCCGGCACGTCCAGCGCGTGAATGGGGCGCTCGCCGGTTCTGCGCCAGCCGCCGTCGCGGCGCTCGATCAGCGGCGCGATCCGCAGCTCGCCCGCCGCCAGGCGCGTTTCCGCGAGGTACGCCAGCCGCGCGCCGTCGGGAGCCATCCGCAGCGCGACGACGAATGGAAAATGCGCCGCCCATGCCGCGTCGAGCGCGCTCTGAGGCAGGGCGGGGTTGTCGCGCCGGATCGCCATGTTAAGCGCGCTGCGCAATCGCTCCGGCTGGGACGCGCCGCGCCAGACCCACAGCCCGCGCGGCCCCGGCGGATGCTCCAGTGCTGCCCACAGCGCGCCCTGCTCGTCGCCGCGCAGCTCGTCGACCAGCAACCAATCGGGCGCGGCCTGGTACGCGGCGCGCAGCGCGTCCGCGAACGACCGCCCCGCCGAAACCGTTTCGCGCGCGACCGTCTCCGGGAGCGGCAGCTCGGCGGCGCGCTCGACCGCGATCACCTGGGCGCCGGCTGGCAGCAGCGCCGCCAGCGCCCCGGCCAGCGTGGTTTTGCCGAGACCCTTCTCGCCGGCGATCAGCGCGCCCCAGCCGCTGCCCACGATCGCGCGCAGCAGCATGGCGGCTTCGGCGGGCAGCGTTCCAAGCGGGGCGTGTAGCGCGTCGAGCGTGATCGGCTGGCGCGGGTGCAGGCGAAGCTGCACGCTGATCGCGGCGCTGACGGGAGGCATGACCGCACTGATCCGGGCGCGGCGGCCCTGCACGGAAACCGCCTGCTCCGCGATCAGCGCCTCCGCCAGGGGTCCGCTTTCGCCCAACGCGAGCAGCCGCTCGGTCACGCGGGCCAGGTGCGCGGCGTCGTCGAACCGGGCCGCGACGCGCTCCAGCCGCCCCAGACCGCGCCGCGCCGCGATTGTGTCCGGGCCGTCCACCGCGATCTCGGTCACGGCGTCGTCATCGATCAGCGTGTCGAGCGGGCCGAAGGTGAACAGGCTGGCGTAGGCGGCCTCGATCAGCGCGGCACGCGAGCGACCATCGAGCGTGATCGACTCGACCGCCAGCACGTAATCGGTGATCTCCGCCAGCAGCGCACGCCGGTCGTCAGGCGCGGTCAGATCGTCCAGGATGTCGTCCCGGCCGGCGGTCTCCGCCTGGAACTGGCGCTCGACGCGCTCGCGCAGCGCCTCCAGCGAATAAGTGGGTCGCCCGCTGCGGCCCGGCACCAGCGGGGAGAACGGCGTGGAGCGGCCATCGGACGGGCTTTCGGGTGAAGTCATGCGCGGCTCCTCGGCGCGAATGGTCGCGCTGGTTGTCGTTGACGATGTACAGTAGCCCAGGCCCGCGCCGCGCGCAACCGCGCCGGACAGTTCGAGGTTTCGAGCCGCGCGTTTGATGGTATACTTCGGCTGTTTTGCCGGTCGATCGGTCTGCTGAGCAGCGCAGCCGCGTGCAGCACAAAAGGACGCGCCATGAAGATCGTTGTTTCTGGGTCGATTGCCTTCGACTATCTGATGCGTTTTCCGGGCCGGTTTCGCGAGCACCTGATCGAGGGCAAGCTCGACCGGATCAGCGTCAGCTTCCTGGTCGAAACGCTGGTGCGCGAGCGCGGCGGCTCCGGCGCGAACATCGCCTACAACCTCGCGCTGCTCGGCGAGCGGCCGATCCTGATGGGCACCGCCGGGGTCGATTTCGCCGATTACCGCGCCTGGCTGGACGTGAACGGCGTCGATACCTCAGCCGTGCGCATCATCCCGGATGTGTTCACCGCGTCCTTTTTCGTCAACACCGACAGCGACAGCAACCAGATTGGCTCGTTTTTCACCGGCGCGATGGCGCACTCGCGCGGGTACCGGCTGGCCGAAGCGGTCAGCGGCAAGCCGGACCTGGTCGTGGTCGCGCCGAACGACCCGGTCGCAATGTCCGAGCTGGCCGGCGAGTGCTGGCAGAGCGGCGTGCCGTTTTTGTTCGATCCGAGCCAGCAGGTGATCTGGCTCGACGCCGATTTCCTGCGGCATGGCACCGAGCGGTGCAGCATGTTGATCGTCAACGAGTACGAGTGGGCGATGATTGCCAATAAAACCGGCCTGACGCGCGATCAGTTGGTCGCCGAAGGCAAGACGCTGATCGTCACGCACGGCGGCGAAGGCTCGCACATCTACGCGGGCGGCGAGCACACTTTCGTCCCGGTCTTTCCCGTGGCGCGGCTGGTGGACCCGACCGGGGTCGGGGACGCTTACCGCGCCGGGCTGCTGAAGGGGATCGCGTCCGGCTTCGGGTGGGAGCTATGCGGGCAGCTTGGCTCGGTAGCGGCGGCCTACGTGCTGGAACATAACGGCACGCAGAACCACACCTTCACGCTGCCGGAGTTCGTCGCGCGCTTCCGCACCGCCTTCGACGACCAGGGGGCGCTGGACGCGTGGCTGCGCTGACCGGCTGGCGCACGGCGCCGCTGGTCGATCCGGCGCCGATCCGCGCGTTCCTCGACCGCGATCGCATCCTGACGGCGTATGCGCTGGGCGATCTCGACGCCGCCTTCTGGCCGCAGACGGCGTTCTACGGGGCGTTCGCGGGGACAGGGTGGGTCGAGGCGCTGGCCCTGGTCTATCGCGGGCTGGACCCGGCGGTCTTCTGCGCGTTCGGCGCGCCGGACGGTGTGGCGGCGATCCTCGACGCGCATGATCTGCCTGCCGAGGTCTACACGCTGCTGCCGCCCGCGCTGGAGCCGGTCTTCTCCGCCCGGTACGCGCTATACAACCCGCATCAGGAGTGGCGGATGGCGCTCGACCCTGGCGCCTTCGCGCCCCCGCCGCTGAACGGCGTGGCGCACCTCGGCGGTGAGCACGCCGCCGCGCTGGCCGATCTGTTCCGGCACGCCGCCGAGCCGGGCGAGGAGATCGTCGCCTTCAGCCCGTGGCAGATCGAGCACGGCACCTTTTACGGCCTTTGGGAAGGCTCCGCGCTGATCGCGGCGGCAGGCACGCACGTCTGGTCGCCAGCTGAGCGGGTGGTCGCAATCGGCAACGTCTTTACCCGGCCGGACTGGCGCGGGCGCGGCCTTGCGGCGCGCTGCACGGCGGCGGTGGTGCGTGAGGCGCTCGACGCGGGGCTGAACCCGATCGTGCTCAACGTCCGCATAGACAACGCCCCGGCGATCCACGTCTATGAAAAGCTGGGCTTCCGCATTCACGGCCCGATGATCGAAGGCCCGGCCCTGCGGCGCGAGATGTGACCATGCGGCGGCGCAGCTTTCTGAAACTTCTCGCGGGGGCAGCAGCCGGGGCCGTGCTGCCCGTCCCGGCGGCGCGGGCTTCGGTGGAGCGCGTGCCGGTCCCGCCGACGGTGATGCTGCACGCCCGCCAGGCTCACCTCGACAACCTGCCGCGCCTGCTGGACTGGCTCGCGGAGCGCAACTACACGCCGATCACCTACCGCGCGCTGTGGGATCATCTGAGCGGGTCGCGATCCCTGCCCGCGCGCCCGGCGATCATCACGATCGACGATCTGACGCTGGTACGCGGGTCGAGCAACTTCGCGTTTATCGCGCGCATGATCGACGTGCTACTCGAACGGGCCGTCCCGGCAGTGGTGGGGATCATCACGGAACCAATCGTGACGTGCGATGACGGGCGGCTGGTCCAGCTTAAAGAGCAGGACGACGCGCTGTGGGGCTGCGCCGCAGTCTGGCAGGCCAGCGGGATCGAGCTGGCGACGCACACCACCAGCCACCGAAATCTGGCCGAGGTCGGGATCACGCCGGACGTTCTGCGGCACGAAATCGGCGCGTCCGCCGCGCTGATCGCGGCGCGGACCGGGCAGCCGGTCGGCACGCTGATTCTGCCTTTTGGCAACGGCGCGAGCGATTCGCACGCCGGGCGGCTACGCGCTCCCATCGCCGAGGTGTGCCGCGCCTGCGGGATCGGCATCGTGGCCGGAGTAGGTGGCGGGCGCGCCGCGCTTGAGCCAGCGCCACCCGACGCGCAACCCATCTATTTCGTGGGGCGCGTCGGCCCGGCAGCGGATGCCTACGATGGCATCTTCTGGGAAATCACCCACTGGCACCGCTAATGCCCGGCTGGCGCGCGCGATTGTGTGTTACAATGTCCGGTGGTCTGCCGTTGGCGCGGACTCTATACCAGCATTGAGGAGACAGTTGCATGACGGTTGAACATGATGTCCGCGATCTGAGCCTGGCAACCGGCGGACGCTATCGTATTGAGTGGGCCGAGCGCGATATGCCGGTTCTGCGACAAATCCGTGAGCGGTTTGAGAAGGAGCGCCCGCTGGACGGCGTGCGGATGTCCGCCTGCCTGCACGTCACCACCGAGACCGCTAATCTGATGCGGACGCTACAAGCGGGCGGCGCCGACGTGGTCCTGACCGCGTCCAACCCGCTCAGCACGCAAGACGATGTCGCGGCGGCGCTGGTATCGCACTACGAGATCCCGGTCTACGCCATCAAGGGCGAGGACAACGCCACCTACTATGACCACCTTAAGCGCGCGCTGGACCACCGCCCGCACGTGACGATGGACGACGGGGCGGACCTGGTCAGCGAGCTGCACAAGAACCGCACCGATTTGCTGGGCGAGGTGATCGGCGGCACGGAGGAGACGACGACCGGCGTTATCCGCCTGCGCGCGATGGCGGCGGACGGCGCGCTCAAGTTCCCGGTGGTCGCGGTCAACGACAGCCTGACCAAGCACCTGTTCGACAACCGTTACGGGACCGGCCAGAGCACGATTGACGGCATTATCCGGGCGACGAATATTCTGCTGGCCGGGCGGACGGTGGTCGTCGGCGGCTACGGCTGGTGCAGCCGGGGGATCGCGATGCGCGCCAAAGGCATGGGCGCCAACGTGATCGTGACCGAGATCGACCCGCTTAAGGCGCTCGAAGCGGTGATGGATGGCTATCGCGTCATGCCGATGATCGAGGCCGCGCCGCTTGGCGACGTGTTTGTGACCTCGACCGGCGACATCAACGTGATCGACGTGCGCCACTTCGAGCAGATGAAGGACGGCGCGATCGTCGCCAACAGCGGCCACTTCAACGTCGAGATCAACATCCCCGGCCTGCGCGAGATGTCCGAGGGCGAGCCGCGCCGCATCCGCCCGTTCGTCGAGCAATACCGCCTGCGCGACGGGCGCGTGATCAACCTGCTGGCCGATGGCCGCCTGGTCAACCTGGCCGCGGCGGAAGGCCACCCCGCTAGCGTGATGGACATGAGCTTCGCCAACCAGGCGCTCGGCTCGGAGTTCATGCTGGTGGAAGGCAAGAACCTGGAGAACCGGGTGTACACCATCCCGGAGGCGATTGACCAGGAGATCGCGCGGCTGAAGCTCGAGTCGATGGGCGTCATGATTGACACGCTCACCGAGCAGCAGGTGCGCTATCTGCACCAGTGGCAGGAAGGCACCTAAATCCGCTCGCCCCGAGGAGTGCGCGCCGCCCGGACCCGATCCCGGCGGCGCGCTTGTTTTTTGCGGGCGGCGCGGCGAGCTAAGCGTCAGCCGGGCGTTGGGTAGGGTCGCAAGCGTGCGCTACAATCTTGCCAGTGTGGGGGAAGTCGTACGACAGCAGACCGACGCTGAACGAGGGAGAGAGGCTATCATGAAACTCCGAAACTGGCTGTTGACCGGCGCGCTGGTCCTGGCCGCGCTGCTGGCGCTGCTCGGACCTCTTGCCGCCGGCGAGACGCGCGCTCAGATGGCCGAGCCTGCCGCGCGGCTCCGCTTTTTGCATGCGGTGGCGGGCGGCCCGTCCGTGGACGTGTACGTTGACGGCGCTTTGATCGTGCCTGCGCTGAGCTTTGGGGAAGTGACGCCCCATCTGATGGTCAGCGCGGGCGAGCACCAGGTGGCCCTGCGCGCGCAAGGCAGCGACCCGGCTGCCGCCGCGCTGGTCGAGGTCTCCGTCCCGCTGGCGGCGGACCTGGCGTTTACGCTCGTCGCGCAGGGCGCGCCCGAAGCGGTCGAGGCCGCGCTCTACGAGGATATTCTGGACGAGATCGATCTGGGGCTGGCGCGCCTGACCGCGATCAACGCCGTGCCCAATTCGCCTGCGCTCGACGTGGTGACGACCGTCAGCGCGCCGCTACTTCAGGGCGTGAATTATGGGACGCAGTTCGGGACGGTTAACATCGGGGCCGGATCGCAGGACCTCGTGCTCGTTCCGGCGGGCGGCGCGGTCGAGAGCGCGCTGGCGGCGATTGGCGAGATCGGGCTGGATAGCGGCACGCTCTACACTTTCGTCGCGCTGGGCACGCTGGATGGCGCGACGGCGCCCTCGACCCTGACGATCAAGACGCCACTCAATACGCCGGCGGGCGGCGCGCGCCTGCGCGTCGCGAATGGCAGCCCCGACGCGGGGCGCGTGGATGTCTACTTGAACGATGTGCTGGTCGCTCCGGCGCTGGACACGGGCGCGATGACCGTTCACATGCCGCTGCCAGCCGGAGACTATACGGTCAGCGTGCGCGCTGCCGGGTCGCCTGCGGCGGATGCGGCGCTGGCTTCGGCGGACCTGTCGCTGACCGAAGCCGGAGCGGCCCAGACGGTTGCGCTGACCGGCGAAGCGGCGGACGGCAGCCTGGCGCTTCAGGCCGCGCCTGACGCCGTGACGGGCCTGTCGCCCGGCGTGGCGCGCGTCGCCATCATGAACGCGGTGCCAGGCGCCTCGGTCTCGGTCTCGCTGGCCGGAGGCGGCACCGCGTTGGCGAGCGATCTTGCGTCAAGCGCGAGCGCCTCGGCGGATGTCGCGCCGGGCCGCGAAATGCTCGGCGTCCAGGTTCAGGGCGAGGGCGACCCGGTTGAGGTGGCCGTGCCTGAAATCCCGCTCGTTGGCGGCGTGTATTACACCCTACTGGTGTATGGAGGCGGGGCTTCCGGCGCGCCGTACAACGTCTCGGTGGGCGAGACGGTTGTGTCCGCCGATCTGACCAGCCTGCCCGGCGCGGGCGAGGTCGTCGTGGCGGCGGCGCCGACGCAGACTTCGGAAGCGGTCGCGACGGAAGAGGCAACCGCAACAGACGAAGTGACTGTTGTCGAGGGAGTAACGCCGGCCGAAGCCACCCCCGCGCCTGACGTCGCCGCTCAGCCGACTCAGCCGGTGGATACCGAGCTGGTGTTGGAGCCGACTCCGGCGGAGGGTGAGGCGACCCCGGCGCCCGTTCAGGTTGCGCCGCCCGCTGCGACCCAGCCCCCGCCGGTGCCGACGGCGTTTGTCCAGCTTGATCCGGGCGCGAACCTGCAATGCCGCCAGTATCCCTCCGCGACCGCGTTCTCGCTGGGGCTGATCCCGGCGGGCGCGACGCTACGCGTGCTGGGACGTCCCGGCGAGCCGATTGTGCCGGACACCGGCGAGGCCACGCCGGAGCCGACCCCGATCATCGAAGACATCCCCGATATGTGGCTGATGACCGAGTGGGACCAGCCAGAGGGGGGCTACATCACCTGCTGGGTGAACGCGCAGTATCTGCGCGTTGAGTTCAATGGACGCTTGCTCGACACGCTTGAAGAGCTGTTCGAGCTGCCGGAAGTGCCGTTCAACCAGCCGGGCGAGGCGGTCAATACCTCCGTGCGCCCGCCGACCCCGCTGTATAACGCGATTCTGGCGACCGTCAATCTCGACCCTGGCGTGAGCCTCCAGGTCCGCCGCCTGCCGGCGACGAACGCCGAGTCGCTGGACCGCGCCCCGGCCGGGACGCAGCTTGAGGCGCTGGGATACGTCGAGGCGCCGAGCGAAGGGCTGGTCGGGCAGCCGGTCGATCCGAACTGGATTCGCGTCCGCTACATCAAGGAAAACCAGGCCGCGACCATCGGCTGGGTCTCCGCGCAGTACGTGACCCTCTCGCAGCTGGGACGTGCGCTTGACCTAAGCGCCCTGCCGAAGCTGGAGGAAGCGGAGCCGGGCTTCTACGAGTCGCCGGGCGTCCAGCCGCAGATCCCGGTCGAGCAGCAGGCGGTCGTCGGCGTCGTGACGCTCGACCCCGGCGCGAACCTGAATCTGCGCGACCGTCCGACCGCCGATGCGCGCGTGGTGGTTGGGATTCCGACCGGCGCGACGCTGGAGTTGATCGGGCGCAACTTTGACGGGACGTGGGTGCGTGTGACCTACGTGAACCAGGGCGTCACGCTTGAGGGATGGGTCGCCGCCCAGTACCTGACTATCACGCGCGGCGGCCAGCCCTACGACGTGCTGCAACTGCCGGACGTGGGCGAGCCGCCGCTGGGGACGACGCCCGCCGCGACGCCGACCCCAACCGAGGAACCGGCGCAAGGGTAGCTCACTAAGCGAATCGAACACAAAGCCCCCTCGCGCGTGAGGGGGCTTTTGATTCACGCTGGGCACCTTCCGGGAGCCGTCCGTTGCGCCGCTTACTGCGTGGCGTTCGCCTGCTCGGTCAGCGTGGCGAGGTTGGCGTATTCGCGCCCCACCGGCTGCCACGGACCGCTGGAACCTTCCCGGAACCGGACGCTGGGCGTGCCGGTCACGCCGGAGTCGAGCGCGATGGTGGTGAAGTTCTGCATGATCGTATCGTAGCGGCCTGAGGCGATGCAGGAGCGCATCGCATCCCAGTCGAGGCCCATCTTGCGGGCCGAGTCACGAAGCTGCGCCAGGTCGAACGCGCTGGACGCGCCCATCGACTCGGCCAGGCGGAACATCTCGTCGCTGAACTCCCAAAACGCGCCTTGCTCGCCGGCACACAGCGCCGCGGTCGAGCCGGTCTGCGAGTAGCGCCCGCCCGTTCCCGTCAGCAGGGCGATCGACATCGTCGCCTGGCCGGTCAGCACGTAGTCGTCGATGAACTGCTTCAGGTCCCCGCCGTGATAGTCCTGGCAGTGCGGGCAGGCGTAGTCCGAGAACAGCGCGAAGTGAATCGGCGCGTTCGGGTCGCCCAGGGTCGGCATCATGTCGCTGTTCACGCTGCGCACGACGCCGGGCGCTGCCGAGCTTTCGCCATCCAGCGTGCGGATGCCGGGCGCCTCAAGCTTCGCCAGCTCGTCGCTGCCGGTCGCGCCGCCCGCGTGCGGCACGCAGTATTGCGGGTAGTCCGCGCAGCTTGCGGTCTTGGTGCTGCCGGATTGGAGCCAGTTCGCGTAGATGAATATCCCGGCGACGACCACCGTGATCCCGACGATGATCGCGAGGAAGTTGATCTGCGCGCGGTACTGATCCTGGCGCTGCTTGCGGGTGCGACCCCGGACGAACTGCGCGCGGCTGCGCCAGGGCAGCCTGACCGATGGCTCGTCTGTCTTGGTGGTCTTGGTCGTCATGCGGGTTCCTTCTTTGCGGATTCCTGAAGCGGCAATTTGCCAAGTTCACATCTGAACAATCATAAATCTACCGTCTGGGCGCGGGATGTCAAGTGAGAGCTTGATGAGGCGACCGCCCGCCTGCGTGGACTGCGCGCTCCGCCCCGTGCTATACTCGGCGCAGTGACTCGGCTCGTTTGGCAGACTGAATACAAAAGGGTGGCCCCATGCGCGCGACGGATATTATCGCCCGGAAGCGGGACGGCGAGGAACTGAGCACCGAGGAAATACGCTGGTTTGTGGCGGGGTACACGGCGGACACCATCCCGGACTATCAGGCTGCGGCGTGGCTGATGGCGGTGTATCTGCGCGGGATGTCGCGCCGCGAGACGTTTGATCTGACCGTCGCGATGGCCGAAAGCGGCGACCAGCTTGACCTGTCGCCGGTGATCCCCTACGCCGTAGACAAGCACTCGACCGGCGGGGTAGGCGATAAGGTGACGCTCGTCGTGCTACCGCTGGTGGCGGCGGCGGGCGTGCCGGTCGCCAAGATGAGCGGGCGCGGGCTGGGCTTCTCCGGCGGGACGCTCGACAAGCTAGAATCCATCCCCGGCTACCGCGTCAAGCTGTCCGACGACGAGTTTCTGCGGCAGGTCCGCGAGCATGGCATTGTGCTCGGCGGGCAGACGAAAAGCCTCGCTCCGGCGGACGGCAAGTTTTACGCGCTGCGCGACGTGACGGCGACCGTCTCCAGCCTGCCACTGATCGCGAGCAGCATCATGAGCAAGAAGCTGGCCGCAGGCGCGAACGCGATCGTGCTCGATGTCAAGGTCGGCGCGGGCGCGTTCATGCGCGAAGTCGAGGAAGCGCGCGCCCTGGCGCAGATCATGGTCGATATCGGTGTCAGCGCCGGGCGGCAGATGGTCGCGCTGCTCTCGGACATGGACCAGCCGCTCGGCGAGGCGGTCGGCAACGCGCTGGAAGTGCGCGAGGCGGTTGAGACGCTGCGCGGCGGCGGTCCGGCGGACCTGCGCGAGCACTGTCTAACCATTGCGGCCCACATGCTGCGGCTGGGCCGTCAGGATACGGCATCGGACGGACTGGAGCGCGCGCTGGACGACCTCGGCGCGCTGCTCGCCAGCGGGGCGGGCCTGAACAAGCTGCGCGAGCTGGTCGAGGCGCAGGGCGGCGACGTGCGCGCGATTGACGACCCGAACTTGTTGCCCCAGGCCCATCTGCACGAAGTGATTTCCGCGCCGCGCGGCGGGTGGGTGGCGCGGGTCGATGCGCTGCGCGTGGCGCAGGCGACGCTGGAGCTGGGCGCGGGCCGCGAGAAAAAAGAGGACCCCATCGACCCGGCGGTCGGCGTGGTGGCCCACTGCAAGGTCGGCGACCGGATCGAGGCTGGCGCGCCTGTCTTCACGATCCACGCCAACGAGGAAGGGCGGCTTGTCCGCGCGCGGGCGCAACTTGATCAGGCGCTGGACGTAGTAGATCATAGCATCCCGCCGCGCCCGGCGTTCTATGCTACGATCTATGGAAACGAGTAGTTCGTGGGAGCGGGGACGTGTATTCTATTCTACCGTCTGTCAGGCATGTCCAGAATGCCCTGCGAGCGTTCAGCATCCTAGAGGGAGTGCTCAAGATGAGTGAACAGTCAGGACAATCAGGCCAGTCTCAAGAGCCGCAGAGCGGAAAGCGAACCTTTGTGGAAGATATCGAGCTGGAAGGCCGCCAGTTGATGGACCGCGTGCGCGACCTGATTCAGGAAGGCAACGTGCGGCGGCTGATCATCAAAGACCCCGGCGGGAAATACAATCTGGAGATCCCGCTGACGGTCGGGGTCGTGGCGGGCGGCGTCTTCGCGCTGGCCGCGCCGGTGATGGCGGCGCTCGGCGCGCTGGCCGCGCTGGTGTCGCGCGTGCAGATCCAGGTCGTGCGCGAGATGGACGACGACTCGAAGGGCGATCAGGGCGGCGGCATCTAGCCCCGCCGGCAGTTGAAAATCAACGACCAAGAAAGCGACCTCCCGAACCGAGGGGGTCGTCTTTTTTGTTTGCGCGGTGATCGGACGCCCGTCACGGGCAGGTGAAAATCGCGTGATCGTTCTGCTGATCCAGCCGGAAGAAGACGTGCGTCCGGTCGTCGCAGCCGAGCCGGAAGTAGAATTCGTCGGTCTGCGGCGCTTCGAGCACGGCGCGGATTGACCCCAGGCTCGGCGAGTTGATCGGCCCTGGCGGCAGCCCCTCGTTGAGATAGGTGCTGTACGACTGGTTGGGCAGCCCGCCCGTCGCGTAATAGTCCGCCTGGGTTAGCGACGGCCACCAGGTCGCGGCGTCGCGCGTATTCCCCAAGGCGTACTGCACGGTCGGGTCGGCGTCGAGACGCATCGGCAGGCGCATCCGGTTCAGGTACACCGCCGCGATGCGCGGCGCTTCTTCGGCGACGACCGCCTCGCGCTGGACGATCGACGCCAGCGTGACGACCTCGTACATCGACAGCCCCTGCTGCGACGCCTTGAGGTAGAAGTCATCGCTCACCGCCGCGCTGAACGCCGCCAGCATCTCGTCGCGCAGCTCGACCGGCGTGATGCCGGGGCGAAGCTGGTACGTGCCCGGATAGAGGAACCCCTCCAGCGAGGGCGGCTGCCCGTTGGTCATCTCGTCGGGGAACCCGTTGCGGCTCTTGAACTCCGCCGGGATGGTCGCCCCGCGCCCGACCACCGCCAGAAAATCCGCCCCGCTGAAGTCGAGCAGCGGGTTGCTGTCGATCACGGCGGCGATCTCCTCGACGCGCCAGCCCGCCAGCGTGCGGAACGGGACCGTCGCGGCGCTGGCGTCGGTCAGCGCGCGGGCGATCTCCGGGATGGTCTGCCGGTCGCGCAGGTAGAATGTCCCGGCCTCAAGCTGGCTGTCCAGCCGGTGGTACTGCACGTAATCGACGAACAGCTCGGCGTCGGTGATCAGGCGCTGGGCGAGCAGGTTGTGCGCGATGGTATAGGCCGAGTCGCCGCCGTTGACCACGAAGCGCTGATAGTCGTCGCTGGCGCCCGCCGGGGTGTTCAGGTCATCTTCGCGCTGCGCGAGCGCGATCCGCAGCTGGATGGCGCGGATCGGGTTCAAGCCGTCCTGGCGCGCCCAGAGGAACAGTCCGGCGCCCGCCACACAAGCGACCAGCCCGATCGCCAGGGCCAGCGCGAGCAGGACGCCGAGCAGGCTGCGGGACGGCGTAGCAGGTGCTGATTCCATCGAAATGCTCCTGATCACAATCGCTCAGGGAACATAATACCCGCGAATGGGCGGCGCTTCACGACGGCTTCCCGCCGCTTGCTTAATCCCGCGCCGGAGCGACCGGCTCCGGCCATGGCTCCCCGGCGCGCAGCGCGTCCAGAAAGCCCTGCAAAATCACCGCCGCCGCGACCGCGTCGATCCGCTCAGGCCGCTGGCGCCCCGCCTCGGCCAGCAATTCCTCGGCTTCCTGCGACGAATAACGCTCGTTCCAGAGGTAGACCGGCGCCTCGACCGCCGCCGCCAGCCGAGACGCCCACAGCCGCACGCGGTCCGCCTGCGTGTAGGCGGTGATGTGCGGGGGCGATTCCGGCAGGCCGACGACCAGCCCCGCCACGCCGTGCGCCGCGATCACCGTGTTGATGCGAGCGAAATCCTCGCGCCTGGAAGCGCGCCACAGCAGGGTCAGGGGGCGGGCGAGCAGGCCGGTCGGGTCCGAGATCGCCAGCCCGATCACCTTCAGCCCGTGATCGACGCCCAGCAGGCGGCCTGGAAACGCAGCTTCGCTCACGGCTGGATAACCTCGACCCGGATGCGCATCGGGAGCGCGGGCATCCGCCCGAACAGCCCCGGCCACACGTCGATCTGCGGCGGGTGGTCCGGCTCCAGCACCAGCTCGCGCTCCAGGCGGCGGCGCGCTTCGGCGACGCTTGTCCCCGCGATCCGCTCGCGCACGGCGTCCGGGTTGATCGCGACCGTGCTGCTGCCGCGCACGTCCATCAGAAAGGTAACGGTGCCGTCCGGCTCGATCTGCTGGATCGCGCCGCGCGCGAAGGTCAGCGCGCCGGGCGCGATCTCCAGCCCTGGGCGGACGCGCGGTCGCAGCGCGGCGTAGGCCACCTGGCGCGCCAGCCGCTCGTCCACGATCACCGCCTGGACGCGCGCCCGCAGGTCCAGGCTGACGCTGTCAACGGTTTCGCCGACGACGGCGCTGTAGGTCGTCCAGCCGGGCCGTTCTTCGATAATCGTGATCGAGCCGGGGACGAGGAACTGCTCGCCGCTGTACTGGTGCAGCAGCAGGTCGCGGGCGCGCTGCAAGACCTGCTGGCGGCCCAGCACCAACAGGCGGCTGTGATCGCCGGCGGTCACGACCTTCAGCTCTTGAAACGCGCCGCCGGTCGTCGCGTTTGGGTTGGTGACGGCCAGAATGCCCGCCAGATCGCCTTCAACGCGCGTGATGGCGCCGGGCGGCACGTTACCCTGGGTCCCGGCGTGCTCAGCCAGGGCGCGGATGCTCACGTCGCTGGCGGCGGCTTCTCCGGCGGGCAGGATCAGCTCGGTCAGGGTTTCGAAGCGGACCGGGAAAGTCTCCCCGGTCGCGAGGACCGTCCCGGCGGGCACGATCACCGGCCCGCCGGACAGGTTGGTGAGGCGGGCGCGGCCTTCGGCCCGCGTCGCGCCCGCGTCGGCGCGCCCCGACGCCTCGATCGTGACGCGGCTGGTTGCTTCCAGCGAGACGACCGTCGCGGGCATGCGCGCGGTTTCGATGTCGATGTCGGTCAGCGCTGGATCGGCGGTGATGCTGACCGTCACGGCGATCTGGTCGGCGGCGGGCGTCAGCGTCACGGTGGCGCTGGGCGCAACCAGCCAGAAGGCCGCTCCGAGCGCCAGGAGCACGATCCCGAAGACGATCCAGCGCCCCAGCCGCGACGACCGGCGGCTGCGCGCAGCGGCGCGCTCCGCCAGCCACGCGACGTGCTCGGCGCGCTCGAGCTGAAGCGCGGGGTCGTGCGCGCGGGCGGCGAAGACCTTGTTGCGCGGCTTCTTCCAGCGCGAGCGGCGGGCGGCGTCCACGGTCGGGAAGACGGAGAGGTGCAGATCGTCGGCATAGTCGATGATGGCGGGGTCGGTCGTCACCAGCGCGAGACGCATGGCGAGCTGCTGCGCCTGGCGCTGGACCAGCAGCAGATCGAGCTTGCGACGCGGAAAGATCGCGCCGCCATCCGGCCAGACCAGCAGCACATGCGTCGAGCGCACGAAGGTCAGACGGTCGCGGATCGAGACGACATCATCATGCGGTTCGAGCCGCAGAACGTGCAGGGTGGGTTTCATGGCGCGAACTGTAGCACAGGGGAGCATAAGACAGCAAGGAGCAGCAGAGTGCAGCAAAAGCGGCATCTGCCTGTCGTCGCTTTCTACTGCTTTTAGCTGCTTCTGGCTGCCCTTAACTGCCGCTCGCTGCTTTTAACGGCTCTCCAACGCCTGCCGGATCACGTCCACGGCCTGGCGCAGCGCATCGGGCAGGCGCTCGGCGTGCTTGCCACCGGCCTGCGCCATGTCCGGCCGACCGCCGCCGCCGCCGCCGATGGTCTGCGCGATTGCCTTGATGACGTTTCCAGCCTGGATGCGCTGGGTCAGGTCCTTGGTCACGGCGGCGATCAACTGCGGCTTGCCGCTGTCCGCCACCGTGCCGAGCACGACCACGCCGCTGCCGGCACGGTCGCGGAACCAGTCGGTCATCTCGCGCAGGGTGTCCGGCGCGGTCGGTGGAATCTCGGCGACCAGCACGCTTGCGCCGCCGACGGTCTGGACCTGGGCCAGCAGCGCCTCGAATTCGAAGCGGGCAAGCTGGCGGCGCAGGCGGGCGTTCTCGCTCTGCTGCTGCTTGAGATCATCGAGCAGCGCGTCAACACGCGGCGCGACCGATTCGGGCGTCGCGCCCAGCCGGGCCGCGACCTGATCCAGCTCGCGCAGGTGGCGGCGGATGTAGGCTTCCGCGCCGCGCCCGGTCAGCGCCTCGATGCGGCGGATGCCCTGCGCGACGCTGCCCTCGGCGGTGATTACGAACGGGCCGATCACCCCGGTCTGCTCGACGTGGTTGCCGCCGCACAGCTCGTAGCTGAAGCGGTCGGATTCGGTTTGCATAATGTTGATCGTGCGCACGCGGTCGCCGTATTTTTCGCCAAAGAGCGCCATCGCGCCCTCGGCCCGCGCCGTGGCAAGGTCTTTCCACACTGCGCGCACCGGCATATTCGCCAGGATCGCGGCGTTGATCTCGCGCTCGATGGTGTCCAGTTCCTCAGCGGTGATCGGCTGGTCGTGGCTGAAGTCGAAGCGCAGACGATCCGGCGCGACCAGCGAGCCGCGCTGCTGGACGTGCGTGCCCAGCACGCTGCGCAACACGGCGTGGAGCAGATGGGTCGCGGTGTGGTTGCGCATAATATCCAGGCGGCGCCCGGCGTCCACCTGCGCGGTGCAGCGCGCGCCGACGCGGGGCTGGCCCTCGACCACTTCGCCGCGATGCACGATCAGCCCGCCGACCGGCTGGCGCACGTCCTCGACATCGACCGTCCAATCTGCGCCCTGCAACGCGCCGGTGTCGCTGACCTGCCCGCCCGCCTCGACGTAGAAGGGGGTTACGTCGAGCACGACCTCGACCGTGTCGCCCGCCTGGGCCTGCTCGATCAGCTCGCCGTCGCGCAGCATCGCGATGATCGTCGCGTCGTGCTCCAGCGGCCCGTACTGCTCCTGGCGGACGCCACCATTCAGCCGCCCCGCCTGGCGCAGCGCGTTGAGCGCCGCCTGGTAGACTTCGCCGGTCGCGATCGCGCCGAACGCGCCGCCATCGCGCCCCCGGCTGACTGCTTCGTGACGCGCTTGCGCCTCGCGGAAACCGGCCTCGTCAACGGTGTACCCCTGCTCCTGAGCGATGTCGCGCGTGATCTCCAGCGGCAGGCCCTTCTCCGCGTGCAGGCGGAAGGCCAGCCCGCCGGGTAGCTCGCCGCCTGCGGGCAGAGCAGCCAGCATCTCGCCCAGCTCCGCCAGGGCGCGGTCCATCGCGCGGCGGAAGCGCACTTCCTCGTTCGTAATCGTGCGGCGGATGGCCTCGCGGCGCTCCGGCAGCTCGGTGTAGTGATCGCCCATGATGTCGATCACCACATCCGCTACCTCCGCCAGGAACGGCTCCTCAAAGCCGAGCTTGGCCCCGAAGCGGACCGCGCGCCGGATCACCATGCGGCAGACGTAGTCGCGCCCGGTCGCGCCAGGACGCACGCCGTCCGCGATCAGGAAGGTCGCCGCGCGAATGTGGTCGGCGATCACGCGGTAGGGCACGATGTTCGCGTCGCGCTCGGCGTCGGTGTGGCCGGTGAGGGCCTGAACGCGGCGGATCAGCGGCATGAACAGGTCCGTCTCGTAGTTCGCGCTGGCGTTCTGGACGACGCTCACAATGCGCTCCAGCCCCATGCCGGTATCCACGCCGGGCTTGGGAAGCGGCTCATCCCACTGGCCGGTATGATTTGGGTCCGGCTGAAGCCGGTTATACTGCATAAAGACGAGGTTCCACAGCTCCAGAAAGCGGTCGCTTTCCGCTTCTAAGTCCCCAATGATCGTGTTGATGCCGTCCTGCGGGCGCTGGTCCCAGTGGATTTCGCTGGTCGGGCCGCAGGGGCCGGTCTCGGCCATCTGCCAGAAGTTCGTCTTCGGGCCGAGCCGCGCCACGCGCCGGGGATCGACGCCGATCTCGTTAACCCAGACTCTGTACGCCTCGTCATCATTTTCGAAGACGGTGAATGCCAGCCGGTCGGGCGGCAGCTCGTAGACGCGCGTCAGCAGGTCGTAGGCGTAGCGGATCGCCTCGCGCTTGAAGTAGTCACCGAAGCTGAAATTGCCGAGCATCTCGAAGAACGTGTGATGGCGCGGCGAGGGGCCGACGTTCTCCAGATCATTGTGCTTGCCGCTGACGCGCATGCATTTCTGCGCGGTCGTCGCGCGCGAGTAGCTGCGCTGGTCCAGCCCCAGGAAGACATCCTTGAACTGCACCATTCCGGCGTTGGTGAACAGCAGCGTGGGATCGTTGCCCGGCACGAGCGACGACGAGGCGACGCGCTTGTGGTGCATCTCTTCAAAGAAATCGAGGAACGCCTCGCGCACCTGCGCGCTGGTCATCTTTTTCATCGGCGACGATTCTCTTTCGGATTGGCTCGCATTCGGGCGGGCACATGGAGACGAATCGCGGCAATTATAGTGAGCGGGGGCGCGCTTGGCAACGGCGGCCCCGGCGCAGCGGATGCGCGCCGCCGGGTCTGTCCGCTACTGGTAGCGCAGAATTTCGGCGACGGTTTTCTGGCTGGCGCGGATGGCGGGGTAGAGCGTCGCCAGGACGGTGATGATCAGCACGCCGGCCAGCCCCAAGAGCGGCGCGAGCAGGGTGTACTCGAAGCGGATGACCTCGTTGAAGGGCACCGACGCCAGCAGAAGGCGACTGAGAAAGTAGCTGAGCGGCAGCGCGAGCAGCCACGCGCCGAGGCCGAGCACGATCCCTTCGGTCAGAAACTGGCGGATGATCACGCTGGAGGTCGCGCCGACCGAGCGCATCACGCCGATCTCGCGCTGGCGCTCGTGCACCGAGATCGAGGTCAGTGTGAACAGGCCAATCCCGCCGACGAGGCCCATCAGCAGCGCGGCGAAGCTCATCACGACGCCCAGGCTGAGGATCGTATCCGCCACGCGGTCGGCGAAATCGACCTGGTCGGAGTAGACCGGGACGGGCCGCGCGAACAGGCGCGGGTCGAAGGGATCGGCCAGGTCCACGCGGAAGGTGCGCGGCGTGAACTCGCGGTAGTCTTCGTGCACCAGGTCGGCCAGCGCGGTCCAGTGCAGCGCGATCAGACGCACGTCCGAAGCGTCGAGCGCGCCTTCAGGCGCCTGGCGCAGGATGAAGCTGATCTGCGCCGGATCGATATCCACCACGCGCAGAATCGGAAAGTCCGTTCTTGGCGGATCGAGCAGCGTGCCGATCAATGAGTCCCCGGCGGGGCGCAGCGCAAGCGTGTCGCCTTCGGTGACGCCGAGCGCGTCAGCCAGGTTGCGGCTGACGATGACCGCCGGCTGGTCTACGCTGAATGACGGCGCCAGGAAACGGCCTACGCGCTCGTCGATCCCCACCGCCCAGACGGTCTCCGAGTTCGATAGATCGACGGGCCGGAGGTCGCCGTTCGCGACGGTCACTTCGCGCCAGTAAGCGTTTGGCTCCGGCGCGTCGCGCAGCGTGCCGATGAACGCCGCCAGCTCGTCCGCAGGCATGAACGCCGTTTGCAGCGGGTATTCCGCGATCCCGATGATCGGGTAGGTGCGCGTGTTCTCCGCCGAGCTGAGCGTGATCTCGTCGCCCACGCCCTTGCCAAAACGATCGGCAATCTCCTCGGTGATCACGACGCCGCTGCGAGCGGGGTCTTCCTGCCAGCCGGTGCCCTCGATCAGCGTGATGTCGCGCGTATTGGTCATCGGGTCTACGGCGGTCACGAAGATGTGTGGCGCTTCCTCGCTGGCGGCGGTTTCCTCCGTCGTCTCTGCGTCGCCAACCGGGTCGTTGACCGTGACTTCGACGGCAACGCCGGGCTGAATCTCGGAGATTGGCTCCTCGGACAGCAGGCTCTGCATCACGCTAAAGACGCTCAGACGCGCGGTATCGACCGAAAAGTCCAGGCGCAGCTCGGCGCGGATGTCGGTGATCACGCCGTTGAGCCGGTCGAAAACGGCGTACATGCCCATGAACGAGGCGGTCGCCAGCGTGAGCGTCAGCAGCGTCAGCGCCAGGCGCGATTTGTGTCGGAGGATGTTGTTAACCGCGTGCTCAAGCGTGGCGGGCAGCGGGCTGCGCGCGATCAACGCGGCGAGCGGGCCTTTGCCGTAACTTGAGCTGATGCCCTGGTCGGTCATCGCTTCGAGGATCGTCACCCGCGCGCCGCTCAGGACCGGGGGCAGAGCGGCCAGCACCGGCACCGCCAGCCCCATCCCCAGCCCGACTACGACGGCGATCAGCGGCGGCGTGGTGTCTTCGAGCAGGGTGTTGGCGATCGGGGCCGCCTCGACGGCCACCGCGCGCCCGATCGGCAGCCCGGCCAGAACGCCGGGGATCGTGCCCAGAACGCCGTAGACCAGCGCCAGCCCCAGATAGATGATCAGGATGTCGGCGGACGTGGCGCCGATCGCTTTCATCGCGCCGATCTGCTGGCGCTGTTCTGCCACGATGGTATTGATAACATTCGTGACCAGGAAATTGGCGACGACCATCGCAACCAGCGCCAGGATGGTGAGCACCTGGCTGAACTGCCGCGCGCCGACGATGAATGCGTTTTTCTGCGGGTTGTCGAGCAGGTAGAAGGCGATGCTGTAGGGTGTCAGGTTGGTGATTACGCGCCGGAACTCCGGCGAGCGCTCGCGGGCAGTTCCGAAGTCGGTAAAGCGCACGTAGAGCGAGCTGAACCCGGTGAAGCGCAGGATGTTCTGCGCGTCGGAATACGCGAGGTAAACGCTCTCGGTGTTCTCCGTGCTGCCAACGTAGAGATACGGCTGAAAAATGAAGCCGACCACCTTCAGATCGGCGGTGCCGAAGCCGTTGCGCTGCGCGATGATCGTGTCGCCCAGCCGGATGCCGTATTTCTGCGCCATACGGATTTCGATCGCGATCTCGCCCGCGTCGGGAGTCGGGTAGCGGCCTCGCACCAGGCGCACCGGCTCCAGATCGATGCTGCCGAACGGCTCGGAGTAGGCGTACATCTGCCCGTTACGGAACTCGGTCTCTTCGGGCAGCTTCCACTGGAACCCGAAGACAGCTTGCCCCTCAACGTCCGTGACGCCCGGCCGGCTGCGCAGCAGTTGCAGGACGGCTTCGTTATCGGCGCGGCGGCCCGCCGGCTGGTCGAGATAGACGCGCAGCATCGCCATCTCGCGCGGGTTCAGGTCTTTTTCGAGCTGGCGCGTGATCAGCTCGCCGAGCGTGATCAGCACGACCACGCCCAGCACGCCCACAAACACGCTCAAGGTGACGAGCAGTGTCCGCGTCTTGCGGGAAGTAATATCCCCGATGATCTTCCGGCGGTGGGTTCTTAGCATGCGATGTTGGGTGCCTGGCCGGTGCGGCCCGACGCCGCCCGGCGTGCCGTTACACGATTGACCGATTCAGCGCCCTGGCTCGCTCGCGCCCGACCCTTCCGGGCTGCGACCGGCGGGCGCGCGCTCCCAAGCCCGCGCCAGCAGCCGCGCGCTCTCATCCGTGAGCTGGCGCATCGTCTGTAGCTGGGTTGGGTGGACGCGTCCGCCGACCGTCCGCAGGCGATCGCGGCCAGCGGGGCTGACAAAGCGCAGCTTGGCGGCGATCTCGCGCAGGCTGATCTCCTTGAACGGCTCGCCCGTCCCTGTCCCCGCGACAATCTCCTGCGCGATCACATGGAAAGGCGCGTCCCACAGCCGGGTGACGCCCAGGATGCGCATGGCTGTCTCGCGGTCGCCGAGCCAGCCGATGGTCAGCTTGCCGACGACGAACAGGATATCCGTCCCCGGCTGGACGGTGATCATCCAGATCACATCGCCCGGCGCAACCCGGCTGAACTGGCGGCTGCCCATGTGGCGCAGGGTTGGCAGCGGCTCGTCATAGCGCGGCTGGACCGTCGGCCATTTCCAGTACTTGATGAAATGCGCCACAATGCTCCTGATCGACGCGCCGGCGCCGGATTCCGCGATACCCTCCCGGCCTGAGCGCGCTGGCTGACATAGAGCGTAACCGATTGTGCGGCGGCGTGGCAACCTGCGCCGCGCGGTAGCAGGCGGCGGGTGATTTCGCGCCCCGCCTATGGTATGATTGTCGCGTTTTACGGGGACCGCAACGCTCGATTGCGAAGAATCTACGCACGAAAGGACGCGAGTTACCATGCCGGGAATTGACGAGCAGGTCGAAGTCTTGATGTCGGGGACAGCCTACGGCGATCCCCAGACCAAAGAGCATATGACGCACGAGCTGCGCGAGCGCTTGATCCAGGCGCAGCGCGAAGGACGACCGCTGCGCGTCTATTGCGGCTACGACCCTCGCAAGCCCGACCTGCACCTCGGTCACACGATCACCATGCGCAAGCTGCGCCAGTTTCAGGAGTTCGGGCACGACGTGATCTTCCTGATTGGCACCTTCACCAGCCTGATCGGCGATCCGTCCGACGTGGACAAGGCGCGCGAGCAGCTCACGCCGGAGCAAGCCGAGGAGAACGCCCGGACCTATCAGGAGCAGGCGTTCAAGATTCTCGACCCGGAGCGGACGGAGGTGCGGCGCAACGACGAATGGCTGTCTTCGCTCGATTTTCGCGACATCATCCGGCTGGCGCAGAACTTCACCGTGCAGCAGTTCCTGACGCGCGAGAACTTCGCGCGACGGCTGGAGCAGGGCGAGGCGATCTATCTGCACGAGATGTTCTACTCGCTGATGCAGGCGTATGATGCCGTCGCGCTGCGGGCCGACGTGCAGGTTGGCGGGCAGGACCAGTTGTTCAACATCCTCGTCGCCGGACGCAAGCTTCAGCAGGCGGTGGGGATGCCGCCGCTGATCGCGATCATCATGGGTGAGCTTCTGCCCGGCACCGACGGCGAAGTGAAGATGAGCAAGAGTATGGGCAACCACATCCCTCTGCTGACCACGCCGGAAGATATGTACGGCAAGGTTATGAGTGTGCCGGACAAGGCCATGCCTGTATACCACAAGCTGCTACTCGGATGGAACGAGCACCAGCTCGACGCGCTGAAAGCGCGCATGGCAACCGAGCCGATGCAGGTCAAGAAGGAGCTGGCGCACGCGATCGTGTCGATCTTCATGGGTGAAGAAGCCGCCGCGCAGGGCGCGCGCCATTTCGCGACCGTGATCCAGGGGGAGGGGCTGCCCGACGAGATGCCGAGCTTCACGATCACGGCGCCGGCGCGCATCGTCGATATTCTGGCCGGGGCCGGGCTGACCGCCAGCAAAAACGACGCCAAGCGCCAGATCACGGGGGGGGGCGTGCGCCTCGACGGCGAGCGCGTCACGGATTTTGAGGCGGAGATCGCGCCCGACCAGGCGCCTGCCGTGCTGCAAGTGGGCAAGCGCAAGTTCGTTCGCGTCGTCGCCGGGTGAGCAGGCGGGGTCCGTGAGACTGGACATCACCTTCGGCGGCGACGGCGAGGCGCTTTTCGGCGGGTTCGCGCGCGTATTCGCGCAGGCGTTTGGGCGCGGCCTGCGCCTGCCCGTGCCGGATAACGGGTTCGCCGGGCGCGTGCTGCGCGGCACGGACGGCAGTGCCTTCCAGAACCTGAGCAGTGACCCGCGCCGCCGCATCGTATTTCTGCTGGATTCCGAAGGTCTAGCCGGCCTGGTTGGGCTGGGCGGCGCTGACATTCTGCGCCATATCGGCTACGGCGACGCGACAATCGAAGACCTGGTGGCGCGCGGCACGCGCTTCAAGCTGGCGCTGATCCCGTCCGCCGCGCTCAAGCTGGCGACGTGGGACAACTTGCTAGAGCTGGCGGCGGAGGTCTACCCCGACTGGCGCGAGCGGATCGAGCGGGCTGCGTCGCGCCTGTGCCAGCTCAGCTACGAGGAAGCGCTCGCCGAAGGGGGCGATGTCGCGGCGGTGCGCCAATTCCTGCACGACGAGATCAACGTCAACGATCTGTTCGCCGGAGATGGCTTTACGCGCCACCCGGACGATCGCGACGCGCCGGTGTGCGCCGAGTACCTGGCTCGCAACCAGCCGCTCGAAGCCTTTGGCAGCACGTGCTTGATCGAGTTCCCGGTGAGCGTGCTCTAGAGCTTGTGATGCACTTTACCCGGG
>DAOKYY010000028.1:0-41754 GCA_035325905.1 Aggregatilineaceae bacterium | reverse complement strand
GAGACGCGCAGCGCCGTCAGCACCGCCGGAAGCGAGGCCGGAAGGTAGACGTAGCGAAACAACGCGCGCCGCCCCGCGCCCAGCGAGCGCACCGACTGGATCAGCTCCGGGCGCAGGCTGGCGGCCTCGTCGCGCACGACGACCAGAATCTGGAAGAACAGGATCAGCGCGATCAGAAACACCTTCGAGGTCTCGCCGATCCCCATGATTACCAGAATGATCGGCAGGAAGACGACCTTCGGGATCGGGTGCACCAGCGCGATCAGCGGCGAGAAGATGCGGTTGAGCACGCGGATCTGCCCCAGCCCCAGGCCAACCGGCGTCGCGAGCAGCACGGCGGCGGCGATCGCGCTCAGCACGCGGCGCGCGCTGACTAGCGTATGATCCCACAGGCTGCCCTGCATTTCCTCGACGAAGACCGGGAGCACCTGCCACGGATAGGGCATGATCTCGCGGTTCAGCGCGGCGGCCAGCGCGATCCACGACAGCACGAAGATGCCGATCGCCAGCCCCAGGTTGAGCAGGCGGCGGCCCATCCCGCGCAAAACCATCCGGGCCGGATCGGGCGCGGGCAGCGCCGCGTCGGGCCGGGTGGTCGTCAGACCGTCAGGCCCAGGAGGGTGCGTAATTGGTTGCATCGGTCCAGGAATATCCCCGTGCTGCGAAAGCCCGGTGCGCCCGACTCCGGGTTCGGGACAATCACCGGCGCGGTATTCGGCGGCTGGCCGAGCACCAGAATCTTCCGGCCCAAAATCGCCGCTTCTTCGATGGCGTGCGTGACGATGATGCTCGTCAGCTTGATCTCGCGCTGAAGCTGCAAGATCAGGTTCTGCAAGTCTTCGCGCGTTGGCGCGTCGAGGCTGCTGAACGGCTCGTCCATCAGCAGCAGGTCCGGCTGGAGCGCGAGCGTGCGCGCGATGGCGGTGCGCTGGCGCTGGCCGCCGGAGATCGCGCCGGGATAGCGGCTGCGCTGCTCGTCGATGTTGAGCCGGCGCAGCCAGCCGTCGACCACCTCGCGCGCGGCGCGGCGGCCCAACACCTTCTCGGCGCGCGGCGCGTGCGTGCCATCCGGCCCGTAGAAGCGGCGCACGCGCAGCCCCAGCGCCACGTTGTCCTCGACCGTCGCCCAGGGCAGCAGGCCGTAATCCTGCAAAATCAGGCCGGTTTCCGGGCGCGGGCGCTCGATGCGCGTGCCGCCGACCGTGATCGTCCCGGCGGTCGCCCGGCGCAGTCCCGCGATCAGCGTCAGCAGCGTGGTCTTGCCGCAGCCGGACGGCCCGATAATCGACCACGACTCGCCTTCGCGCACCGTCCAGCTAAAGTCCTGGAAGATCGGCGTGGCGCGCGGGCCATAGCGGAACGTGAGCCGGTCGAGCGTGACCATCACTCCCGGCTCGGATGTCACTGCCGTCATGCGTTCATCCATCGAACTTAGCGCCGGGCCGAGCAGCGCGCCCGGCCCGGCGCATCTCACAAGCCGCTAATCCAGGGTCAGCAGGTACGCGACCAGGTTGGCGAGGTCGGTTTCGCTCAGGCTGGCGTAAGGCGGCATGATGCCTGCGTTGAAGCCCTCGACCACGTGCGCGTCCGGCTCGACGATCGACTGCTCGACATACGCCGCCGCGCTCAGCCCTTCGACCATCTGCCCGGCGCGCGCCGCCAGCCCGTCCAGCGAGGGGCCGACCATCGTCACGTCGCCCTCGGTGGCGTGACAGCCGCCGCAGCCCAGGCTGGTGAAGACCGTCGCGCCCGCCTCCGGATCACCGGCGACACCCGCTTCACCTTCGGCCTCGCCCATATCTTCCGGCGCGATCGCCTCGATAAAGCTCGGATCGACTGTATCCTCATACGCCGGGCGGTTCTCGATGATCTCCTGCTCGATCAGCCAGTCCACCGTGTCTTCCCAGGCTTCGGGCTGGGTGATCTCGTAGGTCGGGAAGGGGGGAAGCTGGTAGCTGTCTTTGACGCTGTCCGGGACGTTGGTGTGCTCGATCCACAGCTCGCGGTAGGCTTCGGGATCGGCGTTGATGTCCTCGGCGGCGCGCATCCACGCCCGCAGGAACGCTTCGACCTTCTCCGGCTGCTCCTCGACGATCTCGCGGCGGAAGCTCAGCACGCTCTGGCTGAACCCGGTATCCACCAGCGCGCTGTCGTCTTCGATCAGGATCGCGCCGCCCTCGATCGCGGCCTGGGCGAGCGGGTCCGGCAGGACCACGACCGGAAGCTGGCCCTCCATCAGAAGCTGGTAGCGGACCGGGATGTTCGGCTCAGGGCGCCACGTGACCTCGCTGGCGCTGATCCCGGCCTGTTCCAGCATGCGCTGGGCGATGTAGTGAATGACCGAGTTTTCGCTGATGGCGATTTCCTTGCCAACGAGATCGGACGGGATCGTGATATTGCTGCGCGGCGCGGCCAGAATGCGGAACTGCGGCGCTTCGTCGTAGGCTTTGCGCGCCAGCGCGACGATCACGACGCGCGTCTCGTCCTGGTTGAAGATGCCGGTGCTGATCAGGTCGTTGAGCATCCCGTCGATCTCGCCGACGAGCAGCATCTGGTCGCGCTCCAGCGCGCTGCTGACCGGGATCAGCTCCAGCTCGACGCCCTCTTCCTCAAAATAGCCCGCTTCTTGCGCGACGTAGAAGGGCAGCACGTCCAGAATCGGCAGCAGGCCCATCCGCAGCGGCTCGTCCTGAGCCGCCGCGCCCGGCGCGAGCGCGCCCAACAGCAGCGCCAGCGCAAGCACAAGCGAAAGATGAATACGGCGCATGGTAGATAACCTCTCCTTGTGATGAGAAAGAAGCGGTTAGCAGTTAGCAATTAGCTCTTAGCTAAAGGCTAACAGCTAAAGGCTAAAGGCTAAGATCGTCCCGGCCAGCAGCGTCAGCGCGATGTACGAGTTCATGTTAAAGAACGCCACGTTGACCCGGCTGAGATCATCCGGCGAGACGAGACGATGCTCGTAGACCAGCAGCCCGGCGGTGATCACGGCGGCGGCGTAATACGGCCACCCCAGCCCGGCGGCCAGCCCGGCCAGCGCCAGAAACGCCAGAAAAACAACATGATTGAGCTTCGCCAGACCAAGCGCGCTGGCGATCCCGAACCGCGCCGGCCAGGCGTGCAGCCCCTCGGCCACATCGTGCTCATAGTCCTGGCAGGCGTAGATCAGGTCAAACCCCGCGATCCAGAACGTGACCGCCGCGATCAGCAGCCAGGCCGGAAGGTCATCTGGCGCGAAGAACGAGCCGCGCACCGCGATCCAGCCGCCGCCGACCGCCAGCGCGTCGGTGAAGCCGAGCACCCAGTGCGCCAGAACGGTGAAGCGCTTGGTGAAGCTGTAGCCCACCAGGAACAACACCGCCAGCGGCGCGAGCTTGAGCGCCAGCGGGTCGAGCAGCGCGGCAGCGACCAGCAATACAGCAAGCGATACGCCGGCGAACAGCGCGATCGTGCCGGGCGCGATCGCGCCGGTCACGCTGGGGCGGTGGCGCGTGCGCGGGTTGCGCGCGTCATACGTCCGGTCCGCCAGCCGGTTGACGGCGAACGCCAGCGTGCGCGCCGCCGCCATCGCCACGCTGACCCACAGCAAATCCCACAGCGCGGGCAAGCCCTCGGCGGCCAGCACCAGGCCGATATAGGCGAACGGCAGAGCGAAAACCGTGTGCTCGAAGCGCACCAGGTCCAGAAAGACGCGAACCTTATAGGCGAGCGTGTCCGGGCGCAAACCGCGCGCTTCGGCGGCGTCGAGCGCGCGTTTAGTCGATCCCATACGCCGCCCACTTCTCATCCACGCGCTGCTTGATCTCGGCGCTCATCTCGATCTCGACCGGCCAGCCGCGCGGGTGCCCGTCACGCGGGCCTTTGCTCGTCGCGTCGATCCCGACGCAGGCCGGCGTAGCCCCTTTCGCGAAGTGATCGATCCCGCCCTTCTGAATGAGAATATCGCGCCGCCAGTCCACATTGCCCAACGTGCGCCACGCCACATCCGACAGGTTGTGTACGTCGACCGACTCGTCCAGCAGCACCAGGTTGTAGCCCGGCGCGAGCGTCCAGAGCGCCTCGTAAGCGTCGGCGATGGGCAGATGCGTCTTGTCGATGGCGGCGATCAGCACGCCGTCCTTGACCGTCGTCCAGGCGTGGACGCCCGCCAGCCGGTCCAGCCCGGCGCGGTCGAGCGTCCGGCTCAGGGCAGGCTGCGCGCGATCGGGCTTGCGCGTCGCGTCCACGCCGATCTTGCCGCCATAGGAGTCGAAGATGGCGGAATGGTCAAGCTGGTCCACCGCGCCATCGACCACGGTCGCGTCGCGCTGCCAATCGACGTTGTTCAGCACTGCGCTCGCCACGGCGTCGAGGTCGTGCACGTTCACGTCGCCATCCACCACGACCAAGCCTTTGGCGAGCATCATCAGGCCCAGGCCCCACAGCCCATACATGACCTTCTGCGCGTGGCCGGGAAAGCGCGGCTTGAGGCTGACGATCACCAGGTTGTGGAACACGCCCTCGGCAGGCATGTTGACATCGAGGATCTCGCCCATAAACAACTGCATCAGCGGCAGGAACAGGCGCTCGGTCGCCTTGCCCATCCAGGCGTCTTCCATCGGGGGCTTGCCGACGACAGTCGTTGGGAAGATTGAGTCGCGCCGGTGGGTGATGGCGGTGATGTGCATCGCGGGGAACAGGTCTTGCGGCGTGTAGAAGCCCGTATGATCGCCGAATGGCCCTTCCGGGCGCTGGTCGTTAGGATCCAGATAGCCCTCGATCACAATCTCGGCGTCAGCGGGAACCTCCAGATTCTGCGTGATGCACTTGACGAACGGGACAGGCTTGCCGCGCAGCCACCCGGCCAGCAGGTACTCGTCGATGCCGGGCGGCAGCGGGGCGGAGCCGCACCACATCGCCGCCGGGTCGCCGCCCAGCGCGACCGCGACCGGGATGCGCGGCAGGTTCATGGCGCGCGCCTCGCGCTCGTGCTCTGCGCCGCCTTTGTGCCGCTGCCAGTGCATCATCAGCGTGCGCTCGTCCACCTTCTGCAAGCGGTACATCCCGACGTTGCGCTGGCCGGTTGCCGGGTCCCGCGTGATAACCTGCGGCAGCGTGATGAATGGGCCGCCGTCCTCCGGCCAGCAGGTCGGAATCGGCAGCATATCCAGCGAAGGGTTATCGGTGATGATCACCTGCTGGCAGCGGGCCTTGCCCTGGCGCACGCGCTTCGGCCCCAGCCCGATGCTGCGCAGCGCGCCGAGCAGCCCCAGCCCGCGCCCGGCCATCGCGCGCAGGCCGCGCGGCAGGCGCGGATCGATCACGGCGGCCAGGTTGCGGCGCAGGTCTTCCAGATCGTCCACGCCGAGCGCCCAGGCCATGCGCCGCGCCGAGCCATACGCGTTGATCAGCACCGGCATCGCGCTGCCTTCGACATTCTCGAACAGAAGCGCCTTGTTGCGGCCCGCTGGCCCTTTGCTGACCCGATCGGCGATTTCGGTGATTTCCAGGTGCGCGCTGACCGGCGTCGTGATGCGCACCAGCTCACCGGCCGCTTCCAGGCGGGCCACAAAGGCATGTAGATCGTCATAGGCCATCGCCGGCGCTCTCCGTCGTTTAGATTATTCTGAACAAGGTGAAAGTTTGTAGATTTTATCACAGATGGGCGGCGCTGCCCACCCGCTGATCATACTCGGCGGCAGCGCGACTGGCAATGAATTAGGCGCGGCTCCGCCACCAGGGGCATGTCTCATGATATAATGAGGGTAAGAAGTTCCCCCTGCGTTTCATCCACGCAGACCTCCTGGGCGCCAGGCCCGGCCCACCCGGCTGGCTCGCCAGCCCTCATCTCGGAGTGGTTTTAGCTCTGCCACTGGCCGCGAGGAGGGGCTTCATATGGCATCCACGCTTGAAGGGTACCGCTTCGTTTGTGACCGGGCGGATCTTCCCACGCGCGGGAAAAAGACGGTGCACCTGGACGACGTCAAGCTGCTGATTGTCGCCTGCGACACGGGCATCTACGCGCTGGAAGACCGCGATCCGCAAACCGGCGGCTCAATCGCGCACGGCGAAGTGCTCGACTGCGTCCTGACCTCGCCCAATACCGGCGCGAAGTATAGCCTGAAGGACGGGCGTCTGATTGAGGAGCAGACGGCCCTGACGGTCCTGACTCACTGGCTGCCGATGTGGCACGTGCGGGTCGTCGACGACCAGGTGTTCGTCAGCCCGACCGTCTAGCGGGGTCTTCCCCATCCACGCCTGTACGCGCCGATTGCGCGGGGCAATATGGTGCGTTCTGACGCAAAAGCGACCTTGACAGTCAAGGGGCGCTTTGGTATCCTTCTGCCATCTTCCTCAGTAGCTCAACGGCAGAGCATCCGGCTGTTAACCGGAGGGTTGTAGGTTCGAATCCTACCTGAGGAGCACGGGAAGCCCCGGCCTGCGCGGTCGGGGCTTTTTGTTCGCGGGACAGCGGTGAACGGCGAGCAGAGACAAGCGAAGAACAGCTATCAAGTGGCGAAAGACAGCTAAAGCAGGTTGACCCTTGCCCTCGCTGCTCTTTGCTGTCTTTCGCTGCGCCTAGATCACAAACTCCCCATCTTTGTAGAACAACTCGCCGTCCACGATGATCTCGCCACCGGCGCGCATGTCGCAGATCATGTCCCAGTGCACCGACGACTGGTTGACGCTGCCGCTCTCGCCGTAGCCCTGGCCGACCGCCATGTGCACCGTCCCGCCGATCTTCTCGTCGAACAGGATCGAGCCGGTGAACTCCTGAATGTCACGGTTAGTGCCGATCGCGAACTCGCCCAGGCGGCGCGCGCCGGGGTCCGTGTCGAGCGTGCTGAGCAGGAAGCCCTCGTTGCTTTGCGCCGTGGCGTCGACCACCAGCCCGTTCTCGAAGCGCAGTTCCACGCCCTTGACCTCGTTGCCGTGATAGTAGCCGGGATAGGTGAAGCGGACCCAGCCGTTGACGCTGTCCTCGACCGGCCCGGTGAAAATCTCGCCGTCGGGCATGTTGTGGCGCCCGCCTGCGTTGATGAAGCTGCGCCCTTCGATCGACATCTCCAGGTCGATATGCTCGCCCTTAACTTGCAGGCGCTTCTTGCCTTTCAGCCAGTCGATCAGCCGCTTGTGCGATTCGAAGACTGCTTCCCACAGCGCGACCGGGTTTTCCTGGTCGGCCTTGCACGCGCTGAATAGAAAGTCTTCGTACTGGCGCAGCGACATTCCGGCGTTCTGCGCCAGGCCGAAGGTCGGGTACTGCGTCGTGCAGCGGCGCAGCGTCTTGTCGGCCTCGCGCACCATCTGGATGCCGATCAGCTTGCTCAGGTACGCCGCGCGGGCGCGCTGGCGGCCGGCGGGGTACTGCGACAGCGCGCGGGTGTTCTGCGGGGCGTCGATGCGGATCACGCACTCGCACGTCTTGTACATCAGCTCCAGCATCGGGTTGATGGCTTCGAGCTGCTCCAGCGACGCGCCGGACGACACCGCGATCTCGTCTTCCTGCGCCATCATGATGTAGACGAACGGCAGGCCGCCGGCGTTGAAGGCTTCCTCGTAGAGCGCCTGCGCCAGCGGCTCGGCGTCAGGACTCATCGCGCGGATCAGCAGCCGCTCGCCCGGCTTGAGCGCGACCGAGTAATTCACCAGCACGCTGGCGAGTTTCTGAATACGGGGGTCCATTCTTGAGCGTTCCTTCCAGTTGCATACACCAGCAGAAAAAGAAACTTCAGAGAGCAATCAGGCGGACGCGCGCGTCCGGTTCTCCACAAACAGCAGCAGATTCTCCCACACCGGCCAGACCTGCGCGACCCGATCTTCCACGTCGGCGGGATGCGCCTGGGCGAGCGTCTGCGCGATGCGCGTCATCAGGCGCAGCGCGCCGAGCGTCTCCCAGAAGGCGCGATCCGCGATGCGGCCCGCCGCCGCCTCATACGCCTCGATGAACTGGTCCGCCAGCGGAAGCCCATAGGTCGCCAGCGCCGCGCTCGAATAGCCGATGTCCAGGCGCGGGTCCGCGATCGCGGCGCTCTCCCAGCCGAGGATCGCGACGACTTGGGTGCCTTCGGCGAGCACGTTGTGCAGCGTGTAGTCGCCGTGCGTAACGGTGTGCGGCAGCTCGGGCACATACGCTACGCGCGGCTCCAGCCAGTCCAGGATCCCGCGCAACTCCGGGTTGCCGAGCGTCTCCGCCGCCTCGATCAAGTTGTCCAGCAGAAAGCCGCGTGGCTTGACCGGCAGATCGGGCAGCTCGCCCCAGCGCAGGCCGTGCAAATGGGCCAACTGCTGCGCGAAGCTGACGCCAACCCGCATGAAGAAGGGATGCGGCTGGCCTTCCGCCCCGCGCCCATCCGCGTACTCAGTCAGCATCAGCAGGAAGCGCGAATGGTAGCTCCAGCCCAGGTAATAGACATCCGGCACGCAGAAATTCAGCGCGCGCAGGGCCTGCTGCGCGGCGAAAGCGCACAGGCCGCGCGGCTGGTGCAGGGGAGGATAGCGGCGCAGCAGCACGCGTGAAGGGAGCGCCGGGTCGTCCAGCGCGAAGGCGAGCGAATGTGACGCTTGCCCCAGCGGCAGCGGGATCGCAGTCACCGGCACGCTGCGCCCGAACGCCAGCCGAAGCACGCTCGCGATCTCCGGCGACGCGTCGCCGCGCGCAGCGCGATCACCTGGCGGCGGCTGGCTCAGGAGGTGCTCGCTCATGAGGTCGTGGGGGCAGCAGGCAGGTCCGCGAGCGCGTGATCGACCGCCGCTAGCAGCGCGTCGATCCCTTCATTGGGCGCCGGCCCCGCCGCCAGGAACGCCAGCCCGCTGCGAATGGTCAGCAGCAATCCTTCCTCCGGGTGGTTCTCGCGCACAAACTCGATCTGGCGCAGCGCCTCGTCGCGCTGGCCCAGCGCCGCCAGCGCCTGGGCGAAATCGGCGCGCGCCCAGTTGTCGAGCGGGTTGGTGTCCAGCTTGAGCCGCGCCGCGTCGTGCACGCGCTCGAAGTACGCCCGCGCTTTCTCGGCCTCGCCCTGGTGCCAGTACAGGCTGGCGAGGTTGATGAGCGGATACGACGACGCAGGCGTGATCTGCTCGGCGCGGCGGTAGGCGTCGATGGCGTCGGCGTAGCGGCCCTGGCGCCGGTACAGCCCGCCCAGCGAGCCATAATACGACTCGCCTTCGGCATCGGTCAGGTGCGGGTCCAGCCGCAGCGCGTTGAGCAGGCGCATCTCGGCCTGCGACCAGTGCTCATTGCGCTGCGCGCGCTCGGCGTCGGCGGTCAGGCTGTCCCCCTTGCGCCGCAGCGCCAGCCCCAGCGCCGCAATCGCGGGAGCGAAGCCGTCTTCACGCGCCAGCGAGTCTTCGAGGTGCTTGATCGCGCGGTCATACTCCCGGCGCAGCGAATAGAGATAGCCCAGCAGGTAGTTGATCGCGTAATTATCCGGCTCCAGCTTAAACGCGTCGTGCAGGATGTTGAGCGCGCTGGCGTGGTTGTGGGCGCGGACCTGCTGCTCGGCCAGCACAAGGTTATTCAGCAGCCGGAACGAGCGGTCGGCCCGCTGGCGGGCGTCCTCGATCTCGCGCTGCGTGGTCGCCAGCGCGTCGTCCAGATGCTTGCGCACTTCGCCCTCAAGCTGGCTGAGACTGGCTTCGCGCTCGGCTAGGCGTCGTTGGGTCAGCTCATTCTCGGCGCGGATCGTCGCGATCTGGTCCTGGACGCTGTTGCGCAGCATCCACGCGCCGAGCGCGATGAACGCGCCCAGCACCACCGACGCGCCTTCCAGGAAGCTCAGCACGCTGTCAGTGAAATTCACCGCGTCGTTGGCGCGTTCCAACAGCGCGGTCGCCTCGCCTGGCGATACCTGGTCGCTCACGACCAGCGTAGTGCCCCGGTCCGCTTTCCAGGCGAAGAACAGCGCGCCGGAGGCCAGCGCCAGCGCGATCAGCGGCGCCAGCTCGGCCAGCCCGCGCCGCCAGCCGCTCACACGGGCAGTCGATGATTGGGTGGACACAGGTCGCGCCCCTTTCTCTAGCGGTGTGCGTTAAGGATACGCCCAGGGCGCTGGTTCCGCAACGCCGGCGGGGGCGCCTTTACCCCGCACCGGAATACCACTAGAATGCAGGTAGCGCAGTGCGGCGAAAAAGAAGCGAAAAGCAGCAACAGAACAGCTAACGGCAGCAAAGAGCAGCGAAGAACATCAAAACAGCGGGCAAGCGGCCCGGCGGCGTGTGTTTGGCGCAGACCGCGGGGCCGCACGACAATCCGAATCAGGCGTGGATCGCCGCCCGGAAGGAAACCCCAATGACGCAAGGCTCATCGACTCCCCGTCCTGATCCTGCCCGGCGCACGCCGCCGCCGCTGCTCGCGGCGTCGTGGAGCGGACGCGCCGGGTGGCGACAGCGTTACACGGCCCTGCGCGCGCGCGCCTCTGCCAACAGCGTGATGTGGTGGGCGTTGCAGGTGGTCGAAGGGCTGGTCATCGGCCTGGGGCTGGCGCTGCTGGGCGTGGTGTGGCTGCTGGTCGTCGGCCTCGCCGCCAACCTGGAATGGCTGGGCCGCCTCGGAATCGCGCTGATCATCGGCGGGGTGATCGTCTTCGTGCGCTACCTCGCCGCGCCGCTCACCGCGCGCTGGATCGTCGCCGTGCCGCCGCGCTGGTACTACGCGGTCGAGGATGGGCAGACAACCTTCGAGTACCTGGAGCCGGGCCGGATGATCGTGCCCTGGCGCTGGAACGCGCGCGCCGTGCCCTATGTCAACTTCAACAGCCTTCAGCTTTCCGTCCGGGTCGAGAACGTGCTCGATTCGGAGGAGCTGCCGGTCGCTCTCGACGTGGCGCTGTCGATGCTGTTCAACCCGACCTACGCCGACGAGTCGCTGTACAACACGCTGCGCGATTATACCCGCCAGGAGCAGTTCGAGGCGTTGCTGGCCGACAGCGTGCGCGATATTGTGTACGAGCACCTGGCGCGGCTGCGCCTGATCGGCGGCGACCCGGTTCCGCTCGACGTGAAGACGCTGGAATCGGTGATCGTCGAGGAGCTGGCGCCCTACGAAGCGTACGGCCTGGTGCCTGCCGCCGAGCGCCCCGTGACCGTCACGGTGATCGCGCCGCCTGCCGTGCGTGACGCCTACCAGGCGATCTGGACGCAGGGCGCGCAGACGCGCAGCCAGTCCGAGATTCTGCGCGAGATCGAGCATGTCGCGGACGATCTCGACGTGCCGTTTGACGAGGCGCTCCAGTTGTTCTTCCTGCTTCAGCGCGGGATGCCACCGCCGCGCTCGATCCGGCAGACGCAGACGGCCGCCGAGGTCACGCCATCTGCGCCGCCCCAGCCCCCCGCCGAAGCGGGTCCCGCCGAGCCGCCACTCGCCGAGCAGTGGGTCGCGCCGCGCGCAGTGGACGATCCCGATTACACGCCCGACCCCTTCGCCCTGCGCCGCGAGCGCAAGCAGCAGCGCCGGGACGCACGGCGCAGCCGCCGCGCGTAGCGCCGATCGCGATCGATGGCCGGAAAGGAGGCGCGATGGCTCCTTTGAACCCTGGCGGACCCGCTCCCCGACGCGGCAAGCGCCGGATCGTCTCGCTGCCCGGCGTGGTTAACGGCGTGGAGATGCGCTCGCAGCTGGAGGTGCGCTTCGCCGAGGAGCTGGAGCGGCGCGGCATCCGCTGGCGCTACGAGCCGGAGCGGATCGGCGCCGGGCACTACCTGGTCGATTTCTATCTACCGGATTTTCACACCTGGGTCGAGGTCAAGGGGCGCTACGAGTTCCGCGATGACCTGCTGCTGCCGAACGTCGCGGTCAACCTCAAGCGCGACCGGGGCGAGCGGCTGTTCCTGATGATGGAAAACGAGGCGTATCTGGTCGGGCCAAAATCGTTCACGCCGCTAACGCTGGACGAGTTCTGGGACGCGCTCCGCAACCCGCCCGGCAAGCTCGACCTGTGGTGAGCGCAGACAAGGAGGCGGCGATGCGTGTGTATCTCGTCCGGCATGGCAAGGCGGCGCAATCGGGCTACG
Organism: Aggregatilineaceae bacterium; assembly: GCA_035325905.1. Classification (GTDB taxonomy): domain Bacteria; phylum Chloroflexota; class Anaerolineae; order Aggregatilineales; family Aggregatilineaceae; genus DYGX01. The sequence goes on along the minus strand of DAOKYY010000028.1, from coordinate 29,766 downwards.
CCGACGACGCCCAGCGTCCGCTGACCGAGCGCGGTCAGGCGGATGTCGAGCGCATCGCGCGGCGCATGGCGAAAGCGGGCCTCGCCGTCCACCAGATTCGGCATAGCGGGCTGGTCCGCGCCCGCCAGACCGCCGAGATTTTCGGCCACGCGCTGCGCCCGCCAGGGGGTGTGATCGCGGTCGCCGGGCTGACCTATGACGACCCGGTCGAGGCACTGGCGCGCGCGCTTCAGCTGGAGCCGGAGCCGGTGATGTTCGTCGGGCACAACCCGTTCATGGAGGAGCTTGCCAGCCTGCTGCTGACCGGGCAGCCCGGCCATCGCCCGGTGTGGCTCACGACTTCCGGCACGGCGTGTCTGGAATACGATCAGGGCGCGTGGTCGCTGCGCTGGCTGCTGATCCCGGAAATCGTGCAGAAAGCAGCCAAAGACAGCTAACGGCAGCGCAAGAGCAGCGCAGTACACGCCGAACACAAAGACGCTCTGGCTGCTCTCAGTTGCTTTATTGCTGCTTCTGGCTGCCTTTCTGCTGTGCGGACCGACGCGTTCTACCATCCCCCCGCTGAAGGCGCGGGCGCGCGGCGCTTCTCGGCCCGGACCGGCGGGCGGTAGTTGTCCACCGCCAGCCCATACGCCTCGGCCAGCAGCACAACCGGGTGAATCGACACGCCGCCGGTCAGCGCCTGGATCTGCCAGCGGCACGTCTCCGTGTCGCAGACGACCACCTCGGCCCCGGCGTCGTGCACCTGCTGGACGATCGGCCAGCCGACCGCCTCGGAAATCTCGCGCTTCTCGACCTTGAAGCCGTAGGTTCCGGCGATGCCGCAGCACTCGGCGTCAATCTCCCACAGCTTCAGGCCGGGGATCAGCGACAGCACGTCCAGCGCGGGCCGCCCGAAGCCGTGCGCCTTGAGCTGGCACGGCGCGTGGTAGGGCAGCTCCTGGTTGATCGGGCGGAAGTCGAGCGGCAGACGGCCTTCCTGGTGCAGCTTCCACAGGAACTCCATGAAGTCGTAGGTGTGCGCCGCCACCAGTCGGGCGTCGTCGTCTTCGATCTCCAGCACATGCTGATAGTCGCCCTTGATCGCGGTCATGCAGCTTGCCGCCGTGCCGACGATCGGGATGCCGCGCCGTGCGTACTCTGACAGGTGGTCGATGTTATAGCGCGCATAGCGCCGCGCGCCCTTGAAGTCGCCGTTTGACTGCGCGGGCAGGCCGCAGCAGCCCTGCTCCGGCACCTCGACATGCAGCCCGATATGCTCCAGAATCGCGACGGCCAGCTTGCCGACGTGCGGCTCGTAGGTGTTGGTCGAGCAGCCGTGGAAATACACCACGCGGTCCGCGTCGGACACCGGCTCCGGGCGCGGGTGCGCGCGGACCTGCCGCTTCCACCAGCTACGGAAGGTGTATCCTGCCCAGCCGGGCATCGGCGCGCGCGCCGAGATGCCAACCGTTTTCTCGACCGCCCAGCGCACCAGCCGGTTGCGCAGCGCGAAGTTCGCCAGCGGCGCGAAGGGCGTCCCCAGGCGGCCCCACAGCTCGTTGCGCGCCAGGAACCAGTTGCGAAACGACAGGCCGTGGGTCTCGACCATCTTGGCTTTGGCCTGCGTGTTGATCTCCATCACTTTGACGCCGTGCGGGCAGACCAGCGTGCAAATGCCGCAGCTTGAGCAGTAGTCGAGCGAGTGGTCCGGCGAGTCCGCGTTCGGGTCGCGCAGACGCTGCCACTGCGGCCCGACGACCTTCGGGCCGGGGAACAGCGGCGTGACCTTCGCGTAGGGGCAGGCGGACGTGCAGATGTTGCACTTGATACAGTGGTCGGCGGTGAACGCCGTCACGTCAATCAGGCTCAGCGGATGATCGTGCAGCACGTCGTCCGCGAGGGTTATAGGAGTCGATACAGTCATCACGATGCTCGCAATCCCATCAGGCGTCCAGCTCAAGCGCGGTGTGAACGGCTTTGTAAGCGGTCGCCAGGGCGATCCCCTCGGCGCAACCGTCCGTCAGCGGGTTGAACCCGGCCAGCAGCTGGCCGGTGGCGTAGACATTTTCCAGCGCCGGGTCGCCCGCCGCATCAAGCGGCTGAAGCTGCGTGTTGACGCGCAGCCCGGTCTGGCGGTGGATCGGGTGCCCGCGCTCGATCAGCAGATCGTCATGATACCACCCGGCGCGGCTCTCGACTTCGGGCGCGGCGACCGGCAAATCAAACAGCGGCTCCCACACGCGCCCGCTTTCGTCGGTCTGAATCCCGCCGTTGTACAGGCCGCCGGTCGCCAGGATGAAGCGATCGGCGCGGAACAGGGTCGGATGCCCCAGCGACTCGACTTCGACGCCGACGCAGCGCCGGCCCTCGACCACGCCGCGCGCGACCGGGTGCCCGATCTGGACGCGGACGCCCTGGCGCAATAGCCAGCGGCGCAGCCGGTCGCTGAGGCGCACGCCCGCCGTGCTGGCGGGGAGGGTCGGGATCTCGAAGACGGGCCGTCCGATTTTCTGTTTCAGGTCGTCAAGCGTGTGCGGGTACTCGTCCATGCCCAGCACGGCCGGGAACCCGACGCGCTCCGCGTCGCGGGCGTGCGGCGCGACCTGCCGCGCGATCCTCTCGCGGAACGGCGCGGAGTCGAACTCGCGCGCCAGATCGCCCGGCCAGCGGTCCCACCAGCGATCCGGATCGGGAAGCTGCACCTCAATCGCGCGCGCCTCGATCCCCTGGCGACGCAGGTTAGCGGCGGTCAGCTCGGCGTAAAAATCGCGCCAGCCCGCGAAGCCGACGATCAGCAGCGGGCCTTTGGCCTCGGTCGTGTCGCCCGCCGCGATCCCACGCGGCGCGATCATGGCGCGCTGAATCGCGCCCAACATCGTGATCAGCCGCATGTTGTGGCCGTCTTTCTTGCGTTGATCGTAGGGCAGGCCCACCGCCACCGCCGCCGCGCGGAAGCTCTCCAGCCCGGCGACCATCGCGTCGTCGCCTGCCCGCCCGTAAGGATGCTCCGGGTGCAGCGCGGCGTAGCCCCGCACTTCGGCGATCACGTCGTCCTCGGCGCGGTCGCAGACGCTGATCCAGCCGGGCGTGACGATCTGCTGGCCCCAGCCCTGCGCGATCAGCCGGACGCGCGCCCCGGCGTGGGTCGCGTGGACGGCCGCCATCAGCCCGGCCAGCCCCGCGCCGATCACGATCACGTCAGTATCTTTAGCGCGGCTGGCGCTGTTTCCGGCGGGGGGGGCGCTGCGCACAGGCTTATTCGCTGACATCACGTACATCCTCAGGTTGCGGTTGGTCCAGGTTGAGCAGGGCGTCCAGGCCGAGCGTGCGCCGGTAGAGCAGCTCGTCGAGGGCGAACTGGCGCAGTTGGTGGCCGTAGAGCAGCGCGCGCACGCCCTTGAAGCGCTCGTCGACAAACGCGCCGAGCGCGCGCGTTGCGTCGGCGGGCGTGGTCTGGCGCGCCGCGTGCAGAATCCCCGCCGCGCGCACGCCGCAGAACCCGGCCTGGCACGGCCCCATCCCCAGGCGCAGGTCGCGCCGCAGATCGTCCAGCGCCACCGGCTGATCGCCATAGGATGCGATGTGCGCTTCCAACTGGGGCCGCGTCACGACCTCGCACTCGCAAATCAGCGCGCCGGGCAGCGCGCCGTGTTCGAGGCGATCCACGCGCTCGCTGAGCCGGTGATAGTGGCGCGGCGAGGCTTCCGGGACGGGCAGCGGCTCGCCGGCGGTGGTGCAGGGCGCCGAGACGCCAAGCTGCCGGCAGACCACGTCCACCGCGTGCTCGGCCATCAGGCGGCAGGTCGTCAGCTTGCCGCCGACGACCGTCACGAAGCCGCGCAGGCCATCGCGCTCGGCGTGGTCGATCACGGCGAAGCGGCGGCTGACGTCGTGTCCGGTTTCGGCCTGCGCCAGCGCCGCTGGCGGCTCGTAGAGCGGGCGCACCCCGGCCCAGGCGCGCAGCGCACGGCCCAGGCGGATGCCCGGCACGACCGGGTCGGCTTCGTTCAGAATCTTGCTGACTTCCCACACGTCCACGTGCGTATCGGCCGGGTTATCGGTGCGGATCGAGGTCGTGCCGAGCGCGCAGATCGTCCCGACCGGCACCAGAATATCGCCGTCCGAAGGCGGGCGCAGGCGGTTGATCACGGTGTTTACCCAGCGGATGTTCATGGCGACCATCGAGCCGCGATCGAGACGGATCATCACGTCCAGCCCCACCAGCCCGGCGACCCCCCCTGCCCAGGGACCCGTCGCGTTGAGCACGCAGGCGGCGCGGACCCGGCGCTGCTCGCCGGTGCGCGTATCGACCAGCTCTGCGCCAACGACCGCGTCGCCCTCGCGCAGCAAGCCCGTCACGCGCTGGTAGATCCAGGCGTCGCCGCCGAAGGTGCGCGCGGCGGTGACAAAGCCCTCGTTGAGATTCCACGAGTCGCATGAAGCGTCCGGCACGCGGTAGGCGGCCACGATGTCGCGCGTCAGAGCCGGTTCCGTCGCGCGCGCCTGCTCCGGCGTCAGCTTCTCGGCGGCGATACCGGCTTTGGCGCAGGCTGCGACCCACTTTGCGGGAAAATCGGCGGGGTCCTGCGAGGTAGCGATAAACATCCCGCCCGTGTCTTCAATCGCGAATGGCGCGATCCGGCGCAGGATCAGGTTCTCGGTGATGCACTCCACCGCCGTGTCGAAATCGCTGATCACGTAGCGCCCGCCCGAATGGAGCAGCCCGTGATAGCGCCCGGAAGTCCCGGTCGTCAGGTCGCCCTGCTCGACCAGCAGCGCCTTGACGCCGCGCCGCGCCAGGTCATAGACGGCGGCGGCTCCGGTCGAGCCTCCACCGATGACAAGGACATCTACTGAGGTCGTTTCCAATGCAGACTCCTGTCTAATCCGTTCGCAGTTCGCCCTGAGCAGTGCGCCCAAGCCAGGTGTTAGCCGCTCAACCCTCACGCCTCATCGCTGATCGTAGGGCAGTATATCACGCTTGATCCAGCCCCTGGCAGTATCATCTATCATCGCTTCGCTGGCCCAAAGAGACCCCGGCTCATAGCCTGGCAGAAACGAAAAACCGGGGAAGCCCTGGCCGTCCCCGGTTTGTCTGTCGGCCTGTCGCGCGTCGCGCCCGCCGCCTCGCTTGCCTGCTAGATCAGGAGCCGCATCGGGTTTTCGAGCAGGTCCTTGAACAGCTTGAGAAACTCCGCGCCCTCCGCGCCGTCGCTGACGCGATGATCGACGCTGACGGTTACTTTCATGATCATGCGCACGCCAATCGTGCCGTCGTCGAGGACGACCGGCGTCTTGCTCGCCGTGCCGACCGCCAGGATACCGGCTTCCGGCGGATTGATGATCGCGGAGAAATGATCGACCGCGTAGGGGCCGAGGTTGCTGACGCTGAAGGTGCTGCCGGTCACGTCGTCGGCGCGGACCTTCCCCTCGCGCGCGCGGGCGATCATCTCGCGGTTCTGGGCCGCCATCACGCTGAGAGACGTTCTGTCGGCGTCCTGCGCGACCACGTTCATCAGGCCGCCTTCGGGCAGCGCGACTGCGATCCCGATGTTAATCCGCTTGTGGCGCACGATCTTGCTGCCGTAAAAATGCGAGTTGAGGTTGGGATACTCGCGCAGCGCCAGAGCGGTCGCCTTGACGATCAGGTCGTTGACGCTGATCTTGCGCGCTTCGTCTTCGATGCTGGCGTTGAGCTGCTGGCGCAGGTCAAGCAGCGCCGTCACGTCGATCGCCGAGGTGACGTAGAAGTGCGGCACGTACTGCTTGCTCTCAACCATCCGCTGGCCGATGCGCTGGCGCAGCCGGCTGATATCGATCACCTCGACATCCGGGCCGGACGGGATTTCGCCGAGGCTTGGGCCGGTCAGCGCCGCCGGGGCCGCGCGCTCTGCCGGGGCCGCTGGAGCAGGCGCGGCGGGCGCCGCCTGGCCGGGCTGGAAGCTCTCGACATCCTTCTTGACGATCCGCCCGCCGGGGCCGGTGCCCTGCACCTGGCGCAGATCGATGCCGCGTTCGTCCGCGATGCGACGCGCGATCGGGCTGGCTTTCAGCGCGCCCGCCACCGCGCCGTCGCCGCCAGCGCCCTCCGCCGGGGCCTGAGCCTGAGCCAGCCCTTCGGCGGGTTGGGGACGGCTCTCGCCCTCGTCCTTGTCTTCGGTCTTGCCGGGCGCGCCCTCGGGCTTTTCCGGCGCAGCGATCGCTTCGGCTTCTTCGGCGCTGGGCGGGGGAGCGGCCTCGGCCTTTCCCGCCGCCGGCGCGCTGCCCTCGGCGGGAGGCTGCTCGCCTTCCGCGCCGACGTAGGCGATCGGCGCGCCGACCGCGACCACGTCGCCCGGCTCCGCCAGGAATTGCAGGATCGTGCCGCCATGCTGCGCTTCGATCTCGATCGTGGCTTTGTCGGTCTCGATCTCGGCGATCACGTCGCCCTTGCTGATCGTGTCGCCGACCGCTTTGGTCCAGTTGACCAGCGTGCCTTCCGCCATGTCAAAGCCCAGCTTGGGCATGGTGAGTGTCTCAGCCACCGACAACCTCCTTCACCGCCTGGACGATTTTTTCGGGGCTTGGCAGGGCCATGCGCTCGATATCCGCCGCGTAGGGCAAAGGGACATCCATCGCCGCCACGCGCTTCACCGGCGCGTCCATGTAGTCGAACATCTGGTCCTGAAGCTGCGCGGCGACTTCGGCCCCGACGTTGAACATCGGCAGGCTTTCCTCGACGACGACGCAGCGGTTGGTCTTCTTAAAGCTCTCGAAGACCGGCTCCAGGTCCAATGGCCGCAGCCAGCGCAGGTCGATGATCTCGGCCTCGATGCCATCCTGGGCCAGCGTCTCCGCCGCCGCCGTAGACCATTCGAGGCCCTTGCCGAAAGTCACAATCGTGACATCGTCGCCCTGGCGCTTGACGTCGCTCTTGCCGATCGGCAGCACGAAATCCGGGTCGTCGGGCACGGGGCTGCGGCGCTGGAGCATGGTGCTGTGCTCGACGAACAGGACCGGGTTATCGTCGCGGATCGCGGCCTTGAGCATTCCTTTAGCGTCGTAGGCCGTGCCGGGCACGGCGACGTACAGGCCGGGGAAGTGCGCAAAGATCACTTCCGGCGCGTGGGAATGGGTCGCGCCAAGCTGCTTGCCGCCGCCGGTCGTCGTGCGAACCACCAGCGGGACAGTGAACTGGCCGTTGAACATATAGCGCACTTTGGCCGCGTGGTTGACAATCGCGTCGAGGGCCAGGAAGGCGAAGTTGATGGTCATGATCTCCGCGATGGGCCGCAGGCCGGCCATCGCCGCGCCAACCGCCGCGCCCGCGATCACCATCTCGGCGATCGGCGTGTCGCGCACGCGCTTGGCGCCAAACTCGTCCAGGAAACCGCGCGTCACGGCGTAGGTGCCACCCCACACGCCGACTTCTTCGCCCATGATGAACACGCGCTCGTCGCGGTGCATTTCTTCGCGGAGGGCCGCGCTCAGCGCCTCACGAATGGTAATCGGTTTGTCTGCCATGCTGCCCCTCAATCAACGTACACGTGACTGACCAAATCCTCGAAGGTGGGATCGGGGCTGTTCTTGGCGAACTCGACCGATTCCTCGACTTCTTCGAGCACCCGCGCGTCAATTTCGTCGAGCTTCGGCTCGATGTTCTTGTACTTTTCCGTCAGGTAGTTGCGGAAGCGACCGATCGGGCCGGAGGCGACGAACTGCTCGACCTCTTCCTTCGTGCGGTACCGCTCCGGGTCGCCCATGCTGTGGCCCTGCAAGCGATAGGTCAGCGACTCGACCAGGATCGGGCCGTTCTTACGCGCGTATTCGACCGCTTCGCTGATCTGCTCGTAGACTTCGAGCACGTTCATGCCGTCGATACGCGGGCCTTCCTTCATGCCGCGCCCATTGTCACCGTAAGCGCGCGCTTTCTTGACCAATTCTGTCACGCCGCTGGCGCGATCGACCGCCGTGCCCATGCCGTACTGGTTGTTCTCGATCAGCCAGACGACCGGCAGATTCCACACTGCGCTGAGGTTCAGCGACTCGTGGAAATAGCCGATGTTAGTCGCGCCGTCGCCCATCAGGCACAGCACGACCTCGTCGCGGTCCTCGTACTGCGAGGCCAGCGCGATCCCGGCCGCCAGTGGGAGATGCCCCCCCACGATCCCGTAGCCGCCCCAGAAGTGGCGCTCGCGATCCGCCAGATGCATCGAGCCACCCTTGCCGCCGCTCACGCCATCGACCTTGCCCAGCATCTCGGCCATGACGCGCTTCGGGTCCAGCCCGCGCGCCAGCGCGATGCCATGATCGCGGTAAGCGGTGATGACGTGGTCGCGCTCTTGCAGCGCGGCGACCGCGCCGACGCCGGTCGCTTCCTGGCCGATGTACAGGTGCAAGAAACCGCCGATCAGACCCTGCTGGTACAGCTCGGCGCAGCGCTCTTCGAACCGCCGGATCAGCACCATCTGGTGGTACCAATCGAGCAGCGTTTCCTTATTTGGTGTTGCCATAGACCCATTCCCTGTTGAAGTGGCGCGAAAACAGGCGTCCGTGCGCGCCTGTCAGAGAAAGATAAACGCTATATGGTGGCGACAAGCAGATTGTACATTCCCAGGTGGGCAGTGGCAAACGATCCGGCTTTCAGACTACAATCGATCCAGCAAGCGATGAGCCGCGCCGCCCGCTGGCGCGTGCACGCTGACCCCAGGGACACGGCCATGAGCGCACCCCGTTATTACCATCCTGACTACCGGCAGGACGAGGTCGCCGCGATCGTCGGCGCGCTGGATCAGGGCCAATCGGTCTCGGTCATCGGCCCGCCGAGCATCGGCAAAACCAATCTGCTGCGCTACCTGGACCAGGAGCGCCTGACGCCGGGCGACCCGGCCAGCCCGTGGAGCCGGTTCGCGCCACGCACCGCGCAGCACGGCCCGATCTTGATGGTCAACGTCGATCCGAACGCGCTGCTACCGGCCCTGCCGAGCGCGCAGGGCGACATCGCGGCCCGCGCCTGGCCGGGGCTGGAGCTGCTGGTGCACCGCACGACCATCGCGCCCCAGCTGTACCCGGTCTATCGCCCGGCGGAAGGGCAGGAAGCGGACCCCGACCTGGCCGAGAAAATCGCGCGGCTGCAAGCGCACTTCGAGAGCGCCCACCCGGACATTACCGACTTCGAGGACCATCTGCACGCGCACCTCGCTCTGCGCCACCTGGAGTCGATCCTCGACGCGGCGCTGACCGGCCACCGCCTGCTGGGCCGCCCGATCCGTATCGCCTACCTGATGGACGAGTTCGACCGGCTGCTGGACACGCTGCCGAACTATTTCTTCGTGGCGCTGCGCAGCATCCGCGATCGCTTCAAGTATCAGGTGATGTTCGTGACGTTCACGCGCAACAGCCTGCCGCTGCTGGCCGGGGGCCGCCTGCCCGTGCTGGAGCCGTTTCTGGAGCTGTTTCACGACAGCGTGGTGTGGCTCAAGCCGTTCGGCGACGACGACGCCTGGCGCATGGTCGAGCAGCTTGAAAAGCGCAGCGTCTCGAAAGATGACTACCCGCTCGGCCTGTTGATCCGCGCCACCGGCGGGTTCGCCGGGCTGTTGCGCGCCGGGTTCCAGCACGCCGACAAGCTGGCCGCGATTCAGGCGCAGACGTATTCGCGCGCGGTCGAGCTGGCCGCCGCGCGCCTCAGCGCCGAGCCGAACGTCCAGGCCGAGTGCCGGACTCTGCTGCGCGCGCTGGCCGCGGGCGAAGTCGCCACGCTGTACGGCGTCGCGCAGAACGCGACCGACCTGGACCAGACGCTGGTCGTGGAGCTGGTCGCCAAGTCGCTGCTCCAGCCGGGCGGTGAGGGCCAGACGCTGCGCATCCAGCCGCCGGTGCTGGCCGCGTACATCCGCAGCCATCCGACGCCGCCGGAGCCACAGCCGCCCGCGCCGCCGCCCACGCTGCCGGAGTAAACGCGCGTTCGAAAACAGGACCGAAGCAAGCGGGCCGAGCAAGCTCGGCCCCTACACATTCCTGTTTTTCAGCTTTTGCTTCTTTTCCGCTGATTTACCGCTGTTCTTCGCGGCTTTTAGCCGCTTAATCTCCAATTCAGCGCGCTCCAGCGCCGCGCGACCTGGTCGTTCTTGACCGCGATCGCGATCGCCTTGCGCGTCCCGACCAGCACGACCAACCGCCGCGCCCGCGTCACCGCCGTGTAGAGCAGATTGCGCTGAAGCATCATGTAGTGCTGCGTCATGACCGGCACGACTACGCACGGATACTCGCCGCCCTGCGCGCGGTGGACGCTGATGCAGTAGGCGTGGGCCAGTTCGTCGGCTTCGGCCCAGTCGTACTTGACGAAGCGCCCGTCGATCACAACCGTCATCACCTGGTCAGTCATGTCGAAGCTGTGGATGCGCCCGATGTCGCCGTTGAACACGTCTTTATCATAGTTGTTGCGCGTCTGGATGACCTTGTCGCCCACGCGGAACAACCGCCCCGCCAGCCGCCGCTCGGCCTTGCGCGCCAGCGAGGGATTGAGCGCCTCTTGCAGCGCCTCGTTGAGCGCCAGCACGCCGATCGGCCCGCGATACATCGGCGACAGCACCTGGATGTCTTCGAGCGCGTCCAGCCCGAACTTGCGCGGGATGCGCTGCTGGACCACGTCCACCAGCAGCTCGGCGGCGGCAGCCGGGTCTTCTTCCACGAAGACGAAAAAATCGTCGCTGCGGTTGGACGTGTCCGGGCTGTCGCCCTGGTTGATGCGGTGCGCGTTGCGGATGATCTGGCTCGTCTCGGCCTGGCGGAAGATCACATCCAGCCGGGTGAGCGGCACGCGCCCGCTGCGGATCACGTCGCGCAACACGTCGCCTGCGCCCACGCTCGGAAGCTGATCCACGTCGCCGACGAGCAACAGGTGCGCGTCCGGCGGGATGGCTTTCAGCAGGTTGTAGAACAGCACGAGGTCGAGCATCGAGACCTCGTCGATCACGATCAGGTCGGCGTCGAGCGGGTTCTCCTCGTTGTAGGTGAAGCCGTATTCCGCCGGGCTGAAGCCGAGCATCCGGTGAATGGTGCGCGCGGGCTGGCCGGTCGCTTCGCTCAGGCGCTTGGCGGCGCGCCCGGTCGGAGAGGCGAGCATGAAGCGGTGGCGCGTCCGCACCAGCACGTCGATCAGCGCGCGCAGGGTGGTCGTCTTGCCGGTGCCGGGTCCGCCGGTCAGCACGCTGACCTTGTGCGTCAAGGCCAGCCGGACCGCCTCGGCCTGCTGCGGCGTCAGGTCCACGCCGCCCGCGCCCTGAGGCAGCGCCTGCACGCCGCCGCGCTGCAAATCCGCCAGCCGCGAAGCGGGCGACTCGATCAGCGCGCGCAGGCGGGTGGCGGCGCCTTTTTCGCTGTAGTAAAGCGGCGGCAGATAACATCCTTCGATCCGCTCCAGCCCGTCCGGGACGATTTCGAGCATGATCTCGCCCTGGGCGCTCAGCCGCGTGATCGCCTCGTCCACGACTTCGGGCGGGACTTCGAGCATCGCCGCCGCCTGCTCGACCAGCTCCGTGCGCGGCAGGAAGACGTGCCCGTCCTCAGTCGCGGTGTTGAGCGTGTGCGCCAGCCCGGCCCCGATCCGTCCCGGCGAATCGGGCGGCAGGCCGAGGTCGCGCGCGATCTTATCGGCGGTGCGGAAGCCGATCCCGAAGATGTCGCGCGCCAGCCGGTAGGGGTCGCGGCTGACCAGCGCGATCGATTGATCGCCGTACTGCTTGTAGATTTTGACCGCCAGCCCGGCGCTGACGCCGTGCCCCTGCAAGAAAAGCATCACGTCCTTGATCTGGCGCTGCTCGACCCACGCCCGCGCGATCAGCCCGGCGCGGTGCTTGCCGACGCCCGGCACGTCCAGCAGCCGGCCCGGTGTGCGATCCAGCACGTCGAGCGTGTCCAGCCCGAAATGATCGACGATCTTCCGCGCCGTGACCGGTCCGATCCCCTTGACCAGCCCGCTGCCCAGATAACGGCGGATCGCCTCGACCGTCGTCGGGCGGACCTGCGTCACGGTCTCCGCCTTGAACTGCCGCCCGAAACGCGGGTGTGCGGTCCATTCGCCTTCCAGGCGCAGGCTCTCGCCCGGCTGGACTTCGGGCATCGTGCCGACCACCGTCACCAGCTCCTCGCTGCCCAGCCGAAGCTGCGCGGGCCGCAAACGCAGCACGCAATAATTCGTCTCGTCGTTGTAGTACGTCACGCGCTCGACCGAGCCGCTGAGCGTATCCGTTGCCATAGCTCTCCTGCCCCACCTGCGCGGGCGCGGCCTGCCGCCTGCCGGTTGGCTGCGCCCCTGGCGCTCTGCTATTTTACCCTATAGGTCAAGGTGATGGAGAGGTGAGCATGTCCGAACAGCAGCGAGCGATCCATCTGCATTACGCCGAAGCCGGGCGCGGCCTCGCCGTGGTGCTGGTGCACGGGTTTCCCTTCAGCCATCGTATCTGGAACGCGCAGGTGATGGCGCTGGGGATGGATTACCACGTCATCGCGCCCGATCTGCGCGGCTTCGGAGAGAGCGCCGCGCCCGAAGAAGGCTACGACATGGACGACTTCGCGGCGGACATTGTCGCGCTGCTCGACCGCCTGGGGATTGATCGGGCGGTGTGGGTCGGGCACAGCATGGGCGGCTATATTACGCTGGCGGCGCTGCGGCGCTGGCCCGCGCGCGTGCGCGCCGCCGTCTTTGTGGCGACCCACGCCCGCCCCGACACCCCGGAGAAGAAGTTTCAGCGCGAGACCAGCGCGGACATCGTCTTGAACAAGGGCGTGAGCGATACGGCCTTCAGCATGATGAGCACCGTTTTCGCGCCCGGCGTCGACCGGCAGAGCGAAATGGCGCAGAGCATCTATGAGATCATGGTCGGGTCCTCGCCGCAGGGCGTCGCCGGGGCGCTGCGCGGGATGGCCGCCCGGCCCGACTCGCGCCCGCTGCTGGCCGGGCTGTCGATCCCGGCGCTGGTGATCGCCGGGGCCGAGGACGAGACCGTCGGCGCGGAGCTGACCGGCGAGCTGGCGGAGCTGATCCCCGGCGCGCGACATGTTGTCATCCCCGGCGCGGGCCATATGCCGATGGTCGAGCAGCCGGCCGCCACGACCGACGCCCTGCGCGAATTTCTCGAGACGCTGTAGAGCGCGCAGAACCCAAGCGCGGGAAGCCTCACCCCTGGCCCATTCTCACTTTGGAGAAGGGCGTACGGGCCGGAAAATTCAGGGGTGAGGTTCGCGCCGCGCCCCCCTGTACGTTAGTCCTGCTTCGCCACCAAGCTATTTCCCTCTACGTTTGACTTGAGGTAAAGTTAACGAACTTACCCCAGAGCGCAGGCAGACGGGGGTTCCAGCCCTGCCAATAACAGAGAGCGCGCGATGGCTCTTGATCCGCTGATCGGAAAACAGCTCGGCGACTATACGATCGTGGGCCTGTTGGGCCGGGGCGGAATGTCACGCGTGTACCGGGGCTACGACGAAAACCTGCAACGCTACGCCGCCGTCAAGGTCATCAGCAGCGACTTCGCGACCACGTCCGAAGAAGAATACACCCGCCGCTTTCAGAGCGAAGCCCGCGCGATCGCGCATCTGCGCCACCCCAACATCGTCGGCATCTACCAGTTCGGCCGCTCGGAAGGCATCTACTACATGGCGCAGGTCTTCCTCGAAGGCAAAGACCTGCGCGTGGTGCTGAAAAGCTACGCCGAGCGGGGCGAGCATATGCCCAGCGGCGAGATGCTGCGGATTGTGGGCGATATCGCGGCGGCGCTCGACTATGCCCACGCGCAGGGCGTGATCCACCGCGACGTGAAGCCCTCGAATATCATGCTGGAGCGCCACACGGGCCGCGCGATCCTGATGGATTTCGGGCTGGCGCTCAGCGTACAGGAAGGCACAACCGGCGAGACCTTTGGCAGCGCGCATTACATCGCGCCGGAGCAGGCGCTGTCGTCCGCCCAGGCCGTGCCGCAGAGCGACCTGTACTCGCTCGGCATCGTGATCTACGAGATTCTCGCCGGGCAGGTCCCGTTCGACGACCCGTCGGCGATGAGCGTCGCGCTCAAGCACCTTAACGTCGCGCCGCCGCCGCCGAGCGTCTACAACCCGAACATCCCGCAAGCCGTCGAGGAGGTCGTCCTGCGCGCGCTCGACAAAGACCCGCAGCGGCGCTATCCCTCCGGCAAGGCGCTGGTCGCCGCGCTGACCGCCGCCTGCGCCAGCGCGCCGCAGCCAGTCGCCCCGGCAGCCGGGCCATCCGCCGACTTGCTGGCGATGATCGAAGCGCCGCGCCACACGCCCGCCATCCGCCCGCCCGGTGACGAGACGCTCGGCCTGGCCGCGCCCGAGCCGCCATCCGACCCCGGCACGCACGATCTCGCCAGCCGCTTCGCGCGCCGCAAGGCTGCCAAAGAAGAACAGGCCGCCGCGCTGGCTGCCGCCGAGGATGAGCTGCAAATCGACGAGCGCACGCTCGATTCGATCCTCAGCGGCTACGCCGACCCGCGCGACATCGGGCTGGTCGGGCCGGACGCGCCCGGCCTGAAGCCCGCGCACCGCGATCTCGGCGGCGGCAGCGGCGGAGCCAGGCGCGGGTCGCGGCGGCTGCGCGGCGCGCTGATCGCCGCGATCCTCGTGCTGTCAGTCGTGGCCGGGGCGCTGGTCTGGACGAATCTCCTGCACAATGACGAGGGGGGTCCGTCCGAGGAGCCGGTCGCAAACTCGGCGCTGATCGACGCGACGGGCACCGCGACAGGCGCAGCGACCGCTGCCGACGTAACCCCTGTAGCCGGGCAGGCCGGCGCCGCGCCGGAAGAATCAGCCACACCATCCCGAACGGCCACGCCGCGCCGCCCGGCGCGCACGCCCACCACGACCGCCGGGCCGCCGACGCGAGCGCCGAGCGAAACTCCGGCAGGCGCCGCGCCCGACGCCAGCGCGCCCGATGTCCGCCTGATCTACGGGCCGGACGTGTTCGTGCTGCTGAACGTCGCGGGCAGGCCGCTCGACGTGAGCGATCTCGTCTTCGAGCAGACCGGCGCTGACGGCGATACGCGCCATTTCGAGGCGGCGGAGTGGGACCGCTACATCAGCGGATCGTCAGCCTACCTGGAAGCCGAAAGCTGCCTGCAACTGATCACTTCTGACGCGGCGCGCCCCGCGCCCGACGACGAGACCTGCCCGCGCCTGGCCGGGTATTACCGCACCGCGACGGTGGAACGCTACTTCTGGCGCTCGGACGAGCCGGACGCGAGCTTCACCGTCCGGCTGGGCGAGGCCGCGCTGGCGACGTGCGCCATCGCCGCCGGAGAGTGCAATTTCGCGCTGCCGCCACCCTGATTGCGCCACTTGGCTCTCCGATGGCGTCTCCAATTCCTTGATCTTTCCGGCAAGCCCGCTGAAAAATCATGCACACCATGAAAGGAATGACACACTTGTGAGCGCGTTTTCAGTCGATCTTTCCGGGCAGGTGGCGCTGGTGACCGGCGCGGGGCGCGGCATCGGCAAGGCGATCGCGGCCCGTCTGGCGGCGTCCGGCGCGGCGGTCGCGGTCAACGACATCGACGCGGACAGCGCCCAGCGGACGGCGCGGGAGCTTGGCAGGGGGGCGCGCGCCTTCCCCGCCGATGTGAGCGATCCTGCCGCTGTCGAGCGGATGATCGCAGGGGTGGTCCGCGAGATGGGCGGGCTGCACATCCTGGTCAACAACGCGGGGATCGAGTACAAAACGCCGATCCTCGCCACGCCGGTCGAGGAGTGGCAGGAGACGCTGGCGGTCAACCTCAGCGCGGCGTTCTACACCTGCAAAGCCGCCGGGCCGATCCTGCGCGACGCGGGCGGCGGCGTAATCGTTAACATCGCCTCGATCGCCGGGCACAACATCCCGCTGCCGAACCGCGCCAGCTACGTCGCCAGCAAGGCCGGGCTGATTGGCTTTACGAAGGAGTGCGCGCGGGAGTTTGCCGCCTATGGCATCCGCGTCAACGCGGTCTGCCCCGGCGTGATCGAGACGGAAATGACCGCCGAATCTCGCTCGAACGCGGCGCAGATCGCGAAGTGGCTGGCGGACATCCCGCAGGGGCGCCTCGGCCAGCCGGACGACGTAGCCGGACTGGTGCTGTTCCTGTGCTCGGACGGCGCGCGCTATCTAACCGGACAGGCGATCAACGTAGACGGCGGCAAGGTCATGCTCTAGCGGGCGCTCTACGTGCCAATTAGCAGTCGTGTAGTAGTAAGATTGTAATACCAGCGCCGCCGGAGTCCTGGTATACTAGGGCGCATCGTCCTTTGGTGGAGTGAGAACAGCCGAATGCCCCAGTCGCCGCTGGACATTAGCGAGCAGGAAATCCGCAAACGATGCGGCCCGCTGCTGGAAGGCGCAATCGAGGAAGCGACGCGCTTGCGCCATAACTTCATCGGGACCGAGCATATCTTCAACGCGCTGACCCGCATCCCCGGCAGCCCGGCGACCCGGATGCTGATGGAGACCGGGCTGGAGCCGCGCGAAGTCCGCAACACGATCCGGCGCGAAGTCGGGGCAGGCGACGACATGGTGAGCGACTCCCCGCCGCTGACGCCGCGCTCGCATCGCGTGCTGGCGATGGCCGTCTACCTGGCCGACGACGCGGGCGACCGCTTCGTGACCGAGGAGCAGCTGCTGCTGGCGCTGCTGCAAGAAGGCGAAGGCATCGCCGCGCGGGCGCTGGTCAAGCTCGGCGTGGATGTCGTCGAGTGGATCGAGCGCCTGCTGGGCGACCTCGAAGACAGCGACAGCGACGAGGAATTTGAGGAATTTCTGTTCGCGGATATGGACTCCGTGATGGAAGTGCTGGCCGACGACGCGTCCAGCGCCGGACACCGGATGCCCACCCCGCTGCTCGACAAGTACGGGCGCGACCTGACCGATCAGGCCCGCCAGGGCAAGATCGGCCCGGCGATTGGCCGCGACAAGGAGATCCGCATCATCACGCGGACGCTGACGCGCAGCAAGAAGAAT
Source organism: Aggregatilineaceae bacterium (assembly GCA_035325905.1). Classification (GTDB taxonomy): domain Bacteria; phylum Chloroflexota; class Anaerolineae; order Aggregatilineales; family Aggregatilineaceae; genus DYGX01. The sequence goes on along the minus strand of DAOKYY010000028.1, from coordinate 12,803 downwards.
AACCCGCTGCTGCTCGGCGATTCGGGCGTGGGCAAGACGGCGGTCGTCGAGGGGCTGGCGTACAACATCGCCCAGGGCACGGTGCCGAAGTTTCTGCTCAACCGCCGGATCGTCCAGATCGAGATCGGGATGCTGGTGGCAGGCACGAGCCTGCGCGGGCAGTTCGAGGAGCGCATCGTCGGGATCGTGGACGAGGCCAAGAACGCGCCGGACGTGATCCTGTTCATCGACGAGATACACACCATTGTCGGCGCGGGCGACACGATCGACAGCAATCTCGACGCGGCCAACATCCTCAAGCCGGCGCTGGCGCGGGGCGAAATCACCTGCATCGGCGCGACGACCTTCGAGGAATATCGCAAGGCGATCGCCAAAGACCCGGCCCTCGACCGCCGCTTCCGCACCATCGACATCGGCGAGCAGAGCGTTAGCGAGTCGCTGGTCGTGATCGACAGCGTCTACCAGCGGTACGAGGAGCATCACAAAGTCAAGATTCTGCCGGAAGCGCGCGAGGCGGCGGTGCGCCTCTCCGACCGCTATATGCGGGATCGGCGCCTGCCAGACAAGGCGCTCGATCTGCTGGACGAGGCGTGCGCCCGGCTGGTGATCCAGAGCAGCAGCGGCGACGAAGACCCTCACGGCGGCCCGCGCGAAGTCACCGCGCAGACCGTGACCGAAGTGCTGAGCGAATGGACCGGCATCCCGGTCAGCGAGCTGACAGCCAACGAGCGCCAGCGGTTCGCGCATATGGACGAGGCGCTGCGCGCGCGTGTGGTCGGCCAGGATCACGCCGTCAAGACGCTGTCGGACGCGATCAAGGCCAGCCGCGCCGGGCTGGGCGACCCCCGCCGCCCGGTCGGCGTCTTCCTGTTTCTGGGGCCGAGCGGGGTCGGCAAGACCGAGCTGGCGAAGACGCTGGCCGTCTTCCTGTTCAACGACGAGAACGCGATCATCCGGCTCGATATGTCCGAGTTCCACGACGAGCACACCGTCGCGCGGCTGATCGGCGCGCCGCCCGGCTATAAGGGCATGGAACAGGGCGGGCAGCTAACCGAGGCGCTGCGGCGCAAGCCGTTCAGCGTCGTGCTGCTGGACGAGGTCGAGAAGGCCGCGCCGGAGGTGTTCGACATCTTCCTGCAAGTCTTCGACGAGGGCCGCCTGACCGACTCGCAGGGCGCGACGGTCGACGCGCGCCACGCCGCCTGGATCATGACCAGCAACATCGGCACGGGCGACGTGGGCAAGGGCCTCGGCTTCGGCTCGACGCCCGACCAGCTGCCCGATTACGACTTCCACCTCAAAAAGCACTTCCGGCCGGAGTTCCTGAACCGGCTGGACGAGGTGGTCGTCTTCAACCCGCTGACGCCCCAGGCGCTGGACGGCATCCTCGACCTGCAACTGCGCGATGTGCGCGCGCGGCTGGCGGAGCAGAACTTGACGCTGTCGCTGGACGAAGGCGCGCGCGATCTGCTGCTGACCGAGGGCTACGACCCGGCCAACGGGGCGCGCCCGCTGCGCCGCGCCATCGAGCGGCTGCTGACCCGCCCGCTGAGCACCGCCCTGCTCGACGAAACCTTTGGGCCGGGCGACGCGATCCGCGTGACGCGTGTGGGCGACGGGCTGGCCCTGCTGCTGGACGACAACCTGCGCGCGCTTGGCGCGGCGGAAGGCGCAGCGGAAGGAGCAACCGCCCTCGAAAAGGCGGACGGGACCGAGCCGGCCCGCGCCGACGCCGGCAGCGCGGAATAGGGCCTGACGTCCACAACGAGCGCCACCACGCCAAGAGGGTTATGTCGAGCCACCACTTACCCCCTGTCCCGCAAACCGGAATCCCGCCGCTGGACCTGCCTCCTGACCAGGAGCAGCGCCTGCTCAGCCGCCGGCGCAAGGCCGACCAGACCGATCCGTTCGCCAGCGACGCGCATGACGCGATCCGCCGCCTGGGGCGCCTGGCGCTGCGCCGCGACCCGGCGCACCCTTACGACTACTTAGCCCTGGGCGACCTGTGCGCGGCCCAGTCGCTGGCCGGCGGCGAGCGCCGCATCCGCATGTCGTATGTCGGCAAAGCGATTTACGCCTTTCGCCGGGCGGCGGACCTGGCCGATATGCAGGGGCGCGACGCCGATCTCGCCCTGGCCCGCGAGGCGACCGAAGCCTATATCCGCTGGCTGGTGCGGGTGGCGCGCGCCGCGCCGAACCGGCGCAATATCGCGGTCGCGCTGTGGGCCGTGGCCGAGGCCGAGCAGACCGGCCCGCTGGAGAGCCTGCGCGACGAGGCCCAGCTTCTGGCGTTGTGGTACGTCGCGCCGCCCCAGACTGACGACCTCACCCCCGCGCCAGATGTCACGCCGCTGCCAGGCAGCGACGAAGCCGACCTGACCGTGATCGACCCGGAAGCGGTCGCCACGCGCGCGTTCGAAAGCCACGAGGTCGCCTCGGAGCTGCTGTCGATCGAGGATGCCGCCGGGATCAGCGAGACGCGCTCCGACAAGTCAGACGTGTTCCGCGTCGATGTCGAGCCGACGCAGGGCGTTCGCCTCGCGCCGGCGGTGCTGGAGGCGCTGACGCTGCGCCGCCCGGAAAACGGCGAGTTCCAGTACGGGGACCGCATCGACGGGCGCTATGAAGTGGCCCAGGTGCTGCGCGGCGGGATGGGCATCGTCTACCTGTGCTACGACCACGACGAGCGCGAGCCGGTCGCGATCAAAACATTCCAGAGCAAGTTTCTGACCAACGAGAACGCCGTCGCGCGCTTCACGCAGGAAGCGCTGACGTGGATCCGGCTCGAAAAGCACCGCCACATCGTCCAGGCGCGGCGCGTGCAGAAATTCGAGGGGCGCCCGCATATCATCCTGGAGCACATCTCCGGGCCGGAAGGGCTGGGGCCGGACCTGCGCAGCTGGATTCGCCACAACCGCATCGACCTGCCGGCCGCGCTGGAATTCGGCCTGCAAATCGCGCTCGCCATGCAACACGCGGTCAAGCTGGTGCCGGGGCTGGTGCACCGCGACCTCAAGCCAGCCAATATCCTCGTCCGGCACGACGGCATCGCCAAAGTGACCGATTTCGGCCTGGTGCGCTCGCTGGACCTGGACGATGTCCCGCCGCACGATACGCTGCACGGCGACGTGACCGGCCTGACGCGCGCCGGGGCGGTCGTCGGCACCGCGCCCTACCTGTCGCCGGAGCAGTGCCGCGCCGAGCAGGTGGACCTGCGCGCCGACATTTACGCCTTTGGCTGCGTGCTCTACGAGATGCTAACGCGCCAGACGGTCTTCGCGGCGAAGGGCTTCGAGCTTTGGGTCAAGGCGCATCTGACGCTGGCGCCCGCCTTCCCCGAAACGGCCACCGATCTGCCCGCCGAGGTGCGCGCGCTGACGCTGGCGTGCCTCGCCAAAGACCCCGCCGACCGGCCGCAGACCTGGGGCGAGCTGGTCAGCGCGCTGGCGGGGCAATACGAGGCCGTCACCGGCGCGCCGCCCGAAATGGAGCAAAGCGGCCCGGCGCTCGAAGTGCGCGAGCTGATGGACAAGGGCTATAGCCTGACCGAGCTGGGCTACGCCGAGGAGGCGCTGATCGCCTATCGCCGCGCGCTGGAGATCGAGCCGAATTCCGCCTGGGCCTGGGCGCGCCAGGGGCGGACGCTGCGCCTGCTCAACCGCTATGACGAGGCGCTCGGCAGCTACGAGCGCGCCCTAGAGCTGAACCCGCGCTTCGCCTGGGCCTGGACCGGCAAAGGGCAAGTGTTGGAGCGGCTCAACCAGATCGAGCGCGCGCTGGCGGCCCACCAGACCGCGACCGAGCTTCAGCCGGGCAACGTCTGGGCGTGGTACAACCAGGCCGAGGCGCTGCACGCCATGCGCGACTATGACGGGGCGATGGAGGTGTTGGAGCACGCGCTCTCAATTGACCCCTATCACGCCGAAAGCTGGGCCAAGCGCGGCCAGGTCTTGCGCGCGCTGGAACGCTACCCGGAGGCGCTCAACGCCTACAACCGCGCGCTGGAGCTGAACCCGCCCTACGCCTGGTCGTGGAACGGCAAAGGGCTGGCGCTCAAGGCGTTGGGCCGGTTGGACGAGGCGCTCGAAGCCTTCGAGCAGGCGTCGCGCCACCAGCCGAGCGAGGTCTGGCACTGGTACAACCAGTCCGAGATGCTGGTCGAGATGGGCCGCTACCAGCAGTCGCTCGCGCCCGCCCAGCAGGCGACCCGCGTCGCGCCTAACCACGCCTATTCGTGGGCCAAGCTGGGGCAGGTCTACCGCTATCTGGAACGCTACGACAGCGCAATCGACGCCTATGACCAGGCGCTGCGTCTCAAGCCAGACTACGCCTGGGCGATCAACGGCAAGGGCATCGTGCTGGAGCGCATGGGCCGCTACGACGAGGCGCTGGAGCACTATCGCCGCGCGGCGGAGTACGCCCCGCACGACGTCTGGCACTGGTACAACCAGGGCAACCTGCTCGTGCTGCAAGAACGCTACGACGAGGCGATCAAGCTGCTGGAGCAGGCGACGCAGATCAACCCGGATCACGCGCGGTCCTGGGCGCGGCTCGGCAACGCCTACCGCCACAAGGACCAGCCGCAGAAGGCGCTTCAGCATCTGGCGCGCGCCGTCAAGCTAGAGCCGGATTACGCCTGGGCCTGGAACGAGCGTGGCGTTACGCTCGAACTGCTGGGGCGCTTCAACGAGGCGATCGAAGCCTATGATCGCGCCGCGCAGGCCGAGCCGTCCAACCCGCTCTACTGGTACAACAAGGGCGACACGCTGGTGTACGTCAAAGCCTACGGCGACGCGCTGACCGCCTTGCAGCGCGCGCTCGAAGTGGACCCGCGCTACATTCGCGCCTGGGCCAAGCAGGGCCAGGCGCTGCGCCGCATGGGGCGCGACGAAGAGGCGCTGGCGAGCTACAGCCGGGCCGTCGAGCTGGCGCCCGATTATGCCTGGGCCTGGAACGGGCGCGGGCTGGCGCTCAGCGCGCTGGACCGCCATGAAGAGGCGCTGTCCTGCTTCCGGCGGGCCGCCACGTTGCAGCCTGACGACGTGTGGTTCTGGTACAACCAGGCCGACGAGCTGATCCTGCTGCACCAGTACGAGGAGGCGCTGACCCCGCTGGAGCGCGCGCTGCGCCTCAACCGCGAGCATCCCGAAAGCTGGGCCAAGCGCGGGCAGGCGCTGCGCCGCCTGGGCCGCTATAAGGAGAGCGTCGCCGCCTACGACCAGGCGCTCAAGCTGGAGCCGGGCTACGCCTGGGCCTGGAACGGGCGCGGGCTGGCGCTCGAAGCGATGGATCGCCGCGAGGAAGCCCTGCTCAGCTACGAGCGCGCCGCGCAGGAAGACCCGACCAGCGTCTGGTACTGCATCAACCAGATCGAGCCGCTGCTGGCGCTGGGGCGGATTGAAGACGCGCTGCAAGTCAACGAGCAGGCGCTCAAGCTGGAGCCGCAGAACGAATCGGCCTGGGCGCGCAAGGGGCAGATCCTGCGCCGCATGGACCGCCACGCCGAGGCGCTCGACGCCTACGACCAGGCGCTCACGTTCAGCCCGCAGTACGGCTGGGCCTGGAACGGCAAGGGGCTGGCGCTCAGCGCGCTGGGGCGCTACGAGGACGCGTTGGCCTGCTTCGTCCGCGCCACCGAAGTCGCGCCACGCGACGTGTGGTTCTGGCACAACCGGGGCGAGGTCCTGATGCAGCTTGGGCGCTGGGAAGAAGCGGTCAGCGTCTTCAACCGGGCGCTGGAGATCGACCCTTCGCACCGCCCCTCGCGCGAGAAGCGCACCGAAGCGCGCCAGCGGCTCAACGACGAGGAGTAGGCGGCGCGCGACGCGAACGAGTACAATTGCGCCATACACGACGGTTGGCCGAAGTGGGGAGTTAAGCACAGTGGACCAGATTGAAGTCGCGCTGATGAGCGGGCCGCAGGATGGCGCGGTGCTGACGTTTGAGCGGCTGCTCGATTCCGACGAGCCAACGGTGATCAGCATCGGGCGGCGCGAAGGCTCGGATGTTTGCCTCAATTACGACAGCCAGGTCTCGCGCGAGCACGCCGCGCTGATCTGCGACCGCGAGACGTTCTGGCTCGAAGACAAGCAGAGCACCAACGGGACGTATGTCGGCGACGAAAAAATCACCGGGCGCGTCCAGATCGAGCCGGGCCAGTTGTTCCGCATCGGGCGCACCTGGCTGCGGATCGAGCCGGCGACCAGCTTTGTCCCGCTCGACGCCGACGATCTGCCCTTCTGATGCCGTGTCCCCAGCGGTACCATGCCCTGATGCGACTGGCGCAGGCGCTGGCCGCCTTGATGATGCTGCTCGCGCCGCTGGCGGCCGGTTTCGGCGCGGCGCGCGCGCAGGATGACGCGCCACCGCTGCCGCTCGCCGCGCCCGGCGAGCATCCCCGCCTGCTGATCACCCGCGAGTACGTAGATCGCACACTGCGCCCGCGCGCCGCAGAAAACCGCGCGGCCTGGATTGCGCTGCGCGCCTATGCGGAGTCCGGTGGCCCCGAAGCGGACGCTGAGGCGCACCCGGACGGCGCGATCCGGGCGCTGGCGGTTATGTGGCTGGCGACGGGCGAGGAAAGCTACGCGGCGCGTGCCCGGCCTCTGCTTGACGCGCTGGCGGAGCGGATCGCCGCCGATCCGGCGCTGAGCGGCGCGGGAGGTCTGAGCGTCGAGTTCTTTGATCGGGTGGCGGCGCTGGCGGTCGGTTATGACTGGCTGCACGGCGCGCTCGACGACGATCAGCGCGCCGCGCTGGAGCAGGCGCTCTCGGCGGCGGCCAAGCGCCTGCGCGATCCAGAGTTTGACCGCAACGGCCTGCTGTGGGATGGCGACCAGCCGCGCGCGTTTACCAGCGCCAGCGCGCGCGGGCTGTGGGCGCTGACCGCCAGCGCGCTCGCGCTGCGCGGGGAGCGTCCCGAAGCCGACGGGCTGGCGGACGACGCCCGCACGCGTTTCACCGGCTATGTTCTGCCCGCGCTGGACCAGCAGATCGGCGGCGCGTGGGCCGAAGGGCCGTTTCACGGCTTTTACGCGGGCTGGGCGCTCGCGCAGACCGCGCTGGCGTGGTGGACCGCCGCGAGCGAAAACTATTTCGATGACACGCGCTGGTGGTATGACCGGCTGGCGTATGACCTGTTCCAGTGGCAGCCGGGCAGCGCGCCCCTCGGCGACGGGTCGGGGCTGGCGCTGCACCGCTACCCGGCGATCATCGGCGACACGCCGCGCAATCATCCCGCCGCGTTTTACGGGCGCGCGCAGGACCTCCTGCTGCGGGCCGTCTTCGGCGGCACATCGCACGCCAACTGGATGGACTGGTTCCTGACGCAGCCGCCGACCGCCGTCGCCGGCTGGCTGGCGGTCGAGGAGTTTCTGTGGCGCGACGAGTCGGATGGCGGTCTGCCGCCCGCGCCGCGCACCTGGATCGCGCCGTACAACGGGCACGTCTTCATGCGATCGCGCTGGTTTGATGACACGCTCGCGCTTGACGAGGGCGCAATTTACGTGAGCTTCACGGCGGGCGACCGTCTGGCAGCGGCGCAGTTCTACGACCAGGGCAGCTTCACGATCTCGCGCGGGGCAGACGATCTGGCGGTGCGCAGCGGCCTCAGCACGGACAGCGGCGACTCCGACCACGACGCCAACTGGACGGCGCGCACCCTGGCCGCCAACACGATCCTGATTTGCAACCTGACCGAGACATTTGACGACATCCGCCCCAATGCCGAGCGCGCGGTCTGGCTGAACGACTGCGGCCAGCGCAGCGCCGCGCCGTACCCATCCGGCCCAAGCAATCTTGACACGCTGATCGCGAGCTGGCAGGCGTATGACACCGGCTCGCTGACGCGCAGCAGCGAGATCGGGGAGGCGACCTATCTGCGCGCCGACCTGAGCGGGGCGTACAACGGCACCTTCTATAGCACGCCGGGCAACGCGCCGAAAGCTCGGCTGGTGCTGCGCGAGCTGGTCTATTGGCGGCCCGATCTGGTGATCGTCTCCGACCGGGTGGTGACGACCGGCATGGCCTATTCCCCACTGACCGTGGTCCACTTCGAGGCCGAGCCGCAGCCGGCGGGGCTGTACTACCGCGTCCAGCACGGCGACAGCGCGCTCTACCTGCAAAACCTGGTGCCGAACAGCCGGGTGTCAGTGGCGCGCGGCTTCGAGGTCGCGGGGCAGCCGGTCAGCCAGGCGTTCGGCGAGCCAGCGCGCAACACGTCCGAGCCGCGCGCGCCCGGCGCCTTCCGGCTGGATGTGATGCCGGGCGCGCCACAGCTTGACAACTGGTTCCTCAGCGCGCTGGTCGCGCAGGCGGCGGACGCGCCCGCGCCGCCCGAAGGGGTGCTGGTGCTCGGCGAGCAGGTGCGCGGGGTCGCGCTCGGCACGCGCCAGGTGCTGTTTGCCGTCAGCGCGGGAGATGGGACCGACCTGACGGAGGCTGCGTTCCCGGTTGCGTCCGGCATCGAGCACACGCTGATCACCGGCTTGCGGCCCGGCGCGAGCTACCAGGTGGCGCTCGAAGGCAGCGCGACGCGCACGCTGGCCGCCGACGCGGGCGGGATGCTGCTGCTGGCGAACGTGCTGCCGGGGCAGGTGCGCCTCGCGCTCGAATAGGACAATGTTGTTCGTCAGACAAAAAACCGTGGGCCAGCCACGGTTTTTCATTTCCCGACAAATGCTCCGTCGGGGCTACACGGGGGCGGGCGCCTCGGCCGGCACTGGCCGCCCCGCCAACACATAGCGGCGCACCAGCAGCGCGAACACCGCGAAGCCAAAGGCGAAGCAGAACTCGATCCACTCGCCATAGCGCGTGACCGTCGTGTTGAAGTCGGGAAAAAAGATGTACCGGAGCAGCCGGAAGGCGAACATCAGAAAGAACGACGAGGCAATAAAGAAGGGCGGGACGAGCAGGTAATCTGCGAGCGCCCAGAAACGCTGAATCTTGAGCTTCTCATTGGCGACATACGCCACCGCGCCCAGCCCGCCGCCGATCAACATCATGAACTTGAGCGCGTCCAGCGTGCCGCCGATGTTGTGCAGCGTCAGCTCGTCCTGCTTGTTGATCTCTTCGATGGCTGCGGGGGTGGAAAAGCCCAAAATGCGCTGTCCCCACGAAATTTCTTCGCCCGCGCAGAAGAACATCACCCCCGCGAACAGCACGTACAGCGCGCCCTGCGAGCGATAACCGTGCCGGAACAGGTGGATCGCGGCGCGCCCGCCGGCCAGAAATGCCACGAAAAAAAGCAGCGCTGTCGCCGCTTCAATCGGGCCGTCCTCGCGCAATACGGCGCGATAGAGGCGCCTGTCGAGCCGCAGCAGCGGCAGCAACGCGCTGATGATCAGCGGCAGCCAGAACAACCACCGCGCGGCGCGCGGCGCGATCCCCCAGCGGATCGCGGACTCATCGAGAATGCGATTGATCGGCGACATGGGCTATCCTTTCGATAGTCCAGCGAGCGGTATGGGCGAGAGATCGCAAGCGGAATGGAGAATGGCACGCGCCCCGCAACCGCCTATCCGGCCATAAGTGCAACGTGCCGCGCGGGACAACTAAAAACGATAGCGGCGGGTCCGGTCTACTTGATTGTAGCCGGATTTATTCTGGTGTGTCTAGAGGCTCAAAAACGATTTTATACGGTTTTTATTACGGTTATCTCTGAGCCAGCCGGTACTGGCGGCTGCGCGCTAGCCGTCGGGATCGAGTGTCGGGATTTGTGTGGGGCGCGGCGTGCGCGTCGGGCGTGTGGTCGCATCCGGCGTGCGAGTGGCGCTCGGCGTCGGGCTGGGCGACGGCGTCTGGCTCGGCGTCCGGGTGGGTGACGGCGTCTGGCTCGGCGTGTCGGACGCGGTCGGGCTGGCCGTGATGGTCGGCGTCGCGCTCGGCTCAGGCGTGTCGCTGGGGGTTGCGGTCACGGTCGGGCGCGCCTGCTCGGTCTGGGTCGCGAACTCCGCCTGCCGCGTTGCTTCCAGGTTGAGCGAGAGCGTGGCAGTCGGTGCGGTAGGCAAGCTGGCCGGGGCGTCGTCTTCATCCCCGCCGAAGGCTCCGCTCAGCGCGGCGGCGCCGATCAGCCCGACGACGACGATCACCGCCAGCGCCACCAGCGCGGGGCGGCCCCAGGCGCGCGTCACCTCCGGCGCGGGCGCGGGGGCCGGGATATCTGTGTTCGCGTACAGCCAGCGCGGGATCAGCAGCGCGGGGAAGCCGTAATGCCCGCTGGCGTCCATGCGCACCAGCCCCTTATAGTCGAGGCTGCGCAGGGCGGAGGCAAGCTGTGTCTTGCTGACTTCGTAGCCGAGATCGTTCACTTCGGCGTGCAGCGCGTCAAAGGTAACGGGCGGGGCGGCGTCCTGGCCGCTGCGCCGCGCCAGCGCGACCAGCGTCAGCCGCTCGTTCTGCGAGGCCCCGCGCCACAGAGGACGCAGAATCTCGCTCGCCTGGTCGAGCGCCGCAGGATAGACCGCGATTAGGTCCAGCTCGATGATCGAGCCGGCGTGGTGGCGCTCCTCCGACCGCCGGAAGATCAGCCGGCAGATCGAAGTCAGCAGGAACGGGTGCCCACCGGCCAGCGCCAAAATGCCCGGCACCAGCCCCTCGTCGTAGCTGTAAACCCGCGCGACCGGCTCGCGCACCAGGCGCTCGGCGTCGGCGGGCGGCAGCTCTGACAGCCGGTAATGAAGGGCCGGGTCGGCCATCAGCGGCACGGCCAGCGCGCGATCCTCGTGGCTGATGTCCAGCGCCAGCGCGAAATCGAGCCGGTCGTGCGCGGCCTGGAGCGCGCCCAGGTATTCCGGCAGGTCCGGGGACAGCGTCCCCTTATCGATCGCGTCGAGCAGCAGGTGCGCGTCGTCGAGCGCGATGACCAGGTGGCGGTGACGCAGCGCGCTCATTGCTACGTCGAGATACACGTCGCGGAACCACGCGCGCCGGTCCGCCGCTTCGTCGCCGGACTCCGGCCAGTCGGGCAGGCGATAGGTGCTGACCTCAGCCTGCTCCAGCGTGGCACGAATCTCGTCCACCAGCGCCGCGAAAAACCGCTCCTCGCCGCGCAAATCGACCAGCGTGAGGTCGATCACGCAGACGCGGTAGCTCTCGTCCAGGTGATGCTGAAGCTGGCGCAGCAGCGAGCTTTTGCCCAGCCCGCGCCGCCCGATCAGCACCAGCGCGTGCTGCAGCGGGATCCCGACCAGGCGCTGGCGGAAGAAAGCGAAGGCGTCCTCGCGGCCAAAAAACCACGCCGGGTTCTCCACCGGCTCAAGCGGATTGTAGGGATTGGGCACCGGGTCCATCACGCACATCCTGTGGCGCGCAGGCGCAGACTCGCGGGGTTAGTGTACGTCACGGCTCCGGTCCGGGCAAATCGAATCGCTGCAGGACGGGCGGCGGTTCTATATGGTCTGCGCACGGTCTGCCAGTGGCGCTATAATCGGGAAACAGGATAATCCAGGTAAGATCGACGATTGAGGTGTCATAGCTTGCCGGCCGGCGGGACCGGCGGGCACCTTTCCGCCGCGCAGGCACGCGCCGCCCCTACGGACGTGCTCGCCCTGCCCGGCGCATCGCAGGTCAGGACAAAAGGACAGGTTATGGAAACGCTTCATGAGCAACTTTCGTCTGAAGAACTGATGGCTTTGGAAGACCTGTACGGCGCGCGCAACTACAAGCCGCTCGACGTGGTGCTGAGCCGGGGCGAGGGCGTATGGGTGTGGGATGTCGAGGGCAATCGCTATATGGACTGCCTGAGCGCCTACAGCGCCGTGAACCAGGGGCACGGCCACCCCCGCATCCGCGCCGCGCTGATCGAACAGGCCGAGCGCCTGCCGCTGACCAGCCGCGCCTTTCGCAACGACCAGCTTGGCTTGTTCTACCGCGACCTGTGCGAGCTGACCGGCTACGACAAGGCGCTGCCAATGAACACCGGCGCCGAAGCGGTCGAGACCGCGCTCAAGGCGGCGCGCAAATGGGGGTACGAGGTCAAAGGCGTGCCGGACGGGCAGGCGGAGATCATCGCCTGCACCGGGAACTTCGCCGGGCGCACGATCTCGATCGTCAGCTTTAGCTCCGAGCCGCAGTACCGGGCCGGATTCGGCCCGTTCACGCCCGGCTTCAAAGTCATTCCGTATGGCGATGCGGACGCGCTCGAAGCCGCGATCACGCCCAATACGGTCGCGTTCATTGTCGAGCCGATCCAGGGCGAGGGCGGCGTGATCGTCCCGCCGCCGGGCTACCTGCGGCGCGCGCGCGAGCTGTGCACGCAGCACAACGTCCTGCTCATCGCGGACGAGATTCAGACCGGCCTGGGCCGGACCGGCAAGCTGTTCGCCTGCGATCACGAGGGCGTGCGCCCGGACGTGATCACCATCGGCAAGGCGCTCTCCGGCGGGTTCTACCCGGTCTCGGCCATGCTCTCCAACCGTGAGGTGATGGACGTTTTCCGGCCCGGCGACCACGGCAGCACATTCGGCGGCAACCCGCTCGGCGCGGCGATCGCGCGCGCGGCGCTGCGCGTGCTGGTCGAGGAAGACCTGATCCAGAACGCCGCGACGATGGGCGAGTATTTCCAGGATCAGCTCGCCGAAATGAACAGCCCGCATGTCAAGGAAGTGCGCGGCAAGGGGCTGATGATCGGCGTGGAGCTACACCCGCAGGCCGGCGGCGCGCGCCGCTTCTGCGAGGCGCTCCAGGGCGAGGGCATCCTCGCCAAAGAGACGCATCACAACATCATCCGCTTCGCCCCGCCGCTGATCATCACGCAGGAGCAAGTGGACTGGGCGGTCGAGCGCATCCGCCCGGTGCTGACGATG
>DAOKYY010000027.1:0-42613 GCA_035325905.1 Aggregatilineaceae bacterium | reverse complement strand
ACATTGGGCTGTGTAAAAAAGAAATCGGGCGCGTCCATGAGGCACTTCATGGACGCCCTCTGCCCTGGAGTTGGTAATTCACACAGATTCCCCTTTCAACTCCCTTGTTATTATTACTATGAGTCCGGTATAACAAGTGCTACAGGCTGCGGCTGCGGCTCGGCCCCGTCGCCCAGCTCCGCGACGATCATGCCGAGCAGGATCAGCCCGCAGCCCAGCAGCGCCCGCGCGCCAAGCTGCTCGCCGGCCCACCACCAGCCGAACAGCGCGGCGAAGACCGGCTCCAGGCTAAACAGCAGCGCGGTATGCGTCGGCGTGGTAAAACGCTGGACATACACCTGCACGCTGAAGACCAGCGCCGTCGCCACAACGCCCATGAAAGCCAGCGCCGCCCAGGTCTTCACGGGCAGATTGAGGCGCGGCGTCTCGAAGACGAACGCGGCGACCGTGGCGAAGAGGGCGACAATCACCAGCTGCGCCAGAGTGAGGCGCACCGGGTCGTGCCGCTGCGAGTAGCGGGCGATCACCACGATATGCAGCGCGAAGGCGACCGCACAGGCCAGCACCCACAGATCGCCGCTCTGCACGCTCAGATCGGCGTTGAGCGTCAGCAGCGCCAATCCTATCGTCGCGACGGCGATTCCGGCCACGGCCCAGCGACCGGGCGGGCGGCGCAGCAGCAGCGTCGCCATGATGGGCACGATCACGACGCTCATGCCGGTGATAAACCCGGCCTTGGCGCTGGTGGTGGTTTGCAGCCCGATGGTCTGGAAGACATACCCCAGCGCCAGCAGGATGCCCAGCAGCGCCCCGACCTGCCAGTCGGCTCGCGCCAGGCCGCGCGCACGCCGGGAGAAGAAGAGCGTCAGGAACGCCGCTGCCAGCGCGAAGCGCAAGCCGACGAACGTCAGCGGCCCGACCGTATCAAGCGCGTTCTTGACGAGGACGAAGGTCGATCCCCAGATCAGCGCGATAATGCCCAGCGCGAGGTCCGCCTGCCAGCGGGGCATAGAAGCCGCTAGCTCGCCCGGCGCAGGATTGCGGCCATGTCGTCGCGGGTCAGCTCGACCGGGTTGGCCTGCATCGAGCTGGCGCGCGCCGACGCGTCGATCAGCGCGGGGAAGTCAGCCTCGGTCAGCCCGTAGCGGCTCAGCGGCGGAATGCCGAGCGTGTCGACCAGGTCCGCGACCCAGAGCGCGCCGTCGGCGGGCGTGGCATCCACCCGGCCCGTTAGCAGCCGCGCGATCTCGGCGTAGCGGTCGAGGACCGGGCTGTCGGGCTGGCGCGCGGCCAGGACCGCGCTGTTAGCGGCCATCACGTGCGGCAGCAGCGCGGCGCAGATCGCGCCATGTGGCGCGTCGAACGTGCCGCCGAGCGGCCCGGCGAAGCCGTGCACCGCGCCCAGCCCGGCGTTCGCCAGCGCCAGCCCGCCGCACAGGCTGACGAATGCCATCTCGTCGCGGGCGGCGGTATCTTGACCGTCCGCATAGGCGCGCGGCAGCGATCGCGCCGCCTGCGGAATCGCCGCGCGGCACAGCGCGTCGGTCAGCGGGTTGGCCTTGCGCGAGACGAACGGCTCGATCACCTGCGTCAGCGCGTCCAGCCCGGTGTAGGCGGTGATCTCTGGCGGCAGGTTGTACGTCAGCTCCGGGTCGACCAGCGCGGCGCGCGGCAACATCAGCGGGCTGCGCAGGCTAACCTTGACGCGCCGCTCCGGCACGGCGAGCACGGCGTTGCGCGTGACTTCCGCGCCGGTCCCGGCCGTGGTCGGGATCGCGATCATCGGCGCGGCGGGCTGCGAGAGCGCCTGGCCGCGCCCGACAACTTCGAGATAGTCGAGCGGGTCGCCGGGGTTCGTCAGCAGCGCGGCGATCGCTTTCCCCGCGTCGATCGCGCTGCCGCCGCCGAACGCGATCACCAGGTCGCACCCGGCCTCGCGCGCCCGCGCCGCGCCCTCCTGCACCAGCCGGACGGTTGGCTCGGTCGGGACCGCGAAGCGCACCCACGACACATCCGCCGCGTCCAGCCGCTCGATCAGCGGCGCGGCGCGATCCGGATCGGCGCCGGTCACGACCAGCGCGCGCCGTCCGAGCGAGGCCGCGAGCGCCCCCGCTTCGCGCAGCGCGCCCGCCCCGAAGATAATCCGCCCGGCGGTGGCGAACTCGAAGCGTTTCACGCCGAATCCCACCCGTCTTCGCCCGGATACACATTGGCGAAAACGGTCTTGCTGCGCGGCTCGGCCAGCAGGTCCCCCACTGCCGCCGCCCACGCCTGGTAATGCGCGGTTTCACGGTGGCGCGCCGGGTCGTCGGGGGTGCGGTAGACCTCGACCAGCACGAAGCGCGTCGGGTCGTCGGCCTGCTGGATCACGTCGAAGCGCGCGCAGCCCGGCTCCTGGACGCTGTGGCGCGCGTTCTCGATGCTGATGCGGCGGAACTCCTCAATCGCGTCCGGTTTGACGTGGCAGTGCACATGCACGATATACATGGCGGCTCGCTCCTTCTTCAGTGACCCGCCTGATTATAGGGCGCGGCGCACGTTCGCTCAACCGGCGCGTATAGTCGCATCGCACAAAAAACGGACGCCCGCGGGCGTCCGTCTCGAAGCACCGAACCTGGGTTATTCCACGACGCGCAGCGTGGCGGGCAGGTCCATCCGCGCCAGCTTGCGCCGGTTGAGCAGCGGCGTCAGCGCGACGACCAGCACGCCGAGCACCACCGCGATCGCCAGCGTCAGAGGTGCGAGCGTGATCGTGAAGCTGACGTTCGGCATCACCTCGCTAAACTCGCGTGTCACAAACCAGACGAGCACGCCCCAGCCCAGACCGAGGCCAAGCAGCGTCCCCAGGATTCCGGTCACAAGGTTTTCGATGATGGTCATGCGGAGCACGGTGCGGATCGGCAGCCCAAAGGCGAACAGCGTCGCGATCTCCCGCGCGCGCTCGTCCACGTTGATGCTGGTCGAGTTGAACGCGATCAGAAACGCCATCGCCAGCACCGCGATCGAAACAATCCCCATGAAGGCGGTAAGCAGCCCCATCGCTTCGTCAAACGCCTCGGTGAAGGTCGAGATTGGCCGCACCGACGCGATCCCCGGCAGGTGGAACAGCGCGTACTGGACCTCATCCTGGCTGTACCCCGGCGCCGGCTCAATATGCAGCAGATTGGCGACGCCCTCCAGCCCCATCAGCCGCGCCTGGTCGAGATCCATAAAGGTCAGGAAGCCGAGCGGGCTGGGGTGGATGCCGCTGACCGGAATCTCCGTCTCGACCATGCGGACGGTGAATACCCCCTCGCGGCGCGGGTGCCAGAGCGTCACAGTGTCGCCAGGGCGCAGGCCAAGCTCCCTGGCGGCGCTCCGGTTGATCAGAATCCCCGGCTCGCCTGCCGCCGGATACGCGCCCTCGATCACGGTCGGATGCCACAGCTCGCTGTCGAGGTCGATCAGCTCAAGCGAGACTTCCAGCGACCGGCCCTCATGGCGCAGCTCCCCGCCGAGCAGCAGGCCCGCTTCGGCCAGGCCGATCTCCGGCTGCGCGGTGACGGCCTCCACGCGCGGCGAGGCAATCCCATAGAAGCTGTTGAGCGTGACCAGCATCCGCTGCGGGTGGCGCTGGTTGAACTCAGCGTCGGCAGTATCAATGGTCGCCACGAAGGAGTCGAGCATCCCGATCATCGCGATCAGGGTCGTGATCGCGGCGGCGATGCCGAGCAGGGTGAGCAGCGTCCGGCGCGGGGCGCGCAGCACGTTGCGCAGCGGCATCTGCGTAAAGCTGCGGCCTGGCAGCGGGACGCTGACCAGCAGCGGCGCCAGCCCGCTTCCCTTGCGGATCAGCGCGCCAGAGCGGATCGCGTCGATCGGCTGCACGTGCACCGCGCGCCAGACCGGGTATACGGTCGCCGCGACCGGCAGCAGCACGCCGAGCGCCGCCGCCTGGACGAAAACGCCCGCCTTGAAGGGCGTTTTCATCACCGGCAGCGGCAGAAAATCGGCCAGCAGCCGCCCCATCGCAACGCTGATCAGCCAGCCCAGCAGCAGCCCGAACACGACGCCCAGCAGCGCAATCTGCGCGCCGACCAGCACCGGCCGCAGAGCTAGCCGCGCGCGCGGCACGCCGAGCGCCATTCCGATCCCGATCTGGCGGCGCTGCGCCTCGACGATCCGCGTCGCGAGGTTGAACGTGCCGAAGGCCGCGCCCGCCAGAAACAGGTACGCGATCAGGCGAAAAATGCGATCGTCGCTCTTCAGGTCGCCATACAGCGCGCTGTAGGCCGGGTCGTCGGCGGGCGTCATGAACGACACGCCCGTTCCCGCGAAGTGGGCGCCCATCATCTGCTCGATCTCGGCGCGAACCAGCGCGATGTCGGCGTCGTCGGACAGCGTGAGCAGCAGATCGTTGGCCGCGCCGGGACGCTCGGCCAGCGCCTGGGCGGTTTCCAGCGGCGTCACCACGACGGCGAACTGCGACTCGTCCATGAAGCCGACCTCGTTGGCGATGACCATGAAGTATTCCGGCAGCAGCGCCGCGCCGATCCGGCGCAGCTCCTTCCCGCCGCTGAGACGGATCGCGCCTTCCGCAGGCAGATCGTAATGGCGAACGAAGTTGTACTCCAGAATGGCGCTGTTGGACGGGTCAGCCTGGCTGGCGAACGACTCGCCCTCCATCAGGTGCAGGCGGTTGATCGCCGGGCCGCCGCCGGTGATGTCCACGCCGATGACGCGGCCCGGAACCAGGATCGGCGTCTCGCGGTCGTTTGCCTCAACCAGCGTCGCCATGATCAAGCGTGGCTCGGCGGCGGTGATCCACGCGGCGTGCGGCAGCTCGGACAGCGCGGCGCGCAGCTCGTCCGCATTCACATAGCTGCCTTCCGTCAGGCGCACGCGCAGATCGTACATGTTGAGCCGCGCATAGCTCGCGTCGTAAGACTGGCGCTGCCAGCCGTTGACGCTGCGCAGCCCGGCGAAGACACCCGTGCCCAGCGCGATAATCAGCGCGATCGCGACGACCTGAAGCCAGCGCGCCCGCAGGTCGCGCCCGGCCCAGCGGAGATAGAGACGGAAGTTCATCGCGCTTACCGCCTTTACCAGCTCAGCTCGCGGACGTGCGCCTTGCCGCCTTGCGGCGCGCCGTCACGAACAATCCGCCCGCTGCTCAGCTCGATCACGCGGTCGGCCATGCGCGAGATCTCGCGGTTGTGGGTCACGACTAGCACGGTCTTTCCGGCTTCGGCTTGCCGCTCCAACAGATCGAGAATTTGCACGCCGGTCCGAAAGTCCAGCTCGCCGGTCGGCTCGTCGGCCAGCAGGATCGGGTTGCCGGTCGCCAGGGCGCGCGCGATCGCGACGCGCTGCTGCTCGCCGCCCGATAGCTCGTGCGGAAAATGCGCGGTGCGCTCGGCCAGCCCGACGCTCGCCAACACCTCGGCGGCGCGGGCGCGCGGATCGCGGCCATTCGGCGCCAGGTCGAGCGCAAACTCGACGTTTTCCAGCGCGGTCAGGCTGGGGAACAGGTTGAAGGTCTGGAAGATGAAGCTGACTGTCTGGCGGCGGAACTTGAACCGCTCGCGCTGTGACAGGCCGCTCAGCTCGATGCCATTGACGCAGATGCTGCCCTGGGTCGGCACATCCAGCGCGCCGGCAAGGTTGAGCAACGTGGTCTTGCCGCTGCCGGAGGGTCCGAGCACGACCACGAACTCGCCCGGCGCGACGTGCAGCGACACGCCGTCAAGCGCAGTGACCGTCACGTCGCCCATCGTATAGCGTTTGCTCACGCTGTGCAGGTCAATCATAACGCGCCTCTCCTGTTGTGCAGCGTGCCGGTCTTTCTTTCAGAATAGAGGGGTTTGCCGCGCGCGCGATCCCCCAAATACGAGGGATGTCCGCGCGCGCCGCACGAGAATCGTCGTTGATTAGATTAGTGTTTCGATTATAAACTACTATCGTTCGTATGTCAATGCGCGACTGCCCTGCGACCGCCGAGCTAATCGGGCGTATTTATGAGACAGTTCTAATGTGCGGCGGGGGCGTCTCGCATTAGAATCTCACTGCGAGCAATCGCCGGAAGTATAGATGGAACACGCGAGGAAACTATCGCCCATGGTGGAGCTACCGCTCTTTCCCTTGAATACGGTGCTCTTTCCCGGAGTGCCGATCAGCCTGCACATCTTCGAGGAACGCTACAAGGAAATGGTCGAGATGTGCCTGGCGTCGCACACGCCCTTTGGCGTCGTCCTCAGCCAGGACGACGAAGATGCGTTCGGTATCCCCAGCGAGCCAAGCCTGACCGGAACCTCGGCCCAGATCACGCAGGTCGAGCGCCTGCCCGATGGGCGGATGAACATCTTAGCGGTGGGACTGGAGCGTTTTCAGGTGGTGTCGCTGCGCTACGACCGCCCGTACCTGATGGGCACGGTCGAGCCGTTCCCCATCGCCGGGGAGGACACGTTCTCCGCCGAGCGCGCCAGCGACAGCCTGCGGCCCTGGGTCGAACGCTACCTCGAAATCTTGACGCTGGCGGCGGATGAAGAAGTGGATTTCGAAACCGCCCAACTGCCCGACGATCCGCTATCGCTGGGGTATCTGGCGGCGGCGCTGGTCCAAATCCCGTCCGAACAAAAGCAGAAGCTGCTCGATACCTCTGAAGCGACGACGCTCCTGCGCCGCGTGCGCACGATCTACACGCGCGAAGTGCCGCTGCTCCAGCGCATGATGGACGCCGAGGCAGCGCCGATGGTGGGGTCGTTCTCGTTGAATTGAGCAAGCGCGGCGCGTGATTTCCGGTTCACAATGTCAGGAGCTGTCCGCACATCTTTGGACAGCTCCTGACTCATTTTGGTTCAGTGAAAGAACGGCGTAGCCTCGAAGACACAGGCTGCGCGCAAGGCGGAATTACTGCTCGAAGCGCAGGGTCCAGCCGGTGTTTTGGACACCACCAACCGCGCTGGAAGTAGCAGTCAATGTCACCGCGAAATGGTAATCCTTGCTGAGATCATCGAACTGCACGTCATCTTCATTGCCGGTTACGAGCTTGCGTCGCAGCTCCACGGTCCACACGCCGTTGTACCAGTTTGCCCCGACGCGAACGTCCGCTTGACTGCCAGACGGCTCCTGGAGGATTAGGTGCGGAATATTGCCGTTCAGAGCAGCGTAATTATTCCAGGCCGCCGCGAACTCCGCCTCGCTGAGGTCCGCGATCAGCACCGCTTCGCCAGCGTCAATTTCAGCCTGAGTCAACACGATGCAATCGATGAAGTTCTCAGGGGCGAGTTCCATGTAGAGCGGAACGGACTGGTCGTCACTCCAGTTCTCGGAGTACATGATATCGCCCAGGTCGCCGTAGGTGAAGTTCACTTTGAGCGGATCAGGCATTCCCAGCTGATCATGGCATCGCAGGCAGTACTGGTCTGCTGGAGTATTGCGATCCGCAAACTTCGGGTCATCCGGCGAACCCATCACCTTATCCTCAGCGTACCCCAGGAAGGTAAGGCTGCCATTGATGACCTGACGGGGATCCATCGGATCAGAGGGGTTGAAGATTAGCTCACCCTCCTGAGAGACACCAGATACTCCCTGAATCCAGCCCATGTCGTGAAGACTGCCTGCCCCAAACCCATGCTTTGCCAGGATCATCCATGAATCCACATAGGCACCCATCGCATTGGTTTGATGGTGCATTTCACCTGAACCGTCAGCCGACTCGTGGCAGAAAGAGCCACAACCCGTCTCGCTGATGGGGGCAGTCGAGAGATCGGTAGAGATATCCCAGGCGATATTAAACCATTCAGTCACCCGCAGATTCTCGGTCTGCGTTAGGCCGTCGAGCGGCCTCCAGGTTCCCGGTTCCCAGCCCGTCCGCCACCACGACTGCGTGTCGGGGTCCCAGTTCCACGTCCCGCGCGAGTTTACGCTGGCCTGATGATCGATCCAGCGGATGTACATCGCGAGCTCGTCGTCTGTATAGACGGCTGACCACGCAGTTCCCCCGACGCGTGTAATCTTCGCGCCTTCCCACGCGGGATCAGAGACATCGCCGTCAATGGTAGGCATCTCGGACACCCGTGCGGCAACCACCGTGAGCAGATCGTCAAGCCGGTCGGGTCCTTCTTGGGCTGAGATAATCTTCGGCTCTGCGAGGCGCGACACGGCTGGCAGGCCGGCGAACACGAAAGAGACAAGAAGCAGGCAAACAACAAGCGTAGAGATTTTCTTCATTTCAGTCCCCTCAATTTTGATGCGCGCGTCGAACATATTTCTGAGAGGTGAACCTTCCTAATCTGTCAATCGCATCTCCTTTAGAATCAAAAAAGCGCCGAGTTCGCAATTCCGCAAAATGGATTGCGACTAGGCAACTCTCCCCCTGGTCCATTGTTCAAAATATCACAAGTGCAAGCTGGTGTAATTGATTTTTGTCAAATTGATGGGTGGTAAAGATCAAGTGGCAGCCCAAAGCCAAGCCGCGCCGATGGTGGGGTCGTTCTCGCTGAACTGAGCGCGGCGTGTGAGTTACGGTTCATAACGTTCAGGAGCTATCCATGCGACTTGGATAGCTCCTGACTTTAACTTCAGCGATAGAGCGGCGCAGCCTCGAAGATACAGGCTGCGCACAAGACGGAATTACTGCTCGAAGCGCAGGAACCAGCCCGTATTTGTGATGCCACCGACCAAGCTTGTATGGGCAGTCAGCGTTACCGCGAAGGGATAAGCCCTGCTCAGGTCATTGAACTGGACGTCATATTCAGAGCCAGTTACCAGATTCCGCTTCAACTCAACGGTCCAGTAACCATTGTGCCAGTTTGCCGCGACGCGAACATCAGCTTGATCGCCAGTCGGAACCTGCAGGACCAGGTGCGGGATGTTGCCGTTCAGGGCCTCATAGTTACCCCAAGCCTCAGCAAATTCGGCTTCGCTGAGGTCAGCGATCAGCACAGCCTCGCCAGCGTCAATTTCGGCTTGGGTCAACGTCATACAATCGATGAAGTTTTCAGGGGCGAGTTCGATGTAGAGTGGAGCCGCTTGGGCTTCATCCCAGTTTTCGGAGTACATCAAATCGCCAGGGTCGCCGTAGGTGAATCCGACCTTAAGCGGATCATGTACCAGACCAACCTGTTCGTGGCAGGTTTTGCAGTAGATGTTCGCGGGAGTCTCGCGATCGGCATAGTTACCGGGGTCATCGGGTGAGACCATCAACTTATCCTCACCATAACCCACAAAGGTGATATTGCCGTCGATCACCTCACGGGGGTCCATCGGGTCCGAGAGGTTGAATACGACATCCCCTTCCTGCGAGATGCTTGTCACACCCTGAAGCCAGCCAAAGTCCTGACGACCGGGCGTCCCAAACCCATGCTTGGCAAGGATCAGCCACGAATCGACATAGGCGCCAACGGCGCTGGTCTGATGGTGCATCGTGCCATCGGACGACTCGTGGCAGAACGAGCCGCAACCTTTCTCGGTCATCGGGGTGCCAGAAACATCGGTGGAAATATCAAAGGCGATATTGAACCATTCGGGATGCCTCAGACCATCGAAGGATTCCCAAGTCCCCTCTTCCCAGCCAGTCCGCCACCACGACTGCGTGTCGCTGTCCCAATTCCATGTGCCGCGAGAGTTGATGCTGGCGTCATGGTCGGCCCAGCGAATATACATCGCTAGCTCGTCATCTGTGTAGACTGCCTTCCATACAGTCGCGCCAATCGACGAAGCCTTTGCTTCCCCCCATGCGGGATCGGAAAAATCACCATCGATCACCGGAATTTCGGCTACCCTCTTGGCAACCACAGTCAGGAGATTATCAAGCCGGTCGGGTCCTTCTTGGGCTGAGATAATCTTCGGCTCTGCGAGGCGCGACACGGCTGGCAGGCCGGCGAACACGAAAGAGACAAGAAGCAGGCAAACAACAAGCGTAGAGATTTTCTTCATTTCAGTCCCCTCAATTTTGATGCGCGCGTCTAACTACTTCTGAAAACCGAATCTTGTTAGTCGTTTAATAGCACCCCCCTTCAGAAACGAAAAAGCGCCGAGTCCGCAATCGACAAGCGAATTGCGACCAGGCAGCTCTCCCCCTACTCAATTGTTCACGATATCACAAGCTCGATAAAGTGTAATTGACTTTTGTCAAGTACATATGTTCGAGCATAGTGGCAAAGATCAAGCAGCGGTAAGCGGACAAGGGCTTTTACCGCTGCTCTATGCCGCTCTCTTGCCGCTCTCAGCCTCCGCCAAGCTGCGGCGCAATTTGCTCGAAGACACCCCGCAGAATACGCGCGATCGTGTCTTGCGCGTCGGCGCGCGGGGCAACGGCATCGTACGGCAGCACCAGCCCGGTCCAGCCAGACGTATGCCACCGCGCCGGGTCCGGCAGCGGCAGGGCGGTCATCCCCGCCGGGACCGGGTGCGCGTAGGCGTAGAAGTAGGGCCGGTCTAGCCCCGCGCTCGCCGGAGAGAATCCAAAGCTCATGTGCGGCGCTTCCTCTGACTCAATCCGCCTGGGGAACCACAGAAACGACAGATCGAAGCCGTGCGGCCAGACGACGAGCGGCGTCTTGGCGCCGGGCAGCGCGGCGCGCAGGCGCTCCAGCACGGCGTAGATCGCGGTCAGGGCGTCGCCGTAAGCGGCAGCAGTCGCCGGGTTCGGCGCCAACGGCTCCTCCCCGCCCAGGCGCGCCCGATCGATCGGCGGGTGATGCCCGGCGTGCGCCATCACGCGGACCACAGTGCCGGTCAGGGCGCGCTGAGTCACGCCCCGCGCCGGGAGCGCGACCGGCAAGCCGCCGATCGGGTACCAGCGCAGCGTTTGGGTGCGCAGGTCAAGCTGCCACTCGCCGAGCGCGCCGAGCGGCCCGGTCGTCAGGCGGCCCGGCGAAACTTTGAGGCCGAGATGCAGGTAGTTGATCTGTGGCGGGGCGACCGCCGCGCGCACCGCGCCTAAAATCTGCGCGGCCTGGTGCAGCGCCTGGCGGGTCGCGGGCCAGTCAACGGTAAGATCGGGCAGGGCCATAAGATACTCCTTACGACACTTGGCGCGGCGTTCAGCCCAGGCGGATGCGCGGGTTCAGCAGCGCGTACAGCAGGTCCGCCGCGAAGTTGGCGAGCAGAATGACCAGCGCGGTCACGGTCACGATCGCCTGGATCAGCGGCAGATCGCGGTTGGCGATCGCGGTGTTGACCAGCAGCCGACCCAGACCGGGGTAGCTGAACACCGACTCAATCACCACCAGCCCGCTGACCAGCCAGCCGCTGCTGGTCGCAATGACGGTTACGGTCGGGATCAGCGCGTTGCGCAGCACATGCTTGACGATCACGGTGCGGTAGGGCAGCCCCTTGAGCGTCGCCGTGCGCACGTAGTCCTTTTTGAGTTCCTCGATCACCCCGGCGCGCACCAGCCGCACGACGTAGGCCAGCAGCACCAGCGTCGCGGTGATAGCCGGCAGCCACAGCGCGGGCAGCGCCTCGCGAAACGACGCGTCGGGCCGGACGGTGGAGCTGGCCGGGAACCAGCCGACCGCCTCCGCCAGCGGGTTGTCGCGCCATCTCAGCGCGACGGTGTTGATCAGAAACAGCCCGGTCACGAACTCCGGCAGGCTGACGACCGACAGCGACAGGATCGAGATCACGCTGTCGGCCAGTTTGCCCTCGCTCAGACCGGCCACGACGCCGAGCGTGATCGCCAGCGGCAGCGCGATGACCAGCGTCAGCAGCGCCAGCCGCCCCGAATTGACCAGCCGCTCGCTCACCAGGGCGCGGATGTCCTGGCGCGGGCTGACGAAGGTCCGGCCCCAGTCGCCGCGCGCGAAATTCGCCGCCCAGCGCGCGTACTGCGCCACCGGCGGCTCGTTCAGCCCCAGCTCCTCGCGCTTGGCCTCGACCGCTTCCAGGCTCGCGTCGCGCCCCAGCAGGACGCGCGCCACGTCGCCGGGCAGCACGCGCGTCAGCACAAAGACCAGCACGGTCGTCAGAAAAAGGGTGATCGCCAGAAAAGCCAGTCGCCGCGCGATAAACCGTCCCATCTCAGGCGCGCTCCTCCGGCGCTGGGCCGCCTTGCAGCACGGCCAACTCGTCCGGCGGGATATGGCACTTGATCCGGTGGCCGCCGCCCGCATCCTGCCAGGGCGGGCTTTCGACCTCGCAAATCGCGCCGAGCTTGCGCGGGCAACGCGGGTGAAACGGGCAGCCGCTCGGAATGTCGCGCGGGCTGGGGGTGTCTCCGCTCAGGCGGAGGCCGCCGGGCGGCTGGGCCGGATCCGGGCGCGGGATGGCGGCAACGAGCGCTTCGGTGTACGGATGCCAGGGCGCCCGGAAGAGCGCCTCCGCGCAGCCAGTCTCGACCAGCTCGCCGAGATACATCACCGCGATCGTGTCCGCCAGGTAGCCGACCACCGCCAGATCGTGCGAGATGAACAGGGTGGAGGTGCCGCGCTCGGCCTGCAAGCGCGCCAGCAGGTTCAGGACAGAAGCCTGGATCGACGCGTCGAGAGAGGACACCGGCTCGTCGGCCAGCACCAGCGCCGGGTCCGACGCGAAGGCGCGTGCGATGGCGACCCGCTGCTTTTCGCCGCCGCTTAGCTCATCGGGAGTGCGGCGCGCGTACTCGGCGTCGAGGTTGACCGCCGCCAGCAAGCCAATCGCCTCCGCCTCCGCTTCGGCGCGGCTGAGGCCCGCCAGCGTCCTCAGCGGGCGGCGCAGCGCCTGCCCGACGGTCAGGTACGGGTTGAGCGAATCGATCGGATTCTGAAAGACCAGCTGAAGCTGGGCCAGCGACGATTTGGCCCGCTCGCGCACGGTGCCGGGCAGGTCCACGCCAAGCAGGGTGATTTTCCCGGCGGTGCGCCCTTCCAGCCCGATAATCACGCGCGCCAGCGTGGTTTTGCCGCTGCCGCTCTCACCCACCAACCCCAGCGTGCGGCCCGGCGCGATCGTCAGGCTGACGCCGTCCACCGCGCGCACCGGGGCGGGCGTCTCGCCGCGCAGAAACTGAGCGAGGCTGCGCCGCACCGGGAAATGCTTGGTCAGGTTCTCGACTTCCAGCAGCGGCGCAGGGTCGTCGTGCCCGGCGTGAACCTCAAGCGGCGGCGTGCCCCAGGCGGGCGCGATCTCGCCGCGCGCGATCTCGCGCCAGCGGTGGCAGCGCACTATCCGCCCCTCGCCGGTTGGCTCCAGCGGCGGCTTGGCGCGGCAGATTGGGATCGCGAGCGGGCAGCGCGGCTCGAAGACGCAGCCCGGCGGCCGGGCGCTCAGCGGCGGCGGCTGGCCGTCGAGCGTGGGCAGCGGCGCGCGATACTTGCTGGCGCCCAGACGCGGCGCGCTGCGCATCAGGCCGATGCTGTAGGGGTGCAGCGGGCGGGCGAACAGGTCGCGCACCGGCGCGTCTTCCATGACCTCGCCCGCGTAGAGCACCGTCACGCGATCGCAGAGCTGCGCCACCACGCCGAGATCGTGTGTCACATAGAGCGCCCCGGCTCCGGCTTCGGCCACCCGCGCGCGCACCAGGTCGAGAATCACGGCCTCGGTGGTCACGTCGAGGTTGGTCGTCGGCTCGTCGAGCACCAAAAGCTGCGGCGACGCGCTGAGCGCCATCGCGATGGTGACGCGCTGCTGCTGGCCGCCGCTCAGCTCGTGCGGATAGCGCCGCGCCAGGGTGTCGGCGTCGGGCAGGTTGACGCGGCGCAGCGCGTCGAGCGCGCGCTCGTGCGCTTCGCGCCGGCCAAGCTGTTCGTGACGCCGCACAATCTCGGCGATCTGCTCGCCGGCGCGCAGCGACGGGTTGAGGGCCGCGCCTGCGTCTTGCGGGACGAGGCTCATTCGCGCGCCCCAGACGCGCTCCATCGCGCGCCGTGACCGCCCGGCGAGATCCTCCCCGGCCAGCGCGATCCGGCTGCCCGGCTCGATCCGCCCATTCGGCGGCAGGTAGCGCAGAATCCCCGCCGCGACGGTCGATTTGCCGCAGCCGGACTCCCCGACCAGCCCGACGATCTGCCCCGCCTCGACAGTCAGCTGCACATCCTGCACGGCGCGCAGCCAGCGCCCCTCCACCCGGTAGCTAATGCTGAGATTTTCCACGCGCAGCACAGGGTCGCGGGCAGGCATGGCTAGGCGCTTTTCTGGACGGCGCGGCGTATGCCGTCCGACAGCAGGTTGACGCCGACGACCAATAGCGCGATTGCGGCGGCGGGATATTCGAGCGCCCAGGGCGCCAGCGCGTAGAAGCCGCCCCGGTTCTCGCTGACCATCAGGCCCCAGTCCGGCGAGGGCGGGCGCGCGGCCACGCCGAGGAAGCCGAGCGACGCGACCAGGAAGATTGCGTAGGAGAAGCGCAGCGCGGCCTCGACCGCCAGCACCGGCGCGACCGAGGGGAAAATCTCGCGGAACAGGATGTAAGCGGACGACTCGCCGCGAATCTGCGCCGCCTCGACGAAGGCGCGCCCCTTGATTTCGAGCGTGCTGCTCCGCACGACGCGCGCCACGATCGGGACGTAGACCAGCGCGATGACCAGCAGCACGGCGTTATCGGCCAGCGCCGCCTGGAACGTGCCGGGGCGCGTTTCCACGCCGCGAATCACGCCGAGGATCACCAGCGCGATCAGCAGCGCCGGAAGCGCCAGCAGCGCGTCGAACAGCCGCCCGGCGATCTCGTCCGCCAGCCCGCCCCGATAGCCGGTATACAGCCCCAGCGCCGTGCCGATCACGACTGCGATCAGCGTCCCGAACCCGGCCACGCGAAAGATGCTCGCCGCGCCGAGAATCACCCGGCTGAACACGTCGCGGCCCAGCGTATCGGTCCCGAACGGGTGCGCGCCCAGGCGGTAGGTATCGGCGTCCAGCAGGCGCGCCGGGTCGTCCCAGACCTGTTTCAGACGGTCGAGCGGCGCGGCGGTGGGGGGCAGGCGCGGCGGGCTGGACTGGTCATTGGCGCGGTACGGCGCGATCTGCGGCCCAAAGAGCGCCAGCGCCAGGAAAAAGAGCACGATCGCGGCCCCCAGCGCCGACTGCGGGCTGCGCAGCAGCTCTCCGGCGAAACGCCCCCCGCGCGCAAGCGGCTGGCGTATGCCGGAAAACGGTGCGGCTGCGAGCGGGACAGGGCGGGATGGCTCATATCGCACGGCGCATACCAGCCTAGCGCAGGGCGGCCCGGTCGAAGCGCGTCCGCCCGGCGAAGGGGTGCACCTCCACCCCGCTGACGTAGTCGCCTATCACGCCGAACTGCGCGAAGAAGTACGGGATGATGATCGGGCCGCGCTCGATCAGGATGCGCTGGATATCGTGATACGCCTGGGTGCGCTCGGCCTCGTCGAGCGTGCTTCCGGCGATCTCGATCAGGCGATCCACTTCCTCGTCGCGGAAATGCGACTCGTTCCACTGCGCGCCCGATTTCAGGTACAGGTCGAGGAACACCTGCGGCACGGGGCGATGCCCCCACGGGGTGATCGCGAGGTCCACTTCCAGCCAGCCGTTGTCGGCGTAATAGACCGCCTCTTCCTGCGGCTCGATCGTGATCTGGATTCCGGCGGCCTCCCACTGCGCCGCGAGCGCCTGGGCCAGCGCGACCCGGTCGGCCAGGTTCGGCACGTAGAGCGTCATCTCCAGCCCGTCAGGATAGCCCGCCTCGGCCAGAAGCTGGCGCGCGGCACCGGCGTCGGGGCCGGGAAGCGGCGTCTCCTCGGTGTAATACCGCTCGAAGAACGGGGCAATCGGCGAGTCGCGCCCGATCGAGCCGAAGCCGAATTGGAGCCGGTCGAAGATCGCCTGGCGGTCGGTCGCCAGCCGGAACGCCTGGCGCACGCGCACGTCGTTGCCCGGCGCGCGGTCGGCGCGCAGCCGCACCAGGTCGTGCCCGCTGGTGGCAGCTTGCTGGGTCGCGAAGCCGCTCTCGGCCCCCAGCGCGAGGAAGGTCGCGTTGTCCATGCGCAGCACCGCATCCACCTGCCCGCCGCGCAGCGCGCTGACCGCGCTCTCGACGCTGTCGAAGTAGAAGAACTCCAGCCCTGCCAGCGCGGGCGCGCCGCCGAAGTACGCCGGGTTGGCGGCCAGCGTCGCCCGGTCCGGCGTGTAGCTCTCCAGCCGGAAGGCGCCGGTTCCGTTGAACCGCTCGCCGATGCCCTCGGCGTTGGCCTTGAGAATAACGGCGTGGTTGTCGGTCAGGTTGTAGAGAAAATCCGGGTTCGGGCGGCGCAGCGTAAAGACGACCGTGTTGCCTTCGCCGGGCGCCACGCTCTCGACATCGGCGTAGAGATCGGCGGTCGGCCCGCCGCCGCGCAGCCGGTCGAAGGTCCACACGATGTCGTCGAGCGTCAGGGCGCTGCCGTCGTGGAAGGTCACGCCCTCGGCGATAGCCAGCGTCACCGTCCGCCCGTCGTCGCTGACCGCCCAATCGGTCGCCAGGCGCGGGGCCAAGCCGGAGCGCGCGTCGGCGTCGATCAGGTAGTCGTAAATCGCGTTCAGGAAGGCGATCTCGGTGTCCGCCGAGGCGTTGAGCGGATCGAGCGCGACCGGTGCGCCGCCCCAGGCGACGCGCAGGGTCCCAGTCTGGCGGCGGGCCAGCAGGGCGGATGTTTGCGCGGGCGTGAGGTCGAAACCGAGCGCGCTCACAGCAGGCGCAGCGACCCCGGCCAGGGCCGCCTTCAGAAAGTGGCGGCGCGTCAGCCTTCTCTGGCTGGCGCCCCGATGACGATCAGCCTCACTCATCACAAACTCCTTGCGCGGTTCGGCGCGGACGGCCGCGCCAGGCCCGGGCTAGCCCGATTATCTCAAAAAGAGGCCCGGCGGCCAATCGACCGGCGAAATCCGGGGCAGGGGCTTGCGCCCCAGGCAGGCTTTACGTATGATGATAGACAGCTTGCTTTTCAGAGCCGCGATAAGCCAACAACAAAGACCGCGACCTCGCGCAGGGATACGGTTCCCCGCCCGGAGGCCGAGCCATCACCGGCGCGAGCCGGAGTCGCATGGCGCTGCAACTCTCCGGCGGCGGCTGCGTATTCATAACCGGTGCGTGTGATTGAGGGCCATGCGAGCGCCCAGCGTACCGCCGATCCGCATTGTTTATGACCCGGTTCCGTCTCGGGCGAAGGAGAAGCGCACTGATGGCCGAACCCTTCATTCAAGCGCATGACTTGGTGAAGACCTTCGACACCCCGGCTGGCCCGCTGAACGTGCTGCGCGGGATCAATATTGATGTCCAGAAGGGCGAATTCGCCACCATCGTCGGCCCGTCCGGCAGCGGCAAGACCACCTTTCTCAATATGCTGACCGCCATCGACACGCCAACCAGCGGCGAGATCGTGATCGGCGGCGTGCCGATCACGCGCGTCCCCCAGCGCAAGCTGACCAAGTGGCGCGCGCGCAACGTCGGGATTGTCTTCCAGTTTTTTCAACTGCTGCCGACCCTGACGGTGGTCGAAAACGTGATGGCGCCGATGGATTTCGCCGATGTGTGGAAGCCAGGCGAGCGCCGCGACGTCGCGATGCGCCTGCTCGACCGCTTCGGCATCGCGGACCAGGCGTACAAGACGCCCGACATGCTCTCTGGCGGGCAGCAGCAGCGCGTCGCGATTGCCCGCGCGCTGGCGAACAACCCCCCGCTGATCATCGGCGACGAGCCGACCGGCAACCTGGACCGGATGAGCGCCGCCAACGTCTTCAACATCTTCGCCGAGCTGGCCGACCGTGGCACGACCGTGCTGGTCGTCACCCACGACCGCGAGCTGGTGCACAGCGTGCCGCGCGTTTTCGAGCTGGTCGACGGCATGATCGGCGAGACGACGCTGGCCGCCGCCGCCGCCCGCCGCACGCAGGAGCTGCGCGCGCTGCGGACGCGTTCCGCGATCCGCCGGGGCACGGCGCACTAGGCGCTCCCCGTAGACGATCACCGTCCCAAGCATCAGGGTCCTGGACAGACTGCGTCACGCGTGGCGCTGGGAGTAGAGAACCATGAGCAACCTCAATACGGCAAGCGGAACGCCGGGCAACGGCAGCCAGAAACCGGTCATCCTGCTGGAAAATGTCGAGAAAGTCTACAAGACGAAAGCTGGCCCTTTGCGCGTGCTGAAGGGCGTCAATCTGTCGATTAATCCGGGCGAGTTCGTCGCCATCGTCGGCCCGTCCGGCAGCGGCAAAAGCACGCTGATCAACATGATCACCGGCATCGACCGCCCTACCTCTGGCGAGGTCTTCGTCGCGGGGCAGCGGCTAACCAATCTGAGCGAGAACGCGGTCGCCAAGTGGCGCGGCAAGAACGTCGGTGTGGTGTTCCAGTTCTTCCAACTGCTGCCCACGCTGACCGTGCTCGAAAACGTCATGATGCCGATGAACTACGTCGGCAGCTACCCCGGCCAGCGCCGCGCCCGCGCGATGGAGCTGCTGGACCTGGTCGATCTGCCGGACATCGCCCACAAATACCCCAGCCAGATTTCGGGCGGGCAGCAACAGCGCGCCGCGATCGCCCGCGCGCTCGCCAACGATCCGCCGGTTATCGTCGGCGACGAGCCGACCGGCAACCTCGACATGGTGTCCGCCGGACTGATCTTCGCCCTGTTTGAAGACCTCGTCGCGCAGAATAAGACGATCGTGATGGTCACGCATGACCGCGACCTGGCCGGCGCGATTCCGCGCGTCGAAGAAGTGCGCGACGGCCAACTGATGGCGGCGGATCAGGTGGACGAGCGGCTCGTCGCCCGGTCACAAGAGTAACGATCGGCAGTCTGAGGCGTAGCGGAACCAGCAGCGAGGAGAGCGCGATGAACATCATTCGCCGCGAACAATACGGCATCTTGACCCTGGAACTGACGGGCCGCGTCGACAGCGCCGGCGCGGGCGAGCTGGAAACCGCCCTGAACGAGCTTCTGGACCAGGGCCACTTCCGCATCGTGCTGGACATGGCAGGCGTGCAATATATCAACAGCGCCGGGCTGCGCACCCTGGCCGACGCCGTGACGCGCGCCCGCAGCCGGGATGGCGATCTGAGACTGGCGGCGCTGACGCCGAAGGTCGCGCGGGTGCTCAAGATCATCGGCTTCGACCGGTTCTTCGACGACTACCCGACGGCGGAAGACGCATACGTCGGCCTCTGAGCGACGAGTTTCCCCTGGCAGGCGCCCAACTTTTCGTGGGCGCCTGTTTTGTTTTCGGGCGCGAGCCGGGCTGCTGCCCACAAATCGCGCCGAATGTGTATGATTTTTTAACGGGATTTATATTACAATTAATTCCTGCATGATATAGTGAGTGTATTAGCGGCAACAGGCTATACCGTGTCTGTTCAGCCGGGGATCATTCTTCCTCGGCCTTCACCGTGCCGGCGGACGGCGTAACCGCGTGTTTCGCAAGGGAGTTTCCAAACAATGCGACAGAGACCCAGACTACGAACCTTGCTTCCTCTCACCGCAGCACTTGTTCCCCTGGTTCTGATCGCCGTGCTGGCGTTCAGCGTCCAGGTCAACCTGATCGACGCTGCCGGAGATACGCCGACTGCCGAGGAGACACAGCCCGGCGGAAGCGGCGAAAACTGCGCGACTGTCGAGGCGGGCGCCGCGCTGCCGAATAATGCCGAAAACCGCCCGTCGTGCGAAAACCTGGCCGCTACGCCGGACGCTACCGATGAAAGTGACGGCGAAGCCGGAGATCCGCCCACTCCCACGCCGGACGCGGGCGTGATCGCGCCGCCCGCTGAAGACCCAACACAGGCGCCCACCGAAGAAGCTACCGGCGAAGCGACGGAAGAAGCCCGGATGCTCGGCTTGATGGCCGCGCCGGTGCTTTTGCAGCAGGCGACGACCGTCAGCTTCACCGCCAGCGTCGGCGCGGATCGCACTGTTCAGTTCACCGACACGACTGTCTCGGACACGCCGATCACCGGCTGGCTGTGGACCTTTGGCGACGGCGCGACCAGCGCCGAACAGAACCCGACGCACCAATACGCGACCGATGGGACCTACACCGTCACGCTTCAGGTGACGCTGCAAGGCGGCGCGACGCTCAGCGCGAGCGGCACGGTCGAGATTTCCCCGACGCAGAGCGAGGTCATGCGCTGCGCGTTCGAAATGGACCCGCAGGGTGATAGCGTTCCGCTGACCGTCAACTTCAACAACACCAGCGAGAATGTGGACAGCTACGCCTGGGACTTCGGCGACGGCGGGACCAGCGACCTTCAGAACCCAGCCCACACCTACACCCAGGTGGGGACCTACGCCATCACGCTGACCTGCACCGGCGCGCTGGGCACGCTGACTGCGCACGGGTCGATCACCGTCCAGGAAACGCCGGGCGGCGACGTGCTCACCGCGCAGTTCATCGCCACGCCGACGCGCGGCCCCGCGCCGCTGAGCGTGACCGTCACCGATGCCAGCCTGGGCGCGGTGACGAGCTGGACCTGGAGCTTCGGCGATGGCTCGGCAGAAGTGGCCGGCCGGGGGCCGCACACCCACGTCTATACTGCAATTGGCACCTACACGATCACGCTGACCGTGCGCGACGCCCAGGGTGGCGTCTCGACCGCGACCGGCACGATCACAGTGGTGGAGCCAGGGAGCGCCCCGCAGCCCAGCTTTACCGTCACGCCGCAGCAGGGCCTCGCGCCGCTGACCGTCACGGTCACGGACACCTCGCAGGGCGAGATCGACACGTGGACCTGGCGCTTCGGCGACGGCTCGGCTGCCGTGACCGGCCAGGGGCCGCACACCCACACCTACACCGCCGCCGGGACGTACACCATCCGGCTCGACGTGGCCGGTCCTGGCGGGGCAGGCACGGCGACGCGCCAGGTCGTCGTGCTGCCGCCGGGCGACGAAGTAGACGCGGACTTCTCGTTCCAGGTGACGGGGAGTGTGCCGGGTGGAATCGAAGTCTGCTTCACGGATACGAGCGTGGGGCAGGTCGTCGCGTGGTTGTGGACCTTCGGCGACGGCAGCACCAGCGCCGCGCAAAATCCCTGCCACACCTACGCCGCCGCCGGGAATTACACCGTGACGCTGCAAGTGACCGGCAACCTCGGCAACATCTCTACCGGAACGCGCATCGTGCCGGTGGTGACGGGGGATGTCGCGCCGGTCGCCGCCTTCACCGCCAACCGTACCAACGTGACGGTCGGCGAAACGGTGACTTTCACCAACCAGAGCACCGGCCAGATCACCAGCTACGCCTGGGACTTCGGCGACGGAACCACCAGCACCCTGGAGAACCCGACCCATACCTACACCACCGTCGGGACATACATCGTCAGGCTGATCGTCTCCGGGCCGGGCGGCACGTCCGAAGCCGCGCAGACGACGATCACCGTGAGCGAAGCCATTCTGGGCTGTGATTTCACCGGCACGACTTCGCCGCGCCTGCTGCAATCGGTGACGTACACCGGCCGCCCGACCGGCCTGGGGACGCGCACGATCGCGACGCAGACCTGGATGCTCGACGGCAGCGTGGTCGATAACGATGGCAGCTTCACCCGCCTGTGGGACACGCCCGGCAGCTACACCCTGGCCTATACCGTCGTGCTGTCGGATAGCAGCGAGTGCACCGCGACCAAGACGATCCAGGTGTCGGACTCGGTGCTCTCCTGCTCGATCAGCGGCGCGAGCAACGCCAACGCCTACCAGGAGCGCACCTACACCGCCAGCCTGCAAGGCGGCAGCGGGACGATCAGCTACGTCTGGACCGTGAACGGCCAGCCTTTCGGCGGCAACCAGAACAGCATCAGCGTGATCGCGCCGGTCGGGCAGTCACAATTGCTCCTTCAAGTCGTGATCACGCGCGGCGGGCAGCAATGCATCGCGACCAAGACGGTGACGATCAATCGCAGCGGCGCGGACCGCCTGACCTGCGACTACACCGGCGCCCTGAACCCACTGCTCAACCAGACTGTCACCTACGAGGGCACGACTGAGTTTCTCTACACGCGCACGGCGACCTACCAGTGGCTGATCAACGGCCAGCCTGCTGGCGCCGCCCAGACCTTCTCGAACACCTGGTCCGCGCCAGGGTCGTACCAGCTAACGCTGCGCGTCACGCCCTCGGAAGGCAACATCTGCGAAGTCACCAAGACGGTGACGGTCAGCCAGCAGACGCTCGGCTGCGAGATCACCGGCAGCTTCCCGGCGTTCGCCGGCCAGCTGGCGACGTATCTCGCCGGGACGACCGGCCTGGGCGCCCGCACCGCCACCTACCAGTGGTTGATCGACGGCGCGCCGGCCGGCACAGGTCCGACGCTGGAGCGCATCTTCAATACCCCCGGCACCGCGCAGCTGGCGCTGCACGTCACCGCCAGCGACGGCGAGGAATGCCGGGTCACACGTGCGCTGACGATCGAAGTCGGCCAGCAGATTAGCGCGATCGCCACGCCGAACGCGGGCGTCGCGCCGCTGCCGGTCACTTTCACCGCGCAGACAACCAACATCGACCGCACGACGCTGGTCTGGCGCTATCCCAACGGGACGACGCAGCGCGCCGAGGTCGGGACCTTCCTGTTCACCGTGCCAGGCGAGTACACCGTCACCGTGACGGGCACCGGCCCGCTCGGCCAGCAGTCGGCTTCGGTCGTGGTGCGCGTCGCGGGCACGAACGACATCCGCGCCGCCTTCACGCCCAGCCCATTCGGCGGCATCGCCCCGGTCGAGATTTGCTTCACCGACCGCAGCGTCAGCGAGGGCAGCACGCTCAACTCGTGGTCGTGGGACTTCGGCGACGGCGCGACCAGCGCCGAGCAGAACCCGTGCCACACCTACACCCAGGTCGGCAGCTATCGCGTCAAGCTGGTCGTGACCAACACCGCCGGGCTGACCGCGACCGCCACCAACACGATCAGCGTCTTCTCGGTGACGCAGGGCGCGTCGTCCTTCGGATTCACGATCTTCCCGCAGGGGCGGGTGTGCTTCACGAGCTTCATCACGCCCGGCGCGACGCTTGAATATTGGGACTTCGGCGACGGCACGACCAGCACCGAGCAGAACCCGTGCCACGTCTACCCGGAGGAAGGCGACTACACGGTCTCGATGTGGGTCAGCGGCGTGCAGATCAGCCGCACCATCCGCATCCAGTTCAACGGCACGCCGGAGCCGCCGCTACTGGCAGCCGGCGGGGTCTGCTCGCTGGACGGCGTGGCGACCTTTACCATCAGCAACAGCGGCGGCTCGATGACCGTGGCCGATACCTACGTAGTGACTAACGCGGCTAACGTCGAGCTGGCGCGCGGCACGTTCCAACTGGGGCCGGGCGATAGCGTCACGGTCCAGGTGGCCGGATCGGGCGTGATCACGCTGCGCACGCTCGCCACCCAACTGGTCGCGAACACGGACTGCGGCGAGCCGCCGGTCACGCCGACTACGCCTCCACCGCCGACCGAGCCGCCCGCGACGCCGCCGGCCACGCCTTCGCCGACCACTCCGCCACAGCAGCCACCTCAACAGCCGCCACAGCAGCCGCCGGTCGTCACGGCTGACGAGCCGCTCTGCGGTGAAATCACCGTCCAGCCGGTGGCAGGCGGCGGCGCGGGCTTCCCGCTGATCGACATGAACCCGGAGAACTGCGTGGACGAGGAGCTTCCGCTGGCGACCTGGACGCCGGTCGAGGTGGGCGAGGCTGTCTGCCCGGAGTGGTTCGTCTACCACACCAACCAGACCGGCGACTGGGAGATCTTCCGCTATGGCGACCTGCCCGGCAACCCGGACGCCGACGTGAACCTCTCGAAGGGCATCGGCGAGGGAGTCTACGACATCGGGCCGACGCGCTCGCCGGACTCCGGCTGGATCGCGTTCGCGTCCAACCGCGATGGCAACTGGGAAATCTACGTCGCGACGACCGACGGCGAGTTCCAGCAGCGCGTGACCCACAACTCCCGCGCGATCGACTACGACCCGGTCTGGTCGCCGACCGGCGAGCGGATCGTCTTCGAGTCCTCGCGCGATGGCAACTGGGAGCTGTACAGCGTCAACGTCAGCACCGGCGAGCAGACGCGCCTGACCGACAACCCGGCCAACGATCTCAACGCCTTCTGGTCGCCCGATGGGACCAAGCTGGTCTTCGAGAGCGACCGCGACGGGCTGTGGCAAGTCTACGAGCTGGACCTCGCGACGCTGGCGGTCACGCGGCTGAGCGATGGCGCCGCCAACGATCAGGACCCGTCGTACTCCTTCGACGGGCAGCGGGTCGCCTTCCGCTCGGACCGCGACGGCGCGACCGGCGTCTACGTGATGAACGCGGACGGCTCGGACGTGCAGGCGGTCTCGGACCCGGCGGGCCGCGCGACGCTGCCGGTCTGGGCGCCGGATGACTCGCTGCTGGCGTACCAGTCCGACCTGAACGGGCAGCTTGACATCTACGTCTACGACTTCGCGGGCGGGCTGACGCGCCGCGTCACGGAGAACGCCGCGCCGAACTACGCGCCGACGTGGTACTGCGACGCGCCGCAGTTGATCCTGACCTCGGACGTAACCGGCGACTCCAACCTGTTCACGACCCCGGCGCTGCCGATCGACGCCGCGCCGGTGACTCTGGTCGGCGACGCGACGCAGCTTACCGATCAAGAGCTGGCCGACCAGCACCCGCAGAACACGCCGTCCGAAGAGGACGCCAGCCGCGAGCGCTCGGTCATCGCGCCGCCGCGCAGCCGCTAATCCGCGCACGCGCTATCCGCGCTGGGAATCACAGGGCCGCTCTCTCATCGGGAGCGGCCCGTTTTTTGTGCAAGGCGTGCGCTCGTTTACCCTTCCCACACCCGCAGCCCGAAGCGGCTGAGGTAGATCGGCAGGCTCTTGAACAGCGGATTCGCGCCCTCGATCGCCTGAATCAGGCGGCGTTTTTCGCTGCTGGCCGCCCCGCAGAGCAGCGTCAGCGAGCCACCGTCGCCCCCCGCCCCGTTAACCTTCCACCCAATCGCGCCATGCTCGCGGGCGATGTCGATGATCTGATGTGCGTCGGAGCTAACCAGGTCGGGGTGCAGGTCCGCCTGCGCCTCGGTGTTGATCGCCATCGCGCGGCCCAGCGCCGCGAAGTCCCCCGCGTAGACCGCGTCGCGCGACATCTCGGCGGTACGGCGCAGCGTGGCGAGCGCCTGCTCGCTGGCCGGGCCGCTCGTTTCGAGCTTCTTGATCACGGTCTCGTGCACGGCGGAGGACTGGTGCGCTTTGCCCAGGAAGACCAGCACCAGCCGCCGCTCCAGCTCCCACCAGATCGAATTCGGAACCTGGATCTGCGAGACGGTCGCGTGAGGGTACTGGAACATCTCGATGAAGTTGACGCCTCCGTAGGCGGCGCACAACTGGTCCTGGATGCCGCTTTGCAGGTGGAGCATGTCCGTCTCGACGCGGTGCGCGGCGTAGGCGACCTCGTGCGGAGTCATCGTGCCGGGCGTCAGCCGGTCAAGCGCGCCCATCAGCGCGACCGTGATCGAGGCCGAGGTCCCGGTCGAGCATCCGGCGGGCACCTCGGAATAGACCGTGATGTGCAGCGCGACATCGTCCGGCACGCGCATGTACTCGATCGCGGCTTCAAGCAACGGGTGGCGATCCCACTCGCTGTGCCCCGGCGCGATCGGGTACACGTCGCCGTAGTTCTCGACGTAGAGCATGATGCGGTGCTCGCGCTCTCTGACCGGGAAAACCTTGATCTGCACCTCGACGTAGGGATAGACGCCGATGTTGAACACCTCGCCGTGTCCCGCGAACCAGGTATCGGTCCAGCCGCCGTTATCGCAGATGCGGACCGGGCAGACGCTGTTGATGACGCGAGCCGGGGTCGCCTGGGGGTTTTTGTCGCTCACGGAAAGACCTCACTCCAAGCAGCAAAGGGCAGCAACGAGCAGCCAAAGGCAGCCCGAAACAGCGAAAAGCAGTGAAAAGCAGCACCAAACAACGCAGCGAGAACCAGTATAGCCGGATGCGGCGCGGCGGGCGAGTAAAACTGCCGCCCGTCTATAGCGCCGCCTGGCGCGCGAACACCGGCCTCAGCGTCGGGTACAGGTCGCGATAGAGCCGGTACGCCGCTTCATACGCTCCCGCGTGCTCGCCCGGCTCGACGCGCTCGCCCAGCTCGACCGTCTGCTCGGCGGCGGCCGGCACGTCCGGCCAGACTCCGCCGCCGACACCCGCCAGCAGCGCCGCGCCATAGGCCGCGCCTTCGAGCGCCTTGACCACCACCAGCGGCACGCCGAAGACATCCGCGAAAATCTGCCGCCAGACCGCGCTGCGCGCCCCGCCGCCGCTAACACGGACCTCGTCAATCCGGCCCGCGTCGCTGCGCTTGATCAGCTCGAAGCTGTCGCGCAGGCCGAAGGCGACGCCTTCCAGCACAGCGCGCGTCAGGTGGGGCCGGGTGTGGCGCGAGGTCAGCCCGACGAACGCGCCGCGCGCCAGCGGATCGGGGTGCGGCGTGCGCTCGCCGGTCAGATAGGGCAGAAAGATCAGCCCCTCGCTGCCCGGCGCGACGCCGCCCGCCTCGCCGGTCAGCGCGCCGAAGTCGCTGCCGGGGCAGAGCATGTCGCGGTACCACTGAAGGCTCCCCGCCGCGCTGAGCATCACGCCCATGAAGTGCCACTGGCCGGGCACGGCGTGGCAGAAGGCGTGCAGGCGGCCTTCCGGCTCGTAGGCGTAGCTGGCGAGCGGCGCGAAGACTACGCCTGATGTGCCAACGGTCAGCGCGACGATGCCGGGCCGGACCGCGCCAACCCCCGTCGCCTGGGCTGACTGGTCGCCGCCGCCGCCGACGACCGGCGTCCCGACGCGCAGGCCGGTTTCCTGCGCCGCCGCCGCGCTGACCGCGCCAGTCACCTGCGGCCCTTCGTGGACCGGCGGCAGCCACGCAGCCGGGATGCCGAGCGCGCCCACCACCTCCTGCGACCACTGCCGCTGCGCGACGTTGAGCAGCAGCGTGCCCGCCGCCCCGGCCAGATCGGTCGCATACTCGCCGGTCAGCTTGAAGCGGATGAAGTCTTTGGGCAGCAGAATATGCGCGATCCGGGCGTAGACCTCCGGCTCGTGCGCGCGCACCCACAGGATTTTCGGCGCGGTGAAGCCGGTCAGCGCGCGGTTGCCGGTCAGCTCGATCAGCCGCCGCGCGCCGATGGTCGCGGTGATCTGGTCGCACTCGGCCTGGGTGCGCTGGTCATTCCACAGAATCGCCGGACGCAGCACGTTGCCCCCGGCGTCCAGGCAGACCAGCCCGTGCATCTGCCCGGTCAGGCCGATGGCTTGAATCGCGTCCGCGCCGCCCGTTTCGGCCAGCACGGCGCGGATCGAGGCGGCCATCCCGGCCCACCAGTCGGCGGGGTTCTGTTCGCTCCACAGCGGGCGCGGCTGAGAACTGTCGTGGGGCGTGGTGTGGCTGGCGACGACCGCGCCGGTTTCATCGATCAAAAGGGCTTTCGAGCCGGTCGTGCTGACATCAAGACCTAACAACAGGGTGTGCATAAGCTTTTCTCCCGTCGCAGCGCGCAGAGGCGAAAAACATCAATTAAACGATCGATCCTCGACTGTCCGGAATCCGTGCCCGGCGAGGCTCTTGAAATGCCCGCGCCGGGTTGACAGTGCGCCCAGATCGCCTAAGCTGGTAAGAGACGATCGCGCGGGCTGCCTCGCCGGGCACGCTTGCCCGCGCAGCCTGCCAGAGCAGCTTCTAAGTATAGCGCAGGACGGCACGCCACGTGGCGGCGCCGCTCAGAGAAGGACAATCGACCATGACGACTCACGATTGGCTTGACCGCGCCGCGCTCGCCCGCTACAGCGTCGAGCCGCGCCAGTTCATCGACTTTCGCGAGGCCACCCTGCCCGACGGTCAGCGCGTGATCGACGCCTACAACGGCAGCGGGCTGACCTACACCGTCCTGCCCGATCGCGGGCTGGACGTGTGGGCCGCGCACTACAACGGGCGCCCGCTGACCTGGCTCAGCCAGAATTCGCCGCACCTGCCGGACTTCGGCCTGCCCTGGCTCCAACAGTTCAACGGCGGGCTGGTTGTCACTTGCGGCCTGACGCACGTCGGCCCGCCGGAGACCGATCCCGGCACTGGCGTCTTCCGCGACCTGCACGGGCAATACAGCCGCCTGCGCGCCGCCGAAGTCCGCGTCGAGCGCGACGATCCGCACGCGCTGGCGCTGACCGGGACCGTCGCCGAGACAAAGCTGTTCGGCGTGCAGCTCCGCCTGGAGCGCCGCTACACGCTGCGCCTGGGCGAGCCGGCGATCCACATCGCGGACGGCATCACGAACCGGGGCGACCAGCCCGCGCCGCTGATGGTGCTCTACCACGTCAACCCCGGCTATCCGCTGGTGGCCGAGGGCGCGCGCTTCGACACGCCGCACGCGGCGGTGTATCCGCGCGACGCCGAGGCGCGCAAGGGCTACGCGACCTGGCCCGACTACGCCGCCCCCGTGCCGCGCTACGCTGAGCAGGTCTTTTTTCATCACCTTAAGCAGACGGACGGCCAGACCTGCGCGCTGCTGGGGCGCGACGACTTCGGGCTGCTGTGGGAGTGGGACCCGGCGCAGATGCCCTATCTGACGCAGTGGAAGAACACGCGCACAGGGATTTACGTCTGCGGCGTCGAGCCGGGCAACTGCATCCCCGAAGGGCAAAGCGGCGCGCGGGCCAGCGGGCGGCTGCAAACGATCGAGCCGGGCGAGACGCGCGCCTTCGACCTGACACTGCGCGTTCTGCCGGACGCGGACGCGGTCGCGGCGGCGCGGGAGCGGATCGCGGCGCTGCGCGCGACAGGTGAGACGGTCCCCGGCGTGCACCTGGCCGATTTCACGCTCTAGCGGCGAGCTTCCGCGCCAGGGTGGGATCAGCGCGTCGAATAGGCTATGCTAGAGGCCGTGTTGGTGCCGCGACCATGACAACGGGATGCTGACATGCCTTCGACCAAACCTGACGTGACTCCGCCCCTACCGGCGCGCGCACGCGACGAGATGCGAGGCGAGATACGCGACAAGTGCCGCGCGCTGTACGGCGAGGCGCGCGGCGACGCCTGTGCGACGCGCCTGATGGCGCTGCTGGAGTCCTTTCGCGCCGAGACGCCCGCGCCTGTCCCGGTGGATCCGGCGGCGCGCGTGGACGAGCGCGATGTGATGCTGATCACCTATGGCGGCTCGCTCAACGCGCCGGGCGAGTTGCCACTCCAGACGCTGCGCCGCTTTCTGCGCCGCCACCTGCGCGGCGTGATCTCGGCGGTGCATATCCTGCCGTTCTTCCCCTATTCGTCGGATGACGGGTTTTCGGTGATCGACTATACCGCCGTTGATCCGGCTCTGGGCACGTGGGACGACGTGCGGCGTCTGGGGGACGACTTCGACCTGATGTTCGACCTGGTGATCAACCACGTCTCGGCGCACAGCGAGTGGTTCAGGCGCTTCAAGGCGGGCGACCCGGCTTACGCCGATTTCTTCATCCGCGTCGATCCCGGCGCCGATCTGTCGGCAGTCGTGAGGCCGCGCACCCTGCCGCTGCTGACGCCGGTCGAAACGGCGCGCGGCGTCGAGCATGTCTGGACAACCTTTAGCGACGACCAGATCGACCTCAACTTCGCCAACCCAGACGTGCTGCTGCGCATGGTCGAGGTGCTGCTGTTCTACATCCGCCAGGGAATGACTTTTCTGCGGCTGGATGCGATCGCGTACCTGTGGAAGCAGATCGGGACCGGCTGCATCCACCTGGGGCAGACGCATACTGTCGTTCGCCTGCTGCGCGACGTGTTCGACGCGGTCGCGCCGCAGGTCGCGATCATCACCGAGACGAACGTCCCGCACGAGGAAAATATCTCGTATTTCGGCAACGGGTGGAACGAGGCGCAGCTGGTCTACCAGTTCCCGCTGCCGCCGCTGACGCTGCACGCTTTCGCAACCGGCGACGCGACGCACCTCAGCCGCTGGGCGGCGGGGCTGGCGCGCCCGTCCGAGGCGACGACCTTCTTCAACTTCACCGCCTCGCATGACGGCATCGGCGTGCGCCCGCTGGAAGGCATCTTGCCGCGCGCCGAGATCGAGCGCCTGGTCGAGCGCGCGCAGCGGCATGGCGGCGCGGTGTCGTACAAAGCCAACAGCGACGGCTCGCAAAGCCCCTACGAGCTGAATATCAACTACTTCGACGCGCTTTCCGACCCGGCCAGCGCCGAGCCGCCGGAAAAGCAGGTCAGCCGCTTCCTGGCGTCGCAGGCGATCGCGCTGGCGCTGGCGGGGATGCCGGGCATCTACATCCACAGCCTGCTCGGCTCGCGCAACTGGAACGCAGGCGTCGCGCGGACGGGACGGTTACGCACAATCAACCGCGAGCCGCTGGACGCCGCCGGGGTCGAGCGCGCCCTGGCCGATCCGGCCTCGCTGCGAGCGCGCGTGTTCGCTGGCTACCGGCGTCTGATCGCCGCCCGCACCGCCGAGCCAGCCTTCCATCCCGGCGGCGAGCAGCGCGTGCTGGCGCTCGACCCGGCGATTTTCGGGCTGCTGCGCACCTCGCCGGACGGGCAGAGCGCCGTCGCCGCGCTGCACAACGTCCGCGACGCGACGGTGCAGATCGATTTAGGCGCGATCGAAGGGGCAGAGATCGACGGCTGGCGCGATCTGCTCAGCGGCGAGAGCTTCGCGCGCGGAGCAGCCGTGACGCTTGCCCCCTACCAGGTGCGCTGGCTTAAGCGAAGCTGAGCACAGCCAAGACAAGCAACAAGCAGGCAAGAGCAGCCAGGGCTTGGGCCGCCTCTGGCTGTATTGTGTTCCGCCTGCTGCCGGCCTAAACAAGTCTTCATTATGGTTTCGTGAATGGGAGCTTCACGCAGGCTGATTGACATCCAAAACGTTTTGGATTATGCTGAAAACAGGTTCAAAACGATTTGGATCGTGGCGGCCCATGAAAAAAGCAACCTTAAAAACGATTTCGGATGAGTCTGGATTTTCAATTACCACCGTGTCGCGCGCGCTGGCGGGTTACG
Organism: Aggregatilineaceae bacterium; assembly: GCA_035325905.1. GTDB lineage: Bacteria > Chloroflexota > Anaerolineae > Aggregatilineales > Aggregatilineaceae > DYGX01. The sequence goes on along the minus strand of DAOKYY010000027.1, from coordinate 11,734 downwards.
CGGATGTCAACGAGCGCACGCGCCAGCTGATTGTCGACATCGCCGACCGCCTCGGCTACCAGCCCAACCTCACCGCCCGCCACCTGCGCAGCAAGCACACCAACACGATCGGCATGGTGATTCCGCTCACCGCCTACTATTCCGATCAATTCTTCATGACGCTGCTCTCCGGCGTCGGGCAGCAAGCCGCCCGCTCCGGCTACGATCTGCTGCTCTCGGCCCAGATGCGCGGCGAAGAGGAGATCAGCGCCTACCGCCGGATGGTCGACGGCAGCCGCGTAGATGGCATGGTCCTGGCGCGGGTTCGCCAGCACGACGCCCGCCTCGACTATCTCAAAGGCAGCGCCCGGCCCTACGTCGTGTTCGGGCACGCAGGTGAGGACGATTACCCCTATATCGACGTGGACGGCAAAACAGGCATCCGCCAGATGGTCCACCATTTCGCGGAGCACGGCCACCGGCGGATCGCGCTGATCGCCGCGCCGGACGAGCTGGCCTTTGCGCCGCTGCGCCTGGCCGGATATTGGGCTGCGCTCGACGACCTGGGGCTGCCGCGCGACCCGCGCCTGGTCGTCACCGGCGATCTGAGCGCGGACAGCGGAGCCGCCGCCGCCGGGCAACTGCTCGACCAGCCGGACCCGCCGACGGCGATCCTGGCCTGCAACGACCAGATGGCGCTCGGCGCGATGTCCGCGATCACCGCGCGCGGGCTGCGCGTCGGGGAAGATGTGGCGGTCGCAGGCTTCGACGACATCCCGGCGGCGGCCAACGCCTCGCCGCCGCTGACGACCATCCGCCAGCCCATTTTCGAGATCGGCCAGAAGCTCGCGCAAACCCTGATCCGCCTCATTCGAGGCGAGACCGTTCACGATCTGCATGTGTTGTTGGACCCGGAGCTAGTGATTCGCGCTTCCAGCGGAAAGCCGCGCACCGGATGAAAAAGGAGGAGAGGCCATCGAATGCTAAGCCCTGAACCAGTGCACCATGCGATTCACCGCCGATCGACGTCATGATGCGACAGGAGAAAAAAAGCATGAATAAGAAGTTTCGCGTACTGGTTTTGCTGACCGTCCTGACCTTGCTGACCGGGGCGATGGGCGTTTCCGCCCAGGACGACAACAAGGTCACTTTCATGTCGACTCAGTTCAACATTGTGGAAGAAGCCGAGAAGTTCCGCGCGATCCTCGCGGATTCCGGGCTGGACGTGGAATACCTCCCGTCCGACGAGCAGCCGGTGTTCGACACGCTGACCGGCGAAGCGGGCCAGGAAGCCGGCACGATCGACGTGATCGGCGGGCTGCACGGCATGTTCCCGACGCTGGTGAATGCGGACGTGCTGTTCGACCTCAGCCCGCTGCTGGAGCAGGTCGAGTCGGAAGTAGACCTGGCCGACGCCTTTGTCGAGCTGGGCAAGATGGGCACGACCGACTATCAGTATTATGTGCCCTGGCTGCAAGCGACCTACATCATGGCCGCCAACGTTGAGGCGCTGGAATACCTGCCGGAAGGCGCCGACCTCAACGCCCTGACGTGGGACCAGCTCGCCGAGTGGGCCGCCGCGATCAAGGAAGCGACCGGCGAGGCCAAGCTCGGCTTCCCGGTGGCGGGCCTGTGGCACCGCGTGCTGCAAGGCTACCTGTGGCCGTCCTACACCGGCGGCATGGTGACTAAGTTCAACAGCCCTGAAGCGGTCGAGATGATGACCTTTGTCCGCGACGAGCTGTGGCCGTCGGTGCACCCGCAGTCGATCACGTATGAGTTTATGCAGGAGCCGCTGCTCTCCGGCGAGGTGTGGCTCGCGCTGGACCACGTCGCGCGCCTGAACGGCGCCTTTAACGAGCAGCCTGATCAGTTCGTGGGCTTCCCGGCCCCGGCTGGCCCGGCCGGTCGCGGCTTCATGCCCGTGGTGGTGGGCCTCGGCGTTCCGGCTAACGCGCCGAACCCCGAAGGCGCCGTGGCGCTGATCCAGTACCTGCTCTCGCCCGAAGTCCAGGGCCGGATTTTGCAAGAGCTGAACTTCTTCCCGGTGGTAGCGGGCGTTGATACCGCCAATCTGCCGCCCGGCGTCGCCAAGATTCAAGAGGCCGTCACCGCGCAGGCTTCGGCGGCGGACGCTTTGCCCGCCCTGCTGCCGGTCGGCCTGGGCGAGCGTGGCGGCGAGCTAAACGAAATCTTCAAGTCAGCCGCCAACCGGGTGCTGCTCGACGGCGAAGACATCCAGACTGTCCTCGACGCCGAAGCGGCCAACATCCAGTCGCTGCTGGACGACACCGGCGCGCCGTGCTGGCCGCCCGACCCGGTGAGCGAGGGCGCCTGCCAGATCGTCACGGAGTAGCGAGCCGCAGCTGAGCCGCCTGCCCGAACCGAGCCTCAGGGGGAAATCGGCCCGATGGTCCGGTTTCCCCCTTGCGCCGCAGGCCAGAGGAGGACCGCCATGAAATTCAGGAATATGAGCTGGGCGCCCTACCTGCTCCTCCTGCCCTCGTTCGCCTACCTGCTGCTGTTCTTCGGCTGGCCGATGGTCCAGTCGCTGCAACTCGCCTTCCGGCGCGACAGCCAGATTCTGCCGCTGCGCGCCGAGCCAGCGGTCGAGGACGCGGCCATCACCGGCGCGCTGGAACGGGGAACGACGGTCGAGGTGCAAGATGTGCGGTTGTTTGAGACGAAGGCAGCCGGCGGGCTGCTGACCGAAAAAGTCTTCTGGCTGGAAGTCACCGGCGCGAACCCGGAGGGTGAAACCGTCAGCGGATGGGCGCTGCGCGGGCAGGTCTTTGTCGCCGACGCCAGCCGCTCCACCACGGGCACGGTGCGCGCCCGAACCGCGATGCTGCGCGCCGAGGCTGCCCCCGACGCCGCGCCGGCCGGCGAGCTGCCACAGGGGACGGAGGTCGCCGTTCTGGAATGGGGCAAAACCGACAGCCGGATCGCCGCCGGGGGCCTGCTGCAAAAGCCCCAGAACTGGCTGAAGGTCAGCGGCGAGACCGCCGGCGGCCAGACGGTCGAGGGCTGGGTCGAGCGTGCGCCGATCTTCCTGAAAGACGCCAAAATCTCCGCGACCGGCCGCGTCCAGAGCGGCGAGGGGTCGAAGGAATGGACGCTCGACTATGTCAAGCGGATGCTCAACGACGGTAAGTTCGCGCAGGCGCTGAGAACAACCCTGTTGCTGATTGTGCTGATCCTGCCGGTGCAGTTCACGCTGGCGATCATCATGGCGCTGGTGCTGCAATCGCAGCTCAAGTTCAATTCGTTCTTTCTTTATCTGTACGCCATCCCGCTCGGCATCTCGGACCTGGCAGCGGGCCTGGTGTGGTACACCATCTTTACGCAGAGCGGCTATCTCAACTCGCTGTTACAATCGTTAGGGATCATCGACAAACCGTACATCTTTATCTCCAGCGCGAACAAAGAATGGATTATTGTCGCCATTGTGCTGGCCGAAATCTGGCGCGCGACCTCGCTCGTGATGGTGATCGTCGTCTCAGGGTTGCAGGCTATCCCACGGGACTATCTGGAGGCGGGCGAGATTTTCGGCGCGAGCCTGTGGCAGCGCCTGCGCCATATCATCCTGCCGCTGCTCAAGCCGAGCCTGCAAGTCGCGCTGATTCTGCGCACGATCCTGGCGTTCCAGGTCTTCGCCGTGGTCGTCGCGATCTCCGGCGGCGACGTGGTGACGACGCTCGCCAACGAGACCTACCGCTGGTACGACATTAGCTCGTACAACAACAAGAACGTCGCGGCGGCCTATTCCGGCTTCATCATGCTGCTGTCGCTGGGGATCGCCGTCTTCTATCTGCGCGCCGTCCGCACTCAGGAAGAAAAGGAGGCCGCCGGATGACCAGCACGACGACCCCCCAGGCCGCGCCTATCGTCAAGCGCGTGCGCGTGCGCGATCTGCCGGTCGAGCAACAGCGCGCGATCCGCGCGCGCCAACTGCGCCGCGCCGGGACCTACGCGATCGCGCTCGCCATCGCCGTCTGGATCATGCTGCCGATCTGGCTGGTCGGCACGCTGGCCTTCAGCACGCCGGCTGACGTGCGCGCTTACCCCAAGCAGGCCGCGCCGATCCCGTTCTCGACCGATACGATGGAGTTCTTCCTCAACGCGCAGGGCGTGCTGCCGGCGACGCGCAACAGCGTCGTGATCGCCCTGCTGACGCTCGCGCTTTCGACCGCGATCGCGGCCCCGGCGGGCTATGCTATCGCACGCTATTTCTTCCGGGGGCGCGACGCCTTCCGGCTCGGCATCCTGGCCGTGCGCGCCTTCCCGATCGTGATTCTGGCGATCCCGCTGGCCGTGACCTTCCGCAGCTGGGGTATCTTCGACCGCGTGTTCAGCGTGGCGCTGATGCATACCGCGCTGACGCTGCCGACGACGATCCTGGTCGTGTCGAGCGTGTTCGCCAGCGTCCCGCGCGAGCTGGAAGAAGCCGCCAAAGTCTTCGGCTGCAACGCCTTCCAGGCGTTCATCCGCGTCGTGATGCCGCTGGCGCTGCCGGGCATTGCGGCCTCGGCGATCTTCACCTTCGTCATGTCGTGGAACGAAGTCTTCGCCGCCGTGGTGCTGACGCTCGAAAACCGCACCCTGCCCGCGCTGATCCTCTACAACCTCGACAAGTCCGGCGATCCGTTCAAGTTCGCGGGTGGCTTTTTCATGCTCGTCCCGTCGCTGATCTTCATCTTCTTCATGCGCCGCTACCTGTTCAACATGTGGGGTCAGATCACCAAGTGAGAGGAGCAGACCCGTGGCCGAAATTCGGATAGAGAACGCGGTCAAAACTTTCGGCAAGGTCGTCGCCGTCAACCAGGTGAGCCTGACCGTGCATGATCAGGAATTCGTCGTGCTGCTGGGGCCGAGCGGCTGCGGCAAGACGACGCTGCTGCGCGCCGTCGCCGGGCTGGGGATGGTAGACTCCGGGCGGATCATAATCGGCGACCGTGACGTGACCTACCTGCCGCCCAAAGACCGCGATATCTCGATGGTCTTCCAGGGCTACGCCATCTTTCCACACATGAACGTCTTCGACAACATCGCGTTCGGGCTGAAGATGAAGCGCACGCCCAAAGACGAAACCGCGCGCCGCGTGCGCGAGGCCGCCGAGCTGCTGCACATCGAGGAGTTTCTGGAGCGGTTCCCGTCGCAGCTCAGCGGCGGGCAGCGCCAGCGCGTCGCCGTGGCGCGTGCGATCGCGGTCCATTCCGGCGTGCTGTTGATGGACGAGCCGCTGAGCAACCTCGACGCCCTGCTGCGCCTGCGAATGCGCGCCGAACTCAAGCGCCTGCTGAACGAGATCAAGGCGACCACGATCTACGTCACGCACGACCAGATCGAGGCGCTGAGCATGGGCGACCGCATCGCCGTCATGCGCAACGGCGAGATTTTGCAGTTCGACAGCCCGACACGGGTTTACGACGTGCCCGCCGATCGTTTCGTGGCCGGGTTTATCGGCACCCCGCCGATGAACTTCCTCGAAGGGCAGGTTCGGCGCGAGAACGGTGTCCCGTGCGTCGCCATCGGGGACTTCATGCTGGCGCCCATCCCGGAGATGCACGACGAGTTGGCGCAGCGTGATGGCAAGCCGATCATCGTCGGCATCCGCGCCGAAAACATGGAGACGCTCGACGCCCCCGCCCCCGACGCGCTGCGCGTCAAGGTGCTGGTGGTCGAGCCGCTCGGCTCGCAAAACTTGCTGACGATCCAGATCGGCTCGGACGTGATCAAGGCATCCACCCATCCCGATTTCCAGGTCGCGGCCAATCAGGACGTGTGGATTCGGCTTCCGGGGGACAAAATTCGCTGGATTGACCGGGAGACGGGGCGCACCATCATCCCGGATCTGGAAAAGCTCGCGCCCGCCCTATGACCCACGACGACGACCGCTTGCTCAATCCGGCGGACGGCGTCAAGCCGCTGGACTTCGGCGCGGACGGCACGATCGGCAGCCTGGACGCAAACGGGCGGGTGGTGGCGCTGAACACCTATCACCCGCAGCACGGCTTTGTCACCTTGACGACCGCCGATCCATTTGACGAGACGCGGCGCTACGACCAGGCGGCGGTGCGCGCTTACCGCGCCGGGCTGACCGCGCTGCGCGGCTTCGGGCCGCACTTCGGCCAGCCGGTGCTTCAGCGCCAGGCGCTACTGCTCGACGGCGCGCTGCCCCATGTGCGTCTGACGCTCGGCAGTGGGGATGTTGTCGAGGTCACGACCTGGGCGCAGGACGGCGGCGCGCTGCAAACCTGGGAGCATCCGGGCCTGGCTCCGCGCTGGCGCGGGCGGTTGTCATTGCAACGGTGCGCGTACACGCAGCTCACCGAAGGCGGGCCGGCGCCCATGCCCGCCGTGCAGACGCGGGCTGCGCTTGCCAACGGTGTGCTGACGATCGAAAATCCGGCGCTGGGCTGGGCGGCGGCGATCGCCGGATTCGCGCCGGGCGAGGCGTGGGAAAATGCCGCTGACGAGCCGCTGGCGCTCGATATCGCCGGGCTGCCGGACGCGACGACGCTGGCCTGGGGCTTCGGGCCGGACGTGGCGTCGGCGCGAGAAGCGGCGCTGCGCCTCGCCGCGCAGGACAGCGGGCGTCTGTTGGAACACGCTCGCGCCCGCTGGCAGGCGTGGCGCGCGGGCGGCGCGCTCGACGATCTCGCGTGGCGCGGGCTGCTCTATGGCTGGATGATGGGCGTGCCGGTCGGTGAGACCGCCTGCATTTTGACCGATCACATGCTTCTCCCGCTCTCGTGGAACCGCGACGCCTATTACGTGGCGCGGGCGCTGCTCGGCTGGCGCGCCGAAGGCAACGACCTGGTGCGCCGCCACCTCCTCTGGATGTTCGAGACGGCTGAATTGTACGAAGGCGCCTGGGCGCGCTGCTACCTGGCGAACGGGCGCGTCAAGGACGCCGCCTACCAGCTTGATCAGCAGTTGTTCCCCCTGCTGGAGCTGGCCGAATACGCGCGCGAGACCGGCGACTGGCGCACCTGGGAGCGGCTGCGCGGGCGGCTGGGCGACGTGTTTAACGCGGTGCTGGCGCGGCGCGCGGACGAGCGGTGGCTGTTCCCCACCGACGAGACGCCCGCCGACGACCCGATGGTGCTGCCCTATCACCTGTCTAGCCATATCCTGTTGTGGCGCGTGCTGCGCCGCATGGCCCAGATCGAGCCGGACGGCGCGTGGGCCGGCATGGCGGACGCGGTGCGCGACGAGGTGCAGCGCAGCTTCATCGCGCCGTACCAGGGCGCGCCGATCTACGCCTACGCCATCGACGGCGCGGGCCGCGCGCACTTCTACCACGACGCCAACGACGTGCCGCTGGCGCTGGCCCCGGCCTGGGGCTTCGTCGCGGCGGACGATCCGGTCTGGCGGGCGACGGTCGAATTTGCCTTCTCTCCAGCCAATGTCGGCGGATGTTACGCGCGCCGGCTGGGATCCGTCCACACGCCCGCGCCCTGGCCGCTGGGCGACGTTCAAGACCTGATCATCGCGCAGACGCTCGGCGACCACGGGCGGGCGCGGCGCGCGCAGGCGCGGCTCGCGGCGGCGGCGCAGTGGGATGGCGCCCTGCCCGAAGCTACGTCCACTGACAGCATGCGCGTCGTGTCGCGGCACTGGTTCGCCTGGCCGAACGCGCTGCTGGCCTGCGTGATGCGGGGTGTCCTGGCGCTTCCCTGACCCCTCGCGGAGAGCCAACGCCTGGCTCGCCGCTTTGTGCATCCTTGCACAATCTCCCCCAACCTGTAGAATCGGACGCAGGCTGCTTTGTGCGCGTAGCGAGGGAGATTGTCATGAGCAGACGCCGCTTTTTTGTGCCTGCGATCGCCGGGACGCTGCTGCTGATTGCGGCGGGTGTCCCGCTGAGAACGAGCGCCGGGTCAGAAGGTGGCCCAGCCGTGCCGCCGCAGAGCGATCCGCTCCGGGCCGAGACGGACGGCCTGTTCTCGGTGTCGAGCGGCTGCACCAGCTGCCACACCCGGATGACCGATGCGGATGGCACGGACGTGTCCATCGACGCGTGGTGGCGCTCGACCATGATGGCGAACGCCGCGCGCGACCCCTATTGGCAGGCGTCGGTGCGCGTCGAGACCGAGAACAACCCGCATCTCAAGAGCGTCATCGAGGATAAATGCGCCGCTTGCCACACGCCGATGGCGCATTTTACCGCGCGGCAGGCGGGTGACGAGGCGCTGCTGCTCGACGACGGGCTGCTCGGCTCTGCCCACACGCTCTACCCGCTGGGGATCGACGGCGTGTCGTGCACGCTCTGCCACCAGATCGAGCCGGACAACCTGGGCGAGGCCGCCAGCTTCAGCGGCGGATATGTGATCGACACGGCGCTGCCGCCCGGCGAGCGCCGCGCCTACAGCCGGTTCGAGGTGGACGAGGCCGGGGCGCGCGTGATGCAGGCGGCGTCGGGCTTCGTGCCGGAAGTCGGGATGCACACCGCCTCGGCGGCGCTGTGCGCGACCTGCCACACGCTCTATACCCCATTCGTGGACGACGCCGGAGAAGTGGCGGGCACCTTCCCGGAGCAGACCCCGTTCCTCGAATGGCAGCAGAGCACCTACTCGGACGCGGTCCCGTGCCAGACCTGCCACATGCCCCCGGCGGCGGGCGAAGTCGTCACCAGCATCACCGGCGGCACGCCGCGCAGCCCGTTCTCCAAGCACGAGTTCGTCGGCGGCAATGCCTACCTGATGGGTATCTTCCAGGCGTATGGAGCGGAGTTGGATGTCGCGGCGAGCGCTGACGAGTTCGCGGCGACCGAGCAGCGCGCGCTCGACCAGCTTCAGCGCGAGGCGGCGGCATTGGCGATCGAGCAGGCGGGGCTGTCGGAGACGCACCTGACGGCCGTCGTCTCGATCGCGCCGAAGACCGGGCACAAGTTCCCGTCCGGCTTCCCGTCGCGGCGGGCTTGGCTGCACGTGACCGTCACCGACGCGGCGGGCGCGGTGGTCTTCGAATCGGGCGGGTGGACGCCGGACGGCCGGATCGCCGGCGACGCGCACGACGCCGACCCAACGCAGCACGAGCCGCACTACACGCTGATCCGCAGCGCGGACGAGGTGCAGATCTACGAGTCGGTGCTGGGCGACGTAAACGGCGAAGTCACCAATATCCTGCTGCGCGCAGCGGGCTATCTCAAGGACAACCGGCTGCTCCCGGCCGGGTTCGACAAAGCGAACGCGCACGCCGATACACTGGTGATCGGCGAAGCGGCGAGCGATGGAGACTTTCTCGGCGGCGGCGACCGCGTGATCTACGCCATCCCGCTCAACGGCGCGACTGGGCCGTTCACGCTCGAAGCCGAGCTGCTTTACCAGACGATCAGTTACCACTGGGCGCATAAGCTCGACGCCTATGCCGAGACGCCAGAAGCGGCGCGCTTCCTCGGCTACTACGAGGCGCAGCCCAACCTGCCGATCACGGTCAGCAGCGCCCGCGTTGAGGTCGGATCGTAGCACCTCGCCCCAGCCCCTCCTAGAATGGAGAGGAAAGAAAGATCACAGCGTGTCTTGAAGTCCTCTCTCTCGCGCGGGAGAGGGGACTTAAGGGTGCGGTTTTGCGTCGGCCAGCGCCACAACGCGCGGCCACGTGACGAAAATCGTCAGCGCGATGGACACCGCGAAATACAGGTTGATGCTCCACGCCCCCCCGACCGCGCCCCAGGCGCGCACCAGCGCGATTGACGGCAGCGCCGCGACCGCCAGCGCGATCACTTTCGTCAGCAGGATCGCGCGCATGATCCGCAGCGAGCGATAGAGCGGCCCGAAGATGCCACCAATCCCGGTTATCGTCCCGTAGACGCCGAGCACGATGATCGCCGGGACGGCCGGGCGATACTCCTCGCCATAGACGATCGGCACCAGCAGCGGCGCGAGCAGGCTGAACGTGCCGAAGACCGCGACCGACAGCGGCACGATCCAGCGCAGCACGCGCAGAAAATTGGCGCGCAGCCGGGCGTACTCGCGCCGCCCGTAGTCCGCCGGGACCTGCACCGACATATTGATCAGGATGCCGCTGAAAAACAGCGCGGGCCGCTCCAGCGCGCTGAGCGCCATGCGCAGATACCCGGCGGCCTGCGGCGTGGCCCACATCCCCAGCATTTGCAGCGGCAGCAGGGTGTAAAGCTGGCTGATGTTCTTGTCCAGCGCGAGCTGGAAGCCAAAGCGCCAGTACGGGCGCGGCGAGGTCGTGCGCAGGGCGCGCCCCACTTCCGCCAGGGGCGGCAGGGCCGCGTGCCGCCGCTGGAGCCGCCAGTAGACTTCCAGGCTGAGCAGCATCCCGATCGCGGCGCTGACCAGCCGCGCGATCACCACGCCGCGCGCCGCCCCGCCGAGCAGAATCGCGCCGAGAATCAGCGCCGCGTCCAGCACGGCGGTCACGTTGTTGAAGACGGTGAACGACTGCATTGAGCGCGTGCTTTTCAGCATTGTCAGCGCAAGGTTGTGAACCGGCGTGAAGAACAGCGTGAAGATGTAGATTTGCAGCAGGGACCCGATCGAGGCGTCGCCGTAAGAGCGCGCGGCGACCGGCTGGGCAAGCGCCAGCGCCAGCGCGGTGGCGATCACGGCGACCGCCAGCGACATCTGCACGAAAAACGCCATGACGCGCGCCGTCTCGGCGCGGTCTTCGGCGGCGACGGCCTCGCTAAGCTGCGTCGTGGCGCTCGGCCCCAGCCCGGTCAGGTTGAGCGTCATCAGCAGGCCATACATCGTCAGCATCAGGCTGTAGAGGCCGTATTCGGCGCTGCCCAGCCCGCGCACCAGGACAATCGACGCCACCACGCCGACCACCACGCTGACGAAGTTGCCCGTTTGCAGCGCGAGCGTGTCGCGCACGAACTTGATTTCGAGCAGCCGCGCGACCCACTGGCGCGCGCGCCGGACCGCCGCCCTCATCTAGCGCGCCGCCGTGTCTTCGAGCACGTACACCATCGCCTGACCGAACAGGCCCGGCCACAGGCGGCGCAGGCCCGGCGTGCCCTCGTAGGCTTCCTGGTGCGTGATGCGGAAGCCCATCTGCCGCGCCCACCAGCGGAAGTCCGTGAGGGTCCAGAAGCGCAGGTGCTCGCCCGGCGAGACGACCCATTGCAGCGGGAATTTGCCGAGCAGCAGCCGCAGCCGGTGCTGGTAGAAGCCGGTGTTCGGGATGCTGACGATCAGCGCGGCGGCGTGCGGGCGCAGCGCGTTGAGCAGCGTCTCCGGCTCCGGGATGTGCTCGATGATCTCGCTCAGGATCACGGCGTCGAAGCGCCCGTCGATGGCGTGCTCAATCGGCTGGTTGATGTCCGCCAGGTCTACCTTCAACCCCTGCGCGCGGCAGAACTCGACCGCTTTGGGCGAGATGTCCAGCCCGTAGCCGTCGATCTGGCGGCGCTCGATCAAGTATTGGAGGATTGCCCCGTCGCCCACGCCCAGGTCCAGCACGCGCGCGCCGGGCCGGATGGCGCGCGCGAAGACTTCCGCCCGCCGCCGCCGGAAGGTCGAGAGCTTGCCCATGCCGGTCGAGGCTTTGGCGTCCCAATACTCGTCGTAGTCAGTTTTGCCGATGCGCGCCGTGTCGGGGTAGCCAGTCAGGCGGCGGGCCGTGCGCTTTAGCTCGGCCAGGCGCTCCCACAGCGGGGACGGAATCAGACGGCGGGCGGTGCTTTTCAGGCGGCTCACGGCGATGCTTCTCCCTCACGCAGTCATGGCGCAGAGAGTGTAGCACCGCTCCGCGCAAAGAAAAATAGGTGGCGGCG
>DAOKYY010000026.1:0-43346 GCA_035325905.1 Aggregatilineaceae bacterium | reverse complement strand
TGCCCTCAGATCACGCCCGGCGCTTCACCTATGAGTCTAACTCTACACGCACAAAGTCGATCTGGCGATACGTGTTCTGCCAGGGGTCAGCGCGCTCATACACGCCGAGGCCCGCCGCCGCCGCGAGACGCAGATAGCCGTCCGTCTCCGGCAGCAGCGCGGTTTCCGCCGCCAGCAGATCGGCCATCACACACTCCGTCGCGAGCGGATCGCGCCCGAAAAACAGGCTGGCGGGCGCCCGGTTCCCAAAGCTGGCCCAGGGCTGTGGCTTGCTGATGGGATCCATCCACCCGCCAAACAGGCAGTCGCCCAGGATCAGCGCGGTCTTGGCGCGGATGTGCGGGTTCCGGTTGAGATCCACCACAGGGCTGTACTGCGGATCGAAGGCGTTCGGCTCAAAGCCCGGCGTGTAGACGTGCAGCCGGTCGCAGTGCTCGATCGACCCAAAATGATTCTTGAAGCCGAGGGTCACCCCCGCGAACGAGTGTGACTTGACGATCGGCAGGTTGATCAGGTAATCGGCCTCGACGACAGGGCGCGCCAGCGGCAGGTCATCCACCGGATCGGCCCAGGCGGGCGGCGAGAAGTGAACCCGCTCAGCCTCGCTGTACGGCTGGTCGCTATCCAGATATCCCTCGAAGCGCACGCCTGGAAAGGCGCACCCCGCCACAAAGCGGGGCGGGATGCCGCCCGCGTGCCAGGCGTTCGTCATGTCGTAAACGGTGATGTCTGCCGGGGCGAATCCGCGCTCCAGCAGCCCCGCGACCAGCGCATTGACCGGCTCGATCACGGCGTTGATCGCGTCGCCCTCGCTGCCATCGATATAGTTGTTGAAATTGACCTTGATGGCGATGCGCTGCCCGGCGGAAAACTCCGGCAGCAGCGCCTGCCAGGCTTCGGCCCGGCTCGCCGCCCCGGTCAGGCGCGCCAGCCCCTCGTCCACCATCCGGCTGACAACCGCCTGGTCGATGTGATCGAGATAGGAGCTGGCGCCGAAATCCCAGTCGGTCACGCCCGGCGCGTGGACCTGAACCACACGCGGGCGCTCTCCAGCGATGGCTGCTGTGGCCGGAGACCCCCCGCGCGCGAGGTCAGACACGCCCTGCGCCCGGCTGTTCTCCGGGGATCGGACATCCCAGGGCCTCAGCGCCCTGCCCGACGCGAGCAGGGCAAACAGGCGCAGCAAATGCCGCCGTGTCAGCCCGTGCATTGAATATTCTCCTGAAATGAGGCGGCGCGCCACGCGTTTTATACCGCGCCCCGCCTTGACAAAACCGCTTGCGGCGTGAGCAAAAGGATTTTGAGGTCCAGCCAGAACGATTGATGATCCACATACCAGACATCGAGGCTGATGCTGTCTTCAAACGTGACGGCGCACCGCCCCTTGACCTGCCACCAGCCGGTCAGCCCCGGTTTCGCGGTCAGCCGGCGGTGGTGCCAGGGGGAGTACGCCTCGACCTCATACGGGATCGCCGGGCGGGGGCCGACCAGGCTCATATCGCCGGCGAGCACATTCCAGAGCTGCGGCAACTCGTCGAGGCTGGCGCTGCGAATGAAGCGCCCGACCCGCGAGACGCGCGGGTCATTGACCAGCTTCGCCGTGTCGGTCTCGCCGCCATTCAGCTCTGTCATCGTCTTGTGGTCGCACGCGATGAACGCCTTGACGAAAGCGTGATGCAGATCGGGCGTCGTCGCGCAGTACATGGAGCGGAACTTGTAGCAGGTGAAGGTGCCAATCTCCCAGACCTCACCTTCCGGCGTCACCCGCCGGTAAGCGGTCACGCGCTTCTGGCGGAAGATCGCAGGGCCGGGTGAATCCAGCCGGACTGCGAGGCCGATCAGCGCCAGCAGAGGGGCCAGCGCGATCAGCGCAGCCAGCGCCAAAACGATATCGATCAGGCGCTTACTGGCGAAATAAAGCGAGCGCCGGGCGGACGCAAAAAGGTGCCATCCGGCGTCCAGCGACGCGGGCGTCGCGATGTACCAACCGCTGAAGGGCTGCTGCGTGTGCACCGATCCGCCTCACCTGCCTGGAGCCAGGCGCTATCGACGGGCCGGAACAACCACCCACCGGCCGTCACGTCCTTTAGCGCCCCAGCGCGCCGAACTGCAATACCTGAGGCGCCGCGTGTTCATGAAGTAGTTGTGCACCGCTTCGAGCACGTACGCCTGATCGTCCGCCGACAGGTCAGGATAGATCGGCAGCCGCACCAGCGTCCGGCTGACCAGTTCAGTGATCGGCAAGTCTTCGGGCGCGTAGCCCAGCTTCTCGCGCCCATACGGCGAGGAATGAAGCGGTACGAAGTGGAAGGTCGCCTGGATCCCCTGGCTCTTGAGATAGGCGAGCAGGCTATCGCGCCGGGATTCTTCCGCCACGCGAAATGCGTAGATGTGCCAGTTCGGCTCGGCCAGCATGTCGACATAGGGCAGGATGATAGCTCCGGCCCCGGCCAGATCGGCCAGCCCCTGCTGGTAGGCCCACCACACCTGACTCCGCTGGCGCTGCATATCCTCGCACCGCGCGATCTGAACCCGCGCCAGCGCCGCGAGCAGGTCCGACAGGACATAGCTTGAGCCGACCTCTACCCACGAATACTTGTCCACTTCGCCGCGCAAAAACTGGTGGCGGTTGGTGCCTTTTTCACGGATGATCTCGGCCCGGTCGGCGATCTTAGGGGTGTTCGTGACGAAGATGCCCCCTTCGCCACAGACGACGTTCTTGGTGGCGTGCAGGCTGAAGCACCCGATATCGCCGAACGTGCCCAGCCAGCGACCGTCCCACTTGGCGCCGAACGCCTGCGCCGCATCCTCGACGATCGTCAGGCTGAAACGCCGGGCGAGCGTCTCCAGCACGGCCATATTGCAGCCCTGCCCGGCGTAGTGAACAGGCAGGATCGCCCGCGTTCGCGGCGTGATCCGCGCGGCGGTATCGACCGGATCGAGGTTCCAGGTCGCCAGATCAATCTCGGCGAACACCGGGCGGGCGCCCTGCCGCACGATCGCCGTCGCGGCGGTGACAAACCCGAAACTGGGCAGGATCACCTCGTCGCCCGGCCCCCAGCCGGACGCCATCGCCGCCATTTCTAGGGCATGCGTGCACGACGTGGTCATCAGCGCGCGCCGGACTTGCAGCCGTTGTTCGAGATCGCGTTCCAGCGCCGCGCCGATCGCGCCGTTTCCGCCGATCGCGCCCGTTTCAAGCGCGTCAAGCACGGCCTGACGCTCGTCTGGGCCAAACTGAGGCCGGGTAAAAGGGATTTCCCGCACACCGGCGTGCTTCACTCGCGCACCCATCTCCAGCCCCTTCCGATTATCCGGAGTGCGCTGGACCGGTGTCACGACCCGACAATCGCCGCCGTCAGTCCCCCATCCACCGCCAGGGCCGCCCCGGTAATAAACGACGCCTCGGAAGAGGCCAGAAACAGCACCGCGTTCGCAACGTCTTGCGGTTGCCCGATGCGACCGATCGGGTGCAGCCTGGCGGCCTTCTCACGCGCCCCAGGGCTGGCAAAATAGCCGGCATTGATTGGCGTATCGATATAACCAGGGCAGACGCAGTTCACCCGGATATTGTCGCGCGCATAGTCGAGCGCCATGCTGCGCGTCAGAGCGATCAGCGCCCCTTTAGAGGCGCAGTACGCGCCCAGCTCGGCTTCCGCCAGGACGCCGTTTGCGGAAGCATCGATCACGATGCTGCCCTCGCCGCGCTGCTTGAGATAAGGCAGGGCATAGCGGCTGCACAGATACACGCCGCGCACGTTCACCCCCAGCACGCGGTCCCATTCCTCAAGTGTGGTGTGCGCAACATCCTTCGCCAGCCCGATACCGGCGTTGAGAAATAGAATGTCGATCCCGCCGAAGACTTCGACGGCCCTGGCGACCATCTGCGCGACGTCGTGTTCCTGCGACACGTCGCAGCAGACGAAATAAGCGCTCCCAGAGGCGCGCAGAATCTCGGCGACGGTCGCCTCGCCCTGCGCGCGCTGCACATCCACCACGACCACGCGCGCGCCTTCCGCCGCGAAAAGCTGAGCCGTCGCGCGCCCGATGCCCGAAGCGCCGCCGGTGACGATCACCGTTCGATCGACGAAACGCATAGAGAATCCTCGCGCGGCTGCACGGGTTCGAGGCAGACTGCCGCCACGCTCTGCTAATAGCTTCATGAACGAGCGTACGACGCGAACCTTGCACTATCACAACAGCCGGGGGACGAAACTTGCAATCTCCCTTACATCCCGGGCCGGGACCTTTCAAGAAATCCGCAGAGGGCGGCGCGAAGTGTGCCGGGCGCTGGCTGGCCGAGGGAAAACGCGTTGCGAAGAGCGCTCGCGCTACGAGGCGTCGGCGTGAAGCTCGTGCGGGGCGGATGCACCGTCAGGCGTGGGAAAGTAGTAGCCGACCCCCCGCTCCGTCAGAATGTACTCCGGCTTGCGAGGGTTCCTTTCGATCTTGCCGCGCAGGCGGCTGATATTGACCCACAGATATTGCGTTTCCTGCTTGAAGACCGGCCCCCACACTTTCGATACGATCTGGTCGTGGGTCAGGACGCGGCCCGCGTTCATTGCCAGATAATGCAGGAGCTTGTATTCAATCGGCGTCAGATCGACCGGCTTTCCGCCAACCGTGACCTGCCGATCGCCGAAGTTGATGACGAGTTCGCTGACTTGCATGACCGGCTCACCGTGTATCTGCCGCGACAGATCGGCCACCAGCGAGCGTCGCAGGCAGGCTTGAATCCGCGCCAGCAGCTCGTTATTGCGCAGCGGCTTGCGTAGATAATCGTCCGCCCCGGCGCTCAGGCCGTGAATCATGTCCTCTTCTTTGCTGCTGGCAGTGATCATAATGATCGGCGCGGTGGTGAACTCGCGCAGGCGGCGGCAGAACGCGAACCCGTCGCCGTCCGGCAGATAGATGTCGAGCAGAATCAGGTCCGGCACCTCGATCATCGCCAGATGGATGCCAAGCTCCCCTTCGGCGGCGCTGACCACCCGGTATCCGCCAAGCTCAAGCTGCACTTTCAACAGGCGCGCCATCAGCGCGTCGTCTTCAATGACAAGAAGCTTGGCGCAAAGCGCGGTGTTCCATCGCTCGCTAGAAACATCCAGCGCCCGCCGCCGCTGATCGTACAAGGGTAGCTCTGGGACAATTGCTCCCGTCGAGCGACTTTCTAGCGGCAGAACAATGTGGATGACGGTATTTGGCGGAGACGACGTGTCGGTCCAGACACGGCCACCATGCGCCTGAAAAATCCCGCCCGCGACATACAGCCCCAGGTCCAGGTCCCGGTGCTCGCCCGGCGCATCGCGCCTATTCTCCGCCAGGTAGCCGAAATCCTGGCGCGTCAGCCGCTCTGAGATGTCAACCCCCTGGTAGGTGATGTTGACCTGAATTCTGCCCGCCTGGTGCTCGACGCCAACCCCGATCTCGCTGCCGTACGACGCAAGCCTCCTGACGCTATTCAGCAGCGTATACAAAGCCCGTAGAATCCGCAGCGCGTCGAGATCAACCTGGGGAAGCTCGTCCGGCAGGCTCACCTGGAGCTTCAGATCGGCGTTCTCGACCATCAGCCGCTGCGTAACCTGGAGTGTCAATCGCTTGAAATCGGTCGCGCGGCATTCCAGCTTGAGATCCGCGAGCTGCAACTGCGCCATGTCGCGCACGTGCTCAAGCAGCTCAATCGAGGCATCGGTGCTGTGCGCGATCTTCTCCAGAAATTCGCGCCGCTCCTCTTCCAGCCAGCGATCGGGATCGCTCAAGAGCGTCCCCGCGAACCCTTTGATCAGCACAAACGACGAGCGCAGCTCGTCGGACAGCGTCAGCAGGGTGCGGGTGCGCAGCGCTGCCTGCGCGAACAGCGCCGAGATGTCGCGGATCACGCCTCCCCAGCCCGTCGGCTCGCCCGCCGGGCTGATCGGCAGCGCGAAAAAGCGACACTGTAGCTCGCGCGGGGCGGGGCTGCGGATGGAGAACTCTACCAGCGGGGACTGCGCGAGCTGATCAAGAGCCGAGAATAGGTCATTCAGAGTCCGGCCAGACGTCCCGGTCAGGGCCGCGAAGTGACCAAACAAGCAGTTGTACGGGCGCCCGACGATCTCGGATGCTTTCAGGCTGCCGAGTTCCTCCAGCCTGGAATTGACAAAAACGACCTTATCATCCGGCGTAACCAGAAAAAGCGCATCACCCAGGCTGGCCAGCACCTCTGCCGGGTGAACGTCCCCAGCCCGTACACCTCCAGAACCGTCGTTGCCTGTCATGCCGCGCTTCTCTTTCGGTCTTGCCGTACGCTCAGACCTATGCGCAAACCCTCCGGATGGAAAACCGAACCTGCGACAAGGTTACTCAGAAGCCCTGCGCGGTGATCGAAAGAAAGCACCGCAAGGTTCCACAGCAGCTTCGCGTCGCTCATCCCCGGCGCGGCGCAAGGTCCACCCCTGATGGCTGGAGTCGTGGCGCTGCGCCGGGTAGTTCCGGCTCCACCTGTGCCCGATCATAGGGCGACAGAGAACGTCACCCACAACCGGCCATAGCCGTCCGCGGAAGTACCTTGGTACTATACACGTTAAGCGGTTTTCTACATAATGTCAACCTTACTGCATCGGTCTTTATGGGTTTTATTCATTCTTTTTATTTTCCCTTTCGATTCTGCCCCCCAGCCCCTCGCACCAAGCATGGCAAACGCCTGATAGGGAGTTTGTTAGGAAGCGCTCTCTCATTTTGGTGATGCTGCAAGGTTGGCTTCTTATACTATTTTTGACGAAGCGAAGGTCCGCTGCCGGGCAGTCACCGGCGTGGAGGAAAGAGGGAGCAATGGCGGTTTCCGACCTGCGCGTGCTGGTCGTGGACAGCGACCGCAAAACAGTTTCGAGCGCGAAAAGCGCCTTCCTGCCCGACGGTATTTTCCTGATGACCGCCGCCAACGCGGCGGAGGCCCTTCGGCTGCTCGAGGCAGGACTCCGTCCGGACGTCATCTTTGCGACGGTCAAGTTGCCGGACAGAGGCGGCTTCGAGCTTCTTCGGGCGGTTCGCGCCAATCCCGACTGGCATGAGCTGCCGTTTGTGCTTCTCTCCACGACGGACGAGCCTGAGATCCGCCAGCGCGCCTTCGAGCTGGGAGCCAGCGAGTGCCTGCTCAAGCCGCTCGCTCCCGCCGAACTGCTCGCAGCAGCGCGCATCCATGCCCGGCGCGCGCGCACGCCGGAGCCAGGCCACGAAGGAGCGCCCTCGACCTTTGCCAACTCCAACGGGACAAGCAGCACACCCCGGCGCGATCTGAGCGCCATGAACGGGCACGGCCTGCTGCCCGACATGGTCAGCCGGCGCGACGAGAGGTCGCTCGCGCTGGTAGGCTCCGAGCTGAAGACCTACTGGCGCATCCTGCGCGAGCGCCGATGGACGGTCATCGGCTGCGTGATGACAGCCCTGATCGTGACGCTGGGCGTTAGCGCGCTGCTGACCCCTAGGTATTCGGCCACCGCGACCCTGCGCGTCGCCTCAGCATCCGGCGGTGAGATCGACTGGGGAGCAAATGCCCTCGCGACGCGGCTGAGCAACACGTATGTCGAGCTGGCAACCAGCGGCCCCGTGCTCGGCGAACTCACCAACCGGCTGGGGCATGCCACCCTGCCAGACATCGCGGCGGAAGTCGTGCCCGAGACCGAGCTGCTGAGGATCACCGCCCGGCACACCGACCCCGCAATCGCCCGCGACGGCGCAAACCTGCTGGCCGACATCATGGTTAAGCGCAGTCTGACGCTCTACAGCGGCGACGCACCTTCCGCGCGAGAAGTGCTGTGGGAGCAGGTGCAGCAGGCAGAAGAGAATCTTCAGACGGCGATCACCGATTACAACAACGCGTCGCAAGAGTACGAGGCCAGGATCGCCGCGCCAGATAGCGGCGCGGTCATCCAGTCGCCGGGCTATCTCGACATTCTCGCGCGATCCGTCACGCTCTACCAGCAAATCTACGCCGAATTGCTCCAGCGGTACGAAAACGCGCGCGTCAACGAACAACTGCGCGCCAACGCGATCACGATTGCCGAGCCGGCTGAGCTGCCGTCTTCGCCTTCCTCGCCGCGCATGCTGCTAAACGGGATGCTGGCGCTGGCCGGCGGTCTTGCCCTGGGCGTGCTGCTCGCTTTCCTGCAAAACAGCTTCGACACGACCCTGCAAAGCAGCGAGGAGATCGCCGACTTCACGGCCGTCCCGGTGCTGAGCCGCGTTCCCGAACACCCCTACGGTCGCCGCCTGGGGATCGGGTCACGCGCCGTGCCGAGCGTGCGCCGCCCCAGGGTCGCCGAGGCGTTCGAACTCCTGAACATCCGGTTCGCGCTGGCAGCGGGCGAACGCCATATCCGCACCGTGATTGTGACCAGCGCGGAGCCGGGGGCCGGAAAATCGACCGTGGCGGCGAATCTCGCCATCGCCCTGGCCCAGGCCGGGAACGACGTGATGCTGCTCGACGCCGACCTGCGAGTCCCACGTCTGCACCATCTTCTCAAGTCGGCGCGCCAGCCCGGCCTGAGCGACGTGATGCTGCGGTCCGTCTCTGCGCAAGAGGCCATTCTGCCGACCCGGTGGGCGGGCCTGACCTTCCTGCCAGCCGGAACGCCGACCGCAGACTACGCCGGGATAACGTCCACCGCCGAGGCGAACATCCTGTTTCAAACTTTCTGCGCCAGAAGCCGCTTTCTCATCATTGACACGCCGTCCCTGCTCTCGACCAGCTATACCACCCTGCTCGCCAAACATGCCGACGCGGTGCTGCTGGTCGCCGCGCGTCGCTCGACCGAACGGGCCGATCTGAGCAACGCGCTTCGCCAGCTTTCCGAAGTGGGCGCCAACGTGATCGGGATCGTGTTCAACCGCGTGCAGCACACGCAGGCCTACCGCTACTATTCCGGGCACGGCGTGAAACACGCCGTCAGCGCGATAAGCGCCATCCCGAAATGACAGGCGGCAGGGAGATGCGCCATGAAGACTCAGCAGCGCGCGCTGCGCATCATCATGGTGGTCGAAAACAACGCCTACCCGGACGATGTGCGCGTCAGGAGTGAAGCGGAAACGCTGGCGCAGGCGGGCCACAGCGTCACTGTCATCAGCCCGCGCGATCCGGGGCAGCCCTGGCGCGCGGCGATCAACGGCGTGCGCGTGGTTCGGTTTCCACACCCCCCATCGGGGCGTGGCGTTCTCGGCTACGCGAGCGAGTTCGGCTATGCGACGCTCGCTGCCGCGTGCCTGGTCCTGTGGTGCTGGCTGCGCGACGGGCTGGACGCGGTGCATATCCACAACCCGCCAGACACGCTGTTTCTCGCCGGGCTGCTGCCGAAGCTAGCGGGCAAGCCGCTGATCTACGATCACCACGACCTGTCACCGGAGTTGTATCTCGCCAAGTATCCGGCGCCCAGCCGGCGGATTCACAAGGCCCTGCTGGGGCTAGAGCGTTGGTCGTGCCGCTGCGCGAGCTGGGTGATCACGGTCAACGGGTCGTATCGCCAGAACGACATCCAGCGCAATCACGTCGCCCCGGAGCGTGTCGAGATCATCCGCAACGGGCCGGACCTGCGCCATATCCAGCCCCAGGCTCCCACGGCGGAACTGCGCGCGCGGGACGGCGCCGTGATCGGGTACGTGGGCAAGATGGCGCGCCAGGACGGCGCCGAGCATCTGCTGCGGGCGCTCCACGAGCTAGACCAACTGGGAATCGAGGGCTGGTTCTGCGTGGTCGTCGGCCCGGCGGACGACGCCGCAGGCTTGCGCGCGCTGAGCGACCGGCTGGGGCTGAGCGAGCGCGTGCGGTTCACAGGCTATCTGCCGCCCGAACGCTGGCTGCCGCTGCTCTCCGCCGCGGACATCTGCGCGGCCCCAGAGCCGTCCAACCCGCTCAACGACAAGTCGACCTCGATCAAGATCATGGAATACATGGCTCTGGGCAAGCCTCTGGTCGCCTACGACCTGGCGGAACACCGGGTATCCGCCGGAGAGGCGGCCCTCTACGCGCGGCGCAACGATCCCCAGGACTTCGCCCGCCAGCTTGCCCGGCTGATCGAAACGCCGGAGTTGCGCGCCACGCTGGGCGCGGTCGGGCGGCGGCGCGTGCAGGATATGCTGGCCTGGGAATATTCCGCCGAGCGCCTCGTGAAGCTGTACGAGCGCGTGGGGCGCGGCGCAGTGCGCGGCGCGGAAGCGGCACGGAGCCGGCCATGATCATCCCACAGGGTTCGCTGACTGCCCCGCGCGGCTTCAACCAGCGACAGCGCGTGGAACAGACGGCGATCATCCTCGCCGCCGGGCTGCTGATCGCCCTGGCGATCGTGGTGGGCACTTACGTGCTCGGCAAGCCGAAGCTGCTGGCTGGCGTGCTAGGGGGTCCTATCTTCATCCTGCTGACGATGCGCTGGCCGGAAGTGGGCATTCTCAGCCTGGTCGGCATCACCGGCGGCCTGATAGACACGAATTGGCTGCCTATTCTGGGGTTGGGGCCGGTCAGCGTGCACATCCCTGAGATGATGCTCGCCGTGCTGTTGGGGCTGCTGGGGCTGCGCCTGACCACTCAGCGAGGATTCCGCATGTATTTCTCTCCGCTGCTGGTGCCGCTGCTGATCTTCATGGCGGTGGCCGTGATCTCCATGTTCAACGCTGTGCTGCTGCACGACACCGGGGCAAACCAGGCTCTGCGCTTCATGCGGATCATCGTGCAGTGGTGCCTGTTTATCCCGGTGATCGGACTGATCCGTGACAGGCGCTCGCTGCGGCGGTTGATCAACGGGCTTTGGGTGTTAGCGAGCGTGCTGGCGCTGGCCGCCGTGTTCCGCCAGCGCCTGCCGTTCCTGCACCCGGCGATACTGCCTGTCCACGAAATGGCGCTGACGACGGCGGGCGTCACCTTTGAAACTGTGCCGCGTCGCTTCTTCGTGGGCGACCCGGTGCTATTCGTCATGCTCCCGCTGACCCTGGGCCACCTCGCCATTGTGCGCGAGCATGAACGCTCCACCCGCTGGGTGTGGGGAATGGTCGGGCTGTTGTGCCTGCTAAGTTTCTGGCTGCTGTACAGCTTCCAGCGCAACTTCTGGCTGTGCGCTGCGTTCGAGGTCGCTCTGCTGGCCGCGATGCTGCGCGGGCCGGAGCGGCTGCGCCTGACGAAGCGGATTACGCTCTTTCTGGCCGTCCTCGTCGTCTATATCGCCGTGCTTCAGGCGGTCCAGCCCGGCCAGATCGATCGGCTGCTCACCGCCGCCAACAACCGGATCGTCTCGCTGCTGCGAGCGCCGACCCGCTCGGACAGCAGCACGACCTGGCGCGTCGCCGAAAACCATTACGCGCTGCGCCAGATCGCGCGGAATCCGGTGCTCGGCGTGGGACTCGCCAGCACCTACCGCCCGCCGCTGGAAAACGAGGACACGATCCAGGATGTCAGCCTTGGGGCTTATGTCCACAATGCTTACCTGTGGCTGGCGGTGATGATGGGGCTGGCGGGCCTGTTGCCATTTTTGGCGTTGTGCCTGTTGTACCTGTACCGCGCGCTGGCGGTCGGTCGAATGATCGAAGATACCACGCTGCGCGCGGTCTGCCTCGGCTTCGGCGTGGGCTTCGCCGGAGCGATGATCAGCAATATTGTGGCGCCCTTCTTCTTACAGCGCTGGTCGCTGACGATCTACGCGACGATGATGGGCATCACCGAAGTGAGTTTGCGCCTGGAGCAGAGACACAGGATAGCGCGATGAAGACAGTCAGCGTGCCCTGGGGCGTGTGGTACCGCGAGCGCACCATAGAACTGGACTTCCCCGATCGGTGGGATGTGCATGTCGCGAAAACACAGACCGAGGAAACGCTGGATGCGCGCGCGATGGCGCGCCACCTGGCCTCGCCGATCGGGACGCCCCTTTTGCGGGAGCTGGCGCGCGAGCGGCACAACGCCGTGATCGCCATCGACGACATCACGCGCCCCACGCCGACCGCGACGCTGCTCCCGCTGGTGCTCCGCGAGCTGGAAAAGGGCCGCCTTCCGCTGGAGCGTGCGACGGTTATCGTTGCGTCGGGCGCGCACCGCCCGGCCGTGCTCACCGATCTCGATCGCAAGCTGGGGCACCGGCTCGCGCGCAGCCTTGAGGTGCACGTCCACAACCCTTACGAGGGGCTAATCCATCTGGGCCGGACCCACACGGGCGTGCCAATCGACATCAACAGCGTGTTCATGAACGGCGATCTGAAGATCGCCATCGGCGGCATCACGCCGCACGAAAGCGTCGGGTTCGGCGGCGGGCGCAAGACGGTCGCGATCGGGCTGGCGGGCCTGGAGACGATCCAGGCTTTCCACGCCCGCGATGACCAGGTGCGCACGGGGCAGATCGCGGGCAACGCACAGCACAGCACCCTGGTCGAGATCGCGCGGCGCGCCGGGTTGGAGTTCATCGTTAACGCGGTCTTCACGATGAATCGCGGCGTCGGCGGGCTGGTCGCCGGGCACCCGGTGCTCGCTCACGAGGCCGGGATGGCGATCGCGCGCCGCGCCTACCGGACGGCGGTTCCGGCTAGCGCCGACGTGGTAGTTCTGAACGCGTACCCGAAAGACACCGATCTGCTGCAATCGTGCATGGCGCTGAACGTGGCTTGGCTGCCCTGCCCCGCCATCGTCCGGCCGGGCGGCTCGATCATCATCACCACGGCCTGCCCGGAAGGCGCGGGGCTGCACTTTCTGGTTGGCGACGGGATGCGCAGCCCGCTGGCGTGGTCTGAGGAGCTGCTGGACGGCTATCACGTCGGGATCGTGTCGCCCAACCTCAGTCCGCATGATGTCTACCGTCATTTCCCGCGCGCAGTCGCGCTCTACGCAGGCTGGCCGGACGCGCTCGCAGCCCTGATCAAGCAGCACGGCGAGATCGCGCGCGCGGTCGTCTACCCTTGTGCCGCGCTGCAACTGACGGAGGCGCAACGATGCATCGGCGTATCGTGAGCGATCTCCTGAGCTACCTTCCGGCGAAGGCACTGCCCGCCGTGACGCCGTTTATCACGGTGCCGATCTTCACGCGCCAGTTTTCGCCGGACCAGTACGGAGACTACATGCTCGCGTTTGGCGTGGCCGAGCTGCTGCTGGCCGCGACATGCAGCGGCTTCGCCGCCGGAGCCATCCGGTTCTACGCCGCGTATGATCGCGCGGCAGACCTGCCCGGATACTTCGCCGCGCTCCTGACCAGCATCACCGTCGTGATCGTCGCCGCCAGCAGCCTGACCGCGCTGGGGCTGGCCCTGGGGCGCGGTGCCATCGCGCCCAACCTGTACCCGCTGCTGTGGGTCGCGCTGCTCACCTTCATGGTCAACGCCTGGTACACCGGGTTGGTGCACGTCCTGCGCGCGCAGGAACGCAGCCGGTGGTACACCGCGTTCGAGATCGCCAGCCGCTACGGCACGGTGATCCTCAGTCTGGTCCTGATCTTCGGCTTCGGGGCCGGGGTGGAAGCGCTGCTGTGGGGGCAGTTTCTGGCGCTGCTGATCGCGGCGGGACCGCTGTACTGGCTCGCGACGCGCGGCCTGAGCGTCCGCGTGCTGGCCCCGCCGCCCGGCGCCGTCCGCCGCATGTGGCGCTACGCGCTGCCTCTGACCGCCGGCAACATCGCCTTCTGGTCGCTCCGGCTGGCGGACCGTTACATCATCCAGGGCTTCAGAAGCACATACGAAGTGGGCCTGTATTCGGTGTCGTATAACCTCTCGGCGCGCAGCATTGACCTCGTCGTCGGTCTGTTCTTCCTGGTCCCCGGCCCGATCATCATGCGGCTGTGGGAAGAACAGGGCCGGGTCGCCGCCGAGGAAGCGCTCGCGTCGATCACGCGCCTGTTTTTCATGCTGATCGTCCCCGCCGTCGCCGGGCTGGCTGTGACCGCCGCGCCGCTGGTGCGCTTGCTGGCGGACGCGGCCTATTTCGACGGGCACCGCGCGATCTGGCTGGTTGCCTGCGCCAGCATGGCCTTCGGGCTGGGCCAGCTCGGCAGCTTCGGGCTGCTGCTGGAAAACAAAACGGGGCTGGTCGCGCGCAACCAGTTTCTGGTCACCGGCCTGAGCGTCGGGCTGAACATCCTCACCGTGCCGATCTGGGGGTTTATGGGCGCGGCGCTGAGCGCCGCCGTGTCTTTCACGCTGCTCGCCGGGCTGCAATCGGCCTGCTCGGCGCGCTACCTGACCTGGCGCTGGCCGGTGAAATCGTTTCTGCACGTGGTGGCCGCCGCCGTCACGATGGCGGGGGTGGTCGCGCTGTTTCTCGAGGCGTTCGGCGGCTATGACGCTCGCACGTCGAGCGGAACGCTAGTTTTGGTTTGCCTGACTGCCGTGATCATCGGCATGGTGAGCTACGGCTTCATCCTTGTGGCGCTGGGCGAATTTTCGCTCAAGAGCGTCGCCCGGCGAGCGTCTTCCGGCACAAGCGCCTGAACCGCGCCCCATGCCGGGAAGGATCGCGTGATTATGAGCGGAACGCGATCGGTGATCCACTATGTCGCGCGGGCGAAAGCGCTCGGCGCGGCGGAGATTGCGCACCGGATCGGGCAGCGCCTGGCCGGGGCGATTGACCGCCGCCGGGAAGACACCGCGTGCGAATGGAAAGCGCGCCATCGCCTCAGCGACCGGGCGCTCTTGGGCGCGACTGGCGACCGATGGCCCAGCGTCGCGGCGCTGCTAGATCACCTGGCAGACCGCCCCGGACAGTCCTTCCTGCTGCCGCACGACACGCTGTCCGGCCCGGCCGAAGCCCTGCACCGCGCGTACGACGCGGCGCTGGCGGAGGTCTTCACCACCGCCGACCGCGCCTGCCGGGGCGAGTTCGAACTGTTCGGGCAGACCGTCTCCTTCGCAGACGGCATCGACTGGCACCGCGATCCGCGCACAGGATACACCTGGCCGCTCTGCGTTCACACCGCGCTGGAACAGCCGCTGTGGGCGGTCAACCGCCCCGCCGATCTCAAGCCCATCTGGGAACTCAACCGGCATCAGGTCCTGGTGCCGCTGGCGATCGCCTGGTCGGTGAGTGGCGAGAGCTGCTACGCGGAGCGAGCGACGGCGCTGATCGACGGCTGGATCGCCGCTAACCCCTACGGGCGCGGCATCAACTGGTTCAGCAGCCTCGAAATCGCGATTCGGCTGATCGCGTGGACAACCGCGTTCCAGTTCCTGCGGCAGTCGGCAGAGTTCCGGGCGCGGATCGGCGGCGCATTTCTAAAAAGCGTCCTGGAACAGGCGGAATTCCTGCGCCAGCACCTCAGCACGTGGGAAGATGTCCCGAACAACCATCTGATCGGGGAAGCGGCGGGTCTAGCGCTTGCTGGCGCCGCCTTCCCGGAGTTCCGCAAAGCCGCCGCGTGGCGCGCCACGGGGATGCGCGTGCTGGCTGAGCAGATCGCGGCGCAGACTTTCGACGACGGCGCCAACAAAGAGCAGGCCACCGGCTATCACCGCTTCGTGGCGGAGTTTCTGCTTGCCATCGTGGCGCTGACGCGGCGCGATCTTCTGCCTGCGACGCCGCCCCTGGAAGACACGCTCGCGCGGATGCTCGATTTTCTCGCGCACGCGACGACGCCCTGTGGCGATCTGGCGCTGTGGGGTGACGCTGACGACGGGCGGGCGCTCGGCCTGGAATGCGGCCCCTTCGCGGACGCGCGCTGGCTGCTGGCGGCGGGTGCGGCCCTGTGCGAGCGCGGCGACTGGAAGCGAATCGCCGGGTCGTTCGGCCTGCCAGCCTTTCTGCTGCTCGGCGAGCCGGGCCGCGCCGCCTGGGAACGCCTGGACGATGGCGCGCCGCAGCGGGCCGCACGCGCGTTTGAGAGCGCAGGCGTGGTCATTCTGCGGACGGCCTGGGCGCCCGACGCCGACCTGGCCTCGATGCGCTGCGGCCCGTTCGGCCTGGGCGGCGAAGGGTTCTGCGCGCACGCGCACTGCGATCTGCTCAGCCCGCTGCTGTGGCTGGCCGGGCAGCCGGTGCTGATCGACTCCGGCACGTATCTCTATCACGGGCGGTGGCGCGACACCTTCCGCGCCACCGCCGCCCACAACACGCTGCTCGTTGACGCCTGCGAGCAGGCCATCCCGCTGACCGATTTCGCGTGGCGCAACACCCGGCGCGCGCGGCTGATCCGCTGGTCCGCAGTCGAGGTGACCGGCGAGATCGGAGCCGCGCCGGGCGTCTGCCATCGGCGGACGCTGCGCTGCGTGAAGCCGGGCCGCTGGGAGATCGTAGACGCCGTGCAGGGCGCCGGTCCGCACGCGCTGGCCTGGAGCTTCCACCTCGCGCCGGCGCTCACGCTGCGCCCCTGCGAGCGCACCGGGCAGATCATCGCCGAGGCGGGCGGCGCCCGTGCGATCTGCATCACGCCGCCGCCGGGGGTGCGGGTCGAACTCCGGCCGGGGTGGTGTTCCACGCGGTACGGGGCCAAGGAGCCGAACGCCATCCTCAGCGCCACGTGGACGGGCCAGCTGACCGACGGGCCGCTGTTGTTCACCTGGCGCTTTGAGCGCGCCAGCGAGGCGAGGAGGGGGTTAGCATGAACATCGCCGTTTTCGGGCTGGGCTATGTCGGCTGTGTGACGGCGGCGTGCCTCGCGCAGCGCGGGCACCGGGTCGTCGGCGTGGACATCAACCCTGACAAGGTCGAGGCGATCAACCGGGGCCAGAGTCCGATCCAGGAGCGCGGTATTGACGGGCTGATCGCCAGCGCGGTGGCAGGCGGCTGGCTGCGAGCGACGATAAACGTCGGCCAGGCGGTGGACCAGGCCGCGCTGTGCATGGTGTGTGTCGGCACGCCGTCCACGCCGCAGGGCGGTCTGGACCTGGCCTTTGTCGAGCGGGTGTGCGGCGAAATCGGCGCGGCGCTCGGCGCGGCGCGGGAGTACAAGGTCATCGCCCTGCGCAGCACGATCCTGCCCGGCGTGCTCAGCGAGCGGCTGATCCCGGCACTGGAGCGCTACTCCGGCAAGCGAGCCGGGGCCGATTTTGGCGTGGCGGTCAACCCGGAGTTTCTGCGCGAAGGCAGCGCGATCGGCGATTTCGAGCAGCCATCGTTCACGCTCGTCGGCGAGCTGGACGCCCGCTCGGGCCGCGCGCTGGCCGCAATCTACGCCGACCTACCCGCTCCGATCCTGCATACCACGCCGGACACGGCGTGCATGGTGAAATACGCCTGCAATGCGTTTCACGCGCTGAAAGTCACCTTCGCCAACGAGATCGGGCGGCTGTGCCAGCAGATGAACGTCGACGGCGGCGAGGTGATGGGCATCTTCTGCCAGGACAACCGGCTCAATATCTCGACCCGCTATTTGCAGCCCGGCTTCGCGTTCGGCGGCTCGTGCCTGCCGAAAGACCTGCGCGCGCTGGTGCACTTTGCCCGCCACATAGACATCGATCTGCCGGTTCTGGAAGCGATCCTGCCCAGCAACCGGCGGCAGGTTCAGCTCGCGTTCGAAGCGATTCAGAGCGCCGGGCGGCTGCGCGTCGGGCTGGCGGGCCTCAGCTTCAAGCCGGGCACCGACGACCTGCGCGAAAGCCCCGCCGTGCTGCTGGCCGAGACCCTGATCGGCAAGGGCTACCACGTGCGGATTTACGACCCGGCGGTGAACCTCAGCCGGCTGGTCGGCGGCAACCGGGCCTTTATCGAGCAGGCGATCCCGCATATCGCCGCGCTGATCTGCGACACGCTGGAGGAGCTGGTCGAAGATGCCGAGGTGATCGTCGCCGTCCACGGGCTGACGTCAGAACTGGCCACCCTGGTCCGGCCTCACCAGGCGGTCATCGATCTGAGCGGCGCGAGCGCGCCGCAGCAGAAGGAAGCAGCCATCCCATGACTGACTTTTCCGGCGCGCCCCGCGCGCGCGCGCTGCTGGTGATCGCGTACATCTTCCCGCCGTTCTTCTCGCCGGGCGGGTCGATTCGCGTGGTCAAGTTTCTGAAGTACCTGCCCGCGCTGGGCTGGCGCCCGGTCGTGCTGACAGTCGATGACCGGCGCGAGTACGAGCATTTGCGGCGCGTCGGCAGCGAAGAATTGCTGCGCGATCTGCCGCCGGAAGTGGACATCTGCCGCACCGGCGAAGGCGAGCCGCCCGCCGACCTGATGGCACGCGGGCGCGCCGCCCGCGACAAGAGCCGCGCGACCCGAGCGCTGATCAACGGCCTGCGCGATCTGCGCGCCTGGGCGCACCGCTGGCTGCTGGTCCCCGACGAGAACATTCTCTGGCTGCCGTTCGCCCTGCGCGCCGGGCGGCGCCTCGTGCGCGAGCGCCAGATCGACGCGCTGTTCGTCACCTGCCCGCCCAACTCCGCCGCCGTGATCGGCGCGCTGCTGGCGTGGCTCACGCGCAAACCGCTGGTGGTGGACTTCCGCGACGACTGGATCGACACGCCCTGGTACTGGCACCAGCCGGGGCTGGTGCGCGCGGTCAATCGCTGGCTGGAGCGCCGCGTAATCGACGCCGCCGCGCGGGTGATCGCGGTGACTCCGGCCAGCCTGGCCGCGATCCGCCGCCGCCATGAGCGCGCGCCCGACAGCAAGTTCCGCCTGATCCCGAACGGCGTGGACCTGGCGGATTTCTCCGATCAGGGCGCCGCCCAACCTACCAGGAACGGGCAGCTCACGATGGTCCACGCCGGGCTGCTGACTGCCGCGCCGGGCGAGTGGCAGCGCAGCCCTGCCGCGCTGTTTCGCGCCCTGGCGTCGATCCGCGCCACCGATCCGGACATCGCGGCGGACATTCGCCTGCTGTTCACCGCCGCCCTGCCGCCGGAATACC
The DNA here is from genome assembly GCA_035325905.1 of Aggregatilineaceae bacterium. Classification (GTDB taxonomy): domain Bacteria; phylum Chloroflexota; class Anaerolineae; order Aggregatilineales; family Aggregatilineaceae; genus DYGX01. The sequence goes on along the minus strand of DAOKYY010000026.1, from coordinate 24,588 downwards.
GGGCGCTGGTCGAAAACCTGGGGCTGGGCGAGATGGTACAGGAAATCGGCTACCTGCCCCGCGCAGAATTCACCGGCCTGCTGCGCGGCAGCGATCTGCTGGTTGCCATCAACTACGAGCAGTACGCGACGCTGGTCCCCGGCAAGCTGTACGAGTATTGGGCCGTGGGCGGGCCGCCGATTCTGCTGCTAAGCCATCCCGGCGCGGCGCAGGAGTTGGTCACGCGGCACGCGCTGGGCACGGCGCTGCTGCCGGATGACGAAGCGGGCATCCGGGCGTGCGTGCTTGAGGTGTACCGGCGTCGCGCGGCGGGCCACCCGGTGCGAATTGAGCGCGACGGCATCGAGGCGTACGACCGCCCCCGGCTGGCCGCGTCGCTGTCTGAGATTCTCGAAGAGATTGTATCCGGGCGCTGAGCAACGCCGAAGGCGAGGGTAACCATGCTATTGCACACACAGGTCGCAATCATTACCGGCGCGGGACAGGGTATTGGGCGCACGATTGCGCGCCTATTCGCAGCGGAAGGCGCACGCGTCGTGATCGCCGAGATCGACGACGCCAGCGGCCAGGCGCTGGAACAGGAGATCGGCCCGGCGCAGGCGCTGTTCTGCCGCACCGACGTGCGCGACCGCGCGTCGGTCGAGGCGACGGTTGCCGCGACCGAGGAACGGTGGGGGCGGATCGATCTCCTGGTCAACAACGCCGGGGTGTTCGGGCGCGCGCCGAGCGAAAGCCTCTCCGAAGAAGAATGGGACCGCGTACTCGACACGAACCTCAAAGGGACGTTTCTGTGCGCCCAGGCCGCCGGACAGCGCATGATCCGGCAGGGCGGCGGGCGAATCATCAACCTGTCCTCGATCAACGGGCTGGTCGGGTTCCCGGAGCGGCTGGCCTACAACTGTAGCAAGGCGGCAGTCGCCGCGCTGACTCGCGTGCTCGCCGTCGAGTGGGGCAAGCACGGCATCACAGTCAACGCCATCGCGCCGGGGTACGTGCGAACGGAAGCGGTCGATCACCACATCGCGATGAAATGGTACGACGAGGAATCGCTGGTGCGGCGCACGCCGCTGGGCCGCCTGATCCCGATGGAGGAGATCGCGCAGGCCGCGCTTTACCTGGCGTCACCGGCGGCGGCGAGCATCACCGGCGAAGTCCTGGTCGTGGATGGGGGCTGGGTGGCCTATGGATACCTGTAGCGAGCGCGGGGTCGCGGCAGTCATAGCAGAGAGCGGCGCGGCGGAAGATGTCGTGGCGGGCCGCTGCCTGTATGTCGCGGGCAGTGACCTGTTCATCCGCCTGAACCAACCGGCGCAGCGGCTCCCGCTGCACTGGGCCGCGCACGTCGAGCAGCTTGACCTGGTCGGCTACGCCGCGTTCTATGACGGGCCCCCCGCGCCCGCGCTCGCGCGCATCCGGCAGGGGATCGCAAACACGCTGGCGCGGCGCGTGACCGTGACCGGCGACGGCGCGATCCGGCGCATCAGCGCGCGGCGGCTGCGCCTGCCCTCGGCTGTCGATTTGCTGGCGCAAGACCTGTGGCTGTACGCGATTCTGCGGCCCCACTTGGCGCGCCATTACGCGATCGGCATTGTCTACGACCCGGAGAGCGCGCTGCTGGCGGCGTGCCTGAAGAGATCCGGGCGGGTCGAGACGCTGGTGTACCACGACATCGATTATTACCCGGCCGTTCATCCACACGGCAGGCGCATCACCGCCTGGCGCGAGCGGATGCTGGTGCGCATGGCGGACGCCGTCCTCTCGGTCAGCCGCCCGCTGGTCGCGCTGCGCGAGCAACAGGGCGCCCGGCGCGTATTCTACCTGCCAAACGGGGTGGACTACGAGACCTTCAGCGCCGCGAACCGGCTCCGCGCGCCGCACCCGCCCACGCTGCTCTACGCGGGCACGCTCGACCTCCGCTGGGGCGTTGACCTGCCGATCCGCGCGCTGCCGCGCCTGCGAGAGCGGCTGCCCGGCGTCCGCCTGCTGATCGCGGGGGACGGCCCGGCGAGCGCTCAGTTGCGCGCGCTGGCCGGCGAGGCGGGCGTCAGCGAGGCCGTGCGGTTTCTGGGCTTCGTCCCCTACGACCGCCTGCCCGCGATCATGGCCGAAGCCGATCTTGGGCTGGCGACCTCGCGGGAAGACATCTTCCGGCAGTACGCCTCTCCGCTCAAGATCGTTGAGTACATGGCAGCCGGTCTGCCGGTGATCTGCTCCGGCGGCGGCGAGGCGGCCCTGATGGTCGAGGAATCGGGCGGCGGCGTGAACATCCCATTCGTGCCGGAGGCGCTCGCCGAGGCCACAGCTGCGCTGCTGGCCCACCAGGACGCGCTGGCAACCCGGCGCAACGCGGCTGTGGCCTATGCGAGGGGCAGGACGTGGGATTCCCTGGGCAGGCAGCTCGCCGCCGATCTGCGCGAGCTGGCGCGCGACGGCGCGCAACCTCGAAGAGAAAGGCGGCTCACATGAGCGCGGTTGGCTTCCCGGCGAGCAGCGAAGGCCCGCGCGCTGCGGGGCGGCGAGGCTCCGCGCCGCGCATCGCCCTGATCGGCTGTGGCGCATTCGCCGAGGCGTTTTACCTGCCGGCCTTCGCCCGGCGCACGGACGTCTTGCAGGCGCTGACCCTGGTCGATACCGACGCGCAGCGCGCCCGCAGCCTGGCGGCGCGTTTTCAGGTCCCGCGTGTTTGCGCCAGCCATCAGGACGTGGCGGGCGAGATCGACGGGGCGATCGTCGCTGCGCCGCATCACCTGCACTACGCGATCACGATGGACCTGCTGGCGCGCGGCGTGCATGTTCTGTGTGAAAAACCGGTCGCCTTCCTGCCGGAGCACGCCGAAGAAATGGTCGCACAGGCCGAAAAGTCAGGCGTGGCGCTTGCCACCAACCACACACAGCGGCTGTTCCCGTCCAACCGCAAGGTCAAGGAGCTGGTCACGCAGGGCGCGCTCGGACACCTGAGCTTCATCCGCTACACCTGGGGAGCGGAGTTCACGTGGCCGACCGCGTCGGGGTTCTACCTGAATCCCCGGCTTTCGCACCGGTGCGGCGTGCTGCTGGACCGGGGGCCACACGCCCTCGACCTGATCAGTTGGTGGCTGGGCGCGCAGCCGGAGGTCGTCGTCTCCGAAAACGACTCGCTCGGCGGCCTGGAGGCGATGGCGTATGTCCGGTTGCGCGCCAACGGCTGCGAGATCGAGGTCAAGCTGAGCTGGCTGGGCGAGCTTGATAATACCTATCTACTGCGCGGGGAGCGGGCCGAGATCGAAAACGCGTTCCAGGAGTGGTGGCAGTTATCGATCCGCTACAAGCCCGGCGCCGTCGAATTTTTCTCCTTCGACAGCCCGGAACAGGACTATGAGGATTTTGGCGAGCAGATCGTGGACAACTTCCTGGCGGTGATCCGCTCCGGCGCGGCTCCCCTCATTCCCGCCAGCGAGGTGCTTCCCTCGATCCGGCTAGTGCACGAGTGCTACGCGAAGGCGACCTGTTTTCCGATGCCCTGGTATGAGAATCTGGAGGTGGCGCGTGCCACGCGAGCCTGATCCCCCTACCGTCCTGGTAACCGGCGCGGGCGGTTTTCTCGGAGGCCGCATCGTCGAGATGCTGTCGCTGACCAGGGCCGCCACGGTGCGCGCAGGCGTCCACCGCTGGTCGGGCGCGGGCGTGGCGCGGCTGGCGCGGCTGCCCGCCGAGATCGCGCTGTGCGACGTGATGGACGCCGGCCAGGTGCACCGGGCGCTTGACGGCGTCTCGATCGTGATTCACAGCGTGCTGGGCGACCGGTCGGCGAACGTGGAAGGCACGCGCACCCTGCTCGCGGCAGCCGCAGATCACGCCGTGCGGCGCATCGTGCACATCAGCACCGCCGAAGTCTACGGAAAAGCGCGCGGCGAGGTGGACGAGACGCACCCGCTCCGGTACACCGGCTGGGACTATGCCGACTCGAAGATCGACGCCGAGAAGCTGTGCTGGCGCGCTTGCGAGCAAGGCGCGCCCGTGACCGTGCTCAGGCCGTCGATCGTCTACGGCCCCTTCAGCCAGAGCTGGATCGTGCGTCTGAGCCAGTGCCTCGGCGACGGGCAGTGGGGCGCGTTCGACCGGTACGGGGACGGGTGGTGCAACCTGATCTACGTCGATGATCTCGTGTCCGCGATCTGGCTGGCGGCCCGCGACGACCGGGCGACCGGCGAGGCGTTCAATGTCAACGGGCCAGAGATCATCACCTGGAACGACTATTTCCGCCGCCTGAACTCCGCCCTCGACCTGCCGGAACTCAGGACAATCGGCCCGGCGCAGTCGTGGATCAAGGCGACAGCAGTCGAGGCGGCGCGGGTGCTGCTCGTCTTCGCCAAGGACCACACCGCCCCCGCGACGAAACGCCGCCTGATCGGGGGCGCGCGTAAGACCGCAGTCGGCCACCTGGTCGATCAGGCGCGGCGGTCGATCAAGATGGCGCCGCTGCGCCGCGATCTGCTGCACCTGTACAACCGCCGAGCGATTTACGTCGCCGCGAAGCTGCACGACCGCCTGGGGTTCGCGCCGCAGACCGGGATCGACGCCGGTCTCGCCACCAGCGTCCAGTGGCTGCGGCTGCACTTCTCGCTGGACGGCAGCCACCCGGAGGGACCGTCCGAATGACGATCCTGCTCTATCACCGCGTCGCGCGCCTCGCGCGCTACTGCGACCCGCACGGGCTGGCGGTCACGCCGGAGCAGTTCGAGCAGCAGATGCGCGCTCTGCACCGGTGGGACGTGCGCTGCGCCAGCCTGCCCGAAGTCGTCGGGCGCTGGGCGGCGCAGCAGCGCCCCGACGATCAGGTCGCGCTGACCTTCGACGACGGCTACGAGGAGTTCTATACCACCGCGTGGCCGGTCCTTGAGCGGTATGGCCTCACGGCGACCGTCTTCCTCGTGGTGGACTGCCTCGGACGCGACAGCGGGTGGGCCGGACAGGGCGCGCACCGCTCCGCGCCGCTGCTCACCTGGGAACAGGTCCGCGAGCTGGCCGCGCACGGGATCACCTTCGGCAGTCACACGCTCACCCATCCACACCTCTCGACGCTGGCCCGCGACGAAGCGCGGCGTGAAATCTGCGTGTCGCGGGACATCCTGCAAGATCGACTGGGCGTCGAGGTGAGCCTGTTCTCGTATCCCTATTCGGATCGCACGCCTGAAGTCGCCCGGCTGGTGGAAGAAAGCGGCTATCGCGCTGCCTGCGCCGCCGACCAGGGCGCGTGGGGCCTGTTTAACCTGTGGCGGGCGCAGATTGGCTGCCATGACAACGCGCTCACCTTCGCGTTCAAGGCGTCGGCGTGGCATCGCCGGATGCTGTGGCTGCGCGAAGAAACGCGCCTGGGGTTGGCGCTACACCGCGTCGCGCGCCCGGTCCGGCGGCTCGTCACGCGTGAAGCGATCTCTTCGGACCGGGCGGCCACCGCGAGTTCTGCGCGAGGGCGCGAGCATGAACACTCTTGACGTGGTGCTGATCACCCGCAACCAAGCGTGGAACGTCGCCCGGCTGATTGAGTCAGTGCTGGCGAGCGCCGCCGCGCACCCCTCGGCGCAGATCGTGCTGGTCGACTCGGCGTCGAGCGACGGCACGCCCGACCTGGCGCGCGCCTATCCGGTCGATATTCTACGGCTCCGGCCAGGCCAGCGGCTCAACGCGGCGACTGGGCGCAACGCCGGGCTGGGCCACACGCGCGGGGCGTATGTCCTGTTCCTGGACGGCGATATGGCGCTGATCCCCGGCTGGCTGGAGCGCGCGCTCGACGTGCTGAAACGCCGCCCGGAAGTGGGCGCGGTGACGGGCGAACTGATCGAGCGCCCCATTCCAGACACGGCGGAAGCATGGGCCGACGACTTCCGGCCCGGCGCGATCGGCAGCGAAAAGACAGTCCGGCACGGCGGCGGGGCGGCGCTTTACCGGCGCGCGGCGCTCCGGCGGGTCGGGCCGTTCAACCCCTTTGTCTACTCCGACGAAGAGCCGGAGCTTTGCCTGCGTCTTCGCCAGGCGGGCTACACCATTGTCCAGCTCGGCCAGCCAGTCGCCTATCACCTGACGCACCCCAGTGTGAAGATCGCGACGCTCTGGGGGCGGCGGCGGCGCAAGCTCTACTTCGGCTTCGGGCAGAACCTGCGCTACCACGCCCGCGACGGGTTGTTCTGGCCGTACCTGCTGGAGCGCGGCTACGGCGTGCCGCCCCTGCTGCTGGCCGCGGCGGGATTGGCCTGCGCGGGGTTTTCGATCCACGCGCGTCGGCCCGGCTGGATTGCACTCTGGTTTTCAGGCGTCGCCGCGATCCTGGGCGCGTACCTGGCGCGCAAGCGCAGCGCCTACGCGGTCGCCCATGCGCTCATCCAGAAGCTGCTGATCGCCGAGGGGACGGTGCGCGGCCTGTTCCTCAGCACGCCCGACCCGGCCAGCCACCGCCCGCAGTTCGAGATCGTACAGCGCGCCACCGCGAACGAAACACGCTCAGACGAGGTGCCCTATGCCGCCGTCCACTAGGAAGCCACGCGTGCTGATCGTCGGCCCGACGCTGCAACAGACCGGCGGCGTCGGCATGTTCACCGAGGTGCTGCTCGGCTCGACGCTGAGCGAGCGCTTCACGCTGCGCCACCTCAACACCACACGCGGCAAGACAGGCGCCGGCAAGGTCGCCACCTGGCACCCGATCAACTTCGCCTATTTCGGGCGGCAGGCGCTGCAACTGCTGGTCATCCTGGCGACCTGGCATCCTGACCTGATGCACCAGCCGATCACTGGCCGCGTGTCGTTCTGGAAAGAGGCGGCTCTCATGCTACTGGCGCGGCTGTTCGGCGTGCGGGTGATCGGCCACCTGCACGGTAACGACTTCTTCGCCGGGTTCGAGCGCCAGGGCTGGATCACGCGGCGCTTGACCCGGCGCGCGCTGCATCTGCCGCACGTAATCATCGCGCTCTCGGAGGGCTGGCGCCGCATCCTGCTGGAAAACGTCGCGGCTGACCTGACGATCGCCGTCGTTCCCAGCGTGATCCCGCCCGCCTTCGCCGCGCTGGCGGAGGATCCCGCGCCGGTTGAGAGGCGCGATCCCTGCACCGTCCTGTATCTCGGCAGCCTGGGAACGCGCAAAGGGTTGCTGGACGCGCTGCGCGCCGTGCCGCTGGTGCGGGCGGGGGTTCCCGAAGCGCGGTTTGTCTTCGCGGGGGCGCTGGAGCTGGGCCGCGAGCGCCCGCTGGTCGAGCGCGCCTGCGCAGAAGCGCAGGCGCACGGTGGGGTCAGCTTTCCGGGGCGCGTCAACGATGACGAGAAGCTGGCGCTCTACCGCGAGGCGAGCCTTTTCATCCTGCCGTCCTACCGGGAGAACTTCCCGTCGAGCGTGCTTGAGGCGATGGCGGCGGGGCTGCCGGTCGTGGTCACGCCGGTTGGCGCGCTCACCGAGCTGCTTCAGGACGGGGTCAACGGCTATTTCGTCGCGCCGGGAGACGACCGGGCGCTCGCCCGCCGGATCGTCGAGCTGGCGCGCGATCCGGTGCTGCGCGAGGCGATGGGCCGCGCCAACCGCGCCAGAGTGCGCGGCGCGTTTACCCCCGCAATTGTTTTCGGGCAGATCGGGGACCTTTACGCGCAGGTCCTGAACGGCGATCTGGCGGGCGCGCGGCTATCTTCCCAGGAGGCCCCTCATGAGTCGGCTAGCTGATCGCCGGGTCCTGGTCGCGGGCGGCGCGGGCTTTATCGGCAGTCATGTGGTTGACTGGCTGCTCAGCCTGCCCGGCGCCGAGGTGACGGTGTTCGACAACCTCGCATCCGGCACGCTCTCGCGCCTGGAACACCACCTCTCGAACCCGCGCCTGACATTTCTGCAGGCCGACTTGAAAGACCTGGACGCGCTGGCCGGCGCGATGCGCGGGCAGGCGTGGGTCATCCACCTGGCCTCGAACCCGGATATCGCCAAAGGCATGACCGATCCGTCGATTGATTTCTGGGACGGCACTTATCTGACGCAGAACGTGCTGGAAGCCATGCGCCGCGAGGGCGTGCGCCAGCTTGTCTACGCGTCGGGCAGCGGCGTGTATGGGGAAGCGGGCGCGCGCCCGTTCGCCGAAGACCACGGGCCGCTGCTGCCGATCTCGACCTACGGGGCGAGCAAGCTGGCGTCCGAGGCGCTGATCTGCGCCTACGCCAGCCTGTTCGACCTGCAAGCCTATGTTTACCGCTTCGCCAATGTGGTCGGCGCGCGGCAAACGCACGGCGTCGCCTACGACTTCATTCGCAAGCTGAAGCGCGACCCGGCGCGCCTGGAAATTCGCGGCGATGGCACGCAGAGCAAGCCGTACATCCACGTGTCGGATATCGTCGCGGCCATCGCCCACACCGTCGAGCGCGCCGGGGATCGCTTCAACGTGTTCAACGTCGCCACGACCGACGCGCTGGACGTGCGCCAGATCGCCGATCTGGTTTGCCGGGCGATGGGCGTGGACGGAGTCCGGTACGACTTTACCGGCGGGTCGCGTGGCTGGAAGGGCGATGTGCCGGTCGTCCGCTTCGATCTTAGCCGGATACACAGCCTGGGGTGGCGCGCCGCGCTGGGGTCCGCCGAGGCGATGCAGCGCTCGATTGCGGAGATGTTAAGCGAGTTGCAGCCAGATGGATGAGATGCAGGTCGCGATCCTGGCGGGGGGCCGCGCGACACGGCTCTACCCGCTGACGCGCTCGATCCCGAAGTCGCTGGTGCCTGTCGAAGGCACGCCCTTCGCCCGGCTCCAGTTGGAGCTGCTGGCGCGGCGCGGCGTCCGCGACGTGGTGCTGTGCGTCGGCCACCTGGCGGACCAGCTTCGCCGGTGGCTGGGCGACGGTCGCGCCCTGAACCTGCGCCTCGCCTACAGCGACGAGGGCGAGCGCGCGCTGGGCACAGCGGGCGCGCTCAAGCTGGCCGAGCCGCTGCTGCGCGACCCGTTCTTCGTGCTGTTCGGAGACTCGTATCTTCCGGTCGATTACGGGGCGATCTGGGCCGCCTTCCAGCGCTGCGCCGCGCTCGGTCTGACCGTCGTGTACCGCAACGAGGGCCGCTACGACACCAGCGATATGCGGGTCGAGGGCGGGCGCGTGACAGCTTACGACAAGGCGAGTCCAGCGCCGGACATGGTCTGGATCAACGCCGGGTTGTCCCTGCTGCGCAAGGCCGCGCTGGACGCGATCCCGCCCGGCGAGGCCGCGTCGCTGCACGCGCTTTTCGGCGGCCTGATCGCGCGCGGCGAGCTGCTCGCGTTCGAGACGCAGCAGCGCTTCTACGAGATCGGCTCGGTGGCGGGGCTGGAGGAGTTCCGCCAACTGGTACGCAGCGGAGGGCTGGAGCGATGATCATCACGCGGACGCCGGTTCGCATCCCGCTTGGCGGCGGCGGCACCGACCTGCCGTCCTACTATTCGCGGCGCGGCGGCGCGTTGATCAGCGCCGCGATCGACAAGTACATCTACGTCACGGTCAACCGGCGGTTCGAGCGCAGTATCCGTCTCAGCTACTCGCAGACCGAGATCGTCGAGCACCCATCCGAAATTCAGCACCCCGTCGCCCGCGCCGCGCTGGGCCTGCTCGACCTGACTGAGCACCTGGAAATCACCACCATCGCCGATATCCCCTCGAACACCGGGCTGGGCACGTCGAGCAGCTTCACCGTCGGCCTGCTAAACGCGCTCCACACGTACAAGCGGGAGACCCTCTCGACCCAGGCGCTGGCCGAAGAAGCGTACCACGTCGAGCACGATCTGCTTGGCGAGCCGGTCGGCAAGCAGGACCAATACCTGGCGGCCTTTGGGTACGTGACCTGTCTCGACATCACGCCGGACGGCTGCGTGTGCGTCAGCCACGTCAGGCTCTCGGACGACGCGATCGACCAGCTTGAGAGCAACATCCTGCTGTTTTACACCGGCATCCGGCGCAGCGCGTCGGAAGTGCTGGTCGATCAAAACCGGGCCGCCGAAGAAGGCGAAGAAGCCGTGTTACAGCGGCTCGACACGATCAAAGAGCTGGGCCTAGACATTCGCCGGGCAATTGAGGCTGAAGACCTGCGCCAGTTCGGCGCGCTGCTCGACCAGCACTGGCAGACCAAGAAGCGCCTGTCCGGCCGGATCAGCCTGCCGGCAATCGACCGCTGGTACGACATCGCGCGCGCGAACGGGGCGCTGGGTGGCAAGCTGATCGGCGCGGGGGGCGGCGGCTTTCTGCTGGTCTACTGCGACAACCACAAGCGCGCCTTGCGCCAGGCGATGGCGGCGGAAGGGCTGGTTGAAATGCGCTTCCGGTTGGACCGCGACGGCTCGAAGGTGCTGGTCAATCTGTAGGGAGGCGACGCGATGGACTATCTTGACCAGTTTTTCGCAGCAGCCGAGCAGATCATCCACACGCTTGATCGCGCGCCGATTGAGCGGGCGGTCGATGCGCTTTACGGGGCGTGGCGCGCGGACGGGGTCGTGTTCACGATGGGCAACGGCGGGTCAGCCTCGACCGCGACGCACCTGGCCTGCGACCTGGCGAAAGTCACGATTGTGCCGGGCCGGAAACGGCTCAAGGTCATGGCGCTTACCGACAATGTACCGCTGGTCAGCGCGTGGACCAACGACTCCGGGCACAACAGCGTCTTCGCAGAGCAGCTTGACCCCTGGCTGAGCGCGGGCGACGTGCTGATCGGGCTGTCGGTGCATGGCGGCGCGGGCGACGGCGACGCCGGTCCCTGGTCGCAAAACCTGGTGCGGGCGATGCAGCTTGGCCGCCAGCGCGGGGCGACCGTGATCGGCCTGTGCGGCTTCGACGGCGGCGCGATGAAGGCGATGGCCGACATCTGCATCATCGTGCCAATCGACGCCGAGCCGCTCGGCACGCCGCTGGTCGAGTCGTTTCACGTGCTGCTGCACCACTTGCTCGCCACAGCTCTGCGGCAGCGCATCGAGGCGGGCGCCTATGCCTAGAGCCGTGTTTCTCGACCGCGACGGCGTGATCAACGCCATGGTTTACGACGCCGAGCACGGGCTGGTCGATTCCCCGGCCAACCCGGCGCAGTTCAAGCTGCTGCCCGACGTCGCTCCGGCGCTGCGCCTGCTATCGGCCACGGGGTGGCTGGCGGTCGTGGTCTCGAACCAGCCGGGGATCGCCAAGGGCAAGCTTACGCCCGCGCTGCTGGACGCCATCACGAAGCGGATGCACGCGCAGCTTGCCGCCGAAGACGCGCGCCTGGACGGCGTGTACTATTGCCTGCATCACCCCGAAGCCGTGCTGGCGGAATACCGGCAGGTGTGCGCGTGCCGCAAGCCGCAGCCGGGCCTGCTGCTGCAAGCGGCAGCCGATCTACAGATCGACCTGGCGCGCTCGGTCATGGTGGGCGACGGCGTGGCGGACGTGCAGGCAGGCCGCGCCGCTGGCTGCCGCACGGTGTTCATCGGGCTGCGCAAAGCGTACCTGTGGGCTACCTTCGAACGCGGCGGGGCCTTCCCGGACCGGTTCGCCGGGTCGCTGTTTCAGGCCGTTGAGTGGATCAGGAAGACAGGATAACACGATGATGAAGATATTGGTCGACTCCGCAGTACTCTCGGACATCCGGCGCTGGCACGATCAGGGCGTGATCGACGGCGTGACGACCAATCCGACGCTGATCCTGAAAGCCGGCGTGTTCGACCTGGAAACGCACGAAAAGACAATCGCCCGCCTGATCGAGCCACTGCCGCTCTCGGTCGAAGTGACGACGAACGACCCGGCGGAGATGCTCGATCAGGCGCGGCTGTACGCGTCCTGGGCGCCGAACATCGTGGTCAAAATCCCGATCATCAACCAGGATGGCGAGTCCTGCCTGGGCGTGATCCACACGGCGGAGCGCGAGGGCATCGCGGTCAACGCGACTGCTCTGCTGTCGCTCGGCCAGGTGATCCTTGCCACCAAGGCAGGCGCCAGCTATGTCAGCATCTTCGCGGGCCGCGTCGCGGACGAAGGGCACGACGCCCCGGCGCTGATCCGCGCCGCCGCCGACTGGCTGGCCCGCTGGGACAGCCTGACCGAGATCATCGTCGGCAGCGTGCGCGGCGTGATCGACATCCAGCAGGCCGCGATCGCCGGGGCGCATATCATCACCATCCCGCCGCCGATGCTGGACAAGATGCTCGATCACAAGTACACGCGCGAAACCGTCCGCCAGTTCAACGAGGACGCGCAGCACGCGCTGGCCGTGCTAGAGCACACCTGAGCGCGCCGCCGCGCCGGGGTCATGAGGAAATCGCTTCGGAACGCGTGACGTACACGGCGTGCCAGGTTTCGAGCGCCAGCAGCAGAAACAGCACGCGCTGGTGATCCCACCGGCCTGAGAGGTGCTGGCGCGCCAGCCGCTCGACTACGTCCGGGTTGAGGTAGGCACGGGTCAGCGAGTCGGGAGCGCGCACGCGCTCGGCGAAGTGCCGCCCAAGCTCCCCGCGCAGCCAGCGATCGGCGGCGCTCACAAAGCCGATTTTGCGCCGGTGGACCACGGCGAGCGGGACCAGCGCGCAGCAGGCGCGCTTGTGAATCGCTTTTTGCTGGCGGCCCTCGATCTTCAACCGGCCCGGCAGCGCTTCGGCCAGGCGCATCACTTCGAGGTCGAGATACGGCACTCGCGCCTCGACGCCCGCCGCCATCGCCATTTTGTCTTCAGACAGGAGCAGCTCTTCCGGCAGGCCGCTGCGCGCGTCGATAAATGTCATCTTTTCCAGCAGCGTGCCTTCCGGCGTGCGCGCCAGCCTGCTCCTGACCCATTCCAGCGGCAGATCGCGGTCTAGGCTGCGCCACACGCCCGGAGCAAAGAGCGCCCGGCGCGCGGACTCCGTCAGCATCGAGTAGATCCGCAGCAGCAAATCAGCTTCGTCGCGCGCGCCCAGCGCGTAGATCAGCCGCCGGTAGCTCTCTGGAAGCGGCAGCTCCCGCCCAGCCAGGAAGAACACCCGCCCGGCCCAGCCGAGGCCCAGTTGTCTCATGCGGGGGAGATACGCCGCCGCCAGGTGGCGCGGGTACCCGGCGAAGGCTTCGTCCGGCCCCTGCCCGTTAAGCAGCACTTTAATCCCCTGCTCGCGCGCCATGCGGGCGACGAAGTAATACGCGGGCGCCGACTGGTTGACGACCGGCTCCTCCATGTGCCACAGATAGCGCCGCATGAAATCGGCGTAATCCGCCTCGGCGATCACCTGCGCCGTGAACGTCGCGCCGAAGTGACCGGCCAGCGCGCGCGCCGCGTCGATCTCGCTGACATCCTCGCGCCCGGCAAACCCCACGGTGAACGCGGCGACTGGCTCGCTGGAGTGCCGGCTCATGAGCGCCAGGAGCACCGCCGAATCGACGCCGCCGCTCAGCGAGAGGCCGATTGGCACGTCGCTGACCATCTGCCACCGCACCGCCCGGTCGTAGGCGTCGCGCAGCGCCTCAGCCGCCTGCCCGGCCTGCGCGGCCCGGTCGATGTCCGGCAGATCGTCCCAGTACCGCCCTTCGCGCACGCCGCGCTCGTCCACCAGCAGATAGCTGGCCGGGGGAAGCTTGCGGATCGCTTTGAACAGCGTGTGCGGCGCCGGGCAGTAGCGGAAGGTAAGCGTCAGGTGCAGCGCGTCGAGATCGATCTCGCGCGGGATGGACGGGTCAAGCAGGATCGCCTTCTGCTCGGACGCAAACCGGAACACGCCCTGCTGCACGCTGTAGTACAGCGGCTTGACGCCAAAATGATCGCGCGCGAGGAACAGCCGCCGCAGGCGCGCATCCCAGATCGCGAACGCGAAGATGCCGTTGAAGCGCGCTGGACACTGCGGGCCGTATTCCTGGTAGGCGCGCAGGACGACCTCAGTATCGGACGATGTGCGGAAGCGGTGACCGGCAGCTTCCAGCGCCGCGCGCAGCTTGCGGTAGTTATAAATCTCGCCGTTGAACACGATGCACACCGCGCCATCGTCGCCGGTCATCGGCTGATCGCCGGAGACCAGATCGATGATCGCCAGCCGCCGGTGCCCTAACCCCAGGCCGGACGGGTCGTCGTAGAACTCCCCCGCGCCATCCGGCCCGCGATGCGCCAGAGTGTCCGCCATCTCGCGCACCAGCGCGCGCGAGACAGGCGCCGGGCGTTGGTAGGCGAAAACCCCGCAGATGCCGCACATACGCGCCTCAGCTTTGATCCACTGCGCGCCCGCAGTACCGATCGACATCCATATACTCGAACATTTCCGGGAACACTTCCGTGTGCCGCAGCGTGTAGCGCGCGCCGAGACTCTGGCGCAGCTCCTCGACGGCGTGCTCGGCGCCGGGCACGGCGATCGGCCCCGGCGTGTACACCAGCCAGAGGCACGCGCCGTCCGCCAGATGGCTATCGATCTGCGCCAGGGTCCGGTCGAGGATGCCCGGCTCGAACCAGGCGTCCACCCAGGTAGCGATATGCCAGCGGCGCGGACCGTCCCAGTTGGCGTAGCCAATCGAGAACTGGTCCCCGGCATAGTAGTAATCGAACGATTGCCCGATCGGATCGGGCGCAAAAACCAGTACATCCTGCGGCCCAACGTCTGATGACACGTAAGCAGCAGCGTCGCGGGCAGTCGAGAACGTGGCGTTGCTCAGATACGTGATATCTTTGCGCAGCCACAGACCGGCCACCAGGCAAACCGCGATCGCGACCAGGACCGGCCGGCGCAACGCAGCCAGGCCGCTCGCCAGGAGCAGGCTGAAGGCGGGATACACGATGATCGTGTAGCGATCAGGCTTGTAAATCGGCTTGCGCTGGGACAAAGCGATGGCGCTCACGATCGGAATCAGGCACACGATCAGCACCGCCAGAACCTGCGCGTCCGGGCGGCGGAGACGGGCTGCGCCGAAGAACCACGGCGTGATCGCCACCAGCACAGCGAGCGCGATCAGCAGCAGGAAAAACGGCGTCGCACGCCAGGAAGCGGTCCAAGCCCTGAACGTGAGCCATAGAAGCTGCGCCGGCGGTTCATGGCTGTACATCCAGGAAGTGTCGTAGCTCAGTTGCTGCAGCAGGATCGGCAGCCAGGGCAGGTAAAGCACGGCGATAAGGGCGTTTGCCAGGAGCCACTTGCTGAGCAAGCCCTGCCCGCCACCCCAGACGATCCAAAGCAGGACACACAGATTGAAGGCTACCAGCAGAAAGAACGCCCAGTGATGCGTGTACAGCGCCGCCGCCATGACGACGCTGAACACTAGGGTACGGCGCGTCGTCGGCCTGCTCTGCCACCGACAAAGTGCGTAGAATGATGCCGCCGCCAGCAAAGCGAGAAAGCTGTAACTCCGCGCCTCTTGCGCGTACCGCAGCAAGAAGGGGGACAGCGCCACCAGTAGAGCGTTGATCAGACCCAGCGCCGGACTGAACAACCTCTTGCCAAGCACATAGCCCAGAGGAATCAGCAGCAGGCTGGACAGCGCCGCCTGAAACCGCAGACTGAACTCTGACTGCCCCAGGCCCAGACGATCTAGATACAGCACGATATACCACAGCGGCGGGTGTAGCTCGTCGTCGATCAGGGTGCTAACCAGGTTTGGCAGAGTGGTGTCTCGCACGTAATGCCACGAAATCGCCTCGTCACGCCACAGGCTCTGACTGCCCAGGTTATGAAAGCGCAGCCCCGCGCCGGCCAGCAGCAAGAGTACCAGGAGCGCTATAGTCAGCCGCTTATCAAGAGCTGCCAGCCGCCACGTGTCCCACGAAAGGCGTATCATACAGCGCTCAGTCTTAGCTCCTGCGGCTTCTCCAGGATGCACCAGATATTGACCGTGAAATACTTTTCCAGCGCCGGGACCCGTCTCAAAGCGGACATCAGGCGGCCACACACACGCCGCGCCGGGCCAGCAGATGGCATCACAAGGTTTTCGCGGTAGTACACGGTCTTCAGGCCGGATCGCGCAAATGCCGCCCGGTAATCAGCAGGCGCCAGCTTGTTCAGGCCGAGGTCCTGGATCGAGCTGAGCTTGCAGGCGCGGGTGCGGTTCAGCCGCGCGAGAACCAGGCGCTCCGGCTGGAGGACGTGCCCCCAGGGAATCAGCGACTCCGTGCGACGGTGGTCACCAAAGGGAGAATAGTAGAGCGGGCCAAGAGCCGCGCAGAGCCGCCCGCCCGGCTTCAGGCGCTCCGCCAGCGCGCACATTACCCCAGAGAAGTCCAGCACGTGTTCGAAAGTAGCCCTCGAAACTGCATAGTCGAAAGGAAGCCCGGCATAGCCGCGCACGTCTTCGGCGGCGAACTCCAGAACGGGCGCAAGTTCCGGCCAGTGCAGGCGCGTATAGGCCCGCGCAAAGGAAATCCGCTGCTCGTCGGTATCGACGCCGACCACCCGGCTGGCGCCCGACAGGGCCAAATCGACGCACATGCTGCCGTGACCGCAGCCCAGGTCGAGCACATCCTTCCCGGTGAAATCGGGCTTGCCCCCCAGGCGGAGCCAGAAACCTGGGATTTCGCGCATCACTTCCGCGAAATAGTCGATATCTTCCGGCAGCAAGCCCACGCTGCGCGCTCCTTTGACAAGCCGGGCAGCCGCCCCTTTCGGGGTCGCCCTCGATCACCTGCGCGACGCAAAGCCGGTGGTCAGGAAATTCATCCGGTTTCAGAAGGCTCCACCTCAAACGCGCCAATGTCCGGGCGGGAGCCGGAAAACGGCAGATTGACCGGCGTGCCCTGCTCCCAGGCCAGCGCGCGATCGACCGTAACCTGGTTGGTCTCGTAATCGACGGCCACGATCGACACCGTCTCATCCCCGACCCGGAGGCTGTCGGGCGCGATCATGCCGCCGTACCCGTCGTGGAAATACCAGGCATCGTCAACCGTGATGACCGTTCCCGATCCAGCGGACGACGCGAACGTCAGATCGACCCCCGCGTCGATTGCGGGCGACCCCGGCCCCAGGTGAAAATCAAACTCGTTTGCGGGGGGGTCGTACCGCACGAAGCGAGGAACCCCTTCGACGTTGCCCCAGAAGTTGTGCGGATAGCGCGCCTCAAACCAGGCGGCATCTGCTTCGTTGATTCCGGCGATATACAGGTAGCAATCCCCATAGCCGTTGCCGTCCTGCTGCAAGCGGCGCGCGCAAGCCTCGGCGCGCGTGTTCTCGAACAGGTTTCCGGCGAAGATCATGCCGAAGAGCGGCGGGGAGACTCCGGGTGGGTTCGCGTTGTCTGGGTTCAGCCGCAGGCCGACCAGGTGCGGCTTCTTATCGCAGGTGAGATCGTTGTCGTACAGGATGTTGTTCTTAAACACGTTGCCGTAGAACTGCGTGCCGGGTTCCGAGGTCCCCATGATTCCCGTTGAGAGGCACTCAAAACCGGCAGCGCCGTTGTTGGCGATCACGTTGTTGTACCAGTGATTACGGCTGGATCGGAAGGCGTAGGTGCCGAACGCCACGATCTCCGCGCCGAGGTAGTCCGCGTTCTGGAGCGTGTTGCGCCGGAAGATCGTCCCGACCGAGCTTTCCTCATAGGCCCTGCCGCCATGCTGGTAGCGCGAGGGGCCGTGCCGCACGAACCGGTTGTTCTCGACCAGGTTGTGAACGGCGGGGAAGACCGTGCCCGGCGTCTCGCCGCCAATATCGCCCTCGAAATAGCCGACATAAACGCCTTTTTGCCACTCGTTGTCAAAGACGTTGTTACGAATGATGTTGTACGGCGCGTTGACCATCACGCAGCCCTGCGCGCCGCGGATAAAGGTATTTCCCTCGATCAGGTTGTAGCCGCCCGCTTCGAGATCCCCGAAGATGCGAATGTGGTTGCCGCTCTGGTCGCCGTCGGGATAGTACGCCCCCCAGTTTTCGAGCAGCGAATTGACGACCCGGTTATAGGAGCTGTAGCGAAAGAGAATGCCCTGAAAATTCCGGTCGCGCAGGTCGGTGTTGGTGAAAACCATGTTGCGGAAGGTGATATGATCGCTGTTCTCGACGTGCGCCCACTCGTCGAAGGGGTTTTGCAGATGCAGGCCGTCGAAGGTGAGATGCTGCTTGCCGATGATCTCGATCAGCCGGTAGACCTCGTTGCGCCCGTCGATCACCGGCGTTTCGCCAGCGTAGGCGGCATACACGATCGGCTGCGCCGCCGTGCCGGATTGCTCAGGCGTGATCTGCTCGGAGTAGGTCCCCCCCCGGATGTAGACCGTTTCGCCGGGAGCAAGCTGCCCGGCAGCGCGCTGGATCGTGCGCCACGGCTGGCGCAGCGTTCCGGGGTTGGAGTCGGAGCCGTCCGGCGAGACGTAAAACACGCCGGGTTGATCTGTCGGCTCGATGGTAGGCTCTGACCGGGCGCAGCCCCCTGACAAAGCCACGGCCAGCACGCTTACCCACGCCGCGATCCCCCACCCGATTCGACGCACATGTTGCCCAGCCATCGCGCTCTGCGCCTCGCCCACTCGGATCGACGTGCAGGAAAACGTTCGGAAAAATGCCGGATTGGGCCAAAGAGCCTGAAAACGCTACACGGTCACCCTCGGCAAAACACACCAAACGACACGCATCTACAGGGCCGGCACCCGCAGAAACTCGCGGATCTGCGCCGCCACATAGCGCACCTGCTCCGCGCTGATCTCCGGGTACATCGGCAGCGACACGATCTCGCGGCAGACCTGCTCGGCGTTATCCAGCCGCCCATGCACAATGCCGCGCTCGACATAGAACGGCTGCTGGTGAATCAGGCGCGGGTAGTGGATGGCCGTGCCGATACCCTGCTGCTGCAAATACGCGCGCAGCGCGTCGCGCTCCGGCGTCCGGACGACGTACAGGTGATACACGTGCGTCGAGTCAGGGCTTTCCTGCGGCAGCAGCAGCCCGGCGCCCTGCAAGCACTTGTCGTACAGGTGGGCGGCGTCACGGCGCGCGCTGTTCCAACGCTCCAGGGAGCGGAGCTTGACGCGCAGCAGAGCGGCCTGAAGCGTATCCAGCCGGGCGTTGAACGGGAACAGCTCGTGCTCGTTCTTGACCCGCTGGCCGCAGTTGCGCAGCGCGCGGATGCGCTCCGCGATCACCAGATCATCCGTGACCACCATGCCGCCATCGCCGCACCCGCCCAGGTTTTTGGTCGGGTAGAAGCTGAAGGCGGCGGCGTGGCCGAGCGCGCCGGTGCGCCGCTCCCGGTAGGCCGCGCCGTGCGCCTGGCAGGCGTCTTCAATCACGATCAGGTGATGCCGCTCCGCCAGGGCCATGATCGGGTCCATCGGCGCGGGCAGTCCGTAAAGATGCACCGGGATGATCGCCCTCGTGCGTGGCGAGAGCGCGCTCTCGATCTGGGCAGCGTCGAGATTGAACGTTGACGGGTCGATATCGACCAGAACAGGCTGCGCGCCGGCGAAGGTCACGGCGGCAGCGGTCGCGACAAACGTGTGCGCCGGGACGATCACCTCGTCACCGGGGCCGATGCCATAAGCGCGCAGCGCCAGCTCCAACGCCGCCAGCCCGCTCGCAACGCCGACCGCATGATTCGTCCCGCACAGCGCCGCGAACTCGGCCTCGAAGCACGCGACATCCTCTCCCAGCGCGAAATCTGCCCGGTCAAGCACCGCCAGAAAAGCATCCTGAAGCTGATCGCGAAGCGCCTGATGCTGCGCGCGCAGGTCTACAAATGGCACTTTCATCGTCAGGCCCCCTGGGAAATCTCCCGTGTGCGAACATCACGGCCATGAAGATACGGCTGCTCGACCAGCCTAAACGGGCAAGTCAGCTCATCGACCGATTTCACCGGGCGCGCGGGGTTGCCATAGGCGAGCGTAAACGAGGGGATGTCTCTGGTCACGACGCTGCCCGCGCCGATAAACGCCCCCTCGCCGATGATCACGTGCGGCAGCAGCGTCACGTTGATACCAACGCGCGCGCCGCGCTTGATCGTCGGCCCGCGCATGCACCGCCCGCAGAGGGGGTGCGGATCGTTGGCGATCATCACGCCCGGCGCCAGGAAGACGCCATCCTCAAGCGTCGAGTATTGGGCCACGTAGACATTGCAGTGAATCTTCACGTCATCGCCGATCACGCAGCCGTAATCGATCGTCGAGTTGTTCCAGATGTTCAGGCCGTCGCCGATGAAATTCTCCTCGCGGATCACGACGTGGTGGCCTGTTTGCAGGCGCGCGCCGATGATCGATCCGGCGTAGATCACGGCGCCTGACCTGATCCGCGCATATGGACCGAGGCGTAATGCCGGGTCGCTGATGTGCCGGCCGGTCAGGTAACCCAGGATAACGCCCGGATCGATGTCGTAGCCGTCGCCCAGAAGCACGGACTCCGCGATCTCAAACGGGACGGTAGTCATGCGCACGCTCCTCGTCGGACGCGACCGGCGTCCGCTCACCATTGACTAGCGACTGTTGCGCGGCTTCGAGGATCCGAACCACCTGAAGGCCATCCCGCCCGCTGCTATTCGGAACCGCACGCGTGCGAATGGCCTCGACGAAATGCTGGCACTCCGCGCGCAGAGGCTCGGTCGAGCGGATGCAGGGGATCACCACATCGCCGCTGCGATAGCTCAGGTGAAATTCGTTCAGGGTGTGCGTGTAGGGGGGTTTTTCAACGCCCTTGTCGTAAATCCTGATCTTCTCGGTCGGCTCGACATCGTCGTAGACCGCCATCTTCTGGCTGCCGACGATCGTGATCCGCCGCACCTTGCACGGATCAACCCAACTCACGTGAACATGTGCGATCAGACCTTCAGGAAACTCAAGGTACAGATAGGCGAGATCGTGAATATTCGCGAAGATGCACGCCGCCCCGCACGCCTGGACGTGGGTCGGCTCGGCCCCCAGCAGATAGCGGATAATCGACAGGTCGTGCGGCGCCAGGTCCCACAGCACGTTGAGATGGTTCTGGAACAGCCCCAGGTTGACTCGCACCGCGTCAATATAGTAAACGCGGCCCAGCTCGCCGCGATCGATAATCTGCTTCAGGGCCTGGACCGCTGGGTTGTACTCGAAGGTGTGCCCGACCATCAGCCTCAGGTCGCGCTGCTCGGCCAGGTCAACCAAACGCTCGGCGTCGAGGCTGTTCAGCGTCATCGGCTTTTCGATCAGCGTGTGAAGATCGTGCTCAAGGCAGTCGCGGGCAATCGCGAAGTGAGTCGGCGGGGGCGTCGCGACGACCGCGGCATCCAGCCCCATCTCGAAGAAATCCGCGTAGTCCTTCGTCAACGCGATCTGCGGGTAGCGCGCCCCGATCGACGCCAGCCGCTCAGCCGACAGGTCCGCCACGGCCACCACGTCCGCGTCGGGAAGCTCGACAAAGTTTCGGACCAGGTTGGGTCCCCAGTATCCACAGCCGATAATGCCCACTCGCAGACGATCCATGGTCGCTCGCTCCTGTTTCTCTATCGCACCGTGCTGCAACGCTCGGAGCATTTCTGTCAGTATGATACAGCACGCCGCAAGGCGCTAAGGATGAACGAGAACGCGCCCTGGCTCGGCGGCTCCCACGTCGAGCTTCTGATCGAGCAGCCGGTATTTCCCGCGCTGCGTGCGCGGGATCTCCGGCACAAACACCACTCGCAGATCGATCCCGCCCCGAAATTTAGCGTGCAAAGCCGCCAGGATACGCTGGGTGTCCGCCTCAGCGTAGCGCGCGCCGCGAACCACCCGTATCACCAGCTCGCCTTTGCGCTCCTGCAAGAACTGGTACTGCTCCACGTTGGCGAAGGCGTCGGAATGCACATTCATCGCCGTGATAGGGATCACACGGTCGTCGGCGGTCACGATCACTTCGTGCTGCCAGCGACCGACAATGTCTTGCAGCATGGGCATCTTGCGCCCGCAGGGGCACGGGTCCGCAGACAGGCGCGCCACGTCGTCGGTCTGGTAGCGGATGAAGGGCATACAGTGCGTGTCCAGCCCGGTGCCCGTGACAAAGCCCTGCTCGCCCTCAGGGACGCGCTCGCCATTCTGATCGGTCAGCTCGACGATGCCATACTCCATGCTGACGTGATACCCCTGTCGCTGCGGGCACTCGACCGCGTCAACCGCGCGCTCGGAGTGGCCGTACCCGCCCAGCACCGGGCAGCCAAACGCCTGCTCGATCAGCGCGCGCTGAGCCGGGTACAGGTTCTCAAATTCGGTAAAGATGCCTTGCGGCCGGATCGAGTCGATGCCCTGCTCCAGCGCGAAGCGGGCCACGATTTCCAGAACGGACGGGTAGCCCTGGATAAAGCGCGGGCGAAAGTCGCGCAGCTTCTGGATGTAAAGTGGCAGCCGCGCCTGGTTCACTTCGAAGATCGAGAGGACCAGCGAGTTCTCGACGGTGTTGTAGTCCCACCAGGCGGGCTTGCCGTCCCGGTCGCGGTGGCGCAGGTTGAACGCGCGCAGATAGGCGATGCGGTCGCCGAACCGGTAGCCGAGCCACGACCACTGGCGGTACATGAACGCATCCTCATGTGGTGTAGTCACGTCCCGCTCGTGATAAAAGCCCAGCGGCGTGCCGGTCGTGCCGCCGGTCATGAAGAAGTAGAGGCGGCTGGGGTCGATGTTGCGGGCGACCAGCTCGCGCAGGTTGCGCCGCACGTCGTCTTTGGTCAGGATCGGCAACAGTTGGAGCGCATCCAGCGACGTGATGTCGCCCGGCACCAGGCGCCGCTCGTCAAACACGCGCCGGTAGTACGGCACGTTCGCGTAAGCGTGCTCCAGCAGGGCGCGCAGGCGGGCGCCCTGGAGTTCCTCAAGCTGCTCCGCCGTCCACCACTGTGTCGCCTGTAACTCCGCATACCAGCGCCGGAACTCCGCGTGCGCCCAGATGCCTCGTGGCTTGCCGAGGCGGCGTGCCACGCCATAGGTGACTCTCAGCGGCAACGGCCAGTTCTTTCGCCACTCGCTGAAACGCTGTTGCAGGCTGGCCGGAACTGGCTCGACCGGGGCCGCTCGCTGCTCGGGCGGCTGGAGCGCCACGCCGTGACACGTTTGCCAGGTCACTTCGCGCGCGACGACCTCAGCCCCGAAGGCATCGACCAGAGCCAGCCAGCAGCACACCCAGTCGCCGGGGCACCACGTGTCATTCGCCAGCAGGCGCGCAATTCCCCCCGGCTCGAACGCGACGAACGCCGCGTCATCCAACTCGTCATTTCCGATGCGGGCCGACTGGTATGCCCGGCGCAGGTCTTCCACGCGAAGCGGAATTTCCGCCACGCCGAGCAGCTCCGGCTCTCCCGTGCGCGTATCGACCCCCAGCCCCAGGAAGCGAATCGCTTCCAGCGGCACGCGGATGCCAAGCTCCTCCGCGATCTCCCGCTGCGCCGTGACAAACGGGCTGGGCGCCAGCCTCTCGTCACAGTCCACCGCCAAGCGCATCGCCCCGCCGGCGGACACCTGCAAGCATCTCTGGTCGAACGCGACATGCGCGCTGCGGCGGGGCACGATCGCCACACCGTCGGGCTGGCTGACCACCAGGACCATTACCGACAGCGTGTTCGCCAGCGGGCTGCTACCGAGTTCGGTGATATCGCGCAGCAGGCTGGCGCGCAGCGACGCGCCCCCTTCCAGCATCGGGCGGTCGAGCGACAGGTTTGTGCTAACGAAATCAAAATAATTCGATTGCTGTAAAGCCAGGTGCAGCACGGAACACGCGCCGTTTCCCTCGCCGGTGACGCGGAATCCAGCCAGGCTGTACGACGGCTCGTTGGTCAGCTCGAAGCCCAGGGCCTGCTGTCGCTCGGCGACCAACCGCGCGGTCAGGGCTGCAACCGGCGCGGGGAGCGCAGCGCGGGCGTCGCGGTAGCTGCACGCCACGTGCCCCATGTCGAACGCGGTCGTCCCGTCACCGGCTAACAGAGCGAAAGGAATCCGGCACGTTTTCATGCTGCACCATCGACGGACGCGCTAGCCCAGCGGGCAATATCCTTCGTTCAGGCTTTCGAGATAGTCCTTCAGCGACTCGTAATCGCCGCTCAGGAACGCTTCGACGACCAGGCCGCGAAGGGTCGGTACGTCCAGGTGGTAGTCTACATACCCAAATTCGCGCTCGCGCGCCGCGGCGTTGAGCAGCCCCGCCGCCGTGTGGCGGAGCAGCGCGTATATGCCACCGCCGCCCGTGCCCAGCGCCTGCAACATGGTCGGGTCGCCAGGGAAGATCACCGGCGTTTCGGGCCAGACCGCAGCAAAATGAGCGTTAATCCGCGTCTCAGGCGTAAAAGGCGGCGGCCAGTTGCTGGTGTTGTTCTTCCAGTATCCCGGTGTGCAGCCCTCCGTGCCGGCATACGTCATCGGCGTCGCAGAGTGCGCGAGCGCCACGATCAAGACGACACTCAGTAGGGCCAAGCTGATACGCTTTCGCATGAGATTTCCTCCCACTTCCATGACTTTGAAATCCTGCAGGCTGAGGCGCTAAGCCGGTCGAAGAGTGAAACGCTCGCGCTACTTTGGAGCATACCCGCCTAACCTTTCAGCATCACAACAGGGCCGGGCGCAAACCTTGCAATCAGGCTATCACTGGCGCGAGCGGCGTGATCGCCGGGCAGGCTCCACCGGCCCAAATCGGCGTTTGCGGATAGAATAGTGTCCAGATGGTACAGCAGGTGCTTGACACCCTTTCAGAATCGCAGTATTCTAAAGAGGATGCATGAATATCACTTTCTGAATATGTATTCATAGAGCGTGTTTTGAAATGCTTT
>DAOKYY010000025.1:39030-44101 GCA_035325905.1 Aggregatilineaceae bacterium | reverse complement strand
CTAGCCACACCCACACAGCCTGGAGGCAAGCCGCGATGATGACACTACTCCCTATTGTCTGAGCGCGCAACACTACTTTAAGAAAATAATAGCAGACCGAGCGCGCCGCCAACGGCCAAAGGTATAAAAGTCTGGCAAAAAACCTTTTATCACCCACCAATTGGAGCGCCGTAGGCCAATCGGCTACAATTGCTGCTGCCCCTGGCTGCGCTGGCCTTCCCCCGGAGCGTCTATGCCGGCGATCTGCTTCGTCTCCACCGTGCACGATCCGTTCGATTCGCGCGTCTTCTACAAACTGGCGCGCACCCTGGCGCGCGGCGGCTATACGGTCACGCTGCTGGCCCCTGGCGCGCCGGACGAAACGTTTGACGGCGTGCGCCTCAAGCCCCTGCCGCCCAAGCCCCCCGCCCGCCAGGCATGGAGGCGCTGGCTCGGCTTGCTGCGCGTCTGGCGGCAGGCCCGCGCCGAACACGCGGACCTGTATTTTGTCTACGACCCGGAGATGACAGTCGTCGGCCTGCTGCTCAAGCTCGGCGGGCGCAAGGTCGTCTACGACATTCACGAGCATGTCCCGTACCAGATTCTCGACAAGGACTGGATCCCGCGCGCGCTGCGCCGCCCGGTCGCCTGGCTGTACGATCGCTACGAGCGGCTGGCGGTACGCGCCTTCGACGCCGTGCTCCCCGCCTTCGAGCAGATCGCGGGCCGCTTCCCGCACGCGCGGCGCAAGATGGCGATTATCCGCAATGTGCCGGAGCTGGCGCTCTGGCGCTCCGCCAAGCCGGACCGCCCTGCCCCGGATGGGTCGATCATCGCGGTCTACTCCGGCTCGGTCCAGCCCGATCGCTGCGTGCTGGAGTGCGTGCAAGCCGTCAACCGTTTGGACCCGGCGCTGAACGTGCACCTGTGGGTGATCGGCCCGTTCAAGATGGACGCCTACGAAGCGGAGGTCCGCGCGGCGGCCGGCGAGCGCGTGCGCCTGTGGGGCAACGTGCGCCACGACGGCGTCCCGGCGCTCCTGGCGCAGGCGCACATCGGCCTGATGAGCCTCCGCCCGCAGCGCAACAGCTCGGTGAACTGGCCGATCAAGCTGTTCGAGTATATGGCCGCCGGGCTGCCGATGATCATGCACGACAACCCGTTCTGGCTCTCGCTGGCGGGCGAGTCCGCGCTGGCAGTCAATATCGAGGACCCGGACAGCATCGCCGCCGGAATCGCGGCGCTGGCGGTCGACGGGGCGCGGCGCGCCGAGATGGGCGCGCACGGGCGCGAACGGGCGCAGCAGCAGTACAATTGGGACGATCAAGCAGCGGAGTTGCTCGCAGTCATCGAGCGATTGATCGGGCCGCCTGAGCGCGCGGCGGGGGAAGAGGCCAATGATCACGAGCGTTCGTCTGGATGATGGCTGGCGTCCGGTCGCCGAAGCGGGGATCGCGGACCTGCTGCGCGCGCCCAGTGGCACACTGTGGGTGGACATTGTCGGCCCGGACGAGGCCGGGATCGCGCTCATGCGCGACGTGTTCGGCTTTCACCCCCTGGCGATTGAGGACACGCGCAACCAGCACCAGCGCCCCAAGCTCGAAGAATACGCCGATTACCTGTTCCTGATTCTCAATCCGGTGCGCGAAGATAGCGGCGACGCGGACTTCACCGAGCTGGATGTCTTCGTCGGGCGCAACTTCGTCGTGACAGTCCGTACCGCCGACGAGCCGGTGATTGCCGAGACTCGCACCCGGCTGGAGCGGCTGGGCCACGCGCCGGACCTCACGCCAAGCCTGCTGCTCTATACGCTGCTCGACGCGACGGTGGACACGTACTTTCCGCTGCTGGATACGCTCGAAGAAGAGATTGAGACGTTGAGCAATAGCGTTCTGGAGCGCCCGCGCCAGCAGGCTCTCAACCGGCTGTTTCAGCTCAAGAACACGCTGATCGACATGTGGCGCGTCGTGTGGCCCCAGCGCGAAATCCTCAGCAACCTGACGCACCACAACTACGCCTTCGTGGATCAGGCGGCAATCGGCCCGTTTCTGCGCGACGTGTCCGATCACCTGATGTGGATCGCGGACATGGTGACGACCTTCCGGGACACGCTAACGGGCGTGATCGATCTGTACATGTCGGCGGTGTCCAACCGGCTCAACACCGTCGTCAACCGGCTGACGGTCTTCACGGTGATGATCGGCCTGCTGACCGTCATCAGCGGATTCTATGGCATGAACTTCGCGGAAACCTGGCCGCCTTTCTCGGCCGAATGGGGCGTGCCGTTCGTGCTGGCGCTGATGATCGGCATCACGGTTGGGCTGCTGGCGCTGTTCCGCCGCCTGCGCTGGTTCTAGCGCGCCCGCGCTGCGCCTTCGTTAATCGACCATGTCCCAGCTTATCACCGTGTCCGGCTGGATGTCCACCGTCGCGCGGCGCCCAATCAGGTGTGGCACCTCGGACGGCGAAATCCCGGTCCCTGGCCGTTTCATGATCAGCATTTCAGGCGTGATCACCGCGCCCATCGGGATGAACACCGCCGAGACGATGCTGCGCCGCGCGAACTTGCGCGCCAGCTCCTCGCCGGACTGCACGCCGAAGCGCGGATTGCCGAGCGCCTTCTCGATCGTGCGGAAGTTGCGAACCATCGTCGCCAGCTGGGCCGGGTCGACCGAGAGATAGTGGTCATCGCCCGGCAGCGAGCGGTCGAGCGTGAAGTGCTTTTCGACGCACGCCGCGCCGAGCGCCACCGCCGCCGACGGCACGATCACGCAGTCGTCGGGTATCGTATGGTCCGAGAACCCAACCGGGATGTCCGGGAAGCTGTGCTGGAGCGTCTGAATACGCCGCAGGTGCGCGTCCTCATCCGCCGTTGGATAGCTCAGCACGCAGTAGAGCAGCGCCAGGTCGCGGCAGCCGTGCAGGCGCAGAAAGTCAACGGCGGCGTGCACCTCCGGCAGCTCGCTCGCGCCGGTCGACAGGATCACTGGCTTGCCCGTCTCGGCTACCGCGATCAGCAGCGGATAGTTGGTCAGGTCCGCCGAGGCGACCTTGAACGCCTGCATCCCCAACTCGTCCAGGAAGCGCACCGCCTCAAGGTCGAAGGCGGTGGACAGCCACGTAATCCCGACATTCTGCGCGTGCTGGAACAGGGTCCGGTAATCGTCTTCGCCGAAGCTATCCGACCGCTTGAAGATCGCGTACTGCGTCCCGGTCGCTTCGGGGTCGTCCCAATAGCGCGGCGCGGAGCGCGTCACCAGCTTTTCCGCCTTATAGGTCTGAAATTTGATCGCGTCGGCCCCGGCGCGCTTGGCCTCGTCGATCATGCGCCGGGCGGCCTCCAGGCTGCCTTTATGGTTGACGCCGGCCTCGGCGATGACATAGGTGGGATGGCCGGGGCCGATCAGCTTGTCGCCGATACGAACGGGTTTCATGATCGCTCACGCTCGCTTTCAAACGCTCGATAGGTATCCATGATCAGCCGCACCACGCGCGCCGTGCCGCTGCGCACGTCTGCCGCCAGCATACGCCGGCTCATGAGCTGCCGTCCCTCGAAGTCGTCTATCACGCGGCGCAACGTGTCGCGTAGCAGGTCATCCGGCACATCGCTGCCCAGCCCCAGGTTGATGAAGCCGTTTTCGGCCAGCGCGAACAGGTGCCGCTGCTCGCGCGCGTTCTGGCACAGCACGACGCATGGCGTCCCGATGGCAGCGACTTCGTAGGCGGTGCGCCCGGCGGACGTGATCACCAGGTCGGCGGCATGGATGCGGCGGCTCATGTCGCGCACCTGCTCGCGCAGCTCGAAGCGCGGCCCCAGCGCCGCGATCCGCTCGCGCAGCGCCGGGCGCGGCTCGTACGCCAGCCCCAGGATGACCTGCACCTCGAAGTCACCGGGCAGGCTCGCCAGCGCGTCGAGCGTTCTGGCGGTCAGGTTGGCCGGGTCCGCCCCGCCGAACGTGACCAATACGCGCCGCACGTCCGGCGTGACTGTCTTGACCGGCGCGCTGTAGAACTCGTCGCGCAGGTCGGCGTACTGCGCTCCCCACACCATGTGCGGCTCAGGATAGCGCGGGTTGTACAGCGCGTTGACGACCAGATGCGCGGCGTGGTTGCCCGGCCCCAAATCCTCGAAATTGACCACGAACCAGCCCCGGTCGCGCAGGGCGCGCACGTAGTCCAGCTCTGTATCTAGAATATCATTGATCACGATGTCGGGATTGGCTTCCGCCAGCGCGGCGATCGGGTCGCCCGCGAAGGCGCGCACCGGGTAGTGCGAAGCGCGCACCAGCTCGATGCCCGCCGGGTGATCGGCGCGCATCAGGAACAACAACTCGTGGTCAAGCAGGTGCCCGGCCAGCGTCAGCGCGCGCGAGACGTGCCCCATGCCAATCTCGCGGCTGCCATCGACGCGAAAGACGATCCGCCGCCGGTTGAGCGCCTTTTCCGCCACCCACCAATCCGCGATCCTGTCGATGTCCAGCCCCTCGATCGGGTCTAGCTCCAGCAGGCGCACGTCGCGCCCGATCCGCCCCTGTGGCGTGACGATATCGCGGCGGCTGGCGAACACGCCGCCCGTTTCCTTGAGACGCTGCGGAAGCTGCTGGCGGTTGACGCGCCGCTCGTACAGCGGGACGGCGCGCCCCTCGGCGTCGTAGCCCCACGCCAGATGCGTCTCGTTGACGACCGAGATCACCGTCTCCGCGCCGGACTCGACCAGCAGGCGCACGGCGCGGTCAATCGTCTCCGGGCGCAGCAGCGGCGAGGTCGGCTGGACGGTCAGCACCACGTCCGGCAGATAGCCGCCCGCCTCGACCTGCTCGACCGCGTGCGCGATCACTGGATCGAGCGTGACCGCGTCCCCGGCCAACTCTGCCGGTCGCGCGATCACCTCCGCGCCGTAGCGCAGGGCAACCGCCCGAATCTCCTCGTCGTCGGTCGAGACGACCACCCGCCCGACCGTCTCGGCCTGGCGCAGCGCGGTCAGCACATACGCGATCAGCGGCTTGCCCGCCATCAAGCGCACGTTCTTGCGCGGGATGCCCTTCGACCCGCCGCGCGCGGGAACCACGGCCAGCACTTTGAGCGTTTCGTC
>DAOKYY010000025.1:0-38930 GCA_035325905.1 Aggregatilineaceae bacterium | reverse complement strand
CTCCCCCTCGATCAGTTGCCGCGCGAGCGCCGCCAGCCGCTCCGACGCCCGGCCATCGGCGCCCGCCAGATGGCGCCGCGCAAACGCCCGCTGGCGCTCCAGCATCGTCGTCCGCAGCGCTTCATCGGACAGCAGCGCGCGCAGCACCGACCTAGTTTGAGCGGGCGTCTCCGGCAGCAGCCCGATCCCGGTCTCAAGATACCCCGCCACGTCCGAATTGCCGGACCATTCCAGCAACAACACCGGACGCTCCGCGACCGCCGCCTCGTACACCACTGTTGAAGATATAGTCGCCAACACGTCGCAAGCCAGCAGCCACTCGTACAACTGTCCCTCGACGACCGGCGCGTGCAGCCCCGTCTCCGCCGCCAGCCGTCGCAGCGCGCCCACGTCTTCGAGCGGGTGCGCCTTGATGACCACTTGCGCGCCGGTGTCTGCCGCCGCCCGCGCCAGCGCGCGCAGCGCGATCCGTCGCCCGCCGTCAGTCACCAGCCGCTGGCCCGGCTGCGACGCAAACAGCACGACCGGCTGCGCCGGGTCGAGCTTGGCGGCGCGCAGCAGCGAAACTCGATCCACGCGTAGCGCGCGCAGATCATCATAGCTCACCGGCCCGGTCACGGCGATCCGCGCCGGATCCGCGCCGCGCGCGACCAGCGTTTGCCGGTCCGCCTCGCCGAACGCCGCGAACATACCCACCACATCGACGCCGGTCCGGTACGGATACGCGCCGATGATGCCATGCTGTACGTTGAGCGTGGGCACGCCGAGCCGCTCGCCGGCCGCCGCCGCGCACTTGCCGAAGGCCAGCAGGTCTTCAAGCGTGATCCACAGCGCGGGACGCTGGGCGCGCGCCAGCCCTTCGAACGCCTCGAGCATAGCCGCGTACCGCTGGAGGTCGGCGTAGCGCAGCGCCCACAGCAGGCGCGGCGGCAGCCAGCCAATCGCGTCCAGCCCGAACGCGGCCAGATCGGTCCGCGCCCGCGAGCCGAGCACGTGCCGCGCGATCCGCCAGGCCGCGCCGCGAGGTGTGTAGGCGTTCCAGCGGTAGGACGCCGCCGGGCGCACCGGCAAATCGTCCGGCCAGGGGAAATCGGGCCGCTCGCCCCACCCCGCGCGGTGGATCGGGTGATCGGCGGCCAGCAGCGACAGAGTCCGCGCCATCAAGCGAGCGCGGTGCGGCGCGTCGAGAAAGGCGACGATCGGGCGGTCGCCGCGCGGCGCGGGACGCCCGGCGCGCCACACCTGGACGCGGTCGCGGGTATAGCGCGCCACGGGGCGAACTCGCTCGCGCAGCGCCCCGCGCCACTCCGCCGCGACCGGCGGTAGCTTGACGCCGGGCAGCGCGGCCTGGACCGCCCGCAGCGTGTCCGCATCGCCGTCGAGCAGGATCGTCGCGCTGCCCGGATGCGCCTCGACCGCTGCTCGCGCCACATGAATCACGCGCGCCGCGTCTTCCAGCGCGAAGAACACGTTTTTGAGCGCCATCGGGCGCAGATCGTAGCCGCGATACGCCAGCAGCCGCGCCCACGCCGCGTCGCCCGCCAGCGTGTCGAGGATCGCCCGCGCCTGTTCGAACGCCTCCGCCAGCGCCGCGCTCTGGATCGCGCCGAACGGCGGCAGATCGGCCAGCGGCGCGCCGGGATCGGCGGCCAACAGCGCGTCGCGTGCGGCCTCGGTCAGCGGGACAAGCCGATCTTCAGCGCGGCGCGGGTGCCGCGCGAGAGACTGACTACGCGAAGCAAGCACCAGCCGCGTCATCGCCTGATTCCCGCCGCGAGCCGCCCCCGCACCTGCCGCCAACCTTCGACCAGCGCTCGCCGCTCCGCGCGGTCGAGCGTGCCGGTCGCGGCCAGCAGCAGCGGAAACAGCCCGACGATCGCGAGCTTGAGCGGCACGTTCAGCCACACGCTGCCCGTGTCGAGCCACATCCCCGGCGCGGTGACCAGCACCCCTAGCGCAATCACCCGCCCGATCCGCCTCCACTCGAACGGCAGCGGCGCGGTCCGCGCCGCGTAGAACGCGGTCAGCGCCAGGCGCACGGCGTAGCCGAAGACCGTCCCGTAGGCCGCGCCGAGGATGCCCAGGCGTGGAATCGCGACCAGGTTGAAGGCGATATTCGCCGCGCCCGCCGCGATCGTCGTCAGCGGCACGACGCCGGTCCGCTTGTGGAGCAGCAGCACATCCAGAAAGCGCGCCGCCAGTCCATTGAGCACGTAGCCGAGCACGACGACCGGCACGATTGTCCAGGCGGCGTGATAGCTGGCGGCGGTCATGATCGTGACGGCCTCGCGCGCCAGCGCCGCCGCACCAACGCCGAGCGCGACCGTCAGCATGACGTAGTAGGTCACGAAGCGCCCGACCGGCGCGCCGCCTCCGCCGGTGCTGACCTTGAAATACCACGGCGTCCAGGCGTTGTTGGCGCCGGTGATGACCACGCTGACCAGCAGCCCGAACTGGTACCCGACCGCGTAGAGGCCCACGTCGCCCAGCGAGACGAAGTGACCGAGGATGATCCGGTCCGAGAAGTTGAGCGCCCAGGCGGAAATCAGGTGCGGCACGAGCGGCAAGCTGAAGGCCAGCGCCGCGCGGAGCTGCGCCCGCTCGAAGACCGGGCGGGCGGCGCGCCGCAGGATCGCCAGCGTCGGGACGAGCACAATCAGCGCCGCGATCCACCGCCCCCACAGCGCGCCCGCCGCGCCCTGCCCCAGGCCGACGACGAACAGCAGCGTCACGCCGGTGACGACCGCGAAGCTGAACAGGCTGAACGCCGCGTAACGCAGCGCCTGGCCGCGCACGTAATACAGCGGCAGAACCAGCGACAGGCCCAGGTTATTGAGCGGCACAGTCAGCAAGACGAGCACGATGTACGGCGAAAAGGACACCTCGTCCAGGCCGAGCAGCGGCCACAGCCCCGGCCCGACCGCCAGCAGCAGCGCGCTCAGCCCGGCGCCAACCGCCGCCAGGAAGATCGCCAGCGTTCCGGCGAAGGCGCGCACCCGGTCCTCGTCGCGCTGGTCGAAGTACAGCCGCCCGACCGCGCTGCGCAGCCCCAGCCCGTAGATTACCTCCAGCACCGCCGCCGCCGCCAGCGCAATCGACAGCGCGCCGTAATCGGCGGTGGTCAGGTAGGCGGTGTAAAGCGGCAGGAGCAGGAAGTTAATCGCCTGCTTGAGGATATCGCTGAGCGCGTAGGTGCCGGAGCGTCCGAGCAGCGCGGCCAGTTCGCCGCGCATACCTCCTGCTCGCTCGCCGGTCGCTTCCGCCGGAGCCGAAAAGCCCAATCGCACCCGTTCCAGTTTGCGTAGCGGTCCACGCGGACGATTGTGCCGCGCTCGCCGGGGGCGTGCAAGCGCGCTAGAAGAACCGCGCCGCCACAATGCCGAGGAACAGGCTGCCCATGCCGACCAGGGTCTGGATCAGCACGTTGCCGGTCGCCAGCAGCCAGCGCGCATCCTGCATGAGGCCGTGCGTGTCGAAGATAAAGGTCGAGAAGGTCGTGAAGGCGCCCATAAACCCGCCGAGCAGAACGATCTGCGTCTCGCGACTGATCACCAGGCGCTCGTTCGCCAGCGACCACACCAGCCCAAACAGGAAGCAGCCGAGCACGTTCACCGCCAGCGTGCCCCACGGGTAGTCCCCGCCGGCGGCGCGCTGAACGGCCCCGCCCAGCCCGTAGCGTGCCAGCGTGCCCAGCGCCCCGGCCACCGCGACCATCATCAAGCGCTGCATCATCGCCTCGTCCATGTGCCTCGTTCCGCTTATTCCCTCGCGCGCATGAAAAAGACCCGCCACGCAGCGGGTCTCCGTCTTCACGTCTCATGACGACCCCTGCGCTGTGCGCGGCAGGAGTCATCAGCCCTCACGGGCGGTTGTGGCGAACTCCATCGCCGTTCGAGTTTTCGCTGTTGCAGATTATCGACAGGATGACTCCGCTTGTCAAGCGGGAAACTCGCCCAATCTCTCGCGCTACTCGTCTTCGTCGCCGTTCGGCGGCAGATCGGCGGCCTCGATGCGCGGCAGCAGCTTGACCACGCGGCTGACCTCCTCCTTGACGCGCAGCGAGATGATGTAGTCGCCCTTCGCGTTGCGCCGTGTCTCCGGCGCCAGACCCACGCGCATATACTTCGGCTTGCCCTTGTTGGTGACGACGACGATGTTGTCGTCGAGGCGACCGACCGTCGCGGCGGCCAGGCCCTTCGCGTCGCCCGGCAGCTTCATGGTGATCACGCCCTGCCCGGCGCGGCCCTGCGTCGGATACTCGCCCAGCGGTGTGCTCTTCGCCACGCCGGTATCGGTGCAGACCCAGACGTTGGCCCGGTCCTCAACGACCGCCGCGCCGATCACGGCGTCGCCCTTGCCTTGCAGCTTGATGGCGCGCATCCCGCCCGCGCCCATCCCGGTCGGGCGCACCTCGCTGACCGAGAAGCGGATCGCCTGCGCCTTGCGCGTAACCACCACCAGCTCGTCGTCGTCCTGCACGTAGCCGAGCCAGATCAGCCGGTCGCCCTTTTCCACGTCCATAAACTTGAACGCGTTGGCCGACAGCCCCGGCAGGTCTTCCAGGCGCAGGCGCTTGACCTCGCCCTCGCGCGTGACCGCCGCCAGGTAGCCCGTCTCAAGCTCCGGCGGCAGCGAGATCGCGACGGTCAGCTCGTCCTCGTCGCCGAGCGGGCAGACAGTGTTGTAGCGAATCCCTTGCTCCGGGTCCTCGTTCGGCTGGATCAGTTTCACCGGGACGGTCCCGCCCAGGCCGTGCGCCGTGAACAGATAGAGGGTGTGCGTCGTGTTGCTGCCGAGCATCGCCAGCGGCGCGTCTTTCATCTCGGTCGTGATGCGCGGCGCGGCGTCCTCGTAGGTCCGGCTGAGCACACCGCCCTCGGTGATCGTCACCCAGGTATCTTCGCGCGGGCCGAGGAAGTCACCCGCCTGGATGTCGCCCACCGGCGCGTCGATGATCACGGTCCGGCGCGGGTCAGCGTACTTGGCGCGCACCTCTTTCAGCTCGCGGGCGACCTCGACGCGCATCATCAGCTCGCTCTTGAGCAGCGCGGTGAGCATCTTGATCAGCTCTTGCTTCTCTTTGTGCTCGTCTTCGAGCTTGCGGCGTTCCAGCGCGGCGAGACGCCGAAGCTGCATTTGCAGGATCGCCTGCGCCTGCGCGTCGGAGAGCTTGAAACGCTTGACGAGGTTGGCGTGGGCGGTATCGACCGTCCGCGAGCGGCGGATGATGTCGATCACCTCGTCGAGGTGGCCGAGCGCGACCAGCAGCCCTTCGAGGATATGCGCCCGCTCGCGCGCCCGCGCCAGGTCGAACTCGCTGCGGCGGCGCACGACTTCGAGCCGGTGCTCCAGGTAGACGCGCAGCATTTGTTTGAGGCCGAGCATCCTCGGCTCGCCATCGACCAGCGCCAGGTTGATAATGCTGAACGTGCTTTCCAGCGGGGTCTGGCGGAACAGCTCGGCCAGCACGTCGATCGCTTTGGCGGTGCGCATGACCTCGATCACGATCCGCAGGCCGTTGCGGTCGCTCTCGTCGCGCAGGTCCGCGATGCCCTCGATCCGGCCCTCGCGCGCGAGCACAGCCACACGCTCGATCAGGCTGGTCTTGTTGGTCTGGTACGGGATCTCGCTGATGATGATGCGGCTGCGCCCGCGCCCCAGGTCTTCGATGTGCGCTTTAGCGCGGACGCGCACCTTGCCGCGCCCGGTCGCGTAAGCGGCGCGCAGCTGGTCCTCGCCACTGCCGTTCTCTTTCGCGTACAGCACGCCGCCGGTCGGAAAATCCGGCCCCTTGATGAACTGCATCAGCTCCGGCACGCCGATGTCGTCGAGCTGCTCCCAGTTGTCGAGCATGTACACCAGCGCGTCGCACACCTCGCCCAGGTTGTGGGGCGGGACGCTGGTAGACATCCCGACCGCGATCCCCGACGCGCCGTTGACGATCAGGTTCGGAAACGAGGCGGGCAGCACGCCTGGCTCGGTCAGCGTGCCGTCGAAGTTCTCCTCGAAATCGATCGTGTCCTTGTCGATGTCGTTGAGTAGCTCCAGCCCGATGTCCGTCATCCGGGCCTCGGTGTAGCGCATGGCGGCGGGCGCGTCGCCGTCGATGCTGCCGAAGTTGCCCTGGCCGTCGACCAGCATGCGGCGCATGGAGAAGTCTTGCGCCATGCGGACCATCGCCTCGTACACCGCCATATCGCCGTGAGGGTGGTACTTGCCCAGCACCTCGCCGACAATACGCGCGCTCTTCTTGTATGGCGTGCCCGGTCGCAGACCCATATCGTACATCGCGTACAGGATGCGACGGTGCACCGGCTTCAGACCGTCGCGGGCATCAGGCAGCGCGCGCGCGACGATTACGCTCATGGCGTAGTCGAGATACGCTTCCTGAAGCTCCTGGTTAATGTCACGCTCGCGGATGACGCCGGCTGGAATTGCTGCCATAGTGTGCCTCTATCGTTGGTTCTGTGAACTCATCCCGCCGGCCTCGCGAATCGCCGGCGCCCCATCGTGTGCCGCGCGGGGCGCGACACCTGCCCGCTGCTCAGGTGGTCAAGCGTGGTGTAGTGTAGAGAATCCGCCTGGCTCTGTCAATGGATGCGGGAGCGAGCGACCCGGACAGAACGTTTGTTCCACTCTGCATTATAGCCGATCCCACAGTGGCGCGCCAGTTTTCGATCGCACATTTCCGCTTGAGAGTCGGGGTTAGTTCACCTGAAGCAGAGTTTCTTGCAGGCGTGCAGACGCGCACTATACTCGTCCCCAAACGCCGCCCCCGGCGAAGGAGCCGCCCGCCATGTCGCTGACGCCAGAGTTCGACTTCTCGCCCCTGCATGGGCTTGCGCTGCTCCTTCCCTTGTTGGCCGTGCGGCTCGGGATGCTGCGACTCCTCAAGCCGGATTCTCTGCGCCGCGCCGGGTTCACCCCGCCGGTCGAGGAACACGCGCGGTGGGCGATGCCGGTGTACGTGATCAGCGAGGGGCTGCTGCTGCTCTATCCGCTGTTCCTGACGATCAAAGATGGCGTCTGGCTGGCGCTCGGCCTGCCGCTCATGGTTGGCGGGCTGATCCTGGTCGCGCTCTCCGCGTGGGAGTTCACGCACACGGAAGGGCGCCAGCCGCTCACCGGCGGCATCTACCGCTATTCGCGTAACCCGATGTATGCCGGCTATCTCCTCTATTTCGCAGGTGTCGGCCTGGTGACGGCGTCGTGGCTTTACATCCTGATCGCCGTCATAGAGCAGATCGCGCTCTACTGGCTGATTCGCGGCGAAGAACGCTGGTGCCTGGCCGAGTACGGCGAGCCGTACCGGCGCTATACGCGGGACGTGCGGCGCTATCTTGGCCGCCGGGCGAGTTAGGACACATTGCGCGCGCGTGCGCAGCTGGCCCGCGAGTCTGGCCGTGGCGCCGAATTTCCCCTCAAAACTGGGGGATGCAGGTTGTCGAAAACTGGCGTATACTGGCTTTCTGAGCATGGGCCTTAGCCTCGCCCAGGCGCCACGTAAATAAATAAGTTTTCATATGAGAAATTAGTACGTTGGGGATTTGCATGGTGCCAAACTAGGCTATAATAGAAGTAACAAACAGGGGCAAGCACCTTCAAACCAGACCGATGAATGAGCCGATTCGCGGAATCGGCTTTTATTATGGGAGAGTGTCATGGAACATCGCACGATCAAGCAGGAAGATGACATCGCCCCG
The DNA here is from genome assembly GCA_035325905.1 of Aggregatilineaceae bacterium. GTDB lineage: Bacteria > Chloroflexota > Anaerolineae > Aggregatilineales > Aggregatilineaceae > DYGX01. Next base: position 31,227 of record DAOKYY010000025.1, on the reverse strand, counting down.
GAGCAGGCCGAACCCCCCGGTACCGGCCGCGCTGGGGGTTTCCCGTCCAGCGCACCCCTAGCCGTTCTTTCCTCGACAACTGAACAGCCGCTGGCGCGCACGCCTCGCCCCGCGCTGTGGGCCGGCGTGCCCGACGCGCAGTGGGATGACTGGCGCTGGCAGCTTGCGCACCGTCTCAACTCGGTCGAGGAGCTGGCGCAGATCATTCGTCTGACGCCGGAAGAGATCGAGGGTCTGACCGCCGACGGCAAGTTCCGCGTGGATATCACGCCGTACTTCGCCAGCTTGATCGATCCCGATGACCCATACTGCCCTATCCGGCGGCAGGTCATCCCGCTGGGGCGCGAGCTGCAAGCCTTCGAAGGCATGATGGAAGACAGCCTCGCCGAAGACAAGCACAGCCCGGTCCCTGGCCTGGTGCACCGTTACCCGGATCGCGTGCTGATGCTGGTCACGACGCAGTGCGCCAGCTACTGCCGCTACTGCACGCGCAGCCGGATCGTCGGCAACCCGGGCGCTAACTTCAGCCGCGCGGAATTCGATCTCCAGATCGACTACCTGCGCCGCACGCCCCAGGTGCGCGATGTGCTGCTCAGCGGCGGCGACCCGCTGACTCTGGCGCCGAAAACGCTGGAGCATATTCTGTCCAGCCTGCGCGCCATCCCGCATATCGAGATCATCCGCATCGGCAGCCGGGTGCCGGTCTTTCTGCCGCAGCGCATCACGGACGAGTTCGCGGAGATGCTGAAGAAGTATCATCCGCTGTGGATGAACATCCACGTCAACCATCCGAAGGAGATCACGCCGGAGCTGAGCCGCGCGCTCGACAAGCTCTCTTACGCCGGGGTGCCCCTCGGCAACCAGAGCGTGTTGCTGGCGGGGATCAACGACAGCGTCAACATCCAGCGCGAGCTGGTGCACAAGCTGGTCCGCAACCGCGTGCGCCCGTACTACCTCTACCAGTGCGACCTGGTCAAGGGCGCCGGGCACTTCCGCACGACGGTCGCCAAAGGCATCGAGATCATCGAGGGCCTGCGCGGGCATACCAGCGGCTACGCGATCCCGACCTACGTCGTGGACGCGCCGGGCGGCGGCGGCAAGATTCCGGTCATGCCGCAGTACCTCATCAGCCAGGCGCCGGGCCGCGTGGTGCTGCGCAACTACGAGGGCTACATCACGACCTACGACGAGCCGCTCGACTACGATCCGCACGCCATCGATCACCTCGACCGCCAGTCGTCGGAGCGCAGCGAGCCGGGCCAGGTCGGCGTAGCCGGTCTGCTGAGCGGTAAAATCCCGTTCATCAAGCCCGAAGGCTTTGACGAGATCCACCGCCGCAACGGCATCCAGCACCGGCTGAACGCCAACGACGCGAAGTGGGAGCGCTTCCGCATGGAGGAGCCGCCCTCCGATGACGCCGTCACCGGCTCAAATGGACACACCCCGAACGGCAAGCGTAACGGGAACGGCAACGGCAACGGTAGCAAAAACGGGAATGGGAACGGGAACGGCGCGAAGAAGCTGAACGGCAACGGCGCGCAGCGGACAGAGACGGCGGAGTAACCGCCCCGGCGAGGGAGTACCGGTACATGCGAATTGCAGTCCTGGGCAATCTGAAGACCAACGCGCCCACCTGGGAAGGGATGTCGCCCGACCAGTGGGCCGATCTGGACAGCCCGCGCACCGTCGCCGCCATCGTCGCGGCGCTCGAAAGCGCCGGACACGAAGCGACGTTCCTGGAAGCCAGCATCCGCCCGCCGTTCAATTTGGTCGAGCGGCTGATGGAGTTCAAGCCGGATCTCTGCTTCAACATCGCCGAGAGCCACTGGGGCGATGGCCGCGAGGCGCACATCCCCGGCGTGCTTGAGATGCTGCGCATCCCGTACACCGGCAGCAAGGTGCTGGCGCTCGCGCTGGCGCTCGACAAGCCGATGACGAAGCGTGTCCTGATGTATCACGGCCTGCCGACGCCGGAGTTCCAGGTCTTCGAGTCGGCGGATGACCCGCTCGACGATGACCTGCTCGATTCCAGCGGCCAGCTCGCCTTCCCGATGTTTGTCAAGCCGAGCCGCGAGGGAACGAGCATGGGCGTCAGCGCCCAGAGCATCGTCCGCACCGTGGACGAGCTGCGCGCGCAGGTCGCGCGCCAGATCGCGCTGTACAACCAGCCGATCCTGTGCGAGCACTATATCGAGGGGCGCGAGGTCATGGTGGGCATGATCGGCAACCTCAAGCCGACCAGCGCGCGCAAGATCAACGAGCGAACGCTCAGCGCCGACGTGCCGGAGGGGCTGACCATGCTCCCGCCGCTGGAAGTGGACCTCGAAGCCTTCCGCGACTCCGAGGCGGACCTGTACACCAACCGCCTGAAGACCGAGCTTTCCGACGAGTGTACCTATCTCGTCCCGGCCCCGCTCGATCCGGCTCTGGCGCACGAGCTGAACGTGCTGGCGGCGGCGGTCTTCCGCGTGATCGGCTGCAAGGATGTGGCGCGGGTCGATTTCCGGCTGGACCGGCATAACGACAACAAGCCGTACATCCTGGAGATCAACCCCCTGCCCGGCCTGACGCCCAACTTCAGCGACCTGTGTTACCAGGCCGAGGCGCTGGGCTGGACCTACGAGCAGTTGATCAACGCGATTGTCGACGCGGCAGTCGCGCGGCAGGGGATCGCCGAATCCGAGCCACAGCAGGCCAGCGCGGACTGACCGCGCGCCTGACGCGATCTGTGTACATTCCCGGAGCAGCCCGCGCGGCTGCTCCGGTTTTGTGGGGCGTATGGGCACGGAATATTCATGCGTTTTTAAGGTGCGCGGCGCGCATTTCTGCCCCACCATGTGCTACACTTACGCGCTATGACAACGCCAACCCCAATCTCCGCCTTCCGGCATCTGTTCATTCTGGTTCTGCTCGCCGCTGGCGTGGCCGCGCTGGCGGGCTGCGACCAGCTCAAAAACGAGATTCCGCTGCCGTCCAGCAGCACACCCGGCCCCGGCGCTCCGCCGACCATCCCACCCACAACCGGCGCAATCCCGACCGAGACGCCGCTGCCTTCGGCGACATGGGGCCAGGGAGGGCCGATCGTGACGCCGGTGGAGACGCCCGCCGCGCCGGGTCCGCCCACGACCACGCCGCCCGCAGTCGGAATCCAGCCGAGCGCCAGCCCGACGCCCTCGCCAACGATCCCTCCGGCGACGCAGGCCCCCGCCAGCCCGACGCCCGCCGGGCCGTTTGGCCCGATCGTCGGGCCGGGGCACACCCTCGTCCCGACGCAGACTCCGCCGCCAACGCAGCTGCCGCCGCCGACGCAGGCGATTGGCCCGACGCAGGAAAGCGGGCCGTTTGGCCCGATTGTCGGGCCGGGGCACACGCTGGTCCCGACCGAGGTCCGGCCCACGGCCACGCCGATCCCACCCATCCCGCCGACGCCCGGCCCCAGCCCGACGCCCGGCCCCGGCCTCAACAGCGCGCTGATGGGCATCCAGATTCACCCGCACATCGACAGCCGCCAGATCGACACCGTCATCGGCCTGACGCGCGAGCTGGGCGTGGACTGGGTCAAGTTCCAGTTCAACTGGTCGCTGCTGGAATCGTCGCGCGGGCGCTACACCGAGCTGTTCTACATGCTGACCAGCTACGTCAAGCGGTTCCACGACCAGGGCTTCAAGGTCATGATCAGCGTCGCCAAAGCGCCAGGATGGTCACGCCGCCCCACGGCGGACGGCGTCTTGCACGACGACGCGCCGCCCGACAACCCGCAGGACCTCGCCAATTTCCTCAGCGCGCTGCTCAACCACCTGGGCCGCGATTTTTCGGGGCAGCCGTACATCAGCGCGGTCGAAGTTTGGAACGAGGCGAACCTGCAACGCGAGTGGTACGGCCACCCGCTGACTGGCGCCGAGTACATGCGCTACTTCGCCCCCGCCTACGACGCCATCCGCGCCTACGACCCGTCGATCGTGGTCATCACCGCCGGGCCTGCTCCGACCGGCAACTCGCACTGGTCCACCGACGACCGCCAGTGGCTGCGCGAGCTATACAACGCCGGGCTGGCGCGCTATGGCGGCGATGTCGCGGTGGGCATTCACCCCTACGGCTGGGCTAACCCGCCCGACACCCGCTGCTGCCTTAATTCCGGGCGCGGCTGGGACGAGTACCCGCAGTTCTACTTCCTGAATACGATTGAAGACTACCGGGCCATCATGGACCTGGTCGGGCATGGCGCGGCGTCGTTGTGGGTTACGGAGTTCGGCTGGGCGACGTTCGACGGCCTGCGGACGGGGGGCGGCGGTCAGCCGGGCGTTCCCGCCGGGCTGGCGTATTACAGCTATCTCGATCAGATCGCGCAGGCGAGCTACACGGTGCGCGCCTTTCAGATCGCCCAGTCGCTGCCGTACATGGGGCCGATGATCCTGTGGAACCTCAACTTCGCCACGCTCGACGGCGCCGTTGATCGCGGCGACCCGATGAGCGGCTACGGCCTGCTGGATAGCCAGTGGCAGCCGCGCCCGGTGTACCAGTACCTCAAGCAAGCGCCGAAGTCGTAAGCGCGCCAGCGCGCAGAGCCGGAAAGCAAGCCGGGCGGGGGCATGTGACACGCCCCCGCCCGGCGTCAGGCTCGGGTCTTCGGACGGCTACTCGATCGTAAACTCGTCGTCCAGGTCGTCCTCTTCGTCCTCATCGAAGAGTTCCTCGTCTTCTTCCTCGGCGAGGTCTTCCGGTTCCTCGTCGTCCAGAAGCTCCTCGTCGTCGAGAAGCTCGGCTTCCTCGTCGTCGGCGATGATCTCGTCCTCTTCCTCGAGGTCCTCTTCTTCGTCGTGGTCGAGCAGCTCGGCCTCGTCCTCATCCTCTTCTTCGTCAGGATGCAGTTCCTCGGCCTCTTCGAAATCTTCGTCTTCGAGGTCGTCAACGATCAGCAGATCGTCGTCTTCGTCCTCGTCCTCGTCCTCATCGTGGTCGTGACGCACGACCTGGCGCTCAAGCTCCTCGTTCTCAACCGCAATCTCGCGGTCTTGGTACGTATGGAAGCCCGTCCCCGCCGGGATCAGCTTGCCAATGATCACGTTTTCCTTCAGGCCAAACAGCTTGTCGGCCTTGCCCTCGATGGCCGCGCCCGCCAGCACCTTGATCGTGTGCTGGAAGCTCGCCGCCGAGAGGAAGCTGTCGGTTGTCAGCGCCGCCTTGGTCACACCCAGCAGCACCGGCACCGCCGAAGCCGGCTCCTTGCCATCCGCGATCAGCCGCTCGTTGATGTCGAGCAGCAGCAGGCGATCCACCAGCTCGCCCGGCAGTAGCTCACTGTCGCCGCTGCGGGTGATCTGGACCTTGCTCAGCATCTTGCGGATCATCACCTCGAAGTGCTTGTCGGCGATGTTCACGCCCTGGTTGCGATAAACGTCCTGCACTTCTGTCAACAGGTAGTGCTGCACGGCGTCGCGGCCCAGGATACGCAGGATGCGGTGCGGGTTCTTCGAGCCTTCAGTGACCTGCTGCCCCGCCGCGATCTGCATCCCATCGTGGATGTCGTCCAGCAGGCGCGCGTTCTGCGGCAGATCGTAGTCGCGGATCTCCTCGACCTCATTGCGGATATAGACGGTATGATCTTCGAGATAGACCTCGCCCCCCATCCCGGCGGCCAGCTCGTCCTCGGTCGCGCCGTTGCGGGCGATCACCGCGCCCTCGCGCACGGTCGCACCGTCTTCGACCACGATCTCCCAGTCCTCAGGGATATCATGCTGCTCGCTCTGAACCTGGCTGTTGATCACGCGGGCCACGCGAACCCCGTCGCGCCGCTCCAGGCGCAGCGTCCCGGCGATGTCCACCACCACGGCCTCGCCCTTCGGCTTCTTGCGCGCTTCAAACAACTCTTCCACGCGCGGCAGACCGCTGGTGATGTCGCCGCCGGCGCCCGCCGCCACACCGCCGGTGTGGAAGGTACGCAGCGTCAGCTGCGTGCCCGGCTCGCCGATCGACTGCGCGGCGACGATACCCACCGCCGAGCCGATTTCCACTAGCTCGCCCCGGCCCAGGTCGCGCCCATAGCACAGCGCGCAGATGCCGTGAATCAGCGAGCAGGTCATCGGGCTGCGCACGACGACCGACTCGACCACCGCGCGCTCCAGCTTGTCGGCGACTTCCTCGTCGATCATCTCGTTGCGCCGGACGATCACCTCGCCGGTCTGCGGGTCGAAGGCGTCACGCGCCGCGATACGGCCGATCACGCGCTCCGACAGGCCCTGCCCTGCCACGTCCACGTCGGGCAGCGGCACGCCACGCGCGTCCTGATTGTTCGGGTGCGCCGGGTTCGGGATCGTGATCCCGGCCTTCGTGCCGCAGTCATGGCGGTTGATGATCACGTCCTGCGCCACGTCAACCAGGCGCCGGGTCATGTAACCGGCGTCCGCCGTGCGCAGCGCCGTGTCGGCCAGACCCTTGCGCGCGCCGTGCGTCGAGATGAAGTATTCCAGCGCCGTCAGGCCCATACGGAAGTGGCTCTGGATCGGCAGGTCGATGATGCGGCCCGACGGGTCGGCCATCAGGCCGCGCATCCCGGCGAGCTGCGTGATTGGGCCGAAGCCGCCTTTGGTCGAGCCGGACAGCGCCATGACCGCGATCGGCCCGAACGGGTCGAGCGTGTCGCTGATCACGTCCTTCAGCTCCGTCTTGGCGCGGTTCCAGCTATCGATCGTGATCTGGTAACGCTCGTCCTCGGTCAGCAGCCCGCGCTTGAAGTCGCGCTGCGCCGTCTCGACCGTGGTCGTCGCGTCGGCCAGAATGCGCTCGCGCTCCTCAGGAACGGTCAGGTCCGACACGGCGATCGTCGTGCCCGATACCGTCGCGTAGTGGAAGCCGAGGTTCTTGATCGCGTCCACGACCTCGGTCGTCTCGTCCGCGCCGTAAAGCTGGTAAACCTTCGCGACGAGGTTTTGCAGGCTGCGCTTGGAGACTGTTTCCTGCACGAAGCGCATGCTGTCCGGCAGAATCCGGTTGAACAGCGCGCGCCCGACGGTCGTGATCTCCGGCTCCGGCTGCGGCGGGTGCTCCGGGTCGTCGTAGTAGTTGCCGAGCAAGATCGGGGTGTGCAGGTTGACGATGCCCAGCCCGTACAGGTACTCGACCTCGTCCAGGTCGGCCACCAGGCGGCGCTCGCGCAGGTTGCTCAGCGCCAGCGGCACGTCCGGGTGCTTCTTGAGATACTGGCTCATCTCGTACCCGTTGTGCACGCCGATGTCGAAGCGCCCTTCGAGCAGGCCGTCGATCAACTGGTCCAGCGCGCGGTACATGCGCCCGTTTTCAAGGCGCGTGTCACGCAAGATGGTCACTTCGTTGTTGCGGTCCAGGTCGTGCAATTCGACCTGACGCGAGCCAGCCGAGTTGAACACCGCCGCGATGCGATGGCCGCCATCGGCCAGCGTCTCCCACTTGCGGAAGTCCGTGGCGCGATCGACATGCGTCACGATCTCGGCGGTCGGGTCCATCGTCAGGTAGTAGTTGCCGAGCACCATGTCCTTGGCTGGCGCCACGACTGGCGAGCCATCGGCGGGCTTGAGCAGGTTCTTGGTGCTGAGCATCAGCTCGCGCGCTTCGGTCACGGCGCGATCGCTGAGCGGCACATGGACCGCCATCTGGTCGCCGTCGAAGTCAGCGTTGAAGGCCGCGCAAACCAGCGGGTGAATCTGGATCGCCTTGCCCTCAACCAGTTGCGGCTCGAACGCCTGAATGCCGAGGCGGTGTAGCGTCGGGGCGCGGTTGAGCAGCACGGGCCGCTCCTTGATCACCTCTTCGAGCGCCTCCCAGACTTCGGCTTTCTCGCGCTCGATGATGCGCTTGGCGCCCTTGACGTTGCTGGCGTAGTTGTCTTTGACCAGCTTGCTGATCACGAATGGGCGGTATAGCTCCAGCGCCATGATCTTCGGCAGGCCACACTGGTACAGCTTGAGCTTGGGGCCGATCACGATCACGCTGCGGCCCGAATAGTCCACGCGCTTGCCGAGCAGGTTGCGGCGGAAACGGCCCTTCTTGCCCTTGAGCATATCGCTCAGCGACTTCAGCTCGCGGCGGCCCCGGCGGCTCAGCGCCTTGCCGCGCTGGCTGTTGTCGATCAGGCTATCGACCGCTTCCTGCAACATGCGCTTTTCGTTACGCACGATTACGTCCGGCGCGCCAAGCTCCAGCAGGCGCTTGAGACGGTTGTTGCGGTTGATCACGCGGCGGTAGAGGTCGTTGAGGTCCGACGTGGCGAAGCGCCCGCCGTCAAGCTGCACCATCGGGCGCAGGTCGGGCGGGATCACCGGCAGCACGGTCAGGATCATCCATTCCGGGCGGTTGCCGCTTTTCAGCAGGCTTTCCACCACGCGCAGGCGCTTGGTCGCCTTCTTGCGGCGCTGCTTGCTGCGCGTCGTGCGGACTTCGTGCCACAGCTCGACCGAGAGCTTGTTGAGGTCCATGTGGCGCAGAATTTCCAGGAAGGCTTCGGCGCCCATGTTAGCCTTGAAAACCTGCCCGTATTTCTGCTTCAGCTCGCGATAGCGCGGCTCGCCCAGGAACTGGAGCACCTGAAGCCCCATCAGCTCGTCGCGCGCCTCGGTGGCGGCGGCGTGCAGGCGGTTGATGCGCAGGTCGAGCTTGGCCTGGATGTCTTGAATCTCGTCGGCGGCCTCGGACGTGCGGGCGTCCACCCGCGCGCCGTACAGATCCAGCTCGGCGTGACGCCGGTTGGCGATGTCGTCCTGAATCTCGTTCAGGCGCGCCTTGGCGGCTTCCTGCACCATTTCGAGCAGGTTGTATTCCACCGTCTCACCGGCTTCGGCAATCAGCGCGTTGGCGGACTCGAAGAACAGCTGGCTCTTAAGCTCTTGCCCCATCGTCGCGTCGATGCGGTCCTGGAGCATCTGGGCCTCGCCCATCACCGCTTCGGACTGCGCCGTCTGCTCGTCGTCATACTTCTGGTTGACGCGCGCGATCTCCGCCTCGATATCGGTCAGATCGTCCTGGCGGCCCTCGCGCACTTCGTCCTGCTGCGTCTGGTATTCGCCGCGCAACAGGTCAACCTGGCGCGCCAGGTCCTCATCGATGCGCTTGAGCGCCTTCTGGCGCGCTTCTTCGTCGACGTGCGTGATCACGTGCTGGGCGAAATAGAGCACGCGGTCCAGATTGCGGCGGCTGATGTCGAGCAGGATGCCGAGATAGCTCGGCACGCGGCGCGTATACCAGACGTGCGCCACCGGCGCGGCCAGCTCGATGTGGCCGAGCCGCTCGCGGCGCACCGACGAGCGCGTCACTTCGACGCCGCACTTGTCGCAGATAATTCCCCGATAGCGGACGTTCTTGTACTTGCCGCAGTAGCACTGAAAATCACGCGTAGGGCCGAAGATCGCCTCACAAAAGAGGCCATCCTTCTCGGGACGCAGGCGGCGGTAGTTGATCGTTTCGGGCTTGGTGACCTCCCCATACGACCACGACCGGATTTCTTCGGGAGATGCCAAGCTGATACGCAGTGCGCTAAAGTCTTTCGCCTCCAAGGCGTGCCTCCTCTGCGTTTGGATCGTGCTATCCGACTGGAGTAATGACCTGGTTTCGCTACGACAGAACCCGTGTGTGGAGCTGGTTGGATGCGGCGAAAGCCCAGCACGCGCAAATCCACGCACATGCAAAAATGGCGCATGAAAGGTCTTTCAAGCGCTTCGTGAAGGCCAGATTGTCACGGAAGTCAGGGATTGCTCGATTCACCACGACATCCCTGCTACACCCGGCGAACCACCGCGCCCTCGGCCAGAGGACGGCGCTTTGACAGCGTATTGGACGGTCGTTCGGCTGAGCCTAGCACAACAGGGCTGCGATTTTCCACGCCCTACGGATGTTCCACCGCCTAGATCGCCAGGGTGTAATTTTAACAGAAACACCCCGAACGTCAAGGTGATCTTTGGCGAAACGCCGCCCTGTCCGGGCTGGATTCAAATGCTTCCGGGATAGCTCTCACCGCAGCAGCGCCGAGGGCTGTTCCAGCGCCAGCGAGACAATCCGCGTCGGGCCGCCGTCCGCGCTGAACACCGCCCGCCGGATCGCCAGCCGCGCCGGAAAACCGCCTGTGATTTCCAGTGTCCCCGCGCCTGCCTCCGGCTCGCCGGTGGCGCGGTCAAGCTCCTCATTGGCCCGGTTGAACGCGGCGAGCGTGTAGGCGCCGGGGTTCTCGCCCTGATACGCAACGCTCACGCCGCCGAAATCCGACCGCACCGCCACGACCTGCACGTCGAGCGTCTCGCACGTCTCCGGGTCGTCGGGCAGCCCGGTGCCCAGGTAGCGCGCCTCGCCTTCGACGCGAATCCAGGGAACCGCCCCGGCGCAGGCCGGATCGCCGTCAGGCACCGCCTCGAAGCGCAGGCCCCACCGCGCGAACGTGGCGCCGTCAAGGGGTCGCGACTCGGTCACGCCGGAGCCGTCCGGCAGCGTGTCGAAGGCCAGCGTCAGCGGCCCGTCGCCGGTCACAATCGGGCTGCGCCGGGTATTGTTGAACTCATCCGTCTCGCGCACCACGCTGGCCGAGTCGATCCGCACTTCCACCACAAACGCCCCCCACCAGCTAAAGACGTGCGGGACGAAAACGGTTGTGGACTCGCCCGGCGCCAGCCGCTCGACCGTGCCAGCCCCGGACGGCTGCGGATCGAGCACGTCCTCCAGAAACGCGTACTCGAACGGCCCGGCAGCCGACGGCCCGCCGTTGCTGATCTGGACGATGATCGCCGCTTTCTCGCCGGGGTTTGGTCGCTTCGGGAACACTTCGATCCCATCCACCACCAGATCGGTTTCGACGACAGGCGTCGGCGGCGGGTTATCCGGGTTGAGCAGCAGCAGCCCCAGCAAAACCAGCGCCGCGATCACCAGCGCGCCCGCCGCCAGCATCAGCGCGCGCGTCAGGCGGCGCGGAACCGGCTTGCCCGCCTCGACATCGAACAGCATCCCGTCCGCCGCGCGCATGAACAGGACCGGCGTCGCCCAGGCGATTCCACTCGACAGGTGGCTGATCGCCCGTCGCGCCTCAGACACGGCGGCGTCAATCGGCAGCCCCTCGGCCACCGCCCGGTACAACTCCTCGGAGAACACGCGCGCCGCGTCATCCGCGATGGTGTACTGCATGGCGACGACCGCGGGCAGCCCGCGCGCCACGACGCTGCTCGCCAGCCCGGCGAACGGATCGCCGCCATCCGGCGCGACCGCGCTCTGGCACGAGTTCAGCACGACCAGGCGGATCGTGTTTTCCTCGCTCAGCTCGCGCGCCAGGTCCTCGGCACGGACCGCGACGAAGCCGCCTTCGCCGAGCGGGTCTTCGAGCGCGAGCACGCCCTGGCTCGTCGCCGGGTCGAACATGCTGTGCCCGATGTAATGAAAAACGTGGAACTCGCGCGAGCGCAGCTTGCGCTGGAGCGCGCGCAGCGTTGCCTCTTCGATCCGCTCCAGCTCCAGCAGGCCGCGCGCCCGCAGTTGCTCGGTCGCCTTCAGGACGTTCTGCCACTCGGCTTCGGCGTCGACCGGCGGCAGATCGGCCGGGCCGGAGATCATGACCAGGATGCGCAGCGGGGGGCGAAACACCGGGCGGGGACGGATCACCAGGCGGCGCGGGTGGCGGACCAGCGGCGTCGTGCGCGACAGCGCGAGATAGTCAATCGCCGGATCGCGCAGAAACTCCCAGGGCAGCAAGGCGAGATCGCCCGCGTCGTCGAGCGCCAGCTTGATGCGCAACCCTTGCGCGGTGCGAGCGCGGTCCCGGCTGGAGAAGTAGACGGTGTACACCGGCCCGGCGAAGACCGCGTTGAACAGCCCCTCGCCGAAAACGCGCGCGGTGCGCATCCGCTCGGCGGGCGAGACGTTCCCGCGCCCGCTCAGGATGCTCAGAATGCGCGCCAGCTCGTCCGGCGCGAACGGCAGCGTGAAATCGTGGGCGACCTGCGACGGCCCCTCGCCCAGCGGCATCTCGACCACAGTCGCGCGGTAGCGCCCGCCGCCGAGATCCTCGATCCGCAGCTCGAAGTCCAGATAAGTGCGCTGTACGCTCATCGGATGCCCTTCCGTGCGGCGGTACACGCTGGCTTGGATGGTCGGTCGTATGGTGCTTGACGGCTCGCGTCTTGTGTCTCGATTGTACGAGCAGGCGCGCGTTTTTCAAAGCCTGCTGGGGCGAACAGCGCGGCTCCCCACAGCCGCGCCGCAGAGAGTCAGGACCAGCGCGCTATCGTCGCGTTACGGCGCCGCGCCGACACGCGCTGCGAGGTACGCTTCCATGAAATCGTCCAGGTCGCCGTCCAGCACAGCCTGAGTGTTGCCGCTCTCGTGGCCGCTGCGCGTATCTTTGACCATCTGGTAAGGGTGCAGCACATAGGACCGGATTGCGTTGCCCCACCCCGCGCTGACGTGCTCACCTTTCAGCTCGGCGAATTCCTCTTCCTGCTTGCGGCGCTCCAGGTCCAGCAGGCGCATCTTGAGCACCTGCATGGCGCGCTCTTTGTTCTGCGTCTGGCTGCGCTCGTTCTGGCAGCTCACGATCAGCCCGGTCGGCAGGTGATGGATGCGAATCGCGGTCTCGTTCTTCTGGACGTTCTGGCCCCCCGCCCCGCTGCTGCGGAAGGTGTCAATCTGCAAATCCTTCTCGTCGATCACGATGTCGATCTCGCCCTGCACGTCCGGCCAGACCTCGACCAGGCAAAACGAGGTGTGGCGGCGGTTGTTCGAGTCGAACGGGCTGAGCCGCACCAGCCGGTGCACGCCCGCCTCCGATTTCAGATAGCCGTAGACATAATCACCCTGGATCGAGAGGGTCGCGCTCTTGACCCCGGCTTCGTCGCCGGGCATCTCGTCCACGACCTCGACCTTAAAGCCGCGCCGCTCCGCCCAGCGCAGGTACATGCGCAGCAGCATCGCCGCCCAGTCCTGCGCGTCGGTCCCACCCGCCCCGGCGTGGATCGCGAGATAGGCGTCTTCAGGGTCGTATTTGCCGCTCAGCTTGGCGCGGAACGACAGCCGCTCGACCTCCGCCTGGAGCGCGTCGGTCTCGGTGCGCAGCTCCCCTTCGAGCGACTCGTCGTCCATCTCGGCCAGCTCGATCGCGTCGTTCAGCCGCTGGCGCGCGCCGAGCCAGAGCGCGTTCGACTCCTTCAGGCGCGCCAGCCGGCGCATGGCTCGCTGCGCGGCGTCCGGGTCGTCCCAGAATCCGGCCTGGGCGGAGTCTTCCTCCAGCCGGGCTGCTTCTTCGATCTGCGCCGCTACGTCAAAGACGCTCCATCAGGTGCTCGACGGTCCGGCGCATCTCGTTTAGACGGCTCACCAGGTCTTCCACGACGCTTACTCCTCGTCATTCCCGTTTTCAAACAGGCTGTCCACGAACTTCGCCGGGTTGAAGAACACCAGGTCGTACACGCTCTCGCCGATGCCGACATAGTGGATCGGCAGCCCAAGCTCCTGCTGGATCGCGAACAGCATCCCCCCTTTGGCGGTGCTGTCGAGCTTGGTGACGACGACGCCGGTCACATCGATCGCCTCCTGAAACTTCTTGGCCTGCGTCAGGGCGTTCTGGCCGGTCGTCCCGTCGAGCACCAGCAGCGTCTCGTGCGGCGCATCGGGGATCACCTTGCGCAACACGTCGCGCACCTTGACCAGCTCGGCCATCAGGTTGAAGTTGCTGTGCAGCCGCCCGGCGGTGTCCACGATCAGCACCTCGGCGTGCCGCGCGCGCGCCGCGTTGATCGAGTCGTAGACGACCGCCGCCGGGTCGCTGTTCGGCAGCCCCGCGATCACCGGCACGCCGGCGCGGTCGCCCCACAGCTTGAGCTGATCGATCGCCGCCGCGCGAAAGGTATCTCCCGCCGCGATGATCACCTTGCGGTTGTTCAGGCGCATGCGGTACGCGATTTTGCCGATCGTCGTCGTCTTGCCGGAGCCGTTGACGCCTGCGATCAGCATCACCGACAGCTCGCGCCCGCTCAGGTTGAGCGGCGCCGGCTCGGTCAGCAGCTTGCGTAGCTCGTCCTTCAGCGCCTCGGTTAACTGATCCTGGCGCGTGATCCCGTCGCGCCAGACACGGTCCTTCATGCGCTCCACCAGCCGGGTCGTCGTCGCAACGCCAACGTCCGCCTGGATCAGCAACGCCTCGACATCATCCCAGGTGTCTTCGTCGATGTCCGTCGCGCCGAACGCCTGGGCGATCCGCCCGAAAAATGACTGGCGCGTCCGCGACAAGCCTTTCCGTAATGATCCCACGCTGCTCGCCTTCTCCTGCCGGTTAACTCCACCTCAACGGGCGGCTCCCGCCTCGCCCAGCCGAGTATAGTAAGTCCCCCAGCCGCCTGCAAACTTCTCTGGCCGCGCGAACCCCGCCCGCGCCGCAACGGCTATATGCAACCGCGTGTTCATTCGATATACTTGAACCGGGGCAGAGATCATCTCTTCTTGCCAATCCGGTTGTCTGTCCGTTTCCCGGAGCGCGGATTTCCTGTTTTCCCGGTTCCAGCGCGCATTCCCGTCTTCCTGGTCTCGTTCCGTTCCAGTTGGCGACTCACACGATGGATCAAGCGCATATTCGCAATTTCTCGATTATTGCCCATATCGACCACGGGAAAAGCACCCTGGCCGACCGCCTGCTCCAGATCACCGGCACCATCAGCGAGCGCGACATGCAGGAGCAGGTGCTCGACAGCATGGAGCTGGAGCGCGAGCGCGGCGTGACGATCAAAGCCTCCGCCGTGCGGATGCAGTACACCGCGCAGGATGGGCAGACCTATGAGATGAACCTGATCGACACACCCGGCCATGTCGATTTCTCCTACGAGGTTAGCCGCGCGCTTCAGGCGTGTGAAGGCGCGCTGCTGGTCGTGGACGCGACGCAGGGCGTCGAGGCGCAGACGCTCGCCAATCTCTACATGGCGCTGGAACAGGACCTCGATCTGATCGCGGTCGTCAACAAGATCGATCTCCCGGCGGCGCAGCCGGACGAGATCGCCCAGGAGATTGAGGACTTGATCGGGCTGGACGCCGCCGACGTAGTCCAGGTTAGCGCCAAGACCGGCGCCAACGTCGAGCAGATTCTCGAAGCGATCGTGCGCCGCGTCCCGCCGCCCAAAGGCGACCCGGACGCCCCTGCCCAGGCGCTCATCTTCGACAGCCACTATGACTCGTACAAGGGCGTGATCGCCTACGTCCGCGTGTTCGACGGCACGATCAACAAGGCCGATGTCCTGCGCTTGATGGCGTCCAAAGTCGAGATCGAGCCGGTCGAGATCGGCATCTTCAACCCCAACATGCAGCCCATCCCGTCGCTGACGGTCGGCGAGGTCGGCTACATCGCGACCGGCCTCAAGACGGTTCGCGAGTGCCGCGTGGGCGACACGATCACCCTGGCGCACAACCCGGCGCCGGCCCCGCTGCCTGGCTACAAGCAGGCCAAGCCGATGGTCTTCGCCGGGTTCTATCCGTCCGACAACGACGACTTCAACGACCTGCGCGAGGCGCTGGAAAAGCTCCAGCTGAACGACGCCGCGCTGGTCTACGAGCCGGAAACGTCGCAGGCGCTGAACTTCGGCTTTCGGGTCGGATTCCTCGGCCTGTTCCACATGGACATCATCCAGGAGCGGCTGGAGCGCGAGTACGATCTCGACCTGCTGGCGACCGCGCCGAGCGTCGCGTACCAGGTCGTGCTGCACGGCGGTGAGACGATCACGATCCACAGCCCGGCCGATCTGCCTGACCCCAGCGCCATCGAAGAAATCCGCGAGCCGTGGATGGCAATTGAGATTTTCACGCCGGAAGAGTTCATCGGCCCGATCATGGACCTGGTGACGAAGAAGCGCGGCGTCTACCTCAGCATGGAGTATCTCGACCAGAAGCGTGTGCAGCTCAAGTACGAGATCCCGCTGGCCGAGCTGATTGTCGACTTCTACGATCGCTTGAAATCCGGCACGCGCGGCTACGCCAGCCTGGACTATCACTTCCTCGAATATCGCCCGGACAAGCTCGTGAAGCTCGACGTGCTGGTCAACAAGCAGCCGGTGGACGCCCTGGCGATGATCGTCCACGAAGACGAAGCGTTTCACAAGGGGCAGCGGCTCGTCTCCAAGCTCAAGCGCCTGATCCCGCGCCAGTTGTACGAAGTCCCGATCCAGGCCGCGGTCGGCAACAAAGTCGTGAGCCGCGCCAACGTCAAGGCGCTGCGCAAGGACGTGCTCGCCAAATGCTATGGCGGCGACATCACGCGCAAGAAGAAGCTGCTCGAAAAGCAGAAGAAGGGCAAGCGCCGCCTGAAGATGATCGGCAACGTCGAGATCCCGCAGGAAGCGTTTATGGCTGTGTTGAGGCTAGACGACGATGACTGATCCGCACCCCAAGACCGGAGCATTCGCAGCGCCCTGCGTTCCTCAGCACGTCGAAAGCGAGCGGCTGGTGATCCGCCCGACGACGCGCGCCGATCTGCCATCCCTCCAGCGGTGGTGGAACAACCCAGCCGTCAGCGATCCGGCCGGTGAGCTGGACGGGATGCAATACGACGAGCGCGATATGGTGGACTGGTACGCGCGCCACGTCGCGGGCCGGGGCGAAGCGCACCACTTCATGATCTGCCTGCGCGACGCCACACAGCAGCCAATCGGCGAGTTCTACATCGCCTGTGACGACTGCTCCGGCGCAGCATCGTTCGGGCTGGTGATCGGCGAGATCAACCTGTGGAACCAGGGCTACGGGCGCGAGGCGGCGCTGGCGTACGCCAGGGCGCTCTTTGCGACTGCCTGCTACAACACGATCCGGATCGAGGCGCGGCGCTCGAACACGCGCGCCCTGCGCTGGTGCCAGAGCATCGGCTTCGAGGTGGAGCAGGTCTGGGCCAATGGCCGCTCGCTGACGCTGAGCCTGACGCAGAGCGCCTTCGAGGCGCTGTACGGGCCGGTGCACGCGCCGGAGGCTCGCTCT
The DNA here is from genome assembly GCA_035325905.1 of Aggregatilineaceae bacterium. Lineage (GTDB taxonomy): Bacteria > Chloroflexota > Anaerolineae > Aggregatilineales > Aggregatilineaceae > DYGX01. The sequence continues at coordinate 14,283 of DAOKYY010000025.1, read as the reverse complement.
CCGCGCTAGCCGCAGGACGGGTCGCGGCGGCAATCGTCGATCCACGCCTGCACGCTGGCGCGCATGACCGGCGGCAGCACACCCGCCGCCTCAAGCGCCGGCAGAGCCTCGTCGAGCGTCAGCGCGGCGCGCACCGTCCAGCCGCCCGCTTCGAGCGCCTGGCGCGCGCCCAGGCCGAGGTCGAGCACGCACAGCGCGGCGTGCACGTCCAGCCCGACACGCCCCGCCAGCGCGCCAATCGCCTGCGCCTGCGCCGCGTCGAGCAGCCTATCCAACAGCAGCGCCGTCGGATGGCCCACGTCGTACGCGCCTTCGATCGCATACGCGGCGGTTGCCGCGCTCGCCTCACCGGCGGCGTACACGACTGGCATCCCTGTCTCCAGCCCCAGCGCCACCGCGACCGGCAGCGCGCCCGGCGCGGCCAGCACGCGATCCACCCCCAGGCCATCGAGCAGCGGCGCCAGCGCCTGCGCCACCTCGCGCAACGTGCCGGGATAGGACGGGAGCCAGCTCAGGTGAATCGAGATCGGCCAGGGCGCGCCGCCCGGCTGCTCGAACCGGCCAAACTGGATCAGACCGGCAGCCGCCAGCGCCCGCGCCAGCCCGGCGTTGCTCATCGTATCGCCCGCCACGGCCCTAACTCTCAACCGCATGCCGGGCGAGCTGCCAGGCCATGCTCATGCCCCACGTGCCCGCCCAGAATGGCGCCTCGGAGTTCGCGCCGCCGAAACCGTAGCAGCGGCTGCGCTCCTCGTGCGCGGCCAGCGCCGTGATGCCGGTCCCGGCGTCGAACGTCACGATCGCGATTACGACATCCGCGCCGGATTCCGTCGCCAGCCGCTTGGCTTCGGCGCGCGAAAGCTGGCAGTAGTCGAGCGTCGCTGGCTCGACGGCCTGGGCCGGGTCCATCCCCAGGCGCTCCAGCAGGGCCGCCAGGTTGTCGTTGCACGTCTCGCAGGTGACGGTCTCGCTCTGGCCGAGCCGCGCGGCGAAGGTGTCGCCTTCCGGGCCGGTGTAGCTGACGGCCAGCTTCCATCCTTTGTCGCGCAGCAGCGCCAGGAAGACTTCTTCAAGCGGCTGCTTGCCGGTGCCGTAGATGTATTCGCCCACGCGCTCGCGCACGATCTGCTCGGCTTCGGCGATCATCCGGTCGGCTTCGGCCTCGGTGTCGGCGCGCGCAGTGATGCGGATGTCCGTCTGGCCGGTGTGGGCCGCCAGCCCGACCGTCGGGTTTGTCCAGGTCATCAGGTCCGCGATGCGCGCGTCGATCTGGCTCTCGCCGATTCCGGCCGTCCGCAGCACCAGCGCCTTGATCGTCCCGCGCCCGCCCATGCGCTCGCGCAGGTACGGGATCACGGTCGTCGCCAGGATATCCTTCATCTCGCGGGGCACGCCCGGCAGGCTGATCACCGTGCCGCCGTCCGTCTCGACGATAAAACAGGGCGCGGTGCCCAGCCGGTTGTAGATCGGGATCGACCCGGCCGGGATATACGCTTGAACGCGGTTGTTCTCGCTCATCTGCGAGCCAAGCTGCCGGAACCGCTGCGCGATCTGTTCCAGCAGCTCGGGGCGGAATTCGAGCGGGCGGCCTGTCGCCTGGGCGACCGCCTGGCGCGTCATGTCGTCCACCGTCGGCCCCAGCCCGCCAGTCGTCAGCACGACATCCGCGCGTTGCAACGAGGCGCGGATCGCGGCGGCGATGCGCTCCAGGTTGTCGCCGACAGTCGTCAGGTAAAAAATATTCACGCCGATGTCGCGGAGTTGGCGCGCGACATAGGCGGAGTTGGTATCGACAATCTCGCCCAGCAGCAGCTCGGTCCCGATGCTCAAAATCTCGACGTTCATGCTACCCTCTTTGCCTCGCGGGCTACCACGCGTCCATAAATCCATAGAAACAACGACCGCCCGGGTTTCCGGGCGGCCGCACGCTCGCCTGAGCGACAACTGCCGATCGCAGCGGGCGGTTACGACACCGCCGCAGGTGTTCCCGGTGAATCGTCCAGTGTAATCCGTGAGGCGCCGCTTTTCAACTGAGCCGTCGTCACGCTCATGCGCTCGCCGAGGATTCGTTCCTGGAAGGCCGGGATATTCAGCCACAACAACAGCCCGATCGCCAGCAGGCTGCCGTAGAGATAGTCGAGGGTGTTGGTGCGGATCAACTGCGCCGGCGCGTCGATCAGCAAAATCGACACCGCGCCGATCACGGCGAGATACCAGCCGGCCTTGCGCCGCATAATCAGCAGCGGGATCGCGACCAGCAGCCCGGCGGCGGCGATCCAGTTGATGTCGCCGGTCATGGTCAGAATCCACCATTCTAGGCCCTCATACAGCGGCTTGCTTGGCCGCGTCATCAACTGGCGCTGCGCGCCAATGCCGATGACAAAGGCATGCGTCGCCATCATGCCGATAAAGGTAAACGTCAGCACATCGGCGATCTTGTGGAGGCGATCGGTGTTGCGCAGGGTCAGCGTCGCCCAGAAGCCGATTAACCCGACGAACGCGATGATCAGCGGGATCGGGAACGAGTCTTCGACCCAGCTAATGAACGGCAGGAACATGAACATCCCGCCGATAGCCGGCATGGAGTAGGCGGTCAGTGTGACAGGCAGCGTCCAGCCCTGCCCCTGGCGAATGGCCGGTACGCTGACCAGCAGGGCCGCTCCGGCGACAAACGACAGCGCGCGCCACAAGGGGTAGAACAGCGTGAATAGCGAGAGTCCGCTGAGGAACTGCGGGCGCTCTTTGACGACCACTAGCAGCTCTTCCAGCACGGGATCGAGCGAGTTCTGAACGAGGAACGGCACGCCGATCAATAAGAATAAACCGATCACCACGGCTAGCGCCGCCAGCACGGTGCGGTTACGCTCGGACATATCAAGCATTGTGACCCCCTTTGAAGAACAATCTGACGCCCTGAACATCGTGCGAAGCGCCTGCGCGAGGCCCCTGCGCCAGCCCCACGCCAGCCCTGCTAACCATTTGTGTAAATCATCACACAATAGTTAAGGGGCGTCTTTGCGCTAGCGCAAATCTTGGCTCACTGTGCTATAGTATCAGGCAAGCTATTCGGGCTGGACCGAGGAACGGCGTCATGCGCGCGGAGCTTGAGGCGCTTCTGTCCCACAACGCAATCTTCAGCCTGCTCAGCGCCGATCAGCGCCAGGCGGTCCAGCAGCGCGCGCAGCACCGGCGCTATCCCAAAGGCAGCTACTTGGCGCTGTACGGCGATGTCTGGCCCTATTTATTCATCGTCGCCGACGGCCAGGTGGACGGCGTGAAAGAGTCCGAAGAAGGGCGCCAGTTGATCCTGCTGAGCGCCGGGCCGGGAGCGGTGTTCTGGGGGCTGGCCTTCTTCAAAGAAGAAACCCGGATGCCCGTCTCGCTGCAAGCGCGCCAGGACAGCCAGGTTTTTCTCTGGTCGCGCGAGGCGCTGGTCCCGCTGCTGCGCGGCGCGCCGGACGCGCTGTGGCGGCTCTGCGAGCAGATGATCGGCTACATGCAGCACGCGAGCCAGATCGTAGAAGGGCTGGCCTTCCAGCCGGTCGCGGGGCGGCTCGCGTCCTTCTTGCTCAGCCAGTTCGCGGGCCTCGGCGAGACGGCGATCACCCGCGACCTGACGCTCGACCAGATTGCGGCCAAGATCGGGACCACGCGCGAGCAGACTTGCCGCGCGCTTTACCAGTTCTCGGACCAGAACCTGATCACCATCACGCGCACCGAACTCCAGCTTCTCGATAAAGCGGGGCTGGCGCGCGTTGCCGGACAGTCCTGATCCGCACCGCGCCGCCTGCGGCCCGCCGCGCGAGAACCTGACGCAGCATGAGCCTGGTATGACTGACCGGCGACAATCCCTGGGACAGCGCGCCGAAACCCTGGTGGCCGGCCGCCTGCGCCACGAGGGGTACACCATCCTGGCGCGCAACTGGCGCACTCCCCTCGGCGAGCTGGATATTGTGGCCGAGCGCGACGGCGAGATCGTGTTCGTCGAGGTGCGAGCGCGCTCCGGCCCGCTGGGCGCCGCGCGCGACCTGGCCCTGGAGAGCGTCAACGCACGCAAGCAGGCGCGGCTGCTGGGGCTGGCCGAAGCTTATCTCGAAGCGCACGACCTGAGGGCCGTATCCTGGCGCGTGGATGTCGCCGCCGTCGCGTTCGACCGGGGCAGGGCCAGCGTGGAGATTATCCGGCATGCCGTGGTGTGGTAACTGCCCCATGGGCACGTATTGGTCAGCTGTGCCGCACACTGGAGCCACCGAGCCAGCACCCGCCGCTGAGCCGGACCAGGAAGCGCAGACTGAGCCGCGCCCGCTGGTCGTGGTCTTAGGGCCGACCGCCAGTGGCAAGACCGGGCTGGGAATCGCGCTGGCGCAGCGATTCGGCGGCGAGATCGTCAGCGCCGACAGCCGGCAGATTTACCGGCGGATGGACATCGGCACGGCCAAGCCCACGCCCGCCGACCGCGCCGCCGTGCCACACCATCTGATCGACATAGTGGACCCCGATCAGACCTTCACGCTGGCGGAATACCAGCGCGCGGCCTATGCCGCCATCGACGATATTCACGCGCGCGGCGGCCTGCCGCTGCTGGTCGGCGGCACCGGCCAGTATCTCAGCGCGGTGGCGGAAGGCTGGGGCATCCCGGAAGTGCCGCCCAACCCGGAGCTGCGCACCGAACTGGAAGCCTACGCCGCCGAGCACGGCGCGGAGGCGCTGCACGCCCGTCTTCAGCAGCACGACCCGGAAGCCGCCGCGCGCATCGACTCGCGCAATGTGCGCCGCGTGGTGCGCGCGCTCGAAGTCTGCCTGGAAACCGGCACGCCGATCTCGGCGCTCCAGCGCAAAGCCCCCCCGCCCTATCGCCTGTGCCAGATCGGGCTGACTCTGCCGCGCCAGGCGCTGCACGAGCGCATCAACCGCCGCGTCAGCGCGATGATCGACGCCGGTTTGGCAGACGAGGTGCGCGCCTTGCTGGAGGCAGGCTATACTTGGGACCTACCGTCGATGAGCGGGCTGGGCTACGCGCAGTGGCGGCCCTACTTCTCCGGCGAGCAGTCGCTCACCGCGACAGTCGACGCCATCCGCCAGGCGACGCGCGCTTTTGCCCGGCGGCAGATGACCTGGTTCAAGGGGCACGACACCGGCATCCTGTGGCTGGACGTGACACAGGTCGAGCCGGAAGTCGCGGCGACGCGCCTGGTAGAAGACTGGATTCTGCACGAAGGCTAGAACGAAGGGTAGCACGCAGGCATGGCCCGTCGAGACAGAAGAAGCGCCCGCGATCGCGTCGGGTCGTTCGACCGGACCCGTGTGGCGCTGTTCCTGGCGCTGGCGGTTCTGCTCGCGCTCTCGTTCTTGCCGCGCTTCGCCCCGGTCATCCGCCAGGGGCCGCAGTGCACCGATCTGGCCGCGCCCATCGGCGGCAACAACCGCTCGGTCCTCGCGCAGTCGGGCGGCGACCCGCAGGCGCTCGATCTTGAGCTGCGCCTGCCGAACCGCATCGTCGCCAGCGATCAGCCGCTCGAACTCAACGTGACGTTTGCCAACCAGGATATCGGCCCGGTGATCCTCTACCTGGCCGATACCCTACCGCCGCTCACCCGGTTGCAGAACGACACGGGCCTGTCGTTCGAGATTCGCCGCGTGGGGACCGATCAAATCCTCTCGGACAACGCCGCGCCGCGCGGCGCGCCGCAGGTGTACCCCAGCGAGGACCTGCACCTGCTCGGCTCGCGGGCGCGCTGCACGCAGGTCTATTCGCTGTCGCCGCAGCAGCTTAGCGCGATCGGAGTGACGACCGGGGAATACCGCATCCGCGCCTTCTACAGCAACCCCAGCCCTGGCGTGCTGCCGCTGCCTGCGTCCGGCCAGGCGCCAACCGCCACCCCCGCCTACTCGGATCAGGGCGTGTGGGTCGGCCAGACCTCGTCCGACGAAGTGCTGTTCAGCATCGTCGCACCGGGCGCGGCTCCGCCGCCTGCCGCCGGTTAGCGCGCCCGCCGGTCGAGGCCATCCGCCAGCCAGTTGATCGCCAGCACGGTTGCGCTCAGCGCGACGCCGGGCGCCAGCGCGATCCACGGCGCGGTGCGGAACGCCTGCCGCCCATCGGCCAGCATCACGCCCCAGTCCGGTGCGGAAATGTCGCCCCCGAAGCCGAGAAAGACCAGCGCCGCGCTGTTGAGAATTGCCCAGCTCAGCATCACCCCGGCGAACGCCAGCAGCGGCGGCGCAATCGTCGGGAGAATGTGCCGTGCCAGGATGCCCGCCGGGCCAGCGCCAATCGCCCGCGCCGCCTCGACGAAGGGGCGGCTGCGCGCTTCCAGCACGGCGGCGCGCGCCACCCGCCCGTAAGCCGGGATCCCGGCGACGCCGACCGCGACGGCGATCTGCGCGCTGCCGCTTCCGGCGAGCGTCAGCAGCGCCAGAGCCAGCACCAGCGCCGGAACAGCCAATAGCGCGTCGAGCAGCGTCATCAGCGCCATGTCGATCCAGCCCCCGCGGAAGCCCGCCACCGCCCCGATCAGCAGGCCCGGCCCCAGCGTGATCAGCGCCGTGAGCAGCGCCACGCCAAACGTCCGGCGGCCCCCGTACAGCACGCGGCTGTACACGTCGCGGCCCAACAAGTCCGTCCCGAACAAGTGCTCGCGGGAAGGCGGCTGAAGCTGCGCCGGTGGGGCAGCGGCGCGCGGGTCATGCGTCGCGAGCAGCGGCGCGAACAGCGACAGCGCCACGATCAGCCCGCCCAGCCCCAGCGCCGCGTAAAGGCGCACGCTCCGCCGCATCATGCCGCTCTCGCCTAGCTCTCGCGCCGCACGCGCGGGTCGAGCCGGTGATAGAGCACGTCCGCCGCCGCGTTGAGCGTCGTGTACACCAACGCGGACAGCACGACCAGCCCCTGCACGACCGGGTAATCGCGGTGGGTCACGGCGCTCAAGAGCACCTGCCCCAAACCGCGCCGCACAAAAATCATCTCGGTGATCACCGTCCCGCCGAGCAGAAAGCCCGCTTGCAGCGCCGCGACCGACACGACCGGCAGCAGCCCGACGCGCAGAATATGGTCGAGCACGTCCGGCTCCGGCAGGCCCTTGGCGCGCGCGGTCCGCACGAAGTCGCCGCGCGCCGCGTCGCGCACGCTGGCGGCGGTGACGCGTGCGATGCTGCCCGCCGTGTGAAAGCCGAGCACCAGCGCCGGAAGGATCAGCGCGCGCGGCCCCTCACCCCCCAGGCCCGGAAACAGGCCAATGGCGACGGTGAACGCGTAGATCGCCAGCGTCGCCGTCCAGTAGACCGGCGTCGCCAGGGCCAGCGCCGCGATCGCGTCCGCCAGCCAGCGCAGCGCGGCAGGGCGCCCCAGCCCGGCGGCCACGCCGAGCGCCACGCCGAGCGCCAGCGCCAGCGCCAGCGTCGCCAGGGCGAGCGTCAGCGTCGGGAGGGCATTTTCCGCGAGCAGATCGACCACCGGCTGGCCGGAGACGAGCGACGCGCCCCACCGGCCCCGGACCGTGTCCAGCCAGTAGCGGAGGTATTGCAGCGGAAGGGGGTCGTCCAGGCCGAGCGCGGCGCGCCGGGCGGCGATGGTGTCTTCCGACGCGCCGGAACGCGCCAGCGTCGCGTCGAGCGCGTCACCCGGCGCCCAGCGCAACGCGACGAACGCCAGGCTGGCCGCCAGCCAGATCACCGCCAGCGCGCTGAGCGCCCGCCGCGCCAGGAACGGAAGCATCCGCGCTCAGCCAGTGTACAGGAAATTGCGCAGCAGCGGCCACCAGCCCTGCGCGCTGAAAATCACGCCGTCCAGGGCGGACGACGCGCCGACGAGGTTGGTGTACTCGCGGATCGGCAGCACAACCGCCTGCTCCATGATCCGCTGCTGGATCGCGCTGTAGAGCGTCGCGCGCGCGTCGGGCGCGGTCTGCCGGATCGCCTCGTAAAGCGCCTGGTCAAGCTGCGGATCGCTGAACCCGGACCAGTTGTTGACCGCCCCGCTGAGATAGAAGCGGTTGAGCAGACTCGGATCGACGCCGAACTCGTAGAACGCGATCACGTCGTAATCGTCGTCGCGCACGCGCTGGCGCAGCGACGGGAAGTCCGGCGCCTGGATCAGCTCCACGCCGATGCCCAGCGCGCGCCACTGGCTTTGGAGTAACTGCGCGACGTCGGGCATCTGGTTCCACGGCCCGAAAACGACCGTCAACTCCAGCGGCTCGCCCTCGAACTCGATCAGGCCATCGCCATCGGTATCGCTCAGGCCCTGCGCGGCCAGCAAGGCGCGCGCCTGGTCGAGATCGAACGGGTACATCTGCTCGACTTCCGGGTCGTAGTACAGCGCGGTCGAGGTCAGCGGGCCATGCGCGACCGGCGAGCGCCCCTGGTAGACCGCGTCCACGATTTCGGTGCGGTTGGCTCCGTAGATCAGCGCCTGCCGCACGGATACGCTGTCGAGCGGCGCGTGGCGCGTGTTGAAGAAGAATTGCTGCGGCGTGCCGGGCACCGGCACCTGGTAGACCGTCACCTCGACGTTGCCTGCCAGCAGGTCAGCGTCGGTCGCCAGCAGCTCGCCGACGACCTGTACCTCGCCGCTCTCCAGCGCCAGGCTGCGCGTCGCCGGGTCGGTGTAGAAGCGAAACTCGATTGTGTCGAGCGAGTCGTCCGTCGCCGGAGCGTAGAACACCGGCCCCCAGTCGTAGTCCTCGTTGCGCTCCAGGCGGATCAGGCTCCCCGGCACGAACTCGGCCAGCTGATACGGCCCGGTGCCGACCTGGTGCCACTGGTAGCTGTTGTTGGTGGTCGCGGCCAGCGCCGCCGGGCTGGCGATCCCCAGGTACACCTGGCTCAGCGCGTCGAGCAGCGGCGCGTAGGGCTGCGACAGCCTCAGCGTGATGGTGTAGGGATCGACCACCTCGTACCCGCTGACCGACTCCAGCAGCACGCGCGCCTTCTGCGAGCCGAGGTCCGGGTTCATGATGCGGTCGAGATTGGCCGCGACCGCCGCCGCGTTAAACTCGGTCCCGTCGTGGAAGCGCACATTTTGCTTGAGATAAAAGGTCCACGCCAGCCCGTCTTCGGACATCTCCCAGCGCTCGGCCAAACCGGGGACAAACTCAAGCGTCTGCGGGTGGCGGTAGACCAGCGTGTCATAGACCGAGAAGAACGGGATTCCCAGCTCGCTCGACTGGTGGATATGCGGGTCGAAGCCGGAAGGGTTGAGCGTCAGGCCGTAGACGATGCGGTTGCCGCGACCGGGTGTAGCCGCCTCGCCGCCGCGCAGCGCCAGCGCAACCGCAACCGCCGCGAGCAGCAGGCACCCGATCAGCAGCACGCCCAGCACTCCCAGGCGAAGCGGCGCGCGACCGCGTCTCTGCTCGATACCCATAGCCGCCCGATTCCTCTCGTCTCGCCGCGCCAGACCCTACGCCGGAGGCAAAGCTCGCGCGCGCCGCGTTGCGGCCGGACCGGTGAACCATAGTCGGAGGGCACGGTGCGCGGTACAATCTGCCGGTGGCGAGGGAAGTTTACCACCGCCGCCAGAGCACTTCAATGAGCACTTCGATCGCGGCGCGCCGCCGCCTCCGCCGGGAGTGACCGTTGTCATTTGAACCGATCCTGTTGGCGCCAGAAGAAGAGCCGGTCGAGGTTTATCCGTACCGGCGGGTCTGGCAGACGACGTGGCTTGAAGTCCTGCTGCTCTTTGTCGTCGTCGCGTTTGTCTACGCGGCCACTCTTTTCGTCGATCTCCTGCCGGTCGGCCTGCGCGACACGCGCGGAAAGCTCGCGCTGGCGCTGCTGCCGCTGGCCGCCTGGCTGCTGATCTCGTATCGCGGCGAGCGGCGCGCGCTCGAGCCACGCCCGCACCTGCTGAGCGTGCTCCTGCTCGGCGCGCTGGTCGCCAACGCGGTCGCCATGCCGCTGTCGGAGCGGCTGTTCGTGCCGGATCGCTGGCTGCCGCCGCAGGGCTTCTTCGGGCGCGTGCTCGGCTACACCTTCACGGTCGGGTTCGCGGGGGTGTTTCTGCGCTACGCGGTGCTGCGCTATACCGTCTGGGAAACGCACTTCCGCCAGCGGCTCGACGCGGCGGCGTATGCGCTGGCGGCCTCGGTCGGCTTCGCCGTCATCCTCAACGTGCGCTACGCGCTCGATACCGACGCAACGGTCGTTGCGACCGGGTTGTGGGTCGCGTCCAACACCTTTGTACACCTGGCAACCGGCCTGGTGATCGGCTTCTTCCTCGGCGAGCTACGAGTCAGCCGCCCGCCGGTGGTCTGGATGCCGGCCGGGCTGCTGGTGGCCGCCGCGCTCGGCGGGCTGCACTACGGCTTTCGTGGGATCGCGATCGTCAGCGGGCTGGGCGTCGGCGCGACGGCTAGCCGCCCGATCGGCGGCCTGGCGCTGTCCTTCGCCTTGATCGCCGCGCTGCTGCTCATCTTCGCCTTCCTGATCCAGAGCGCCGACGAGCGCCAGCAAACCGCCGCCGGGCGGCGGGGGCTGCTATGAACCGCCCGATCACGGTCGTCGAAGAACGGCCCGGCCTGTCGTTCGCGCAGCGGTGGAACACCTACCTATCGCTGGCGCTGGCGGTTGTCGCGCTGGCGCTGGGCGTCACCATGCGGGACGCCGCGCTCAACGCCACCGTGACGCTCGAAGACCTGGAAGCCGGGATCCGCGCGCAGGTGCCGCAGGGCTGGCTGCTTGACCGGTCCGGCGCGGACTATGTCTTCCGCGCGGTCGATCCCGACGCGCTGCCGTTCAAGACGCTGCTCCAGGTGTCGATCGTGCCGGTCGGGCCGGACGCGACACCCGCCAACGTGCTGCACCAGATCGAGATCGACCGGCCGTTGCGCTTCCCTGCCTACCGCGTCATCTCGCGCCGCAACGTCACCCTGCGCGATGGCTCGCCCGCCGTCCGCCTGACTTACGCCTACGTACAGAGCGAGCGCAATCCCGCGCTCGAAACGCTGCCGATCGTGGTCGAGGGGGTGGACCTGGTCGTGCTGCGCGGCGCCCAGGCTGTGATCGTGTCGTATCGCGAGGAGCGCGACAGCTTCGAGGACAACCTGTATCGTTTCGAGAACATGCTGAACACGCTGGAAATCTTCTGATGCCTCTGCGATCAAGACCTCAACACTGGACGCTGCTGACCGTTGCGCTGGCTGCCGCTGTTATCCTGAGCCTGGCGGCGACCGCGATCCTCTCGCCGCTCAGCTACGCCCCGGCTCAGGCGCAGGATGCGGAGCCAACCGAGGAGCCAACGCCCACGCCGCCTCCCCCGCCGCTGGTCGAGCTGAACGAAGACGTGATCAAGCGCGCGACGGTCTACCTGATGCAGACTTACAACAACCAGAACCAGCCGATCATCTCGTGTGTCGGCTCCGGCACGCTGATCAGCGCCGATGGCCTGATCCTGACCAACGCGCATACCGCGCTTTCAAGCGACACTTGCCGTTCCGACCGCGTCGTGATCGCCGTGACGGTCCGCACCAACGAGCCGCCCGTGCCGACCTACACCGCCGAGGTGGTCGAGTCCAGCGCCGGGCTGGACCTCGCGGTTTTGCGCATTAACGGCTATCTCGACGGGCGCCCGATCGAGCCGGGGGCGCTGTCGCTGCCGTTCGTAGAGCTGGGGGATTCGGCCGCCGTCGCGCTGGACGACACGATCACGGTCGTCGGCTACCCCGATCTCGGCAATTCGCCGGTCGAGGTCACGCGCGGGACGATCACCGGCTTCACCGCCGAAGCGCGCGCGGGCGACCGCGCCTGGGTGCGCACTGGGGCCGTCATCCCTGGCACGATGACCGGCGGCGGCGCCTACAACCGCGAGGGCAAGCTGATCGGCATCCCGACCATCGCGCCGGGGCAGGTCGCCGGTCAGGCGGTCGATTGCCGCGTGCTGCAAGACACCAACCTCGACGGGCGCGCCAACCAGGCCGACGCCTGCGTGCCGGTCGGCGGCTTCATCAGCGCGCTGCGTCCGGCGCGCGTCGCACGCGGCCTGGCTCGCGCCGCCGCGCTCGGCATCCGCCAGGGGCCGGACCTGACCAGCACTGTGCTGGCCCCGCCCGAAGGCGAGCCGAGCTTCAGCCGCTTGTTCTTCGCGACGCGCGTCAACGAGGCGGGCGTCCCGGCCAACGTGGTAGGTAGCGCCCCGGCCGGGATCACCAGCCTGTACCTGTTCTTCGATTACCAGAACATGGTCAACGGCATGATCTACGAGCTGCGCGTGACCGTCGACGACGTGACCGAGGCGATTTACAGCCTGCCGCCGTCCACCTGGAGCGGGGGTCGCAGCGGGACGTGGTATATCGGCAGCTCGAACATCCCGTGGAAGAACGGCGTCTACTTCTTCCGCCTGTTCATCGACGGGCGCGAGGTCGCCTCGCGCAGCATCGTGATCGGCGGCGGCCCCACCTCCGAGCCGGGCTTCTCGGACATCGTCTTCGGCTTGCTCGACCGCGACACCGGCGCGCTGGTCGGCACCAGCTACGTCCTGCCGGAAGGCGCCGCGATCCAGGCGCGCTTCAACTATCGCAACATGGTCCCCGGCACGCCCTGGACCTACATCTGGTCCTATGAAGGGCGCGAGCTGGCGCGCGGCGAGGAGGTCTGGACGCTCGAAACGCAGGGCACCCACCTGATCACCGTCGAGGCGGATTTTCTGCCGGGCCGCTATCGCCTGGAGCTTGGGCTGAACAACACGCTCAGCGCGACCGCCGATTTCGTGGTCGCGGGCGGGGCGGAAGCGGCGAATCCGGTCATCTTCACCGATTTCCGCTTCACAAGCCAGCAGCCCGGCGCGACTGGGACCGTCCAGCCAGCACGCAGCGAGTTTCCGAGCGGCGTCGAGTCGCTGGTCGTCTTCTTCAACTGGCGCCTGATCGGCGCGGGCACCCCCTGGACCTGGCGCTGGCTGGTCGACGGCGAGCCGCTGATCGAAGTCACAGAGCCGTGGGACGCGCCCTCTGAGGGCGAGAACTACTATGTCAGCCTGGAAAGCCTGCAAACGCTGCCCGACGGCACCTACACGCTGGAGATCAGTATCAACAACGTGCCGCTGGCGTCGGTCAGCGCGAAGGTCGGGCTGGGGCAGCTTCCGGTCGGCGCGTTCGCCAGCGCCGAAGGCGTGCAGATGGAGGGGCGCATCACCGACGCGGCGACCGGCGAAGGCATCCCAGGCGCGCTGTTCATCGTGCTGCGGCCCGAATTCAGCATCGAAGACTTCACCTGGACCCAATCGCAGGTGCTCGGTATCTCGCAGGCAGATAGCCAGGGCTATTTCCAGGTGCCGGTTCTGCTGCCGCGCGGCACCGATGACGAGCCGCTGCTGTACAGCGTGCTAGTTCGGGCCGAGGGGTATCTCCCCATTTCCGCCGACGGTATCGCGGTGATCGAGGATACGGCCAGCCCGGTCGAGATCGACGTCGAGCTGAGCCGGAACTGACTGTTCTGCGCCGGGCTTGAGGTGAAACGGCAGTTTGGCTATACTGTTCAGTCAGAGGGTCCATTCGCAGTTGGCACCGGCGGCCGATTGGCCGCCCCGCGCTGGCTGACCTGGCGGATTGTTTGGCTGACGACGGGGCTGATCGCGCCCGCCCCGAACGCACACGCACGACCACCCGGCGCCCATCACTTGTCGAAGGACGAATGAGCGATGTCGAACGCAGCAGACAAGCCCGTGCTGATCATCCACGAAGGCGAGAAAGCAGGCCAGCGGTTCATCCTCCAGGAGCCGGAGCTGATTATCGGGCGCGGCGGAGAGTGCGGGTTGGTGCTGCCGGAGCGCCAGGTCTCGCGCGAGCATATCCGCATCTACCGCGCCGGCGAGACGTACTATCTCGAAGACCTCGACAGCAAGAACGGCACCTGGGTCAATGGCCGGCAGATCAAGGACGAGCCGGTCCCGCTGCGCGACGGCGACGAGATTAACGTCGCGCTGGCGGCCAAGCTGACGTTCATCGGCTCCGAGGCGACCGCGCCGCTGATGGTGGACGAGTTGCCGGGCAGCCTGGGAAGGCTCCAGATCAACCGCGACTCGCGCCGGGTGTTCATCGCGGGCAAAGAGGTCGATCCGCCGCTGAGCCTGCCGCAGTACCGGCTGCTGGAAATGCTGTACGACGCGGGCGGCGCGGTCTGCACGCGGGATGGCGTGGTCGAGGCCGTCTGGCCGGAAGCGGTCGGCGAGGGCGTCAGCGAGCAGGCAATCGACGCGCTGGTGCGCCGCCTGCGCGACCGCCTGGCCGAGGTCGATCCCGACAACCAGTACATCATCACCGTGCGCGGCCACGGCTTCCGCCTGGAGAA